>JAUIDD010000047.1 GCA_030429175.1 Gammaproteobacteria bacterium
ACGTAATTTTAGGCACAGCATCAGAATGCTTGTAACGTGGCGGCTTGCGCATTGCTTGGCTGATTTCTGCATCGATACTTTCAGGTGAGTCATCAATCTCAACGGCTTGAGCTTTTTTAGGACGTGCGATATCAATAATGCGAGAGGTTAAAGATTTCTTCTTTTCAACTTCAATCTCAAATTCTGGCTCAACACGATTAATCACTGGCTTGGTAACAACAACCTCTTCTTCATATTCTTCAAACGCCTCCTCATCTTCGTATTCATCTTCATCACGCCTAAACCAATCAGCGATACGATAATACAAAGTCCACTCACGATCCATTAACCAGTAATATACATACTGAGTGCCTAACAACACATAACTACCGATGGTTTCCATTGTGCGTAACCATGATAATCCCGTAAACAATGTCATACCAATCAAAAATAACGCAAATAAAATTAAGGTAGCACCTGTTTCATTAAAGATACTCAACATACCCGAACCGATCACACTCCCTAAAATACCGCCAGATTCAAAAGGCATTGGTTGTATCGCATGCTCGACATGGATATGTACCAAACCACAACCTGTCAACAATACAATTAAAAAACCAGCCGAACGTAACATTAATATCGGTAATACAGCGCCCATCTCTTGCGTTTCTTCATCATTATGCCAACCACGATGCTTATGCAGATAAAATAACCATGAAATATAACCCAGCATTACTGGAAACAAATACGCCAAATAACCAAAACCATACAAAAATATATCTGCAATCCATGCACCAACACGCCCACCTGAATTTGCCACATGATGCGCGTTAATTAAATGCGACCAACCCGGATCACTGCGTTGATAAGTGGTCAGAGATAGCAACAAGAATACCGAGATAGACAGGATCAGGATCAACAACCCTTCCCATAGCCGATGCTGGATATGTGCCGAATAATCGAATTTTTGTTTAGCCGCCTTGCGTCCCAAGAGCTCGTTCCTTCATTAGAAAAAGTGCGTAATCTATTCATTATATAAGGGAAATAGCGCTCTGAAAACCATTTGCTTTAAATTGGGTGAAAAAAACTTGCGCAATATCAAGTCATTTGAAACTAAAAAAATAAATTAATCTTTAAATTAACAAGTTAGAAGTTATTTATAATCTAAAATATTAACTGTATTAGAGAATGGCACAAGCATTCACTGGATCTACTCCGACCTTATCATCCTCACTTTCTTGCATAAAACACCAATTGTGCATTGCTTTATTCTCAGCTTCTAAGATGCTAACGCGCATATCTAGATTATTTGAATATAGAAGAGAGACACGTTGCTCTTGGTTTTCAACAACGCTTAACCAAGACAATACTTCTCTAATGGCTTGATGCATTGAATCAAAGTCGAGCCATAAACATGCTTCAGGCTTACGCCCCCGATGATCCATTTTTGTGATATCAGCACCATTGCGAATCAACACATCAACCACACGCTCCATGCCAAACAAATAAGCGATATGTAATGGTGTATACTCCTGCTTATCACGTATATTGATTGACTCACAATCTAAATCGTACTTAATCAAACGTAATGCGGCGGCTTCATTTGCTTGCATACAAGCAATCATTAGCGGTGATCTACCCTGTGCATCAACTGATCTCACTACTTTTGATAGATGCGTAGAGCTTGCATCTGAGTAAATGTCCTTCTGTCTGTGCTGATAAGCAATCGCATAAACTTTATCGTAATAGTTCAGTAAAAAATCGGCATCATGACGCAATAACAATTCGTGCAAAACCGTATTGCCATTTGACAAGGGTCGTATTAACAAATTAAATCTTTTAAGTGTAATCACTTGTTTGAGTATTGATTTGACATTACCTAAATTTGAATTGATCTCATCGAATAATTTCTGATTTTCCGGGCTTAACTTATCGCTAGAGCTTAATGATTTTTTTTTCATATTCTTAGCAAGTGCACTATAAAAATCTCGAGACATACCGAATCCTTAATATTAACTTTAAAATTGTCAACATCTTAACTGATCTATATAATCACTACAAATAAATTGTAGATTGTATTCGAGTTTAGTAATATACGATGTTATCCATCTATGTAATAAGGTAAACACATGTCTGATGTACAACATCATAAGCTAATTATTTTAGGCTCAGGCCCTGCCGGTTATACGGCTGCCATTTATGCGTCTCGTGCAAATTTAAATCCAACTGTCTTAACTGGTATGGAACAAGGTGGTCAGCTTACAACCACAACCGATGTCGATAACTGGCCGGGTGATATCGAAGGCTTACAAGGTCCAGCTTTGATGGAGCGCATGAAGCAACATGCTGAACGCTTCAATACTGAAATTATTTTTGATTCGATTAAAGCTGTTGATCTAAACGTACGCCCTTTTCAATTAGCTGGTGAGTTTAATAACTACACATGTGATGCACTTATTATTGCCACTGGCGCCTCAGCACGCTACCTTGGCTTGCCCTCTGAAGAAAAATTTATGGGCAAAGGAGTCTCAGCCTGCGCTACTTGCGATGGTTTCTTTTACAAACAAAAACCGGTTGCTGTGATTGGCGGTGGCAACACGGCCGTTGAAGAAGCACTTTATCTTGCTAATATCGCTTCACACGTCACTGTCGTGCATCGTCGTGATCAATTTAGATCAGAAAAAATTTTATCCGATCGTTTAATCGAACGCAGCCAAAATGGTAATGTCAGCATTGAATGGGATCATGTACTCGACGAAGTGCTCGGTGATGACAAAGGCGTTACTGGCATTCGAATTAAAAATGTCAAAACAGGTGACACTAAGGAAGTGACTGTTGATGGGTGCTTTATTGCAATTGGTCATGACCCCAATACAAAAATCTTTAAAGGCCAACTTGATATGAATGAGTCTGGCTACTTAAAGATACAAAGTGGGCTCAATGGTAATGCCACCCAAACTAGCATCGAAGGCGTATTTGCAGCAGGTGATGTTGCCGATCACGTGTATCGTCAGGCGGTCACTTCAGCAGGTACGGGTTGTATGGCAGCACTTGACGCTGAAAAATATCTCGACAGTTGTAGCAGCTAACTTTTAATTCACAAGGATCTAATATGGATATTAGTTTTGAGTACTTTCCACCAAAGACTGAAAAAGGCTTAGCTAACCTACTTAAAACGACTGAGCGATTACAACAGCTCTCGCCGGAGTTTTACTCAGTCACCTTTGGCGCGGGTGGCAGCTCACAATCAGCAACTGTTTCAACAGTAACTACTTTAAAAGAAACATTTAAGGCCGATATCGCGCCACATATTTCTTGTGTGCACATGACTAAGGCTACGGCTGCTACCATACTCGAGCGTTATCAAAAAATTGGTATCAAACATTTAGTTGTATTACGCGGCGATCAGCCCTCCGGCATGATTAATTCACAACAAGACTTCAATTATGCCTATCAGCTGGTTCAGTTTATTCGTGAGCAAACAGGCCCCCACTTTTTTATTGAGGTGGCAGCGTATCCTGAAATGCACCCCGAAACACTAAACCCTTCATTGCATATCGAACATCTAAAAATGAAATTTGATGCTGGTGCTAATCGTGCGATTACCCAATATTTTTTTAATTCAGATGCGTATTTTCAATTATGTGATGACGCAAAGGCCGCGGGCATTAATGCCTCCATCATCCCGGGTATTATGCCCATTACAAACTACACTCAGCTAGCACGCTTCTCGCATATTTGTGGTGCTGAAATCCCACGCTGGCTCGACCTACGCTTAAAGGCAATATATGATGACCCTAACAAAATTTCGGCACTCGGAGAGCACATCGTTACAAGATTATGTAGAAAATTAATTGATGGTGGTGCGCCTGGCCTACATTTTTATACCTTAAACAAAGCCAATCCAACGATCGCTATACTTACAAAACTTAAGCTTATAACGCCTCAAAAATCGGCGTATTTTCAATAAATTAAAATTTTTGTATTCAACCCAACCCTATACTATAGTTAAATTGACTTATCAGATAGAGATGGATTGGAGCAAATACAATGAAATTTAAAATACCAAGAACATTACCTCTAATTATCATTATTGGTATAACAAGCTTACCCCTATCTAGCACATTTGCTGAATCCGCAACCAATAAAACAACTGAACATGCCCAAAATTATTGTTCAGACAATGTGATTGTATTTCATATCTTAAGTATCTCAGAGAAATTGGTATTCAAATTTCAGATGAAGAAATACAAAAAATAAAGCTCACTAATGAAGCAACAAAAAATATTTATAATACAACACAGGCACTTGAAAACAAGCTAGTAGGCAAGGCTGTTGCAGTATTTACTTTACTTCATTACATAGATAAGTATGATCAAAGTTTATTTGATAAAGTATTAAATGAGGCAAACCTTACATCATTAGTTAAAGATACCTTAAAAAATGATTTCAAAGAAATTAATAGCCAGTTTAAACCAGATAATTCTGATGCGTTGGCATCTTCTATTCGATATTATTATGCGAAAAAAATTCTTAAATCACTTCAGGTACCAGACAATATTGCTGAAGTCATTGCTGTGAATTCAAATTTACTTATCGATGCATATGACAATGGTGGCAAGGATCTCATATTGGAAGTAGCATATCAATTATTTGCCAAGAGTTTACTCACTTCCTTAGGCCTCAATCCAGATAGTGCAGCAGCACAAATAATTATTCATGATGCACCTGAAATATACAAAGCCTACAATAGCACCGATGGAAACACAAAAGATAAACAATCTGCGGCAATAGCAATAACTCTACAACTCTATATAGAAAATTTACTCGAAATAGCTGGGATTAATGAGACTATCGCCAAACTTGCTAGTTTACTTATTAAAGATCCGCAGCAAGTTATCACAGTAAAAAATATATTTAAAAAAGATGGCACAGGACCAGTAGTTAAATATCTAATAAGCCAATACGGATTTAAAGCACTAGATAATGGGCTCAAGACTATAGGCGCAAGTGAAGAACAAAGATCTGTGTTAAAGCAAGTAAACGATATTATGAATTCTGAATCAAAAAAGGCAGCTGACTGCGCTAAAGCATTTGGGGATACAGCCGGGATGTATGCTGCTATTGGTGGCTGTGCGACTGGTGCAGGTTGTGTAGCATTAATGCCTCAGCTAGGAAAACAAGCAGCCGCAGAAATTAAAAATTGTACTCTTGATAAAACCCTCGATACACTACTGACACTTCAAAATCCAACCTCGAGTGATGTACAGAGAATCACTCAACAATGCACTAGTGAACTATTAATGAGCGGGTATCTTGATACACTTAAAAATGCTGCATACCAAAACTTCTGGAATGCGTGTAGTGCATACATCACACATGCAATCAATCAAGTTAAGAATACTGGTGAAATGGTTTATAAAAAGGGCTTAATGCCTGCTTACACTCATCTAAAACAGGAGTTTCGCACTTGACTAGCTTGCTACCAATAACAGCTTCATTTCGTGTTTTATACTTTGTTTAATCACTCGCCATTTTTGTTCATATAATGTGATGTTTTCAGAGAGTCGTCGTTTATGTCTGTTAAGCCAGGCAATGATTGCAAGATAAATATGATTTCTTTGCGCTCGACCCGTGCGAGCCTGACAACGCTCAATACAGCATGCCTGTTTCAATTCTCGGTGATAGACTTCCACTGACCAGCGTGCTTCCATAATTGCCTTAACTTGGTCTCTTGTTGGTGATTCAAGATTGGTTGCTATATAGTCCGTGCGGCGATCACTAGCCACAAACCGAAATACCCAAATCCATCCATAACCACGCAAATGCACCTTCAGCCCTTCATCGGGAATTGATAACTCTGACAAGGTGTTATTACGATTTACCTTGCGATTTTTTCTAAGCCCAGTAACCCAATGCCATCCCATTGAGCGTATTGCTTTTAAATTTTTGAGGCTTGAATACCAAGCATCTGTAACAACAGCATCTGGGCATATGCCCCTATTTTTAGCGAGTTTTAACATCTCACAAAAGTGTGTATTCTTTGTTTTACCATCACCACCCTTATCATAAATACGATAGTCAACTGGCACTGTGTTTGATGAATTCAAATCATGCCACAATAAATTGACCAACCCTATTCCAGCGATAACATCATGAGCATTACCTGAGTATTGATAGTTTACTAAATCAATATGCTTACTATGCCGTTTCGATAGCACAGAATCATCTGCTATTAAAATACACGGCGCATCCTTTTCTATAAATGATGACACTTCTTTCCACAGCTCTCGAGGTCTAAAATGTTTACTTTGAAGCCAGCGACTAACACTATCATGAGACAAATCTGTTGGACAAACTTCTGACAAAGCGAGACCTGAGTAACGTATGCTACTCGCTTGGAGAAAGGCCTGGTAAATTTCTTTTGTGCATTTATGCTTCGACATCTTTGAAACACCATCAG
>JAUIDD010000048.1 GCA_030429175.1 Gammaproteobacteria bacterium
AAGCTTGGCTCCGAATCAACATTGATGCAGCCAAAAGTAACGTGTGGGTAGCTGGGTGCGATCTCGGCAACGACTTTGGAGAAGGCTTTGCATGGTGCACACCAATCAGCCCAAAAATCGAGTAATAGAAAGTCATGTTTTGCCACCACCTCATCAAAGTTAGTATTCGTGATTTGAATGATATTTTCCATATCAAAATTCCTTTACTTAAATATGTCCTCAATCCGCTTAGAGACTTCTTGTACCTCTCCAAGTCCTGATACTACTGCATAGTGTGGCGCATATTCATCACCAGACTTATCCCATTGTTGATAATATGAAACCAATGGCTCGGTTTGCTCATTAAAGACTTTCAAACGATTGCGTACCGTTTCTTCACTATCGTCGGCACGCTGAATCAGAGGATCACCAGTAATATCGTCCTTACCTGGAATTTTAGGTGGCTTATAGAGGCGATGATAAACCCGCCCAGATTTTGGATCAACCAAACGACCACAAATGCGCTCAATCACATCCGCATCAGGCACTTCGATATTAATTACATAATCGATTTTAATCTGTGCATCACGCAGCGCATCAGCCTGAGTTGTGGTCCTGGGGAAACCATCTAGGAGAAAGCCATGCGTGCAATCGGATTGTTGAATACGCTCTTTCACAAGCTCTATGATCAGATCATCTGATACGAGCGCACCACTATCCATAATTTGCTTAACTTGTTTGCCAAGTTCGCTACCTGACTTTACAGCGGTACGCAGCATATCGCCAGTGGACAGATGTGTAATATTGAAATGCTTGGTGAGAAACTGTGCCTGTGTGCCTTTACCCGCGCCTGGCGGCCCCAAAAGGATAATGCGCATATATTGCCTCATTCAATTAAAGATGAAGTGTGCCACTATAGAGTAACGACCCGGATTCGTCCACTGGCAATTAAGACCGTTTCGGCACAATAATGATCTAACTGCAGCAAAAACCGCCCCTGGGTGCCCATTGTCTCACCCAATTTATTAAAAATAATGCCTGAACGCTGACGGTGATTACCGCGCCACAAAAGTGCCGACGACGGCATATGGATATCGAATAATCGTATCAGTTGCCCATCTACCGCACGCTCAATACGCCAATAATCAGTCCAATAGCCATCACATTGGTCTCCATTCTGACTACCACACAAGCGCAACGGTTGCTGATGAAGCATCGCAAATGCACGTGTTGATGCCAAGGCTTGTGATAACCGGTGTTGCAGTAATAAAAAACGTGCATGTTGGATTTGATGATGAAGCGATGGCACAGATAATGTAAATAGGATAGCAGTGATCATGATAACAATTAATAATTCAATCAGACTATAGCTGCTTTCTAAGCATCGGCCAGACCTGTACCAGTTGAATTGTGTGCTCATTGGCTTTAATCACTTCCATTGGATAATCGTTAATCCGACAGGCAACACCTGACCCTGGAATTATTTCGAGATAATGGATGATTAAACCGCTTAATGTTTTGGGGCCATTAGTTGGTAGCTGCCAGTCTGTAACACGATTAAGCTCACGCAAACTGATACCACCATCGACAATCACACTGCCATCACGCTGTTTACGTACCATCTTGGCAGGTGAATCTTCGTCTTCCGAGAACTCACCGACAATTTCTTCTAACACGTCCTGCATGGTCACCAAACCCTGAATATCACCATACTCATCGACAACCAGCCCCACATGCTCTTGCTCATCTTGGAAGTTAACCAACTGACGATTGAGCAGTGCTGCCTCTGGCACAAAGTAAACTGGATCGGCATATTCCAACAACCGCTCTTTTGTAAGCGTTTCATCTTTTATCTCGATTAGCTTACGCAACTTCAACATGCCCTGCACTTGATCGATCGAGTCATTATACAGTGGTACAAAAGCATGCTCAGAGTTTCGCAGCTGACCTAAGATAGTAGCCCATTCATCTTTTAAATCAATACCGTAAATTTCAGATCGAGGAACCATCACATCCTCTACGGTGACTTTTTCAAGATCCAAAACACGCAATAACATGTACTGGTATTTATTAGCAACCTTGCCGCTGCTCTCAAACACCAACGTACGCAACTCTTCTTTGCTCAGTGGATCAATTTTATTATGCCGCATATCAACACCACACAAACGCAGCAAGCCATTCGATAGCATATTAACGCCCCAAACAAACGGATACAGTACAATCAATAACAGCTGCAACAGCCATGATGCAGGATAGGCTAAGCGAAATGGATGCAGCACCGCTAATGTCTTTGGTGCCGTCTCAGCAAAGACCAAGATCACAAACGTCAACGCCACCGTCGCCACAATCACCCCGATATCTCCGAGATAATGTACGCAAATCACAGTCGCAATCGCCGATGCCAAGATATTGGCAAATTGATTACCGAGCAACACCACACCCAGCAGCCGCTCTGGCCTATCCAACAGCTTTTGCACACGCTTCGCCGCACGATTACCTTTGCGTGCTTGATGACGCAGACGGTAACGATTCAAGGCCATCATTGCCGTCTCCGTGCCCGAAAAAAACGCCGAGATCACAATCAAAATCGCTAGAGTGATAAATAATACGTGCAGATTAATACTTTCCATGGCAACATCATAACAGAATTGCGTCACAAAAAAACCGCCCAAATGGGGCGGTTTTTTAAATCAAATGCTTCAGTTTAAACTATTACCATAAACCGAAGCCACTGGTAATACCACCGGAGAACCAGTCCCAGCCTGCTTGAGCAGCATTCTGGAAACTATCCAAAGCTTTGTTTGCGGTATCTATAGCAGCCTTTGCTGCCTTTTCAACATTATCTGCAATGGTATTAGCAACATTCACTGCATTGTTAACAAGTTGATTGGCTTGAGCAACAATAGCTTCCGCTGATTCAAGGTAACCCTCTTGCAATGCGTTCAGTACTTTATCAGCATTTTGTTCAGCAAATTTACTTACATTATCGATTTGCAACCCTGAAAAATGCTTAAGTACTGCTACCTGGCTTTGCAAATTTGCAATACCTGATTTGAGGGCACTAACACTACTCTCAGCAATACCAGCCGCTTCATAAGCGGCATCAATTGCCGCCTCTTTAGCATCATCTGAGACACCAGCAATAGCCTTAGCCGCAGCAGTTGCATGTTGTGCTGCTAGTTTTGCTTGGTCTTCTAGCGCCCTGGCTGCATCTTCTGCTCCAGCTACTAATTTTGCTGCGTGTTCTTGCGCAAGGCTTAATGCTTCATTCGCACCTTTCATGAGACTATTAAACTGCTCAGAAATATTTTCTTTCATACCATTGACTAATGTTGTCATTGACTCAGCTACTGTCTCAATTGAATTATAAGCAACTGTTGCACCAGTCGATAAGCCTCGACCCAATACTTTCTTCACATCATCTTCAAAAAAGTCCTGCACCATTTCTGCCTTTTCAGAAATTTCTTTGCCAGCAACACCAGCAGCGTAAAGTGTATTATCTAACGCTGGTTTTAACCCATCATTCAATACAATTTTAGCACCAGGTGCGAGCCCTTCTTCGAAAACAAACACCGCACCCTCTGCAATATATTTACCTGCTAATTCGAAATAAACAGCACATTTATCCCACATATCTTTAAAAAATGTTTGTGCTAAAGAATCTTGAGCATTTTTGAGGGCCTCTGCTGTACAGTTAGGCACAATTTGATGCATCGGTATCTGCGCAGCTGCCGTTGGATCACTGAAGTTATTGAGGACGTGTTCAGCTGACTCTTGCAATGCACACTTACCACCCTCTTCAAGTAGCTCTTTAGCAAACTTATCACCCAACACTTTGGCCGTTGCTGGACAGGCTGCACCACCTGCAAAGACAGCTGAAGCACCACAACCACCAATAGAACCCCATACAGCACCAAATTCACCCAAAGCTGTACCACATTGCGCTGCCTGTCTGATTTCCCCATTGATATTATCTAGGATACTAATAAGTGATTTAATCGCATCACAATGACCGCTCTTAAGTAAACCTGCTGATACCCCTTTATTACATGCAGTCACGACAGTATCACTACTATATTTATTCACCACATGCTCGACAACTGGCCTGATTTTCTTTTTATTATCTTTATAAATTGCTTGTATCTCGGTGAGTTCAGCTTGTATCGCAGCTGTAGTACCTGCAATTTCAACCACTACTGAAACAAATAACTTAGCATAGTCTTTGCTGAAACCTGCGTTGATTAAAGATTCAATACTTACTAACATCACTAATTGTTTCGTAACATCTTTACTGCCAGCATCTTTGTAAGCTTGCATAAACATATCAAGATTAGTCGTCATAATATTAGTAAGGAATGGTGGAATACCTGCAGGCTTTGAAACTGCGTTTATCATATCGATTACTGTAGATGGATTTTTCTGATAGACGTAATCTACAAATACAAACATAGCTGCAGGTACTTTATATAAAGAAACCGCTTCTCCGTCATAAGCTGCTTTCGCCTGTTTAAAAGTGTCCATAACATTACTTGCGTCAACATCACCCATATAGGCAATAATTACTTCGACAACAGACTCTGGTAAGTTCATATGATCGACCAAGGCTGTTCTAGCAATATCTCGTATATAATCGGCCATAACCTTAGCCAAAACCGCTTTTGATTTTACAGCAGTACTACCACTGGTATTGTTATAAGTGTTTATTAATTCTGACATCTGAGCCATGATGATAGCTGTTAATCCACTTGGAACACTTGCTTGCTCCATCACCGAAGTTACCATTTGTTTGGCTTGTTCAGGATCTTTATTATAGACATAGTCTAAAATAACAAATGTCGCACTGATAGTTTTATCAGAACTAGTTTTTGCAGTTTTATAAGCTTCCTTTGCATCACCCACAAGTGTTTTGAGCTCATCAAAGTTAACGTTACCCACATATTTAACTAATGCGTCAGCCACTTTCGTAGGCACACCCACTTGAGCAAGTACATCTGATGCATAAGCCTGACCAATTGCAACAATAGCTGCATTTGCTTTAACTGTAGCAGGCCCTGAAGTTTCATTGTATGTGGTAATGATCGTATCTAAATTTTTAAGTACAATAGATGCTATTTGTGAATCTATGTTTAAAGCAGCTGCAGCTGCCTTAAAATTATTTTCTAAATTGTCAGGATCTTGTTGCTTAACATAATCCAAAATCACGAAAGTAGCAGCCATTATCTTATTGGGTGTTTGCTCTTGTGAACGATAAGCAACTTCAGCTTCGCTAATCACATTTTTAACGTCATCTAACTTAACACTCCCCAACATGCTGACCAATGCAGCAGCAGTCGGCTCGGGTATACCGGTAATTTTAACTAATGAATCAATGGCGTATAATCCTATCATGAACTTAATAGTTGCAGTGCTTTTATCTGAAGCATCCCCTTCGGTAGCATTGTAAGTTGATACAATCTTATCAACATTTTCTACCGCAACGCTGGCAATGGCTGGATCGACACCGGCCGATAAAATCATTTTATTAAATAGCAAAACAAGATTCGATGATTGATCATTCTGTTTAAGGTAGTTTAAAATCACAAAACCCGTTGCCATCGTTTTGTTAATAGTTCCTGTTTCTCCTTGATATGCAACCTTAATTTCATTTAATAATGACTTGACGTTTTCAATACTCAGATTTTCTAGAACAGGAATCAATGCATTTGCAAATGATTGATCAAGTCCAAGAGATGTTAATGATTGAGTTGCATATAGAAATACAAGCTTTTGAAGTGCAGCTGTAACTTTGGCAGTCGTTGTATCTCCACCGTTGTTGTAGGCGGTGATCATTTCTGGCACGTGAGTTTCTATAACCTTCACCAATAGAGGTGGCATCTTCACACCCATCTTGTTGAGTAAAGTTGTAGTGACAGTCGCTACTTGTGATGGATCGGCTTCACTCACATGTGCAATCAAAACGATAAATGCAGCACTAATACCACTGTCTTTATATGCTTGATGCATTTCTATTATTGTAGGTTTGGTTAATTTTAATTGCTCGATAGTTGCTTCATCTAAACCCACTTCTTTAAGATAATCCAAACACTGTAACTCACCACATTGGTCTTGTGCGAGACTGACAGCGCCACCTTTAGCTTGATCAACAATTCCAGACATACCTTGTGCCACTAAAGTTGTGGACCCAAGTACACTTACACAAACTGCTGCTGCCAAATATTTTACCTTAAAAAATTTCATCACATCTCTCCTACAAAGCCCACGTCCTTGGCCTAAATTAAGTCCAGTTAAGAAAAGTGTAGTAGTGGCTTAAAATATTGCAAATTTTTCGAGAAACATGTTTCAAGTATATGAATTACTAATAAACCTCAATTCTGGATAAATGTTCAAAGCAACAACAGTAGCTAATGGTTTAATAGGTAAAAACTTTAGAATCTTCTTTATATATAGCACTGTTAAGAAT
>JAUIDD010000018.1 GCA_030429175.1 Gammaproteobacteria bacterium
TCGGCAGTTTCCTTTGTGATTTCTGATTTTGGTGAATCTTATTTCACTACAGAAACTGCCATCTTTACAACATTAAATCTCCTACACAGAACCTAGCTCACCATGAAACAATATTAAACCTCTTGTTGTTCCATGTTTTTGCAAGAGAGTTTTACACGGCCAAGGTGATCAATATCCATCACACGTACTTTAATGTCCTGACCTTCTGAGATATGGTCATAGACATTTTCGATACGCTCATCACCAGCAAATTGCGATACGTGAAGCAGGCCTTGCTTGCCCGGTAATACTTCAATAAAGGCACCAAAGTCAACGACTTTAACCACTTTACCATCGTATAGTTTGCCGATTTCAGCTTCAGCTGTAATCGCTTCAATACGACGTTTCGCTTCTTCGCCATCAGTCGATTTAACCGCAGCAATCTTAATCACACCATCATCAGAAATATCGATCGTACAGTTGGTTGCTTCAGTTAATTCACGAATTACTGCACCACCTTTACCAATCACATCACGAATCTTGTCTGGATTGATCTTCATTTTAATATAACGTGGTGCAAATTCAGAGACATCTTCACGTGGCTTAGCAATCGCTGCTTCCATGATACCTAAGATATGTATACGTGCGGCTCTTGCTTGTTCAAGTGCACATTCCATAATTTGTTTGGTAATACCATCGATTTTGATATCCATTTGTAGTGCTGTGATACCCTCACGAGAACCGGCCACTTTAAAGTCCATATCACCTAAGTGATCTTCATCACCTAGAATATCAGTTAAGACTGCAAAGCTACCTTCTTCTTTAATGAGACCCATCGCCACACCAGCAACTGCAGATTTAAGTGGCACACCTGCATCCATCATCGCCAAACTACTACCACAAACACTCGCCATAGAGCTCGAGCCATTTGATTCGGTAATTTCAGATACACAACGCAGCACATATGGGAAGTCATCTTGGCTTGGAATCATCGCTTCAAGCGCACGCTTAGCTAATTTACCATGCCCAATTTCACGCCGCTTAGGACCAAACATCATACCCACTTCTCCTACTGAGAATGGTGGGAAGTTGTAATGTAATAAGAATGTTTCTTTACGATCGCCATCAAGATCATCAATAATTTGTGAATCACGCTCAGTACCCAGTGTTGCTACTACTAATGCTTGCGTTTCACCACGCGTAAATAAAGCCGAACCATGCACACGTGGTAACACACCAAGCTCTACTGTAATAGGACGCACCACATCGGTTGGACGACCATCAATACGTGGTTCGCCTGCAAGAATCTGGCTGCGAACAATTTCACTTTCAAAGTCGTGGAAAATCTTGCCGACTTCGGAATCTGTTGGACCATCTTCAGCTTCAGTACACAGCTTCTCAACGACTGCTTTACGTAGTGCTGAGATCTTTTCTTGACGCTCTAGCTTTTCACGAATCTGGTATGCTGCTTTAATATCAGCATAAGCCACTTCTTTGACTTGATTGATTAATGATGTATTTTCTTCAGGCGCCTGCCAATCCCATCTTGGTTTACCACCTTCTTCTGCAAGTTCTTTAATCGCTTGAATCGCAACTTGCATTTGTTGGTGACCAAATAGAACGGCACCGAGCATCACTTCTTCAGACAGAATGTCAGCTTCAGACTCCACCATCAATACTGCATCATCTGTACCAGCAACCACGAGATCAAGTCGAGAAGCTTTAGCCACTTCCATTGATGGATTTAAAAGGTATTGACCATCTTGATAACCGACACGTGCTGCTGCAATGGGGCCATTAAATGGTAGACCCGATACTGCTAATGCTGCTGACGCACCAATGAGCGCTGGAATATCAGTGGGTACTTCAGGATCCATTGATAATACCATCGCAATGATTTGCACATCTTGCTGGAAGCCTTTAGGGAATAAAGGACGAATTGGACGGTCGATCAAACGACTGGTTAAAGTTTCTTTTTCAGTTGGGCGGCCTTCACGCTTAAAGTAGCCACCAGGTACTTTACCTGCCGCATAGCTTTTTTCGCGGTATTCTACTGTTAATGGGAAGAAGTCACGCGCAGCGCCCGCATCCCTCTTACCCACAACTGTTACGAGCAACGATGTTTGCCCCATAGTAATTAAGACAGCACCATCGGCTTGACGCGCGATGCGACCCGTTTCCAGGCTCACCTGATGCTGACCATATTGAAATGTTTTTACAATTTTAGTCACAAATTTTTCCTATATGAATGATTTTTTATTATTATGCTTTGACACGTAGGCCTAGTTTTGCCGACAAATCACGGAATCCTTGTAGATCCTGCTTACGCAAATAGCTCAATAGCTTACGACGGCGGCTGACCATTTTGAGTAGGCCACGACGTGAATGAAAGTCATGAATATTAGTTTTGAAGTGCTCAGTTAACTTATTGATTTTATGAGTTAAAAGTGCGATTTGAACAGGAACCGATCCGGTGTCACCGTTTTTGTCCTGATATGTTTTAACGATAGTAGCTTTTTCTTCAGCTGTTAATGACATAATTACCTCTTATTTTAGTTTAGTCGCCACAATTGCCGTCATAAAGCAAAAGGGTCATGTTCATAAACGCGCCATTATACCCACCGATCTCATTTTGGTAAAGACAAATATGGCTTGCTGTAATTTACTCATTTCTGCTATCGCGCGCTGAAATTTAATGAACTCAAAAGGATACACCAATGGCCAACAATGCTCAGGAACAATTGCGCCACACACCACCTGCTAAAAATCACTACCAACCTAAACCTACTATCATTACATCCACAGCCCGCTTTGTTTTTGAACTCAGCTTTAACAGTACTAATAGTACACTTGTCTGGCTAATTGTCGTAGGGATTCTTACCAACACAGTTGTTGCAACACAACAACAATCCTGTACTGCTGTTACAAATCCGTTAGCCCCACCACAACAAAGACACCCAATCAGTCATGCGGTTACCAGCTTAAATGCAGCAAAAAAAATCGAAGATACGCACAATATCGACAGACTGTTAGATAAAGGGCTTGTTGCGAGCTGACTTTGCCACACTAAATTTAGATGCAACACCAGCCTGCTAGATTACTTTTGCTGTTAATCATCGGTTATTGCTTTATTTCTAGGCGTTTTTTGTATTATTCTCTATCTTTGGATGGATTTGTCCCTAATCAAGACATAAATTCGGTGGGTCAAGTATTGCAAGCCCCTTCAAGTTAAAGGCAATCGCCTGCATAAAGGCAGCAAACTGATTCTTTGCAACACCACGATAGCGAACCCATTTATCTTGATGTGCAAACACACGCTCATAGGGTGAACGCATCGCTGAATACCATCGGTCTTTATCACGATCTTTACCTTTCATGTTATTCTTTTTTATCGCCGCTAAATGACAGCCTCGTCTGGCTGCTGCTTTTCTTGCTGGCTTAACACAATACGCTTTGTCAGCAAACACAGCGCCTTGGCTTGGGGACGTGGTCAAGCCCATTAGCATCTGTTGTGTTCGCTGGTGTTATAGCTACTTTATTAATCAAACCACTTTGCATATCAACGCTCATATGCTTCTTATAACCATACCAGAATTTATCTTTGCCTTTACAACCTATTCGAGCTTGCTTATCCGTAGCCACTTCAGGCAGTGTTTCGTTATTAAGCTTCTCATGTTTTGCTGCAATAGCTTTGTCTCGTTCCTTCCATAAGTTCGCTTTGGTAATTAAATGACTCGCATCCACAAAACTAAAGACTTCATTCATGAATCCATACGCTTTAAGTTGATCTCGTAAATCAGCAAATGTCTTTGATAAAAACCGGGGGCCTAAGCGTTTTCTAAATTTACAAAATACCGTGTGTTCCGGTGTTACTTCTGCCAAAGTAAATCCAGCAAACCACTTTGCTGCATTATTCTCTTGCATAAATCGCATCAGCTCACGATCACTTAAATCTTCCATGAACTGTAAGAGTAAGCATCGAAACAAACGTGGCAGACCAAAACCTTTATAGGGATTATTTTTTTCAAGTTTACGGAGTTGTTTATCAACTCGTTTGAAAGACCAGATTTTGATAAATTGACGATAACTATGACTGTCTGGGACTAGGTCGTTGAGACTCACCATTTCTACCTGATGCATATTAATGACTCCGTTTCAGAAAACAGGAGCATTTTAACAAAGTTCAGGCAATTTGCACCCTAGATTTCAACAGGCCCATAAAAATAAACCGTTAGACGCGTTAATCGCACTGTGTAAAACAAAACTCGCATACACACACAAAGCATGACAACAACTTAAAGCTAAGGTGAATCAAAACCACCCGCAATTTGAAATTCAGTTGGCAAAGCAGCTCGAATCTAGCTTTAAATATTCGAATAGAAATGTCAAAACGCCATCAACGCTTAAAGTATATCCACAACATATCGTTATGCGAATTTTATCGGCATGTAAACACTTTCTGAATCGCTATACCGATGGCTTGACTAGCCCAGATGGCATAGGTATCGCATATGTTGTTTACCGTGACATCTATCATGGCATCAGAGAAAAACAGCCTATTGCACAAAGCTTAAAAAAATTATTTGAACTTAGGCACTTAGATTTATACAACCCCCGAAGAAGCGCTTGAGTTTGAAACACTCGAAACCTTTATTAACAGTTTCGGCAATAGTGATATTAAAAAACTATTACAACTGATCATCAAAAATTTCAAAACAAAAATGGCAGCATAGGCACGCTTTATCTAGTTTCTAACGATATGCAAATTGATGCCGATCGCATGTATCAAGTCTACCAAAAACAGTGGAGAATTGAAGAGCTTCATAAGTCAATTAAACAAAATACCAGTTTGGCCAAATCACCAACAAAACGTGTTCATACTCAGCGCAATCATATTTTTGCTTCGATCATTGCTTATTGCAAACTTAAGTTTTTAAAACTTAAAACCAACATGAATCATTTCGCAATTAAATACAAATTAATCTTGCGTGCAAATCAAATTGCCTATCAGGAGCTGCAAAATATGAACAACTAAGTTAGATCTGTGCGTAAGGTGAGTTAATAATTTGCGCATCTATAGCATTACTGATGGATGCAGTATGTATATTTAAAGTATTCTGTTTCAATGGCGGGTAATCTATATAGAGTTAACCATCTTCCGTGCTTGAGTTTCTAAGAATTGTTCTGCATTAATAGTTTTGTTTCCAATGATTATATTATTCTTATCATCAAATTTCATAGTCATTCTTCCAGCAGAAAACAAGTGATCAGGTACTCCAACTTGTATTGCTACTTCTTTAAGTAAATCTTTTGGTTTGTATTCCAATTTTAGAATAATAGTTTCTTCTTTATCCCGTAGCAATGTGCTCAGTTTATTCATAAATTCTAATGGCCAGTAATGATGGTATACCAAATTTATTCTCTGAAAGCACTTCTGGAACTATTTCTCGGGTTAAAACTAAAGTCCAGTAGCTGAAGCTGCATCTGCCTGTTCATCTGTTATCATATTAGCTCTCCTGTAAAGGTTTATAAGAAAAGTTGTATTAATTAAGTGGCCTTTCTTCATCCAAAAAATCACTTTCATTAAGCTCAACCCTATCTTCACTAAGCAAGTGTGTCTCTTTTAAAGAAACAGCGGAGAACACCTGTTCAAATGAATGCTTGAGAGAAGACAATAGCACTTTATGTTTGAGGTAAAACTGCTCCATTTGATCGAATACTTGATCCAAAGATTCAGCATCCATAGCCAACAACTGCTCCCAAAAATCTATTTGAGAAACAAGGCAACAGACATCATCCAGGATATTCTTATTGAGTATTTTTGGCGTAAATATACCTGTCAATGATGATTTTTTCTCTGGTAAGCATGTATTAAATAATTTATACATTCGATAAATTAAGAATAATGGATGATTATAATACTGTGATGAAACTAAGCTTAAATCATTTTTCTTATTATTTATTAAATGATAGTTAGCAGATAACCATGCACTATTAAATCGGTTTTTAATCATCTTCTCAAAAGCGAATTTATTATTAATGAATAAATTAATAAATGATGATTTTGAGTAGCTCTTTGAGAGTATTTGTGTATCCTCGAATAACCGAACAGGTATTTCTTTAAAAAAATCATCGGGAATATTCGACATATAATCACAATGCTCAGGGGAGCAGGTTAGCCATAACATTAATGAATTTTTAACATCCTGCTCTCCATGCTGGTATCTAATATAATTTTCCTCAATTTTAAATAATAGCCTTCTACCTGATGCTGTCATGGTTAAATTTAAGAATGGGAATGTATTATTAAATAATTGGTTATACAAAAGTCGATATTCAGGATTATAAACTTTGTCAAACCACATCTCTACAGGCCAGCTTGCTAAATATTTGGAGTGATTTGCTAATAAATCTCTCAAAACAGCATGGTTTTTAATATGTTGAGTAAGCCAATATAATGGCGTTGCACCTTTGAACTGACTCAAATTATGCACCCTACTCCACTGTGCTGGCTCCAGTTCATCTAGTGGAAGCATTTTAAGAACCTTTATTCCATTCAAGTGATATGAACACCAATAAAGCTCTGTTGCTTTAGGGTTCATAGATTCCATTTGATTTTTTAAAAGGCATTTTTCATTAGACCAACTTTCAGAAAAGATTCGAGATATGAAATTCGCACCGAAATAAACTAAAACCTCAATCCCATCAGTCGTACTTGCTAACCAAGATAGCACTGTTGTGTCAGCTAATGGCCCCTTAATGCCAAAATGCAACCAAGCCGCATAATCTACCTTATCATGATAACTTGGCCCTTGAGCTTTAATCATCTGTCTTCCAGATGGTGTACTAGCTAGATATAAAAGTGGTGTTAAACCATCGGATGATACTGGCTGCCAATTTTTATGTGGCACACGTTTCAAAAAGTCTTCACCCAGAATTTTTAGAATCTTTATGCCATATTCATTTGTGGTTAGCCAACCAACTGGTGATTGCCCACTATATTCGCCGAAATCTAATCTTTTATTCCAGAATTTATCTGGAACACTTTTAAGAAAATCAGGCCCCATATCATATAAAACTTCACAACTATACTTACCATTTGTTACGATCCAGAATAATGCTGTTGTTCCAGTATATCTGCCTGAACGCAGCTCGAGGACCCAATATTTTAATGGTATACTTTTAAAAAAATTTATATCGAATATGTGAGGGATCAGGGGTTCTAGGATGCCTCCAACCAACCAAAAGAATGGTGTAACACCGCTATGATCATCCAATTCACTTTGTGTAATCCATGCATCTTTAGGGATTTCTTTTATAGATTCAGGCCCCAATTTATGAAAAATACCTCTGTGTGATCCGCCACATATTATTTCTAGTAGTGTCTTTCCTCTTAATTTTCCATCTTTGATATATGCTCCCCAGAGATCTTTGGGTATTGCTTCAAAAAAACTTTTATTTAAGCTTCCCATAACTTTAAATGTACTATAGCCATTATCACTAAGCAGCCAATGCAGTGGTGTCGCACCAAAAAATTTAGATTTGGATGATAAGTAATGGCACTTCTCAAACCACACCTCGTGAGGAATACAGTTTAAAAAGCTATACTCTTTTAAAAATGACAATGTAGGTGACGGATTTGACAATATTGTTCTCAAAAACCATATCAGTGGTGTATAAACTTCACAACCATCGCTATATTGATCAAACCATACTTGATCAGGAAATTTCTTAACTATATCAATCCCTAATGTATCTAAAATAAGAATACCACTAGCAGTCTCTAATAATGAAAATAAAGCACTACTACCTTTATACTTTCCAAAATAACGTGGCTGGAACCAAAATTGTATTGGAATGCTGGTTAAATAATCAGACCCAAGCTTCCATAAAATCAACTTGCCCTTATCACTTTCAATAAGCAATTCTAATGGTGATGCATAACAACCTTCTTTAAACTCAATCATTTTTATCATTAGAGTGACTGGAAATTCATTAAGAAGCTCAAATCCAGGGATATCTAATAATGCCAATCCTTCATTATGCGTTGTCAACCAAACTAATAGCCTTGTTGCGACTATATCAGTCGACCTAAGTGCTTCTTGCCATGCTACTCTGGGTATATTTTCAATGATCGACGCATCGAGATTTTCTAGAAAATCCCTATCTAACTGAATTAACCATGTTAGTAAAATTTGCTTATACCCTACTTCTCCCACTAATACAATTTTTTCTACCCAGTATCTTTTGGGAATCTGTTGTAAAATAGGTTTTAATGATTTTTCTTGTGAAATATGTTCACGTTGCTCGGGTATTAACTCTGCTAATACCAACTTCAATTGATCTTGTAATATTTCTGATGAACCTTTCATATCAACCCTCATTCTCATCAAAAAAGGACATTATTACTAATAATGAACATGAAATCAACTGAATAAATATTACGTTTATTTCAACTAATTGTGCACATCATTTATCAAGTGGCTAACAGAAGAAATGGAAGCGCTCGACAAAGAGCTCGCAAAAGCACGTGATGCAGATCAGTCGATAACCGAGTCGCATAAACGTTTCACTTCAGTTCCTGGTGTAGGTGACTTAGTTGCATACTATTTAATTGCATATTTGCCAGAGCTAGGATCAGCAAATCATAAGCAATTAGCGGCATTAGCCGGTGTTGCTCCATACAATCGAGATAGTGGTTCTCAGAGTGGAAAACGATTTATATGTGGTGGAAGGAAAGAATTAAGGCAAATGCTCTATATGGCCGCACTATCAGCTAAAAAATGGAATCCGGATATCAATGCATTCTACAATCGTTCAAAAATCAAAGAAAAACCAGGTATGGCTTAGCTAAATACAGGATAAATACAAGCAAGAAGTGTCAACTTCATCTAAATTAATTCGAAAGTTAAACCATATCAGCAAAGGTTTTGCGCTAACAAATGACTGGGAAAGTGATGCAGCTCAAGTACCTACACTTACTTATTGAGGACAAAAAACCGCTACCTCAACAAAAAGATACCTATATATTACGTGATTACAATACCTGCCGGATTGAAGGCAGACCTGCACGTCAGACTGTCCTACAAATGATCGAGAGTGACTTCGGCTATGACGCAGACACTATTAAAGCTGCTGTAACAGTGGCCACCACCCTTGCCCACCCAAAATCGACCCCAGCAGCCCTTAAAATCTGCTGCGGGCTATTACCGGAAGCATCCAAATTACTCAGTGACTTACGTGAACCACAGTCTCAACAAGCACCGAAACTTCAATAACTTAGCGTAAAATCGCAGGATTTTATTGACAGTTCGGACAAGATTTTATAAGGTGTGCATATGTTAAATCAAAGTACATATCTCCATTCCTCAACTACTGACTGCGCTTCAGTGGGTTATGTCGTCAACGTGATTATTGTGGTGCCTAGCTGCCTGGCTTAGGGTTTATCCTGACCTTAAGCAACCTAGGTCAGGCACACAGCAAATTAGCTTAAGATGAGAACCGAAACACACAAACTGAGACATATTATGCGCAGCCTAACAAATCAAAAACTAGCCAAATCGAAATCATACTCAAGCTATTACCCGTGGGTCGTTATCACTTTATGTGCCGGCTTTATTTTTTATCGCTATTTATTACAAGTCTCACCAAGTGTAATGACAGACGAGCTGATGAGTCACTTTAAAGTGAATGGTGCCGGTCTTGGTAATCTCACTGCAACTTTTTTCTATGCCTATATGATTATGCAATTTTTATCAGGGCCATTACTCGATAAATATAGCCCACGCATACTCACCACTCTTGCGATTATGACTTGCATTATTGGTGCATTTTTATTTGTTCAGTCCTCCACATTACTCGAGGCATCACTGTCACGCATGCTCGTTGGCGCTGGCGCTGCCTTTGCAACAGCCAGTTATATGAAAATGGCTGCTACTTGGTTTCCACCGAAAAGATTTGCACTTGTCAGTGGCTTACTTGCGACAGCTGCGATGGCAGGCTCGATGGCAGCACAAGCACCAATGGCATGGTTAGTATCAGCAGTTGGCTGGCATGCGACACTTTACGATTGCTGTATATTAGGACTTGGCTTTATCGTTTTATTCTTTATTCTCGCCAAAGATAAAGACACACCCGCCACACCCTACTCAGAAGACATTCAACAATTTCATTTTAATGATTTAATCAAATTACTTAAATGCAAAAGCAACTGGTTACTCACACTTTACAGTGGCCTCAGCTTTGCACCCATCACCGTTTTTGGTGGACTTTGGGGTAATCCCTTTTTAATGGCGAACTTCCATATCGATAAAACAACTGCTGCTTCGATCACATCGCTGATGTTTTTTGGCTTAGCAATCGGTGCACCTATTCTTGCTGTCGTTTCAAGTCGCTGTAATGATTATTATAAAGTGATGATGGGTAGCATCATCTTATCGTTAATATCTTTAACTGCTGCGCTCTATTTACCCATGCCATTATGGCTTGAAGGATTATGTTTGTTTTTATTTGGCTTTGGTACGGGTGCATTTATGCTCGGCTTTGTGGTTGGCAAAGAATTAAATCCTATCGGACTTGCCGCCAGCATCATCAGTCTTATCAACACAGGGAATGCGTTGTTTGGTGCCTTATCCGAACCACTGGTCGGCAAACTTGTCGACTTACTCTGGGATGGCAAAACCATCGCCGGCGTACATCAATTTAGTGTACATGAGTTTCATTGGGCATTCTTAATTTTACCACTTTACTTATTGATTGCATTACTCTGCTTATATAAAATCAAGAATAGCATTTTAAGCTTAAAAGAAAACTAAGGCAAAAGACATGTTCGATAAGGGAATTTTCGAATCTATACTTGAGAACTATGACGTTGAAAAAAGTTCCTTTGCTAAACTTTTTGGCGATTCAAAGCTTATCATGGATTTAAAAAGATATAATGAAAACACAAATGAGCTCGATGAAAGTCAATTACTCAAACTTATTTTTATTAAACATCGTGAGTCCTGGCGCAAACATAAAATTGGTAAACAAGTCCAGCAAGTGATTAGCAAAATCATATACAAATTTATCCCACCAAAGCTTCAGGTAAGTTACGCAATTGCCGATGATATTGTTAAAACATTTGCTTTACTTACAGCAAATAATCTTTTTGACTTAGGTCAGATATATGACTTACTTAAACAAGCCTATCCTCATAAGCACATTAGATTATGCGCATCCGCTCTTGATAAAAGAGGGTTACTCACTGACCAGAACATAAAAAAATTACTCACTGAACTGAATATACAAACAGCTTATCATTACTGGGAGCATATTGAACTTCTAGACAAAAAAAATATAGTCTGCCAAGAAACTTTCGATCTCGTATTTACATTTGATAGCTCTGTCTTTATAGCATTATCAAATACAAATCTTGACTCCATAGCCAATATAAAGAGGCTGCTATCACACAACCAACCCCAATCACTCATGAGTTTAATAAAAAATTTATATCACTATGAGGCATTATCTCAAAAACATTTTGATATTATTTTACAACACCCACAACCTGCTATACTAGCAAAAGCACTATCTAACCTTCACCGTGAAATACAGGTAACAACATCATCACGATTAATGCCAATGATCTTAGATACGCTATTTAGAGCAAGAAATCCCGAACATCTTGCTAATGCCTATATCTTAGCGAATGAACAAAGCCTACTTAACGAAACATTGATTCGTTTAATTTTCAAATATTCACACCATGTTTTTACAGCTGTAACCCTAACACTCTATATAAAACATAATAGCCAACAAAACGATTCTGTTGTAGATATCTATCTAAAAAAAATAAGAGAATTAATTGATCCAGATAACATAAAAGAACGGCATTACACTAAAAATACAGTATTAAATACATATGGCTTTCACTTACTGATTGCAGCTACTATTGACAATCGCATTGATTTAGTACGCAAGTTTATATCTATGGGCATGCCTGTTAACCCACCTAAAAATTTTCTGTGGATAGGCAAAGCGCCACTAATACTAAGTCTTATTTATAATCGTCCTAAAGTTGCATCTTTCTTTTTGCATGCAGGTGTTAACCAAAATCATTCATTTAACGTCATCACTCATCCAATGACTGAAGAAGAAACGACACCACTCGAATATGCTCACGAGAAAAAATTTACGAATATATACAGTCTTCTAGCATTAGGGCCAAAAAGGCGCTATATCAAACAACTGTATGCCCTGGCAGAAGCACTAATTAAACTCGGATTCCTGGGCGTTAAAATTGATGCTAGTCCACTTGCCGAAGTCCTTATTCCTTACCTACCTACACCAATTGATTGTACACAACAACAATCTTTACACATAACCAAATGCTGTTTTAACGATGTGGTTAGGTTTTTCCAAACAAAGGAACAAAAATCTACTGCATCTAAACTGCACCTAAAGACAAATAAATTAAAAATTCACAGTTCTATGAATTTTTAATTTATTTGGTGAGTGATATGTCAATACTTAAGTCATAACTTATCAAGGTACTGTGTATAATTAAGCACATGAATATAATCCTTACAAGGTAGCGCTTCACCGTTATATAAAACATAACATGTGATATCGCGACCGCTATATGTACGCAAACTCCTTGCCATTTTCGCTAAGAAGGTCGATGTTTTTTTGATTTCAATAAAATCCTGACGATCGTGCTTATCAACAATAAGATCTACTTCAGCTTGATCACTCGTGCGCAAATAATATAATGCGTAATCCTTTCCTCTATGTTTAATATTTTTAAGCACTTCCGAAACCACATAATTTTCAAATAATAATCCCGACATTGGACCCTGATGATAAAGTTCTGCATTTTTAATTCCAGTCAAATAAGAAACCAAGCCCGTATCATAAAAATATAGCTTAGGCCTTTTTATAATACGTTTGCCAAAATTATTATGATAGGCTGGCAGTAAGAAAATAATATATGAAGCCTCCAAAATTGAAATCCAGCGCTTAATCGTTGGTACTGATACTCCTAGATCACGTGCTAACATAGACTGATCTAAAATTTGACCACAACGCACTGCTATTAAACGTATAAATTGACTAAAGTCGCGCATATCACCAATGTTACTAAGCGCACGCACATCTTTATTTAAATAAGTTTCTAAATAGGAGCCATACCAAAACTCAGATTCTTTATAATCACGTAACACAAGCTCTGGATAGCCACCACGAAAAATAGATGCCTCGCGTAGCGCTCTTGGCATCTCTGCATATTGTAGTGGTAATAATGATAATAAACCTATACGCCCCGCTAGAGACTCAGATGCTTTTTTAAGGTAAGCAAATTGACTAGACCCAGTTAAAACAAATTTACCATAATTTTGGCGATCATTATCCACTGCTATTTTAACACGACTAAATAAGTCTGGAACAAATTGCACTTCATCGAAAATAACACGGTCATCATAGTGCTTTAAAAACGCTACTGGATCTTGATTAAAAGCATTTTGCTGCTGAAAATCATCAAACGTTACATAACGATAATCTGGCAATAACTCACGTAACAAAGTTGACTTACCTGATTGCCTTGGGCCTGTCATACCAACGACTGAAAAGGCACTGAGGTATCTCTCAACTAATGATTCTGTAACTCGCTTCAAGTACATATAGCTATAATCCTGTATATTTAATATCAGATATTAATTATGCAGGATTATATCAGAAAAAACAAGCTAAAATCCTGTATATTTAATATAATACATTAAATATACAGGATTTTAGCTTGCTTTCAGATTACCTATAGGACTAAGATATTTGCAACTGCTCTGCTATCACAGTTGAGAGTAGTTTCTTAAAACGCTTACCCAACTGTGGGTGCCTTAATGCAAAAGCAATCGTCGCTTCGAGAAAACCTAATTTACTACCACAATCATAGCGTTTTCCTTCAAACTCAAATGCCGTGACGGGTTGCTCTTTAAGGAGTAACGCAATCGCATCGGTTAGTTGGATCTCACCGCCGACGCCTCGTTCGGTATTTTCAAGTAGCTCAAAGATACGTGGGGTTAGGATATAACGACCAATTACCGCAAGATTAGAGGGCGCTACTGCTGGATCAGGTTTTTCGACAATCGCATTTATCTGGTGAGGTACTTGCGGATTATCAGCAAGCGAGACAATACCATATTTATTTGTCTCAGTTTTCGGTACTTCTTCGACTGCCAACACACTTGCACCAGTTTGATTATAAGACTGCACCATTTGTTCCAAACAAAACTGCTGACCACAATCGATAATATCATCAGCTAAGAGCACTGCGAATGGTTGGTCGCCAACAATTTTTTTAGCACATAATACGGCATGCCCCAAACCTAATGGCTCGTGCTGGCGCACATACACAATATCGACATTTTCAGGCACGATATTACGCACGGTTTTTAATAGATCTGTCTTACCTTTCTCGGCGAGACGCGCCTCTAACTCATAGTTAGTGTCAAAATAATCCTCAACTGCACGCTTACTGTAACTCGTGACCAAAACTAATTGATCGATCCCCGCCGCTACAGCTTCTTCGATCACATACTGGATTAAGGGTTTATCAACGATCGGTAACATTTCTTTAGGTGATGATTTGGTTACCGGTAAAAAACGCGTACCCATACCCGCTACTGGAAATACTGCTGTGGTGATTTTTTTAAAGTCTTTTTGTTGCAAAACGAAACTCCTTATTGTGCTGCCATACGTAACCCCGCATCCAAACGAATCACTTCGCCATTAAGATAAGGGTTCTCGATAATCTGTTGGGCTAACTGCGCATATTCTTGCGCCACACCTAAACGCTTTGGAAAAGGCACTTGCGCAGTTAAACTGTCATACACTTTTTCTGGCATACCCGCCATCATCGGTGTTTGGATAATACCAGGCGCAATTGTCATCACGCGAATACCAAACTGACCAAACTCGCGTGCTGCTGGCAAGGTCATCGCAGCCACGCCACCTTTTGAAGCACTATAAGCCAATTGGCCAACTTGGCCATCAAATGCAGCAACCGATGCTGTCATAATGATCACACCTCGCTCTTGATCAGCATTCAGCGGCTCACACGTCATCATCGCAGCAGCAAGTAAACGCATCACATTAAACGTACCAACTAAATTAATATCGATCACGCGCTTAAAACGATCTAACGGTTGCACACCTTCTTTATTGACCGCTCGCGCGCCATCGACGATACCTGCACAATGCACTACTGCACGTGGTGTGCCAATATCTTTTTGGATTTGTGTAAGGGTTTTTTCGAGACTGGCTGCATCACTAATATCAGCTGCATATATATCATCGCCCTGTTTAAGGTCGATACCAACAACTGTCGCCCCCTGTTGTTTAAAGTGTTCAGCAGTGGCTAAACCCATACCGGAAGCCGCACCCGTGACCAATATAATCTGATCCTTAATTTTCATAGTAACTCCTAAACGATTGCTTGTGGTATATACTCAGGCACTAATTCACGCATAATACTAAGCACAGTATGCCCATCATCAAAACGATAAGCATGCTCTATTTTATCGAAGCTTTTGATCAGCGTGATCCAATCTACTTTACGTGCATGTGCTAAAAATATTTTTTGATGATTGGTGGGGTTTAAATCTTCACTATCATGGAATAATTCTTCAAATAATTTCTCACCAGGTCGCACACCAGTATAACGAATCTCAACATCTTTATTCGGCTCTTTACCTGCCAAGCGAATCATTTGCTCTGCCAGATAAGCAATACGCACTGGTTCCCCCATATCCAACACAAATATCTCACCGCCCTCACCGATCACACTCGATTCTAAAATCAAACTGGTCGCCTCAGGTATGGTCATAAAATAACGCTGCATTTCTGGATGGGTTACTGTAATCGGTCCACCTGCTTCTAATTGCTTACGAAATAAAGGCACCACACTACCGGTTGATCCCAATACATTTCCAAAGCGTACCGTAATAAATTTGGTATCACCTCGAGTATTTAAATTTTGGCAATACATCTCGGCAATACGCTTTGATAAGCCCATAATATTAGTGGGATTAACTGCTTTATCGGTCGATACCATCACAAAACTCTTAACCCGATATTGCAATGCTAAATCTGCAATCGTACGTGTGGTAAAAATATTATTTTTAACCGCAGCAAATAATTGATCTTCTAAAATGGGCACATGCTTAAATGCTGCAGCATGAAAAATCAAATCAGGGCGATGCTGATTTAACGCTTTATTCATAAATTTAGCATCACCTACATCGGCTAAAATGTCAGTTAAATGTAGGTTAGGGAATGATTGCGATAATTCTTGCGTCATTTGATAAAGATTATACTCACACTGTTCCACAATCACTAAATGGCGTGGCTGTTGATTCGCTAGCTGACGACATAACTCACTACCAATTGAGCCACCTCCACCGGTCACCAGCACTGCTTGGCCAGCAATCGCTTTGCCAATTAACTGCCAATCCAGCGCCACTGGATCACGCCCTAATAAATCTTCGATTTCGACATTGCGCAGCTGATTAATCGTAATGCGATTTTCTGCCAGATCTGCAAGACTTGGTAGTGTGCGAAATGATAATTGCTGGCGCTCACAGCTTGCTACAATCTCTTGCATCTGCTGGGTTGTTGCCGATGGAATGGCAATCATCACCAACGTCACTTCAAAACGTTTGGCATATTTTTCTAGCTGTGCGATTTGACCCACAACGCGTATCCCATGAATATCTTTACCACGACGTTTCAAATCATCATCTAAAAATGCCACTGGCTTATAACGATTTTGTTGGTCACGTAATAGGTCTCGCGCCAAACCTTCGCCCGCACGACCTGCACCAATAATTAACACACGTTCAAATTGTTTTTTGCGACTAAAGTAATCACGCATTATTCGGTAGCCTAAGCGCGGCCCACCCCAACAACACATCAGTAACAGCATATATAATGGAAATACCGCACGTGGCATATTCACCAAACGAGTCGTTAGGAAAATACAACTTAAAATAATCAGCGTGCCAATCACAACTGCGTTGACAATACGCATTAAATCGCGAATAGAAGCAAAGCGCCACATTCCACGATAGCAACCCACCCATAATGCAACTGACATTTGAATCGCGGTCACCATCAATAAGGTATGCACCGCCATCGACCAAATCTGCTCTGGAAAGCTACCCAAGTTATAACGTAACCAAAACGCTAACAACCATGCAACCGGCACCATACAGGTATCATGTAATAAAACGATAAAACGATTACTAAACAGCTGTTTTAACTTCATTGAATTTCCACCATCGGCGCATACATGGGTTGTCTGCGCTCCACCCAAGCATAAAACGCTAAATAAGCTGCGATCGCGGTCATTACACAATACCCCAACATAAACGCATGCCGCGCTGCAAAGTAGGCTAATAAAGCAAAAAAGCTATTCAGTAAAACCATCACAAATAATACCTGACGATGACTCATCCCCGATTGATGCAGGCGCTGATAGGCATGCAATTTATGCGCTTGATAAAATGCTTCACGTCGTAAAAGACGTCGACATAAAGTTAATGTCGTATCGAAAGTAAATGCAGTGTAAAGAATAAACCAAACGAAAATCGATAACCCAGATTCAAAATAACCAAGTAAAGCAAATGGAATAATCAAAAACCCCAGAAAGCTGCTCGCTACATCGCCCATAAAAATTTTGGCTCTAGGCCAATTCCAGACTAAAAATCCACCAACACCTGCCACCAATGCCCACGCAAGCGTTGCCAATTGATAACCACCTTGCAGCCACAATAAACCACCACCAACACCAAAAATAAACAGCGCCTCGAGTGAGGCAATACCATCTGTGCCATCCATAAAGTTATATAGATTGGTTGACCACACAATTCCCAGCACCATCAACATCAGACCAGCGCGCCCCAGATCAGCAAGCCAACCCTGCCACACTACATCATGCTTAAACCAGTATAAAAATATTACAGCAGCCGCTAGCTGCATCGCAAAACGAAGCTTCGCTGGCAGACCTTTAACATCATCCCAATACCCCACCAATGCAATAATCGCGCTCGATAATGCCAGCATTTTAGCCATCAATACGGGCAGCCAGCCAAAGTAAGCAAACACCGCTAGTGACAATAAAAATAACAGTACAAAAACAATACCACCACCGCGTGGTGTTGGCTGCGTGTGCGAAGAGCGGTGATTTGGATGGTCCAATAGGTCTTTTTTTAACGCGTAGCGCCGAAACGTACCTGTTAACACAATAGACAATAAGAAAATAATAGATAGGATCGCGATAATCGGCACAAAAAACTCCTTTTACAGACTGGCATACAGTATATATAACTTAATCCGTTTACTAAAGCGTAAAATATGGTAACTATTTAGCCCTCATCATATTCTGTTTATTTATAGACTAGTTTTAACGATAAGTCTCTTTGCGCTGCTCATGTATTATGTATACACTCCACTGCTCATTCGAATTATCGCTAAAACGAGCCTCATAACTAAACAGCAAGGTATGCGTATACATCTGCGTTGAATAGTTACAAAATATGTACGCTTGAACCTATATCGATCGCATCTAAACTATTGTAAAATTGCGGACTTACCGAAATAAGGAATATTATGAGTTCATCACGAAAAATTGCCGTTATTGGCTTGGGCTATGTTGGTCTGCCGGTTGCCTGTGCGTTTGCGCGACTCGATAAAACCATTGCTTTTGATAAGAGCAGCAAACGCATTGCTGAGCTTAAAAGTGGCTGTGACCATACAGGAGAGAGTGAGCCTTCTGATTTGGCCAATCCAAACTTGATATTAACCGATCAGCTTGAAGATCTGGCGGATGCTGACTTTTATATCATCGCCGTACCCACACCTGTTAATGAGCTCAAACAACCTGATTTAACGTTATTGATCAAAGCCACTGAGATGATTGGTACCGTATTAAAGCCAGGTGATATTGTCGTGTATGAGTCAACCGTCTACCCAGGCGCCACAGAGGATGATTGTGTGCCTGTATTAGAACAGGTCTCTTGTCTGAAGTGTGGTGAGGAGTTTAGTGTGGGCTATTCACCTGAACGTATTAATCCAGGTGACAAAGAACATCGACTCGAAACCATTACTAAAGTCGTCTCAGGACTTGATGCACAAACACTTGAAATTGTTGCCACCACTTACGAAAAAATTATTACTGCCGGCGTCCACCGTGCCCCGAGCATTAAAGCTGCCGAAGCAGCAAAAGTAATCGAGAATACCCAACGCGATTTAAATATTGCTTTGATGAATGAACTGTCGTTAATCTTCGATAAAATGAATATTGATACCCTGGATGTAATCAATGCTGCCAGCACCAAATGGAATTTTTTACCGTTTAAACCAGGTCTCGTTGGTGGTCACTGCATTGGTGTTGACCCTTATTATCTAACCCATCAGGCACAACGCTTTGGTTATCAACCACAAGTGATCTTATCGGGTAGGCGCATTAACGATTCTATGGGCCAATATATTGCGCAGCAAACGATTAAACAACTGATTAAATCAGATGCCCCCATTAAAGGCGCGCGCGTTGCCATACTGGGCATGACCTTTAAAGAAAACTGTCCGGATATTCGTAATTCAAAAGTGATTGATATTATTCGTGAGCTGCAAAGTTATGGCATCAACTGTATTGCTCATGGTGCGCGTGCTGATAAACAAGAAGTCAAAGATACCTATAACATTGATCTTGTTGAATGGGATCAAGTTTGTGACCTCAATGCGATGATACTTGCCGTACCACATAAAGAATATTTTGAATTTGATGTGCTCACATTAAAAAATAAGTTTGCAACCCAACCAATTATGGTCGATGTCAAATCAGTCTTAAATAAACAAGCCCTAGAAGACGCTGGCTTTAGTGTGTGGAGATTATAAATGAAGATTTTAGTAACAGGTGCTGCAGGCTTTGTTGGTTACCACCTTGCGCAACAACTGTGTCAGCGTGGTGATACCGTTATTGGTATCGATAATATGAATGACTATTATGATGTGCGTCTTAAGTATGCGCGCTTAGACCAGCTCAAATCACAACCGAATTTTACTTTTATTAAAATGGATATTGCTGATAGTGAGGCTATAGCAGATTTATTTAAGCGCGAACAATTTGATAAAGTGGTGAATCTTGCCGCCCAAGCTGGCGTGCGTTATTCACTTGAAAACCCGCTTGCTTACATGCATTCAAATATTATCGGCTTCTGCAATATTTTAGAGGGCTGCCGTCATAACAACGTCAAGCATTTAGTGTATGCTTCATCAAGCTCAGTGTATGGCGCCAATACCAAATACCCATTATCCGAAAACGATAACATCGACCACCCCGTCGCACTCTATGCAGCAAGCAAAAAATCAAACGAAGCGATGGCACACGCCTATGCGCATTTATTCAAATTATCTTGTACGGGCCTGCGATTTTTTACCGTTTATGGTCCATGGGGTCGCCCCGATATGGCGTTATTTAAATTCACCAAAAATATTCTCGAAGACAAGCCGATCGATGTCTATAACTATGGCGATATGCAACGCGACTTTACTTATATCGATGACATCATCAATGGTGTGATACATGCAATCGATACCATCGCTACGCCTAACCCTGATTGGTCTGGCGAAAACCCTGACCCCGCCACCAGCTACGCACCTTGGCGCGTCTATAATATCGGTAATGGCAACTCCGTTAAACTGATGGACTTCATCCATGCGCTCGAGAAAAAACTCGGCAAAAAAGCACAAATGAATATGCTACCGATGCAACAAGGTGACGTCCCGAAAACCAATGCCGATACCTCAAACCTCGAACATGACCTTGGCTATAAACCTAAAGTTGATATCGAAAGCGGAATTGATGCGTTTGTGCAGTGGTATTTAGAATTCTTTGTTAACCAACTTCAAGATAAAGTTATGACTTCTTGAATTTGTGGCTCCAGATATTCAGCCACACCAACTTTAATCGTTAGATTATCGAGAGGCTTGCCAGTTGCGCTGGCATGCGTATGGCCACAAAGCACCAAGAGATCAATATTTTTATGCTGCTTTGCAAAATCAGTTAACACATCACCCGTGGCTTTCGATGCAAAAAATGGCAAGAAATCATCACCACTCACCTTACCTTGATAAAGGCAAAGATCTGGATATGGTGGCACATGCGTTATCACAATGATTTTTTTTACCTTAGGATCAACTGCACAACTCATTAAGCCACTTTCTAATAGATGTGCATCCTGATCTGCAAAATACTGCATCTTTTCAAGCAAAGCATACTTTCCTAATAACTTACTTTGAAATAAATCATCAATCAAACGGCTATCACAAAGCGATACCCGACTATTTGCATAGTCTCCATAACGCCCATCGGCCCAACCATCTACGCCAAGCAACACAATATCTTCTGCCAAATATTGCACCCCCGCTGCAGGCAACCAGTAAAGATAGTCATTTTCTTTAGTTAACTTTTCTAACATCATCTTTACATTCATCACATGATCTCGATAATAATCATGATTACCTAAAACAAAATATATAGGTATTTGTAATGTATCAGCCATCTCAATCAAAATATTGCATACCGAAGGTGCTTCAGCTATATCACCTGTTATAATTATTTTATTGGCTAATTTACTTTCAATCTCTTTATAAAAATACATACGATCTTCTTTTTCGAGAAAATTTAAATGTATATCTGTCAGCCATAGTAGCTTCATACTACATCCCTACATACTGAGCAATTTCTTTTACCTTTGACAGTAAGATATCTAATCGATCATTCATTACATTTCCATACTGCAACAGATGACCCGGTAAAGCATCATGAAAATAGCGACTTTCATACATATGGCTAAAAGAATCAGCTAAATATTTTCGAACACCGCTATCAGCTTGATCAAGCTCCCAAATTAATTCAATTCTACCATCAATAACAGAAATAATATCCTCGAAATCATGACTTGCAAAATAATCAGAGCCACCTCGTGTTTTAAACGCTTCTAATTTAGTAGCTAAAAAATAAGGAGATGTAACTATTTTAATTTGAATCTCATCTGAAATCTGAAAATATTGTGCATTTTGAACCGCTGCCTTATACCATCGATTACTAAACCCGAGTATTTTCAGATCTGTTGGCATCACATCTAAAATAACATCATCATAACGCCAGCGACATATCACACTATCTTGCATAGATTTCTTAAAACCACATGTCTTAATTTTTTCTTCAAATTGATGGTATGCCTTAAGTGATATTACATCCACAATACAATCAACATCCAATGTATAGCGCACATCTGGAGTAGCAGTATTTGTAATGAACAAGGCAGTTGTACAACCACCCAAAAATACAACTTCATCACATAACCGACCTAACCGATCAGCAACAAACTGCAACATCCTAAGGTTATTTAACTTAACTGAATTTTTTTTCATTTTTATTTAATCTTTGCTTTAGAAGCTTAATAGCCATATTACGCTCCCGTGGTTTTCCAGATCTTATTGAATCAACCAATACGAGCAGCTCATAAAAATTCTGATCTGGTGACTTGCGTAATGCTTTGGGTACAGCTGGATGTAGTGGGTCTAACGCCACACCACTCGACTCACCTGTTGCATCTGGCCATACTGGCACAAGGCCATCACCGACAGCAATTTTATCGTGAAACAATGGCGCGCCAACTGCTGTTGGCACACCTCGGGTATATGCACCTAGTTTTGCCGGTACTAAATATTTAACACTACTTATAAAAAACTCTTCTGCAGCGGCTAAGATTGGCAGATATTGTGAATTTTTTAGCTTTCTCAATAGTCCCGCATACACTAACCGCTTCAACCCCTCATTAGTCTCTGACAAGCTGATACATAACGCACTTGCTAATTCACGTTGCGACCAAACCTTGCGAGGATTAGCAAGCAGCTTCAATAAGATAATACAGTCTTGTTGTTTTAACATAATCTATGCTCCCGTGGATATACCGTAATAATAGCATAGTGTTCGCTGTTCGCGAACAGCGAACATAATAGCTTGAACACACTTATTACGAATGAATGATTACCTATTGATTTTTAACCCTTTTCTGTTATTCTACCAATAGTTAGGCGTTGTTGAATAAATCAGATTTTGCAAGCAATAAGAGTCAAATCAATAAGTTACGATATACCTTCAAATGCTGCTCAATGATAATATGGGTGCTAAATAACGTTATGGCTCGTGCTCGAGACGCTTTTCCCATTTCTAAGCGCAACTCTTGGTTTTCGATAAGTTTGCGTAGTGCAGCAGCTAAAGATTCAAATTGTTTTATCGGAACAACAAACCCATTTTTATCTTTTTCAACTGTATCTTTACAGCCCGGTGCGTTTGTCGTCACAACTGGAAGTCCTGCAGCTAATGCCTCTAATAAAGCCTTAGGCATACCTTCACGATACGATGGCAAACAGGCAATATGCGCCTGTTCAAATATCGGAACCATATCATCACACCAACCCCAATGCTCAATAACACCCTCATCCACCCATTGCTTTAATGTATTAGCTGGAATCGATGCAGGATTAATCGGATCAACATCTCCTATCAACACAAATCGTGCATCACATTGCGCTTTCAATTGACGTGCTGCTTCAACAAACTCACCCACGCCTTTATCCCACAATAATCGCGCTGGCAGCACTATAATCGGTGGCACGTCTTGTAGCTTAATAACAGGTTTATATGCATCGATATCAACACCCGAACCGCGAATCAACAGACACTGATCAGACTTCACAAGCCGATGCTTTAAAAACAAAGCTTGATCATCTTCGTTTTGGAAGGCAACCTGTAAACACTTTCGGTGTAACCCAATACGATAGCCTACTTGTAATACCGCACGCACAATCGACGCTTTAAGTTTCTGACTGATAAATAAGTAACCCAAACCTGGGATGGTATTCAGCACCGCAATCTTCGGCATAAAACGTGTAACCAAACAACCATATAATACCGACTTCTTACAGGTATGATGCACGATATCAGGTGATAATCGACGGTATAACTTAGCTAACTGTATTAGCGGCTTCAACTCTGTAATCGGGTTAATTGAGTTACGATTAAAATCGATATGATGATAAGTTAATTTATCTTGATGCTGTAATAACATACCAAGCTTATAATAAGTCGCCACGTGTACTTCGTAACCAGCATCAACCGCACCTAAAATAATCGGCAGACGATGTGAGTATAAAAACTCGATGTTGTTAATTACAAATAAAATTTTAGTTGACTTCAAAATCATGGTCAGATCATACGCAAAAGGCTTGTTATATTCAATTCATTTACGTTAGAATCGATGCACTCTTGAAAAGGATTTAACTGATGCAAAATGAAAAGCTCAACATCGTGCATAAAATGCTCAAAGTGCCAGCGCTGTATCTACTCTTACAAAAAATGCTTAATAAAAAAAATGCCGATACATTTATCTTTAATGATGTCTGCAACATCAAACCCTCTGACAGAATACTAGATTTTGGCTGTGGTGCTGCACGCTATCGACACCATATTAATACGCAACAGTATGTGGGGATTGATTTTAATGAAGCACACATCAAATTGGCACAGCAACTGTATCCGAATGATACTTTTATTTGCGCTAATATTGCCGACATGAATGAATCACTTGGCTTGTTTGATAAAATCATTATGATTGGCATACTACACCACATTTCAGACCAAGAAGCCAAGTCAGTGCTGCAGGCATGTAAACGCTTATTGAAACCGAATGGCAAAATCTATGCCAGAGACCCCGTATTTGAAAAGCATCAGCACCCTATTGCACGACTGATTGCAAAGTTAGACCAAGGAAATCACGTGCGTTATACCGATGCATATTGTCAGCTTGGAAGTGAATATTTTGATAATATTAAAACATACATCAAACGAGATTCATTACGCGTACCTAATTCACATCTTTTTATGACACTGACAAATCACGCAGCTTAAACTGATCCGCTAAAATTGCGACATGTTGTCCAACATTATAGAGCTCTTTTTTAAAATGTGCATCATAATGCAATTGACTATTTGAATGATAACTCAAATGCGCATCGCCAGTTTTTTTATTGTAAGTCAGATAAGATGGCACACTCAAAAAAACAATATTTGACTTATCGTTAATAATACTGTGTAAATAAAGCTTAGCTTGAGCACGATCTTGTGCCAACTCATCAAATTGCCCCCCTGAGGGTAACACCCAATACACAGATTGATTTATTTCAGGATGCTGAAACTCTTTATAGAAGTCTCCCATAAATAATGACATATAAGGGCCACCTGCCATTAATAATTTGGCATTATATTCACGCATAGCTGCATGCATACGAGTGATCATACGCTGTGGAAACATATAGCGATCAGAAAATAAAGCAAACTTTGCAATATGCATTTCAGCAAAAAATGCTACCATAATACAGCCAATAGTAGCAGCAAGAAATAAGTAACGATTTGTGATTTTTTCAACAAAAGCACAAAAACCATCTCTTACCAAAAATACGAATGCATAAATCACAAAAAACATACATATACCACCGGTATATGGTTCTCCCCAACTCATCCATAACACCACAAACGAAGCCACTAAAGTAGCAATCGCATGTAATTCATAATCTTTGAAATCTTTACGAATGAGCTTAACTACAGACAAATAACAGCCATAGAAAAACAATACAATACTTGGTGCAAAAAATACGATATTTGACAGTAATACAACCTTAGACTTGTAATGCAAAAAGGCGCCATGAAAATGTTTTGCAAATGGTGCTGCTTGATTTGCACGCATCAGCTGATTATGCAAAACTTCCCATGATCTTGGCATATGATGCCAATAATAAAATAATATTACTAAGACAGGTAAAATGCCGCCTAATAAAAATAGTAAAAATCCTTGGCTAATACGTTTTTGATATAATAAATAACAATTTACCGCTAAAATCATCAACCCAATCGAAACAAATTGCGGATGCAGCACTGGCATCATCGCAAGTGAAAGCCCACAAAAGAATGCCACTATTCGCCTGGGATTTTCTCGCCATTTATAAAATAAAAACAAGTGTAGTGCAAAAAAGAACACCACTATGGTTTCTGGGCGGTTGTTTATCCATGTTTGAGCAAGTAAGCTTGTGCTCAAAAAAATCAAAAATAAAATCTGACGTGTGAATACATATGACCCTATACGCTGTATATTTTTGAATACTAGCAATAATGAACCTACAAAAAATAATGCGATAGGGACACGGTATGTATAGAAATTTAATGGTAAGTGGATTAGTTTAACCACCATCCAATACAGGCCTGACTCAATAAATGACGTAGTCGGCATATTATAATAAACATACTCAAAACCACCTGGGCCCACTGGCATTGCCATATGGCCATTCGCAACAAAACTCACTGCTGGCAAACCATAACTAATATCATCGGTATTAGGGATAATAATATAGAGCAAAATGGGGATTGTGATAAGCCAACAGCTAAAGATAATATTACGTAACAGATATGACCTATTCGACGCTATCGAAATGTTGTTCAACATGATACTGAGATTCTTTTTGTTGATAAAATTGTCGCACAATATAAAGCGGTCTATTTTTAGTTTCATTATACAATCGTGCAATATACTCACCTAGAATACCCAACGATAATAACTATATACCACCAAAAAATAAAACCGCACACATAATCGACGGATAACCCGCCACATCAGCTCCAAAAAAAATGGTTCTGATAAATAAGAAGATCATATAAAAAAAAGATATTGATGCAAAAAACAGGCCAACATAACTCCAAATACGCAATGGCATACTGCTAATAATCCCATCGACTGCAAAATTCCATAGTTTCCAATAATTCCATTTTGTCTCACCCCCCACACGTGCTTCACGATCGAAATAAACTAACGCCTCACGACCATTATTGGCCCAGCCATAAATACCTTTCATAAAACGATTCTTTTCAGGCAGCATCAGTATGACATCAACCACACTACGATCGAGCAGACGAAAATCACCTGCATCATGCTGTATTGGTGACTCTGAAATATGATTGAAAAACCGATAAAATAATTATTGTGCGGTAATACGCTTAAACCATCCATCAGTTTTTCGAGAAGCTCGCACAGCAATTACTTCATTAAAACCTTCACGCCACTTATCAATTAGTTTTGGAATCAGTTGTGGCGGATCTTGCAAGTCGACATCAATCGGGATCACGACATCACCCTGTGCATATTTGAAGCCTGCCGTAAGCGCTGCTTCTTTACCAAAGTTTTTATAAAAATCAACAATCTTTATCTGCGGATAATGCTGCTGACAATTTAGCAATACTTGCAATGTTGTATCTCGACTTCCATCATTGACACATATAATCTCAAAAGGCATTTTAAGTTTGTGTAACGCAGGTATCACTGTATCAAAAAATGTCTCAACAACAGTCGCTTCATCATACATCGGCACGATAATTGATAAGAGCTTATATTCGCGATGCTTCATATTTAAATCCATAACCATAACGAGACATGATTTTACTCGCCCCCAGCACGGCAGTACAGTCTAATAACACTTGAAATGGCAGTCTAAAACGTGCTTGTGAACAGTAATTTGAGGAAACCAATAAAAAATAGCCAATTATCACTAATAGCATCCAAATAACTACTTTATGCTGACTTGCGCTCTTAAATTCAGTATAAAAATAAAAACCAGCAAACAGTACCAGCGTAAAATTAAATATAAAAAGAAAACCAATCACCGATAATTTCATCCAATCATAAATATTAAATTTATTTAATTGAAAGTGAAACAACTCTGATTCGAGTAACTTACCATGTTTAAATTGGTCATGATTATAGAAAAATAGCATATAATCATTACCAAATAAGGTATTAAAAAACCCCTTCGCTCCCTGAATCACTGCTAATAGTGGATTTGATAAAATTATCTTAAGGCCCTGATTACGATAATAAGTATATTTTTGGGTAGCAGTTGCATAATGTGATTCAGCCTTTTTTTCCAACTGCTGCTGTGCATCCTTAATACTCACCTGTTGTTTATGCGCCACAATATCAGCAGCATAATAATGATAAAAATTATAGGCATCGATAGCCGTATATTGATAGCTACCATAAATAAATTTATTTCTGACTTGCCAGCCACCAACTAATAGCATTGAAGGCAGTATCAGCACCATTAAATAACCCAAAGCCGTTTTCACTGAAACTGTGCGAACCCCGTATATAAACAACATAATACCTAAAAGCGGCAACAAATAATAACCAATCGGTCGCAGCAAGGTTGCCACGGCAAATATTGCTCCAAGCTTAAAGATAAGCAAAAGACGCTGTTGTGACCCAAAAAACTGGCAAATATATAAAAACAAATAACTTATCAAAGCGGCATAGAGCAAGTCAGTCATCACAAAACTACTGTATGTAATAATCAAATAGTCTATCGAAACCAAGGCTGCTGCCATAAGACCTATACGCTCGTTTCCCAGTATTTTTGCGATTCGATAGGCATTTACAATCAAAAATGTACTTAATATGATTTGAATGCAAACCACCGCAATAAATTTTTTTCCAAATAAACTAAAAACGCCTGCTAAAAACAGCGGATATAGTGGTGTGCGTTTCCATAACCATAAAGTTTCATTACGCCAAAATATGTGCTTGTTCACAACGTCCATCGCTACATCTACATAATGCCACGTATCTGGTAGCGCAAATTGAGATCCTGCATGGTAAAGAGTGGCACAGATCGTAAACTTTAATATGACTGATAAAATAATGATATATATAATACTCTGTCGATGTACTGTATTCTCAAACATGATACTCTGCTCGCCAACTTTGAAACATTAAAATACTCCACAATGGATACTGCCAATTGCGGTGACCTGTTTGATGTTGATCCCAATATTGGCGGATGATTTTTGGATTGAAGAGGTCATCTGATGTGGGCAGAAGAGATTCACCCCACTCTTTTAGCGGTCCGCGCAGCCAATCGCTAATCGGCACACCAAAGCCCATCTTGGGCCGTTCAAATAGTTCAGTAGGCACATAGTCTGATAACATCTGCTTAAGTGCCAGCTTGCCATTGCTACCCTTAAGCTTCATCGACATCGGCAACTGCCAAGCAGCCTCAACCACATTGTGATCTAGAAATGGCGAGCGCACCTCAAGACTCACTGCCATCGAAGCTCTATCTACCTTTGTTAAAATATCTCCAGGTAAATAGTATTTTGTGTCACGGTACATCATCTCAGAAATTAAATCCAATGTAGCAGGATTATTTTGCACCTCACTATAGCCTTGCAAGATTTGACTCGGCTGCTGCCAAATTGAACTTAAGCGTCCGTATACATCGATGGGCTGTTGTGATTCTAAAAATGGCAATAGCTTATAAAGCTTATCGCCAACATTATAGTACTTAAATTTCTTCGGCATCACTTTAATCAGCCTGCTAACACTACGATTCCATCGCTCGGGTGTCAGTAGCTTAATTGAATGCTCAAGGCCTTTTTTAAACAGCTTAGGCTTATTCCCCATATAGCGCCACATTTTTGGCACCCAAAAATGACGATTATAGCCTGCAAAAGATTCATCGCCCCCATCTCCGGATAACGCTACCGTCACATGCTGGCGGGTTAACTTTGATAGCAAGTAGGTAGGTATTTGTGAGGAATCGGCAAAAGGCTCATCGTAAATCATCGCAAGCTTGGGGATCACTGCTTGCGTTTGAGTTGGCGTTACATAGAGCTCAGTATGCTCAGTGCCCAGGTGTGCTGCAATAGTCTTAGCATAGGGTGCTTCATCATACTGCGCTTCATTAAAGCCAATACTAAATGTTTTTATTTTTTGACTCGACTGCGATTGCATCAATGCCGTTATTAAAGATGAGTCGATACCACCCGATAAAAACGAACCAAATGGCACATCAGAGCGCATGCGTAACTGCACCGATTCCTTTAGTGTCTGATGTAAACTTTCTAACAACACGCGCTCTGACTCACAAGAAACCGACAGATGCGTCGTCTCTTCTAAACTCCAATAACTCTCAGCATGTAATGTTTTCTTGTCACTCGAATAAACCAGATACTCAGCAGGCTTTACTTTATAGGTGTTTTTATAAATCGCCATTGGCTCAGGAATATAGGCATATTGCAAAAAGCTACCTACCGCATTCCGATCAATGTCTTTGTTAAAACTGGGATAAGCGATTAAGGCTTTAAGTTCTGAAGCAAATAATAATTTCTTACCATCATAAAAATAATACAGCGGCTTTTGGCCGATACGATCACGGATTAAATAGAGCTGCTTGTGTGGCCCATGCCAAAATGCAATGGCAAACATACCATTAACAAACGCCAATGTCTTATCAACACCCCAATGCTGAAATGCATTAAATAAAACAACCGAATCACTGTGACTGTCAATCTGATAACCGTCTTCAGCAAGCGCTGCTTTAAGCTCGATATAGTTATAAATCTCACCATTAAATACCATCGCAAACTGCTGATCTCGAGAGACCAAAGGCTGATGCCCCGCAGGTGTTAAATCTATAATCGACAAACGCTGAAAGCCCAGCGCCAAATGATCATTGGGTGAAACCCAACTACCTGAATCATCCGGCCCACGATGTCTGATCGTAGCCGCCATTTCAGCCACCACACACGATATTGCCTCATCTTGATAGTGACGATCAGGATCGATAAATCCAGCAAATCCACACATAAAAAACATGTCCCTTCAAAAAAAACCATGATACGAAACCAGGCCTAATTAATCCATTAATTCTTTAATGAAACAGGGTTAACACATTAAAATTGACACGTTAAATCAGTTTTTTCATGAAGTTTAGAGTTACTGATTCTAAAATGATGGAGAATTGGAATCAGTAAAGCTATTTTTTATACCCACCAAGACAATTTAAAAAGCATAGCTAATTTAGAAAAGGGTATAAAATGCACAGTGGTTCCATCTAAATCCACTTTGTTCATATAATTTGATGTGATAATTACAGCATACAGTGGTTTATAAGCATCAACAAATGAGCGAAAACTTTTACTGATCGTTGGGCGATCAAAATTACGATATTTTACCTCAACTGGTAGCACACTATCATCGGCGCCTTTAATCACAAAATCTACTTCAGCGCCATTTTGAGTTCGCCAATAGTGTATTGAGAAATCTTTGAAATAATTTTCACGGAATTTATAAATCTCCTGAAAAACAGCACCTTCGATTAAATAGCCCAAATCAGTTCGTTGTGCCGGACTGGTAAAATTATTAAGACTCTGATTACGAAAACCATTATCAATAAAGTAACAAATAGGATTCGAAATAACTTCTTGGCGTTTATTACCTACAAATGGCTTTATTTGATGAATCACATAGGTTCGCTCTAAAATACTCAAATAGCTCTTTATTGTTGAAACTGATGTTTGACAATCTCTCGCTAAATTTTGATAGTTTATAAGTGCGCCAGAGGCATGTGCTAGTAACGTAATAAGCTGTTGCATCACATCAGGTTTATTTACTTTTAAAATTTCAATAATATCTTTTTGGATATAAGCTTGATAGAGCTTTTTCAAAAGTATTCGCCGCTCATCCGTTAAAGTAATTTGTGGATAACACCCATCAATAAGAGCCATATCGCGATGGTAGTGACTGGGTAACTCCTCATACGCTAACGGTAAAATTAATGTTTCAAATTGCCTGCCTGTCAGAGGCTCCTGAATCTTAGACTTAATTTCAAGTTGAGATGATCCCGAAACCATTAACTTAAGCGGCAGTTTTAAATCAATAACTGACTTTAATAGTAACCCGGGTGTTTCTAACCTTTGTACTTCATCGATAAAAATCACTGGCTTATTTAAATCAAACGTATCAAGCACCTGATTTACAAAACGAAGACCTGAGTTAAGCCATTTTCTAATTTCCAATAGATCACAATTTAAATACAAAAAACTATCAAACCGCTTTAATTTAATAAATTGCTCAGCCAGATAAAACCCCAGTGTTGTTTTGCCTGCTTGCCTAGGGCCCAGCAATGTTAGACAAAGGCTGTCCCAACTCTCTTGCAATAGCTTCTTAGCTTGTACTCGGGGTAAATAAGATGCCTGATCAAAAATCGAAACATTTTGACTCCCAAGCCATGGGTTAATCTGCTGAATTTCGTCAATTAATTCTGTTCTCATAATATTTAACCAGGTTAAATTAATAGCCTGTATCATTTTAACCTGGTTAAAATTGTTATTCAAGCTATGCTTCAGTATTGGCTATGTTTTTGCACTCAAAATCAAGTGCAAATACATTAACGATACCTAAGATATTTCCTTTATAAACATATTCTTACATCTAAAACTAAATTTTACTCAGTACACTGAGTAAAATTACTCAACCGACTTAATAAAATAACATTCTCCTTGAGATTCATCGCAAGATATACGATCATACACAGCATTACCAATCTCTAGAGAGCCTAGACTTTGATCATGTCAAACTCCCACAAATTGTCCATTGTTATCCCCTGCTACAACGAAGCAGCGTCACTTGAGACCTGCTTAAAGCGTGTATTTGCAGCATTGAGCGATTTTATTACTCTTGAAATTATCATTGTTGATGATTGCTCACAGGATCACTCTTATGAGATCGCAAAAACGCTAAAGCAGCAACACCCTGAAATCAAAATTTGCCAACATCAAGTCAATCAAGGTAAGGGGGCCGCACTACGCACTGGGTTTGCACATGCGACCGGGGATTTTGTGGCGGTGCAAGATGCAGATCTTGAATACGACCCCAACGATCTCTGCAAACTGGTACAACCACTGCTAGACGGTTATGCCGATGTGGTACTAGGATCACGCTTCCTCACCACCCAAGAACGTCGCGTGCTCTACTACTGGCATACACTGGGCAATAAGTTTTTAACCACCCTCTCCAATATATTTACCGATATCAACCTAAGCGATATGGAAACCTGCTATAAAATCTTTAGACGTGAGATTATTCAAAGCGTCGATATCAAAGAAAATCGCTTTGGCTTTGAACCTGAAATTGTCGCTAAAATTGCCCACAAAGGTTATCGCATCTATGAAATCGGCATCTCTTACCATGGACGCACGTACGAAGAAGGTAAAAAAATTGGCTGGAAAGATGGCTTTCGCGCACTTTATTGCATCATCCACTATAACGCCCATCAGCTACCGACCATCGTCCAACTCGCCATGTACTTTTTAATTGGTGGCTTCTCTGCACTATGCAACCTGATCTTATTTAGCCTATTGCTCAAGGTGACCGGCGTTACTGCCGCCGCCCTTGGCGCATTCTTTGCTGCGGCACTCATTAATTATTGGTTGTGCATCCACTTCTTATTCGAGCATCAGGCAAATTTTAAATCCAAACAAGAACTGATTGCTTACTTGCTACTCGTCAGCACCATTGGCTTTATCGATATGGAACTCACTCGCCATCTGATCGCCACCAATCATCAACCCATCCACGCTAAACTCATTGCAACCGCTGTGAGCTTTGTGTTTAATTTCTTGGGAAGAAAGTTTGTTATTTTCAGAAAACGTAAGCACATAGACCAACCAACTGAAAAGGTTGCATAAAAATTATGTGTGGCATTGCAGGAAGCATACTATCCATACCTAATGATAATGCAGCGCTATATATTAGAAACTGCATTCAAAAGCTAACCCACCGTGGTCCAGATTTTCAGCACACTATTGACCTTGGTGATGCACAACTTGGTCATGCACGCCTTTCGATTATCGATACACAAGCACATGCCAATCAACCAATGTTTTCTCAAGATAAGCGCTATTGCCTGGTTTTTAATGGTGAGATCTATAATTATCTAGAAATCAAAAAAGAACTTATTCAACTCAATCATCAGTTTTATACCAAATCAGATACAGAAGTACTATTACATGCTTGGCAACAATGGGGCCTAGATACACTACAAAAATGTATTGGTATGTTTGCTTTTGCCATTTGGGATAACCGTGGTAAAACACTTTATCTCGCACGTGACCGCATGGGGGAGAAACCACTCTACTATTCACTTGCCAATGGCATTATCTTTGCATCAGAACTTAATGCACTTGCAAGCCACCCACTCATACCAAAAGAAATTAACTACCAAGCGATCAATCAGTTTTTATCATTAAATTATATACTCACCAACCAGTGTATTTTTAAGCATATACGCAAGTTGCCGCCAGCACATTACTTAGTCTATAAACCAGGCCAATCGCCTCGCATTGAATGTTATTGGGATTTAGCGTACATTATCAAGCAGCCTAAAAAAGATGGCTCATTTGCCAAACATCAAAGTGAGTTTATTGAGCTTTATGATAAAGCGGTCGCAAGACAATTACGCAGCGATGTTAATTTAGGCGCTTATTTAAGTGGTGGTTTAGACTCATCAGCAATCGTCGCTTCAATGCTAAAAACAACCACCACAAAACATGTCAAAACTTTTAGCATGGACTTTAACCAGTCTAGCTATAGTGAGTTGCTATTTAGCAAAAAGGTGGCAAACTTTTTAAATGTTGAACATAATACCCAACAAACAACCATTAAAAATATTGATGATATTCTCAATCCACTTAAAGCCTATGGTGAACCATTTGCTGATACCTCTTTAATCCCCTGCTATTATCTGGCACAGTTTACCCGCAACACTGTGACGGTCGCGCTATCAGGTGATGGCGGAGATGAGTTATTTGCCGGTTATGAAACCTATGCAGCTGATCGACATTATCGTTTACTCAGGCACTTGCCTGCATCAGTCAGAAAGGCAGCTTATCATATCATTAACCAATATATGCCGAGTTCATTTAATAAAATCAGCCTTGATTTTAAGCTCAAACAATTTTTAACAGGACTAAACTATGACTATCAACGTGCACATTATTCTTGGCGACAAATTTTTTCAGAGCAAGACAAGCACGCTTTATGTAATCCATCATTATTAAAACAATTTGCATATGACCCATTCGAAGATTATAAACAAGCCTATCAAGACGTAAATGACTGTCATTGGCTTGATCAATCTACCTATGTCGATATCAAAACCTGGCTCGCCGACGATATTTTAGTTAAGGTCGATCGCAGCAGTATGGCACATAGTCTTGAAGTCAGAAGCCCCTTTCTTGATCACACCCTAGTCGAATATAGTGCGAGCCTACCTCATCACTGGAAGCTTAAAGGTCGACATAAAAAATACTTCCTAAAACAAAGTCAACGCCAACGCCTACCTAAAAATATTATTTACCGCAAAAAAGCTGGTTTTAATTCACCTATATCACACTGGCTAGTTCAAAAACATATTGCTGATGAAGTTAAATTGCGATTGACATCACCTCAAATGCGCCAGTATTTTAATCAAAGCTACTTGAGTAAACTTTGGCTTGACCATCAAAACAAAACCAAAGACAATAGCCTCAAGATTTTCGGGCTGTTGAGCCTGAATCAGTGGTTAACACGATTTAATTAGGTCTATTATGCTGTCAGTAGTCATACCCGCATATAACGAAACAGATGCTATCTCACAAACTGTGTCTGAGATTTTTAAAGTTGCAGAAGCTAAAAATATCACGCCTATCGAAGTGATCGTCGTGGACGATGGCTCTGATGACGACACTGCCAACAAAGCAGAAGCCGCCGGCGCGCATGTCATTCGCCATCCTCATAATAGTGGTTACGGGCGCTCACTTAAAGATGGCATTAAAGCAGCACAGTTCGACACTATTGCCATGACGGATGCAGATTTAACCTATCCTTTCGATGAAATCGATAAATTGATAGATGCATATCATCAAGGATTCGATATCGTTGTCGGCGCACGCACTGGTGAGCACTATAAAGAATCAAGAATTAAATCACCATTGCGAATGATCTTAAAATTTATTGTCGAGTTTGCCACAGGACAAAGGATTCCCGATATCAACTCCGGCATGCGCGTCTTTAGTAAAAAAACCATCCTACCGTACCTAAAGCATCTATGTAACACATTCAGCTTTAGCACCTCTCTGACCTTAGCCTATATGCTTAGTGGCAGATATACAAAATACATCCCCATCCCCTATCACAAAAGAGTGGGCAAAACTAAAGTTAAATTATTTAAAGACACTTTGCGAACACTACAATATATTCTACAAGCAGTGAATTTCTACAATCCCATTAAAATCTTTTTGCTCTTTACTTTGTTTAGTTGTGGTATTGCTTTTTGCTGTTTTCTTGGTGGTATATTCTTACATTGGAAAACACTGATAGCACTTGGCATAGGCAGCACACTTATTGGACTTATCTCGATATGTATTGGCTTGCTTGCAGATTTACTCAAACAGCTTTTAGATAAGGATAGCCCATGGCATTAACGAAACTTAACCATATTAGCAAATATGCATTTTTTGCTTTCCTTGTGGCTATAAGTACTTATTTAATACATATTGGTGTAATGCCGTTTGTTAATCCTGATACTACTCAGTATGTTGGTATGTCTCCATTCAGATCTCCTGGATACCCACTATTTCTACACCTTGATACCCTACTCTTTGGACAGGGCCACTATTACGCTGCTTTTTTATTTCAATTGGCTGCTGGAGTTACTGCATCAATTTTTGCTGGAAAAACATTACGAGACCTAACGAATCAATCTGACTGGGTGGGTTATTTATTCTCGGTGATATTTTTAATTCCCTATTTTTTTGGCGACTATAAATTTGCGAATAGACTTTTAAGTGAAGGCATTTGCTATCCACTCTACTTATTTGGTTTTAGCAATTTTTTAGTAGGACTTATAAAACAACAACTAAAACCACTCTACATATTTTTAGGCACACTGTTCCTAATGGTCTTAACAAGGCCACAAATGATGTTTTTATATCCTATATTATTCATTGCCACTGTATATATATGTAGCTTTTTTAAAATTACATTACGTCGAAAAATAATATTTAGTATTGTTGCACTGTGTACTGTTCTAATCATCAATATTGCTGATAGAGGCTATCATTATTATCTTCATGGGCACTTTGCTAAAGAACCCACATTTGGATTTTCACTTTTAGTAGCCCCTTTATATTTTGCAGAAGAAAGCGATACTAAATACATTTCAGACAGAGTTAATCGTCAGATTTTCCTACAATCATTGGAAATGGCCAAGAACACAAATGCCAATATCAAACAGTTTCGATATTCTCGTGCTTCCAACCCATATTATCATTTTGCTGGTTCTTTTAATCCCATTATATGGAAAAGCGTATATCCAACCTTTTTGAAAAATGGCATCAGCAATTGGTTTGAAATAAACAAACACAGCCTTGAAATTGCAATTCCACTATTAAAACAGCACTGGAAACAATATTTACAACTTTGTTTTTTTGCTTTTAAACAAAAACTAGGTGGCTATTATGGGTTACTATTTTATGGTCTGGTACTTATTTGTAGTTTCATATCACACATTAAAAACAGAAACACATTATCGCTGATATTATTTTTCATTACTTTAACTGCATTTGCCAACTATAGCAGTGTAGCATTAGTAGAAGTGATTTTAAGACGTTATTCATCTTATACTGAATCATTTCAATTGTGTACGATGATTTTAATACTATTAATAGCTTTAAAATCATTATCTTTATCAAGTCTATCTCCTGATAAAGAGACTGCAATATGAAATTAACGAACCAAACTTATGACACTGGCATAAGCAATGACACATTTTCATCTGCCATTAATGAAGCAAAAAACTATTATAAATGGATTAATTCCATATTTTTGCCATATATAAAAAATAACGTGTTAGAAATAGGTGTTGGACATGGAGGCACATACCCTCTATTTAAAGATATGATAGACTCTTACACTGGGTGTGATATTGATGAAAGACTAGTAACAAATCTGAATACAAAAAATGCAGAGTGTCGTTATTATACTGGCGATATTACTAAACCAGGAATAAGCAAGAAAATTAAAGATGATAAGTTTGATACAGTTCTATGCATGAATGTAATCGAACATATTGATAATGATTTAGCCGCTCTAAAAAACTTAATTTTTTCCTGCAAACCCAGTGGCTATATTTTATTGTTTGTACCTGCATTCAATTTCTTATACAACGATATGGATACACTTGCAGGTCATTTTAGAAGATACAGAAAAAAAGATATCTACAAACTTGTAGCACAGACAGATACACAGCTTATCAAACTTGAGTACTTTAACTCGATAGGAGGTCTAGGGTGGTTTTTTAATAAATTTACCACACATGTTTCTTTAGACTCAGAAAAATGCAAGGCTCAAATAAAGATTTTTGATAGATATATTTTACCCTTTTCAAAGCTTATAAATCCAATCACAAAACATATATTTGGGCAATCAGTAATTGCCGTTTTAAAAAAACAAGATTACTTTACATGAGCAGGAAGGAGTTGTTGATTAACAATCGTTTGATATATTTTGTGATACTCGCTCGCCGTTTTATCCAAAGTAAAATAATCAATAACACGATTACGTGCAGCAAGCCCAAACTGCTGTCTTTGAGCTAAGTTTTTGACAAGCTTTAAAATACCAGCCGCTAATACTTGTGGATTTTTAGCAGGAACTACATAACCACACTTACCATCAACAATTGCTTCTGCATTACCACCCACATCGGTGACCACCATTGGTTTACTTGATGCCATAAATTCAAGTATGGCATTTGAAAACCCTTCTTCATGCGAGCACAGTAAACCGATATCAGATGCTGCCATTAGCTCTGGAATATCTGAGCGTTGACCTAAAAACTGAATATGGTTATTAAGCTTAAGTTGTTTTGAAAGTAATTTTAGTTTATCAAGCTCACCCTCATCTCTGCCTACACATAACAGCTGCCAATTATTGGGTAGTTGATTTTTTATCAGTGCCAATGCATTTAATAAATCAGCATGGCCTTTGTAAAAAAATAAATTAGCTACTATAGTCATAATCAGTGATTGCGGATTCAAACCTAATTGTGTGCGATAGTGGTTTTTATCAAGATTATAACGATCAGGGTTTACACCATTATAGATAAGTTGTAATTGTGATTGCTGTACGCCCTCTTCTAATAATTGCTCAGCAACCCGCTTTGAATTTGCCAACACATAAGCCATCGAACGATGCAGTTTCTTTTCTATAAAAGCCAGTGTGCAACGTTTTTTCTGATAGTAATTAAGACAACGACGACTCATAATAAGGTTTTTGCGACCCAACAACTTCGCTGCAACGCCACCAAATACATAGCCACCTAGCAAATAAAAATGAATAATATCATAATGTGTTTTCGATAGATGGGCAAAAAAACGTAGAAAAGAAATTGTCTTATTAATAGCCTTAGTGACTACATTTTTTGCTTTATGGATAAAATTATCAGGTGAAATAACATGGATACCATGCTGGGCAAATTCACATGCTAGCTTTCCTGGAAATGAAATCGTATAAATCGTAATATCATATTCTGATGTGAGCAATGGCAATGTCTTTAACAAATGCCATTCGGTACCTCCAACACCGAGATTACCAATCACAATTAAAATTTTAGGTTTACTCATCCGTGTGACCTTATGCTATATGGATATTGACTCCGCAACTAGTTCATTATAACTAACTGCCTTCTCAATAAAACCCTCTTTCAATATAAAAATACGATTACACTGCTTAAGTGTGGTAATACGATGCGCAACCATGATGAGTGTATGATTTTTTGCGATGTTATAAACAGTCTGCATTATCGCTGCTTCAGTTTCATTATCTAAACCAGAAGTGGCCTCATCAAAGATCAATACTTTTGGGTTGTGATACAGCGCACGCGCAATCGCAATGCGTTGACGCTCACCTCCGGATAACTTGGTGCCGCGCTCGCCTACACGCGTTTGCAATCCTGCTGGCAGCTTATTCACAAGTGCTAATAATTGCGCTTGCTCAACGACTTCAACCACTCGCTTATGATCAACTTTATCCTCTTCAACACCAAAAGTAATATTTGCCATAATAGTATCATCGAGCAAATTAATACTCTGTGGTACATAACCAATTTTTTGATGCCATTGACGACAATTCACTGGGTATTTTTTATCAATTGATATTTGCCCCGAACTTGGCGATAAAAACCCTAATAGCAGATCAATCAACGTAGATTTACCTGTGCCCGTACCACCAACAATACCAATACACTCGCCACGATTAATTTTAATGTTAATATCTTTTAAAATAGGCTTTTGGTCATTTTTATAAATAAAACTCACGTGATCAAAACAAATATCATGCCTAAACTGAAAATCGTTTCGATCTACCTGCACCGTCTTTTGATCGTTCATATGCTGATATTCATCGATAATCGTATTAATTACCGAAGTAGATGATTTGATATTATTTAAATGCGTCACCATGCGGTTTAATCCAGGCATTAAACGTGATGCCACATACAAATATCCCCCCATAATCATCATAATATGCGCCGATGGCTCACCCGTTAAACACAAATACACGATACTCATTACAAAGATACTAATAAATAAAAACTCAATCGCTAACCTTGGAAAATGCTGCATCGCGTTTTGTACCGACCACGCTTTAGCTAACTTCTCTGCTTGATGCGTGAAACGCTCTTTAAAAAACTGCTCTCGACCCGATAAAATAACCTGCTTAAATGAATACAACAACTGCATCAAATAATGATTGGTTGCATAAGTAGACTCTTCAAGATTAGCACCCAGACGATAGCAGTAAGGAAATACTTTTTTAACCAACAAATAACTCATCACACCACCCACACCAAATACCATCATCGATAAACGTGGACTCACCCAAATTACAAATACAATCAAACAAAAGAACACCATTCCTTCTGCAAACACAATCGACATTGGCACCAGTCCATAAATCGACAAGCGCTCAACTTCATTGTTAATCATCGAAACCATATGTGAGGAGTTACGCGAGGTATATTCCTCATAAGATAAACTAGAATATTTCGACAATAAGCGCTGCTTTATACCAAGTGCTAATCGCTGAATGACTTTATTATGATGATAGATATCAAAAGCAGCGATACTATTTTTAATTAAATAGGTTGCCCCACATAGTCCTGCAATAATCAACAATACACGCTGCTGACTATAAACACCACCCAAGTGTAACTGCTGCAAATGCTGAAATACACGCTCCGGATGTACTAGCGCCTGCGCAAATAGTGCCACTACCAATGCCGTTATCACTTCTAACACCGATACCACACCTGTCAAAGCTACAACCGGCAGCAGCTGTAACTGCTCTTTTTTATCAAAAAAACTAAATAATCTTCTAACCGATTGTAATAATGACGGCATAATAGGTGCTCGCAGATAAGGCATGTTATGTTCGTATCGCATTATACCCGAACTTAATCATCGACCATAGCCGCTCGTGCAGATAATAAAGACCAATCTTGGCAAATACCTCAATCGACCCAATAGAAATCGCCAAGGCAATCTTATGCGTGACAAAGTAACTGATGAGAATGGTCGTGAGGGTGGCGAGAATACGCCAGCTGGAGGCTTTTAATAAGCTACGCAAATGCCCATCACTACCACTAATCATTAGTATAAGCTACCTCAAGAATGAATAATATTTGACACCTATAAGATCTCATTTTGAGGTAGCTTTTCCAACAAAACTTGTCTAATAAGTTTATAATTGATCAGCTCAATTATTTCAAGAGTTGTAAACTTAATATCAAAGTTTTGCTCTAGCGCTACAATCAAATTTGAATGCGTTAATGAAGTCCAATTTTTAACGTTATCCATTGAAAAACTATCATCTATAATGCCTTCTTTGCAAGAAAACACACGAGATAGGACTTTTCTCAATTGCTCTTCCATATTCACTCCTGTATTTAAACTAAATCATTCTCTGTCCACCACAGACACGGACAACTTCACCAGTGAGATAGCTTGCGCCATCACTTGCCAAAAATGAAACAGCCTTTGCTATATCTTCTGGGCGCGCAAGCCTTCGTAATGGTGCAGTCGCCTCTACCAGTAACTTTGATCGCTCTGGCACATTGGCAATTAGTTTTGTTTCAGTCATTCCTGGAGCAACGCAGTTTACCCGAATTCCTCTGGGACCATATTCTACAGCTAATGACCGCGATAATGCCAGCAATCCAGATTTAGCGATAATATAATCATATAATTCTATTGGCGGCGTATCGTCTAAATATATTGTAGAAATATTAATGATATTACCATCGCCCTGTTCTTCAAAAAATGGAATGACTTCTTTGCACAAATTAAATGCGCCTTTTAACTGAGTATTCAAATGACTCTCAATATCATGCCAACTTAGCTCAGAGAATATTTTAGGCACAATTTCACTACAAGCATTATTTACCAACAGGCTTATTCTAGGGCCATATTTCAGCGCAGAACTTACCATCTCTTTTACTGAGTCACGATTAGAAACATCTGCCTGTACAATTATAGCAGAGCCACCTAGCTCTTCTATTCTTTTTTTCACAGACGAGGCGCTATCTTTTGATTTATTATAATTTATCACAACACTGTACCCATCTAATGCCAGCTGGATAGAGATTTCAGCACCTATCCCATGACTCGCTCCAGTGACAATGGCTATACCAAGATCTTGTTTTTTCATTTTGCGAAGCCTTATTTGCTTTTCAACAGGTGGGGGCAATACTTTGACAGAAGCAGTACCTTTAATTACAGATTTCTCATTCTGATTATTTACAGCAACATCTAGAACCAAGACTCTTTGAGACTCAGACTTATGTGTAACCGTCGCTGTCACAATAATTACGTCATTTATAAATACTGGCGCTAAGAATTGTATATTCAGTGACTGCCAAAGAGCACCTTTTCCAGGAAGCTTTGTTCCAATGATAGTTGATATAAATGAAGCTGACAGCATACCATGAGCAACACGTTTACCAAAATGAGTTTGTGCTGAGTAATCTGTATCCATATGTAAAGGGTTATTGTCACCAGAGAGCTCACAAAAACTTTCAATGTCAGCAGTAGTAATAGTGTGCTCTATCGAAACAATATCACCCAATAAAATTTTATTAAAAACATCTTCTTTAGCCATAATATACACCGGTTATATAATATCTATTTTAAATATTGATCTTACTCCAAATGGCATAAAAAATTGTTTTTTATATTTAGGTACTCAGGAACCACTATATTACAAGCATCAGTATTATAGGTATATAGTACAGCATTTTTTTCTAATTTTACCTCATTATTGAGAGCAAATCCGTGATTTATGTAAAAATCGCTTACTAGTGAGTTTTTATCCGTTGGAATGAACAAACCGTGAATATAACAAATGTCACGCAATTGGGCACGTTTTATTACACTATCCAAAATCGCAGTGCCCACATTATATGCAATAACACGACAACTAACTAGCAATAACTCTATTTTGGCAATTTGTTTAGAATACTCAACAATAGCCACTGATATAATTCCATGTGCACCGAAACGATCTTCCATACTAGCATACAAAATATCATATTTATCTGATGTAATCATAGCTGTAATTTCTGCCTCTGTATAACGCTTAGTTGTTAAGTTAAATTGATTTGAACGCTGAGTTAATTGAGCAATTCTTGGTGTGGCAAACTTATCTGCCAAGTCTATAGTCAGATTTATATTCAGTGAACGATAAAACTCCTCAAGACTAGGAAAACTAGACTTAACTTGACTTCTCTTTTGTTCAGATTGATACATCTGAGTTCTATTTTTATCTTCTCTTGAAACACTCAAAGAGTCAAAGTAACCATCATTGTAAAGTATATCTACAAATTGTACTGGATCACCTTTCAATTGAATTGAGGTAACGTCTGGCAACATTGAAGACACTAAGCTAATTTCAAAATCACTATCATCCACAAAAACAATACTGTTCGCACCAATATTTAGTTCTTTAATAATTTGTTCAATATTATCAGCCTTTGAGTCCCAATTAACTTTGATATTTACAAAGTGATCTTCTTTAAGAATCATATATGGGTGATCATCAAAAACTTTTTTGACATCACTGTAATTATTCTTACTACAAATTGCTAACATAATGCCACGATGATATAAATTTAATATACCTTTCTGAAAATCAAGATACGCTGAGCCTGGATAATCAAAACCAAGTTGAATACCATCAATACCATCCTCACCAACAACACCTCCCCAGAGTGTATTATCAAGATCTAAAATAAGGCATTTTTTAACAAGACCCTTTTGCACACGCAAAATTTTCGTATATTCTTTGGCAAGCAATATATATGCTTTTTGTGAAAATGGTGCCTTACCTATGTACCAATACCTTTTATCAATAAAATTATGATACCCAACCTTACCTTGCAAATAATCAAGATCAACAACGTAACAATTTTTTTTATTATCAAAGTATTCGACTATATTTTTATTTAGCTGTCGTACCGTATTAATCTGTCCGTGTAATACTTGCATGTCATAAAAACCCAATGCTGGCTCATTAGGCTGCATAAAAGTGTGGCAAATTATAGTCGCAGACAGTAGGTTCTGCTGTAAAGATTCAACTATTTGGCCAATACACCCACTAACAAAACTACAATTTTTTTCTCTTTGTGCATCTGAAAGCTCACAATATCTCCATATAAGATCTGGACATACCATTTCAAGGTCTAAAACAATTAAAATAAAATCCGGATTAAATGAATATAGTTTACTGTCAGGACTAGCAGCTTCCTGCATCAGGTTATCAAACAAACTGAAGTAATAGTGTGGAATGAAACCCAGGCTATCAAAAAAATAATCGATATAAGGCTGTATAGGCTCATATGTGATATTCCTCAAAACGCCTACTCGTATTTTCTCATAGTGAGAAACATCTCTTTCAGCTAAGTAAGATAATATTTCAGCTGTATCTAAGTTAATCCCATGGTCGACAGGCATCACAAACCTCAAACTACATTATTTAACAAACTATCTGTATCTTATCAACACAAATAAGGTTATTAATTCAATCAAAATATGCATATTCTACTTCAGTAGGCTATAATTCAAAAATTATTTTTGCTAATTTTTCAGAAGATAGAACCTGTATGCCCTATCAAACAAAACCAATTAAAGTCGATGACCTCTCTAAAGAGACATTTCATCGACTACAAGAGTCAAACCTATACAGGAATTGGCACTATAAAAGTTGGCAAGAACTTATTAGATGGAGCATAATTAATAACCCTTATCGCCATAATAGGCCTGCTGGGTATGGACTCTACCACACCAACAAACTTGTAGCAGCAGTTTTCTTTGTATATTTGCCCACTTTAATTAACCACCATTCAGATACGTCTGCATCATATTGTGATATTTTCTCAGATCAATCATTACCTGTCCAAGAAACTTTAAAGTTCGCACATTACTATATGAGCAACAAAGTGACACCATCTATTATATGCTGCCATGCCTCACATGCGGTTAGCAATATGATGCGGCAATTTGGTGCAAAAAATATTTACAATAGTGATAAAACATTTACAAAGACCATAAGCATAAAGAATAAATTGAGCAACTATATGAGTAAATTTATCCCACTAGTAAAGAATGAGAATGCACTCAAACAAACCATATACAAAATAGACAAATTTGACTTTGAAGTTATGAAAAAACCATCTTTTTTCGCATTGTCATCAGAAGATAAAATTAAACTTAACACCCTATATAAGGATAAAAAAAACCTCAACGTCCAAATTATAAAAAACGCTGACTATCTGATCTGGCGTTACATGAACAACCCTTTCAATGAAAACTATATTTTCGTTAAGATGTATTATAAAAAACAATTGAAGGGTATTGCTATACTACAAAACAGTGCCTTAAATATGCGAATATGTGAGATTATCATACCAGATATAAACCACTTAAAACCCATGGTTTCACTAATCGAATCTTATGCAAAAAAAACAAAATGCATATCAGTAAGTACAAAGGTTATACTTAATGAATATGAATATTTTTGGATTAAATCTAATTATAACGTTATACTGAAAAAATATTGTCAGTTTTTAGCCGACTCTACAATACTAATCCAAGAAAAAAGCGATCTTAATGGTAGCTTTTCGTTTGGAGATTTTAAATTATGTTAAAACTATTCCATAACACGGAACTCAGATGACCAGAATTAAATCATTTATTAAGCGTTATATGATAAGCAAATTATCATATAAGTTCATCGTCAGAGATTGGATCAAAATAAAAGACATAGATTTGGCCGCTCAAGTTCTAAATACACTGCGATTTCGTGAAAACCTAGAACCGATCAGCTCAAATGGACCAACAGGGAAAAAAATATTAGTCATTTCCCCCCACCCTGACGATGAGATTTTTGGCTTAGGTGGAACACTGATTAAAATGATTGAATCAGGAGCTGACATACTTGTACTGTATCTCACAAAAGGTAAAAAATCATTATGGAAGAAAGTAAGCATAGAAGCAGAACAAATTGCAACACATATGGGTTACAAACTTTTTGTCTTTGACAACTATTCAAAAAATATGCCTTTTACCAATACATTTATTACTGAGTTCGCTGAAAAAATAAATGAATTTAAACCTGAGACAATCTTTATTCCTTTCCTGCTTGACGATCATGATGACCATAGAAGAGCCTCACATTTGCTATACTTAGCTGAATCTCGCCATCTAATTAAAACAAAATATGATATCTGGGCTTATCAAGTTTATACAACCTTAATTCCTAATATTACTGTTGATATAACTGACGTTGCAGATGAAAAAAAAGCAACAATTAAAATGTGGCACACCTTTATGGCAAAAAGAGATTGGGTAAATTTTTCACTAGGGCTGAATGCATTTAATATAAGATATACGTCTAATCCAAGTACCAAATATATTGAAGCATTTTTTGTCCTTCCATCAAAAGACTATCTTGATATAACTAAACAATATTTTGCTAACAAAGAGATACCTTACTACAATCCAAACTACAAACATGAGCTTGATTTAGTTTGACGCACAAATATGTGAGGTATGATCGAAAGTTGTGTATGGAGCTGAATATTTGATTTAGGTGGTGTATCCTAATTGGCTTAGTTAACTGTCATTAATTAACCAAAAAGGAAATACACCATGGCAAAAGGTAACGTAGTTGC
>JAUIDD010000019.1 GCA_030429175.1 Gammaproteobacteria bacterium
TGACAGGAAATATAAACGTACTATTGGTAGCAGCTGGAGGATGGACGAGGCCTATATTAAGGTTAAAGGGAAGTGGTGTTACCTGTATCGCGCTGTTGGTAAATCAGGTGTCACGATTGATTTTATGCTCTCTAAAAATCGTGATGAAGCAGCCGCAAAATGCTTCTTTAATAAAGCGGGAACTAACAAAATACGAGAATCAATTTAGTACAACAACAGACCACCATAAATTAAGACTATCCCTATGAGTAATTTGAAGCAGAGCAAGTTAGCAGCAGTTGTGATTGGTCTTGAGGGTGATTTTTTACAAATTTTAGTCAAAGCCTATTCACAATTGCGACGCATTTCGGTAACCTATGTCAAATCATAACGTAGGGCCTTTTTCCTGATGAATAAAGAAGCTTTTTTGCTGGAACGTACACCGGCAGTGTTAGCGCTCGCCGATGGGAGCGTTTTTCCAGGGACTTCGTTTGGCGCACCTGGAGTGAGTGTCGGTGAGGTGGTTTTTAATACGTCGATGACCGGTTATCAAGAAATTCTGACTGATCCTTCTTATGCTAAGCAAATTGTGACGCTGACGTATCCGCATATTGGTAATGTTGGTGTGAATCTCGAAGATATGGAATCCTCAGGCGTACATGTCGCGGGGTTAGTGATTCGTGAGTTATCGCCCATTATTAGCAACTGGCGCGCAACGGAGTCTTTGTCAGTTTTTTTAACTCAGCATAATACGTTGGCAATTACAGATATTGATACACGTAGTCTCACGCGTTTGTTACGCGATCGTGGTGCGCAGTCTGGTTGTATTATGACCGGTGATTTTAATGTTGATGAAGCGGTGGCTCAGGCACGCGCTTTTAGCGGTATCGAAGGGCTTGATCTTGCAAAAGTGGTCACACGTAAACAGCCCGAAGAGTGGCGATTACCCGAATCTGATTTAGCCTGGTTAAGTACAAGCACTGCATTAAAAGATAAACATATTGTTGTCTATGATTTTGGAGTTAAGACGAATATTCTGCGCATGCTAGCAGCGCGTGGTGCAAAACTTACGGTTGTACCAGCAACAACAACTGCGCGTGATGTGACGGCATTAAAACCTGATGGTGTATTGTTATCCAATGGCCCAGGCGATCCAGCGGCGTGTGATTATGCGATTACAGCTGTCAAAGAATTATTAGATACAGATGTGCCTGTGTTCGGTATTTGTTTAGGTTGTCAAATTTTAGCATTAGCAAGTGGTGCACAAACGATGAAGATGAAGTTTGGTCATCATGGTGCAAATCATCCCGTGCAAGATCTTGAGTCTGGTGTAGTCGCTATTACCAGTCAAAACCACGGTTTTGCAATTGATGAAGCAACTTTACCAAAGTCATTAGCAGTTACACATCGATCGTTGTTTGATAAGACAGTGCAAGGTATCCGTCACAAGCAAAAAGCGGCTTTTGGTTTTCAAGGTCATCCAGAAGCGAGCCCTGGACCGCATGATATTGGCGACTTGTTCGATTTATTTTTACGTCAAATAAAGGTGGGTGCGTCATGCCAAAAAGAACAGATATAGAATCGATACTGATTATTGGCGCGGGTCCTATTGTCATTGGTCAAGCGTGTGAATTTGATTACTCGGGCACACAAGCGTGCTGCGCACTGAAAGAATTGGGTTATCGGGTTATCCTGATTAACTCAAACCCCGCAACCATCATGACTGATCCTGATATGGCTGATGCAACTTATATTGAGCCGATTCATTGGGAGGTAGTAGCCAAAATTATTGAAAAGGAACGGCCTAATGCACTATTACCAACGATGGGTGGACAGACAGCGTTAAACTGTGCACTGGATTTAGTAAAGCATGGTGTACTTGAAAAATATAATGTTGAATTAATTGGCGCACAGCAAGAAGCGATTGATAAAGCTGAAGACCGTCAATTATTCCAAAAAGCAATGGATAAGATTGGCTTAGAAACACCTAAGTCTGGACTTGCACATTCAATGCAAGAGGCGTGGGAAATTTTAGATAAGGTGGGTTTTCCTGCGATTATTCGCCCTTCTTTTACTATGGGTGGTAGTGGTGGTGGTATTGCTTACAATCGTGATGAGTTTGAAGAGATCTGTGAGCGTGGCTTAGATTTATCGCCCACCACAGAACTACTGATTGATGAATCGATTATTGGTTGGAAAGAATATGAATTAGAAGTGGTGCGCGATAAAAATGATAACTGCATTATTATCTGTTCGATCGAAAATTTAGATCCAATGGGTATTCACACTGGTGACTCGATTACAGTAGCACCAGCGCAAACCTTAACCGACAAAGAATATCAACGTTTGCGTGATGCTTCACTTGCTGTGTTGCGAGAGATTGGTGTTGAAACTGGTGGATCAAATGTGCAATTTGCGGTAAACCCAGATGATGGTCGTGTGATGGTAATTGAGATGAATCCACGTGTATCGCGTTCATCAGCACTTGCATCTAAAGCGACTGGTTTTCCCATTGCAAAAGTTGCGGCTAAATTAGCTGTTGGTTATACACTTGATGAGCTTACTAATGACATTACAGGTAATCGCACTCCAGCATCGTTTGAACCAACGATCGATTATGTTGTCACTAAAATTCCCCGTTTTAACTTCGAAAAATTTCCACAAACAGAACCCCGTTTAACTACTCAAATGAAATCAGTGGGTGAGGTCATGGCGATTGGGCGTTCTTTTCAAGAATCACTGCAAAAAGCATTGCGTGGGCTTGAAATTGGCATCTCTGGTTTAGATAGCATTATTAGTTGGGATCGTGAAGATTATGATGAGCAACAAACTAAAGACTTTTTAATTAGTGAATTGCGCCTGCCGGGGCCTGAGCGTTTGCGTTATGTTGGTGATGCGTTTCGTTTTGGCTTTACCCTCGAAAAAGTATTTGAACTCACTAAAATTGATCGTTGGTATCTAGTACAAATTAAAGAGTTGATCGAGCTAGAAATGGCACTGACCAATATGCGTTTGCAAGATATCAAAGAACATGTGATGTTTCGGCTAAAACGCAAGGGTTTTTCAGATAAACGTTTGGCTGAATTATTACATGTGAGCGAATCTGAATTGCGTAAGTATCGTCATAGTTTAAACGTGCGCCCAGTGTATAAACGTGTCGATACCTGTAGTGCTGAGTTTGATACTGATACGGCTTATATGTATTCGACTTACGAGCAAGAAAGTGAAGCGCGCCCATCGACACGTGAAAAAATAATGGTATTGGGTGGTGGCCCCAATCGTATCGGTCAAGGTATTGAGTTTGATTATTGTTGTGTGCATGCAGCATTAGCTATGCGTGCGCTTGGTTATGAAACGATTATGGTGAATTGTAATCCGGAAACCATTTCAACTGATTATGATATTTCTGATCGGCTTTATTTTGAGCCTTTGACATTGGAAGATGTGCTAGAGGTTGTCAATTTAGAAAAACCCAAAGGTGTAATCGTGCAGTATGGTGGACAAACACCATTAAAATTAGCGCGCGAGCTAGAAGTGAATGGTGTGCCTATTTTAGGTACTTCACCTGATGCGATCGATCGTGCTGAAGATCGTGAGCGTTTTCAGCAGATGCTGAATAAACTTGGCTTGTTGCAGCCACCAAATGGCACGGTGCGGAGTATTGAAGAAGGTTTACGTCTAGCTAAAGTATTCGCCTATCCATTAGTAGTGCGTCCTTCGTATGTGTTGGGTGGTCGTGCGATGGAAATTATTTTCCATGAACAAGAATTGTGTCGTTATATGACACGTGCGGATATGGTGAATTCGGATAATCCTTTGCTATTAGATCATTTTCTCGATAATGCAATTGAAGTTGATGTTGATGCTGTGTGTGATGGTGAGGAAGTATTAATTGGTGGTATTTTAGAGCATATTGAGCAAGCAGGTGTGCATTCAGGGGACTCAAGCTGTGCGTTTCCACCGCATAGTTTAGAGCCCAAAGTGCAGGAAGAATTAAAACGTCAAATTTCTTTAATGGCCAAAGAAATTGGTGTGGTTGGTTTGGTAAATGCGCAGTTTGCGATTCAAGATAATCAAATTTATATTATCGAAGTGAACCCACGTGCCTCACGCACCGTGCCATTTTTGGCAAAAGCCACTGGTGTGCCATTGGCCGATGTTGCTGCGCGTTGTATGGCAGGAGTCAGCTTAAAAGAGCAGGGCTTAACCGAAATACGTGTGCCAAGTTTTTTTACGATTAAAAAACCAATTTTCCCATTTGCAAAATTCCCTGGTGTAGATCCTATTTTAGGTCCTGAAATGCGCTCAACTGGTGAAGTAATGGGCATCGCACCTGAGTTTGGTAGTGCATTTTCTAAAGCTTATTTGGGTGGAGATCAAGATATTCCACGTGGCGGTTTGGCATTTGTGAGTGTGCGTGATGCGGATAAAGAGGGCGTTGTACCTGTGGCACAACAGCTGATTGAATATGGTTTTGACATTGTAAGTACGCGTGGTACAGCGCGAATTTTAAAGGCACATAATATTGATTGTAAAATCGTAAATAAAGTGAATGAAGGTAGACCGCATATTGTCGATATGATTAAAAATGGTGAGATCGATTTTATTGTGAATACAACTGATGGTGAGCAAGCGATTGCTGATTCTTATACAATTCGCAGGAGTGCAGTGCAACATAAGATTTGTTACACTACCACACTTGCAGGGGCTGAGGCCGCGTGTGCTTCGATTGGTTATCCCCGTATATCCGAGGTTAATTGTTTACAATCGCTCTATGAGCAATTTTGAGGTTTGAACTATGAATAAAGTACCGATGACGGTAGAAGGTGAAGCGGCACTACGTGCTGAACTTGATGATCTTAAGAAAGTACAACGTCCAAAGGTGATTGCGTCTATTAGTGAGGCACGTGCGCATGGTGATTTAAAAGAAAATGCTGAATACCATGCGGCACGTGAGCAGCAAGGTTTTATTGAAGGACGTATTCAAGAAATCGAATCCAAATTATCATTGTCACACGTTATTGACATCAGACAGATCCCAAACGAAGGTAAAGTAATTTTTGGTGCGACGGTGCGAATTGCTAACTCTGAAACGGGTGAAGAAGTCACTTATCGTATCGTTGGTGAAGATGAATCAAATGTGAAGCAAAATAAAATCTCAGTGACGTCACCTATTGCTCGCGCATTAATTGGCAAGCATGTTGATGATGAAGTCGTAGTACGTGCCCCTCAAGGTGACATGATCTACGAAATTGTCGAAGTAGCTTATGTTTAGGTGCCATGTTTAGGTGCCAGGCACCAAAATGTTGACAGTTTTCACCAAGATTTAGGTGAAAACCATCAACAGTTAGGTGCCAGGCACCGCCAGGTGGTATTATCTTGGGGCGTGTGATGGCGCCCGATAAGTACTCAATCCGCTACTACTATGAAATAATCCATGCTGTTTGCCTGAATGATGCTGTTTTGACTGTGAACGTTGAAAGCCTGCCAGCGCGACTTTGTTATGTGGTTGGATGCTAACCACTTGTGCAAAACACTGACGTGCTTGATCCATTTCTCCCAAATTTTGATGCGCAAGTCCCCTGCCGTTAAGCGCATAGACGTCGCGTGGCTTTACTGCCAATACTTTTGCAAACGCATCAATTGCCTCACGATAATTACCAAGTTTACATAAGCTATCTGCATAGCCATTTAATATAAATGGATTGTTAGGCTCGAATTTTAAAGCTTGTGACGATAGTGACAAGGCTTCTGCAAACTTTTTTTCTTGGCGCAATACTTTTGCTGAATCAGCTAAGGCACGTGCTGTTTGGCTTGCATCACAGTGTACTTGAGGCGCTGGTGGTGCACTAGGCCTAACTACTGGGCCTGATTTAAGGGCATTAATATGCTCATAATCTTGTTTGGCAGCATGATGATTTCCCATGCGTTTATAGATGCTGGCACGAGTAGAAAGCAGGAATGTATTGCTAGGAAATGTTTTAATCGCAGTCTTAAGTAACTGTAACGCTTCATCATAGCGTTTCAAATCACGCAAATGCATTGCTTTGATATTGATTAATTTCTCTGACATGGGTTCATCTACAAGTTTTTTATTAATGAATGTCAATTTTGATTCTAACGTTGATTTTTTTTCACTTTTAAATGTGGCGATGCTTTCACTAACAGCGCTATGAAAATCCTGCTCACCTTGTTGCTGTATTTTTCGATCATACTTAAGATTGGCATCAGTAATAAAACTTTCAATCGCTTTTTTAAGTCCCCAGTTGGTGACAAGTTTTTTGTTTGCTAGACGTTCGTTAGTAATGGGACTGGTGTTATTGTTTTGAAGCCAAAGCTCGATAGCTTTGCGTTCATAACTATGACCATCGGCAGTCATCACCGGTTCTTGCATAATGTCATAGTTAATTGGGCATAGAAATTCACTAGGTATCGTAATAGTTTCGTCTTTAAGTCTCATAATAGTTTCTCCTATGAGGTTAGTGTTTGATTTGATTGCTGACAAACGGTTTTAGCATATGATTGAGTAGGCTGAAAAAACCTATTCGGGTTATACTGCTTTAATTGTGTTTCTGCTTTCTGATGTATTGCTTTTGATTGTTTACATTGGGATATTTGTTGTTTTAATGTGTCTATCTCTTCAGGAAAAAGATCTTTCGAGTTTTCAACTGACTCAAGTGCCACTAAAAATTCATTTTTATTTTTAATATCAAGGTCAAGAGATTGTATTTGCTTGATGATAATATTAATGCTGTCACTATTATCATAAGTTACTGTTGGTGTTGTATGGCCTTTGTGTGTGTAATCAAACAATTTATAGCCAGATTGCATATAGTTAGAAAGCGTAATATTTTTAAGTTCAGCCATATAATTATTTAATTTAGTATGTGCTTTGGGTAATACGCTCAAGATGCTATCTTTGAGTTGTTTTGTTGAATAGTGTGCGTCTATGCTTGGATTAAAATGAGGTCGTACATGTATATTTAATACAACCGGATTTTTGTTACTAGGATGATGATAAAACAATTCAATATGCCATTGGTCTTTAACAATATGTGTGCAAAAGCCGATACTTTTTAATGTGTAACTTTGCATGGGCCCTGATGTCATAAACGTTTTAGATGTCGTATTAATCCAGGAGTTGGTTTGATAAACCTGACCACATCTATAAGAGTCAGCACGGCAAACATTTTTATGTTGATCGGCTTGATGTGTCGCTTTCAATTGTTGTTTGGTAAAAGCCTGAGTGAATATAGATTTAATGGTATGATGATTGAATGTTGATACTGATAAATGTACTGAAGTATTAAATTTAAATTCATATGTGTCATGGCCACTGGTGTCTTTATTGAAGCGCTTTTCAAGGCCATCAAAATCATCTATATGTTTAGTCGCTCGATAATGTGTTTTCATCTGTCTATCCTTATGGTTGGTTAAAGATAGAGAGAGGATAAAGATTGATGGAAAGAATTTGATCCGCAAAAAAACGGATTTTTAGAAATTAGGTAATTTTACGAGGGGATAAATTGCTGAATGACATAACTGAGTAGTTGTACTTTGGATTTACAGAATGACTTTTGTTTGATGTTATCGATATGGCTTTCGACCGTTCTAGATGATATATGGAGTATTTCAGCTGTTTCTTTGGCTGATCTGCCAAGGCATAGCTGCTGTAGGCAAGCTGCTTCACGTTTGGAGAGTTCAACTTGGATACCATCAATATTGAGTGTATGTAATGGTGTGGATAATGATGAGGATTTTGGTTGCTGTGGTAATATGTGTAGTTGTTTTTCTTGTTCGAGTATTTCTTGTAGTGTTTTGCCGCCTGCTAATGTGGTCTCAAAGTGATTTAAGTTTTGGTTTTCTTGTTCTTCAAACCAAGTTTGTGCTGATATTCTTTCTGCGACACCAGCAACCGCAATGCATTGTTGGTTTTTGTCACGCAGTAAAATACTCCAGTCACGAATATAACGAATATCACCATTGGTTGTGGCAATGCGGTAGTATACGACATTCTCACCGTTGTGCGACTGCGGATTTTTAATGCGTTTGGGCATGATGATGCGCATATCCTTATTATCAAGTTTAAGTAGAAAGTCATACCAGGACTCAGGTGTGTCATATAAGGTTGAGATAGATCTACCAAAAATCTGCTCAAATTGAGGGCTCAAGTAGAGTTGGCGTTTAAAGTCGATGCTACGCATCCAACAAATATGATCCTCTTGATTGGAAAGTTGGCAAAATAAGCGGTTAAAGGCATCTATCTCAGCTGCTAGTAATATGTCACTCATGTCTGCTCCTATTGAGTAGTGATGCATATCTTAGCAGATATTTTTATATTAGGTAATTTTACTGAGGTAAATTGTTAAGAGCTTTGATACGATGTGCCGATCTGCATCTCACTATAAGGATAAATGTTTATGAAAAGCCCAATTGTTCATGAAATAGAACAAAATAGAAGCGATGATACTGCGATTGAATGCTTACAGAGTACAGTGAGCTATTATGAGTTAAATGAGCAGTCTGATCGTCTTGCATGTTGGTTGCTTGAGTTGCGTGATCGAGAGCAGTGGGAAGGGCATGTGCGTATTGGCCTCTATATGCAGCCCTCGCATCATTATGTCATTACCTTATTAGCTATTTTAAAAGCAGGCATGGAATTTTTACCACTCGATAAGAACCGCACAAATGAAGAGTTAGTATCATGTATGCAAAGAACAACACTGCAACTTGTGATGACAGAGAAGGGGTTTGAGCTTAAATGTAAAGAAGTGCTGATGGGATATGAGCAGTTATCGTATCGATTGGTTGAGACAGCGATGATCGAAGCTGAAGATTGTCTTGATATGAGTGTTATGCAACAGAATATAGAGAATGATGGGTTAAGTAAGTTTGCATATATGATCTATACATCAGGTTCCTCAGGACAGCCAAAAGCCGTGCACGTTCATCATGATGGCATTCTACCTCGTATGCGTTCGATTAAGGAAATGATGAAAGTCACCAGAGAGGACTGTGTGGCACAGTTGTGTGCGCTTGAATTCGATGCATCACTGCAGGAGATTTTTACTGCACTGATTTCAGGAGCATGCTTAAAAATCATTCCAGACTCTATACGTAAACGTGTTGATAAGATCAGTGCGCATTTAAGTGATGTGACAATAGCAACACTGGTACAAGTTTATATTGAGAAGTTGGATCCATCACAGCCAAACTTACAGAAGTTGCGTGCCATCATTGCAACTGGATCAGCATTAGAAACATCTGATATTAAAAAATGGATTCTACGTAACTCACAAGACGTAGTCGAACGTCTACGATTCATTAATGGGTATGGTGCTACAGAGGAAACTATCGGTAGCCGCTTAGGTGAACTAGTGGTCGATGCGCAAGGAGACGTAGTAAACCACTTGGGTGAATGCATGCAAGGTATCTATCATGCTTATCGATATATTAATAGAGAACAAGATGATGATGGTGCGTTAGGAAAATCAAAAATACAAAAAATTGATAAGACGCTCATCAGTTATGAGCAAGCTATCGATATCACACATCAAAACCCAGAGGCTGAATTTGAATTAGTTAGTTATGTTGATGGTGAGCAAAATAGCTATATTGATACACCAAAATCATATCAAAGTGGATTTGCTCTAGCGTTTATCAACGATCTAGAAAGAGTCGTTTACTACACCAAGGATGTGGTCCGATTTGATCATCAGCACCGGCTTTATTATCAAAGAAGAATTGGTAATTCACTAAAGCGTAATGGTAAGCTCATTGATTTAGAGCGTATCAATACAGTACTAAATGAGCACAGGCGTGAAATGAATATGGGGCAGGTTTATGTGTTGGCGGATGATAAAACGGCACTGAAAAGTCCAGGGCAAAATAGTTGCGATTTGGTTTTATTTGTTTACTGTGAAGCTGATGGATTTTTAACGGATCGAGATATCAAACAATTAAATATAATCGCGGCATCAAAGCTTATGTTGCAAGAAATCCCCTCACATATCTATGAATTTGGTAAACCGCTACCACAGCACCCAAGTAAGAAAACAATTGATAAGCGTGCCCTCAAACGGGAATATAAGATGGATAAATTAGTGCGTAAAGAGCTTATCCGTTGTAAGGAAGAAATTGCCACACTCAATCCCATTGAAAAAGAAATTGCTGAAATATGGCGTCAAGTATTAGAGATTAAGCAGCCATTTGATTTTAGATCAGATGATAACTTTTTAAATTTTGGTGCTGAGTCACAGACGATTGCGCGTATGATCCACGCAGTTATCAATAAATTCGCTAATTATATCACCGCACCATTATTGTTAAGTGAGCAGATATTTAAAACAGATGGATCGCTTGCGCGGGTAGCAAGAGAGGTAATTCAATATATCAGTTTGGATGCATGTCTCAAGAAGCCGCCTTATGTGACAGAATCATCTTGGCTACCAAAGCCTATCCGTATGAAGCTGCAACATGGACAAATGGCGAGTGCGAACTGTGCTATTGTGTTGATTCATTCGCTGACAGGTAATGCAGAAATTGATTATCGTAATCGTAAATTAAATGAGGATCTTGCACGAGTTTATTTGTCATCTGATCAGCAAGATGTTGTGATTTTCACATTGAATGCGCCACCCATAGATGGCAATACTTCAATGCCTGCGACGATAGAAGAACTAGCACGGCACTATATTGATGCGATTAAATCACAGTGCGCTAGATTTGAATATATCCGCTTGGTTGGCTGGTCTGCAGGTGGGGTAATTGTGCATGAAATATTGTATCAGTTGCAATCACAACAAGATGCTTTGGCTGATCGCACTTATGGTGTCATGTTAGACTCACTTGCCCCTGATGCTTGGCGCAGCATGTCAAATCAAAACTTTTTCAATTTCTTGCGCAAAGTCCCAGAGAAATTAAGTCTCTCACGTTGGGAAAAGATTGAAAGATTATTTGTGGATAAAAATAAACCGCAGACATTAAATGGTATATCTAAATTTAGAATGATAGACAGTTTAGTTCGGATCATTCGATTTCATAAGGTTGAGAGGAATATTCAATCAGCATATGTGATAGAGCATTTATTACCCGCGATATTAAATTATTATGTGCACCCATCCGTAAGAAAGCTTGTATTATATACAGCTAAAAGATCAGAAATGGATTTATCTAAAATTCACTTAGCACATAAACAAGCATTGTTTTGGGATGTTAAAAAATTATATGTAAATATGTTGAGTGCTCAAAGTACACATAGCAATATTGTTTATGACCCTGTTTTGTATGAATTTGAAAGACGTGAACATCTTTATATACGACAAAAACTCGCCTGTGCTGAGACTATTAGTGCATTAAAGCAATTAAGTCAAAATACTGATGAGCCGGGTATTTCAGCATTGCTGGATTCTAGGGCAGTAAAGATAGAAGAATTTTTTGTTGAGCCAAGTATATTTGAGACTAGTGAAATTCATTATGGTATTGAAGCAGATACAGAAGACGAACGTGAAGTGGTAGATACAACGGCATCATATCACCGTGGTATTAAAAGCGTTCAGCTTAATCAGCTTTTGAGTAAGCCTAAGGTTGTCGTAACTGCACCTCAGGGTATTGGTAAAACAACCTTAGTCCGCTATCTCGCCTATCGTTGGGCTATGGGTGAACGTGAGTTGGTATCTAGAGCAGACCTGATGGTTTATGTGCAACTCAAAGAGGTTTTTGCCTTTACGAAGACTTACCCAGAATCAAGCCATGATGAAGTGGTTAAATTTATTTTGTATACAACTGGCCAGCACCAAAATGACCAATTCAAACATGTATTGCAATCTTATTTTAATGTAGCACATGGTGAGCAGTTGCATTTAAGATTGTGCTTCTTATTAGATGGGTTTAATGAGGTTTCTGATGTATTAACTAAGGGAGAGTCGAGAGAAAAGCGTTTAATTACGCGATTAATTAAAATTGAACATGCCATCATTACTACTCAAGCACAATCACTACAAGTGTTATTCAATACATTGCCATCAGAGCAACAAGTACAGTTATTAGAATTACATGGCTTAGATGATTATTATCAGATTCAGCAGTGTGTGCATAACGTATTTAAATTTATTCGAAGCCCAAACAAAAGGCAGCTTGAGCAAAATATGCAAAAATGGGTGGTGAGTAATCTAAGTCAGTATCTTGATATTTTGCATCATCCTATGATGCTGATGCTATTTTGTAGTATGTCAGAAAGTATTGTCGAGCTTAATCTACAGCATGGTTCGATTGTGGATCTATATAAAAAACTAGTATTACAGATTCTGAAAAAGTACTTGGTGCATCATTATGGTGTCGCTTCAGACCGACATGTTACAGAAATACAGGTATGTGTAAAACCTTTATATGAGTTGCTGATGGAAATTGCTTTTGGGATGTTAATGCTTGGTGGTAATAACATGAGTGTTGATTTTATCCAAAATGAGTACTGTTATACATATAATGAAGCCGAAAGGCGCCAACAGTTTAGCGATATGCATATGCAATTAAAAACGATTACTCAAACAGAGAGTAATTTATTCGACATTAGATCAACTAAGGATAATTATGATGAATTGATTAAAAGTGGTGTTATAGGCCTCAATCGCAATAAAAATACGATTGAATTTTTACATGATAGTATACATTTACATCTTGCTGCTGATTATCTGGCACGCGCATGGAAGGATAAAGGTGTGCTGCATGTGCTTGAGTATAGTATTAATGATGAAGAGTATGATGAAAAACCAATTAAAAACATTATTTGTGATTTGCTGCACAATCCTAACTTTAATAATTGTATGATTCATTTGGCAGGGCTATTGAAGCCCGAAGTAAAGCAAGGGCGTAGACAAAAGCGTAAGGTGGGGCAGCCTGCAGCAGATACAAAATCTTACCAAAAAGAATATTTCTGTTGTATTTTCGAAGAAATTGAACAAAAAAATAAATTAGATCCTTTGCAAGTACTGCGCACTAATGCACAACATCTGCCGAATATTATCTGGGTAATGATGGGTGTCATTGATATTTGTTGTGCGGACGAAAAACAGATTATTGTTTTTTGTGAGGGCAGCAATTTTATCGATAAATGTGGTGCGTTATTTTTTACCATGTTGCGCGATTCTGCGTTATATAATCGTGAGTTGCGTCGAGATTTATACCGACTGCTGTCGATGTATCCAAATATCAAAAATGTGATGCATTTGGTCGAGGCACTTGAGCCTTATGTAAAACGTTGTAAGCATCGGAATAACAGTGCACTTGAAGTGTCACGTCGGATTAGCACCTCTAATGAAGGGCCACACTTGTTGCTACAACAGGCATTCAAAGAAGATGATCCTGTTATACAAGAAAAAATTATCAGAAATACCGTTTATTTTCACGTGCGACTATTTTTTGATAAGTCAGTCTCAAGTTTACCTGATGGTGGCAACTTACTAGATATTCTTAAATATCATATTTCGATTGATCATGTTGAACAGGCGACACCCATACCAATATTTCAAGTGTTATTGGCCCAATCTAAATCTATTGTGACGACCATGCGTAAAGATCCGTTGTTCTTCTCGGAGTTTATGTCATTTTTTATATTATTTTGTAAACGTGTGAAATATGCTCTCGAACATGATGAAGCCTCACTCGTTCAACAAGCATGTTATGTGTTTAAGTATTTTGTGGGTATTGATGATTGTCCTGACGAAATATGTCAGCAAATAAAAGCAACGTTAAAACTGATATTCTATGCAGATACTATTATTGTACCGACATTATATGTATCAACTTTTGGGTTAGGGATGTTATTGGACTTGCTCTCACCAAAAGAAGTATCGAGAGAATATCTTGATATTTTCTATGCAATTATTAATATTTTTCATAGGATTTATTCAGAACAGTTTAGTGCGAATAAGCTTAAAAGAGTGACTTTAGAATTCTGGAAAAAATATGCGCGTAAAATTAAAAAAGGACTTTATATAGAAAATAATTATGATAAGAGCTTACTCCAACAGAATTTATGGCCGATTACTAAGTTTATACGTGTTGTTGGCTCATATGATGATTGCAAGGAGTTGGCTGAAAATATGTTAGACTGCAACATGATGCGTGAAAGCGTGTTTGTTGGTCCAATTTCACTACTTCATGATAAATTATTAGGGGATATTCGAAAACATGTCATCAATGTTTTAGAACATGCACTGCCAGGTCAATTAATGATGAAGTTTGATAAGCAAAAAACTGCACGTCGTTATGCGCGAGCACTGATCGCATTTATTAAATTTGGTGAATACACTTATCGAGATATAGAGCAGTTATATTACCTATTCATACATACAAAAGATACGAGTGATATTGAATTATCATCAGAAGATATGAGTGAACGTGATTCAGAGCATGAGAATGATAGTGATATAGAATATACACCTGAGGAAGAGATTGAAAAATATGAGCGTATTTATCTTAATATTGCGTTACTTGTTTTGGAAGGAAACCTCGATATTAAACCAAGTGATGTCAATGACTGGTTAATTGCGGTATTTGATAAATTGGAACAGGGTAATTTTGTAAGTAGTGTGAGTAATGTTTTATATGTAACACTCATAAAGTTGGTATCATATTTAATGACAAACAATATAGAACATATCATACGGTTTTTTAGTGCAATATCACATTATCTGAATGAAGAGCAGGATTATAAAATCCGTTGTGAAGTAATTAAGTCATCGATAGCATTACTTAACTATAGGGTTGTCAAAGATGCGATTGCAGTTATGCCTGAACCTGCACTTATAGAAACTGAGCCTAGCATTATTAAAGCGATTATTGAGCGTATCATTGGGTTGCGTTTTCATCATCCACAAGTCGTCGAAATTTTCCAAAATGAAGCGATACTAAATTATTGTGATGTTAAAGTATCAGCTAATGAAGAACGTACGCGCTTTCATCAATATTTCCATGAGCTTATCGATGAGTTTTTAGTGTATCCTCAAACAATAACGCGTGTATTCACGCTGCGTGTTTTTGCCTCTCATATTGCTCATAATCGTTTGTCACAAACATATATTGATCTGCTTAAACCCGCTTTATTAGCGCGTGTTTATGATTGGGATCTTATCGTGCGTTTAGCTGCTATGGTGACACTATTGACTTTAGATGGTTGTGATTTAACGCATGATGATATTACAATATCTTATAAACAAATTAATGAAAACCATACCGAAAATTACATAGATGCGAATATCAATAAGCTTGAATCGTTAGGGTTTCCAGCTGAGTTATTAGCTCAAATCAGGCTACTGTTTCATCCAGATGAAGTAGCGCCAAATCAGTCAGCAGTGGCTGTTGGTGTGCTGGATGCAGGCTTATTTGCACAGTCAGTTGAGACAGCAAAACCTTTGGTGCCTGGCACCAAGATGTCGACAGTTTTCACCAAGGTTTAGGTGAAAACTATCAACAGTTAGGTGCCAGGCACCTGGGGTTAGATCGAGAATTGATAGCCGATGCTGGCTGTTAGGATGTTAGCAGCAGGTTGCATACGTGCGACATCGCTTGCCGCACTTTTATCTAAGCTAGGTGGGGAGCCATCTAAGGTTGATGGGTAGCTTACTTTTGGTAGGTATAACCATTGAATGCCAAGCCTTAGGCCAGTTTGGTCTAATATGTACTCAAAGCCGCCACCAAACATCACTTCCCAATTATAGAATCGTCCACTATATTCAATTTGTGATTGTTTGTTGTTATTCATCCCTCTCCACGCAGCACCAAGTTTAGTAAAGACATTAAGCTTATTGATATAGGGCACTGCAAGCGAAAATTTGCCAGCGGCATATGCTATCCAGTTCCATTGGTGGCCTTTGTGACAACCGTCTTGATCACAGCCATTACCACCGATGTTAACGTCTTGCCCGACAACATCACCAACTACTTTTGGCATATAAAAGCCACCTAGTTCAATGCCGATATGTTGGAATAATTGTAAACCGGCATCCATGCCCCCCACAAAACCACCATACTCATTAGAGGTCATACCACCTGGAATGGCCCAAATTGTTCCTAGCTCACCAATAAGTGTATTCCAATTTTGCCATGAGTAACCCCCTTGAATGTCTACATAAACATTGGGTGTGTAAGGTGGTGTTTGCATTACCATTGGATCAGGGCCGCCAGCAAAGGATGCACTACTAAGTGCAACAAGCATTGTTGTAAGGGTTAATAGTCTCTGGGTTGACATCGATAAGCTCCTTTTTCATATAGATAGAAATACTTGCTCCCACCTAAATGGGTAGTGGGCTTATCATACTATATATGCGGAACAGATACTATGCAGCCCGATGAGCATTCAGGCTGCAGATGACATTTTAAGCTTTAGTGCGCTGATGGTGTTAAAACAATGTAGTAGGTGTTTTCTTTTACGCTTCTATTGCATGATTGACCACCTTTTTGTTTAGCACGTTCACAAGTGCTAATTCTATATACCACCCTATTTGCATTCGTGAGCTTAAGGTCTAAAGTAGGTTCACTTGTTATCAACTGAACGGTGTGTGCGTCAGCACCAACATTTAGTGCAGAACTTGCCTTGTAAGTATCAAATTTGAGTGGGGTTTTAAAATTAGTATCTCCCTCAGCATAAACAGCAGCGTCATAAGTGTTGTGATTGATAGCTGCTTCATCATTATTAATAGCTATTATGTTTTTAGCTGCTATTTTTTTAGAATTTTTAGTTATAACAGTTTTTACATCTGCAAGCATAGCATTATTATCCATGCTCTTGGCAGAAATCACTGGGGTTTTTGAAATGACGGTGGTAGTACCTAATACCTTACAGCCTAAATCACCTTTTGTAGGAGACTTTGTGATTACAGAGTCATCTTGTTTAACTTCATATGCACAGATCGGATATTGAGTATTGTTATCTTGTGGTGTTCTTACTATGGTTGTTGTCGTACTACCATTATTCTTAGTGCTAATGGTCATGAATACAGTAGTTTTTTCTTTATCTGTTGAAGTTGATATCTGTTTAGTTTGTTCTTTTGGAATTTCTACAGGCTGCGTGCTAGTCAGTTTCCAAGGCCCTTTTGTCAGGCCTTGTGCAGGGTCAAACTTATCTTCGAAAATAGTTTGTGCAGTTGGGTAATTACCATTATTTTCTTTAGTCACATTATATAAGGCTACGTAAATGGCCTTGCCACTATTATTCTGAATATTCACATCCCCAAATTGTGTTCCTTGTGACAGTAATTCATTTATATTTAGTTTTAGTGGCGCCAAAATACCTGTTTTATCCATTGGATTAGTATTCTGTATATATGTGGAAGTCATTGGTAATGCTGTACCGCCAAACATTTTGTTAAGGTCGACTTTTATAGTTGGTTCTGATGTTGTTAGTGCTAGTAAGAAGTCACCTTTTGTAGAATTATAGAATATTCCTAAATAGTTTTTATCTGGAGATTTTTTTAGCGCGTTAAGGTTGAATAACCATTTTTCAGAAGTTGTTTTATTTATACCTATGTCCACATCAGATCTGCCTATGAATCCTGGTATATAAGCTTTGTTTACATTAATTTTAATAAAATACTCTTGGTCTTTAGACCCACAGAGGTATTTAAGTAAGGGATTAGAATTGTTTTTTTGTTCTTCCGTACATGGAACATAAAAAGCAGTAGTGACCTGATTAGATGCATTAGTAATCATATCGGGGTGCTCTGGCTGATTAATAGATGAATTAGTCATACCTGTGAGGTCAATGACATTACGTGTGCTTTCAAAGTCTTTCCAATTATAAGGATAATTATATGTTTTTATCGAGACAGTATATCTGTCTGATGCAATAGCAATTGATGAGCACAAAATACCTATTATTGAAATTGTTGTAGCTAGTTTTAAATTTTTCATTTGTATGCTCCAAAAAGATCTGATTTACTGATGGTATTGATAAATTATAGTAGAAATGATTTGGTTTTTCCTAAAAGAAAAAAGAATGTATATTCACCAAGTTGCAAACTTGAAACTAGAAAGGGTTATCAGCTATGATACCGGACTATATATAATGTAGTTGGTGTGTATGCAACAAACAACGTGTTATCTGATTGTCGGCAATGGCTGCTTGGCCAAACATTTCTGTCATTATTTGAAGCTGTTACAGTTGCCTTACGTGCGGTGGTGCCGTGCTGATGGGCAGGAGCACTTGTTCAGTAAGTTAGATCTGGTGAGCCATATCTTGGTATTAATATCAGATGATCAGATAGATACTTTTATAGCGGATCATCGTTTAACCGACCTAAATAAATTACTTGTACACTGCTCAGGTGCTTTGGTCTCGCAGTATGCATTAAGCGCGCATCCATTACAGACATTTGGGCCTGAGCTTTATGATTTGGCAGATTACCAGAAAATTGCTTTTGTGATCGAAGCAGAAGGGCCTGACTTTCAAAAATTATTACCAGGCTTGCCGAATCAATCGTATGCTATTAAGTGTGAACAAAAGCCTTTTTATCATGCGTTGTGTGTAATGGCAAACAATATGACTACTTTAGTATGGCAACGTGTTTTTAAAGATTTTGAAACAGAATTTGATATACCTGGGAATGCGATTTTTCCAATCCTTGAGCAAACATTTAAAAACGTCAAACATGACTATAGAACTGCCTTAACAGGTCCTCTAAAGCGTGGTGATACTAAAACGTTACAAAAAAATCTAGAATCATTATCAGGGCATCCTTTCGAACATATATTTAAAGCAGTTATAGAGAGCCAATTAATATGAATATTCATCAATTCCAAAAGCGCAAACAACAGCAACAAAAAATTTCGATGGTTACATGCTATGATTATCCTAGCGCACGCATAATCGATACAACTGATATCGATTGTATATTAGTAGGTGATAGTGTGGCGATGGTTGTACATGGTTATAAAGATACGACGATGGCGACCATGGCTATGATGGTGCTACACACTCAAGCGGTGAGCCGTGGTACGCAAAAGTTTATTATTGGCGACTTACCTTTTTTAAGTTATCGTACATCACAAGCTGATACGATGCATAATGTGCAGCGTTTAGTGCAGGCAGGTGCACATGCCGTTAAGCTAGAAGGTATAGATGGCAATCTAGAAACTATTAAACATATTGTCAATTCAGGTGTGCCGGTAGTAGGACATTTAGGTTTAACTCCGCAGCATGTGCATACATTGGGCGGTTATAAAGTGCAGGCGCGTGATCAGGCGGCTAAGGATAAGCTTCTAGAGTCAGCACAACAGCTAGAAAGCGCCGGTTGTTTTATGTTGGTATTGGAGTGTGTACCGTCGGATATTGCGACTCAAATTACACAGGTTTTATCAATACCCACGATTGGTATTGGTGCAGGGCCTAATACCGATGGACAGGTACTGGTATGGCAAGATATTTTGGGTTTGCAAAAAGATTTGAATATTAAATTTGTAAAACAATATTTAGATGGATTTAAATTACAGCAACAGGCAATACAAAATTACTCAGATGATGTCAAAAAAAATCTATTTCCCTGTTTAAAAACACATACATTTAACTAGATGACAACTATGAAAGTAATCAAAGAAATTAGTGCCTTTAAACAATTACGTGATAAAAATATTGGTTTTGTACCGACGATGGGGTGCTTACACAAAGGTCACGTGTCACTTATAAAGAAAGCGCAAGCAGAAAATGAGATTGTGGTGGTGAGTATTTTTATCAATCCAACTCAATTTAATAACGTCAATGATTTTAAACACTATCCACAAACGCTTGAGCAAGATCTTGCGCTGCTTAAATCATTAGGTGTTGAGTATGTATTTATACCAAGCAAAGAAATGATGTATCCGCGTGATAATCAATTTAGCTTAATTACCACAGATCCACTTGCAACTATTTGTGAAGGTGTTTATCGCCCAGGGCATTACTCAGGTGTATTAACCGTGGTCATGAAACTTTTTAATATTGTGCGACCACAGCGCGCTTATTTTGGTGAAAAAGATCTGCAACAAGTCTTGCTGATTCAGCATATGGTTGAGAGTTACTTTATGGATATAGAGGTAATTGCGTGCCCCACAGTGCGTGATCACTCAAAACTACCTTTTAGCTCACGCAATAATAGACTCAACCCAGAGCAGCGCCAGCGTGCTGACCTGTTCGCTAAAATCTTCCATAGTGAGACTACACCAGATGAGATGGTTGAGCACCTTAATGCGCATAACATCAAAGTCGACTATATCACTCAGCACAATGACTACCTATTAGCAGCCGTGTGGGTGGATGATATTAGGTTGATTGATTGTAGGTCTTACTTTAGCCTTAAAAACCCTGTATAAATTTATATATTGATCATTGAATAAATTTAATCAGGGCACTAAAATGAATACCAATCAACAGGTTATTCTGCATAACGCACATTTGGAAGATGCCCAAGCCTTTGAAAAATTGGATCCAATGCTGCGTCGCTTAGCCAAATTACCATATTAGTATTGCTCACCAATACTGCAATTATTGCCTATAAATACATCTGTCATTACTTACGTTTTTCTTGTTTATGGTATATCTGAAACTCGTCATTAAGCACATCATCGCCAATAATCTCACCACTAAGAACAGCCTTCATAAATTTTTTCGAGTAGGCTTGGAACTGTTTATTAGATCTTTGAATTTTATGGAAGGTGGGGTTTCCCACTGCGAATACATGTCGTTTTCGCGGTACCCAGCGTGTTGCAACAGCTATAGTAGTGGCGGTAATGTTGTCAACCATATGCCACCACCACGGACCTAAGACGAGTAGGTCGCCGGCTTCAATGGTGGAAACATATTTAGGTATACGATTAAATAGTGGGTGATTTTTTTCAAAAAAATTGAAGTCATATGGGTCATGCTGAATATCGGTATAGGCATTACGTGCACTATATGATAGTTGTGCTCTAAGTGCGAAGCTATATTTAGGATCGATCAGTGTCCAACGCTTTTTCCCCTCGATCATCATAAAGCCATTAGTTTCATTGGCAGCATGTAATACAAGTGGTATGCCGAGTTGGGTGTTACCTAAAAATAAATGAGGCACGGCACAAAATGCTAATGGTTTAAATAAATTTTTAAGACGATCGAGATCTAATTCTTCGAGTAATTGTGGATGTTCTTTGAAAATTTGTGATGTGTTATGAATGTAGTTATATGGTTTATTAATGACATCAATAAGTGTTGTCGACGTAATTGGTGTCGCAAGTTCATTAGGTTTGACAATGCTATAGGATACTTGCGTTTGGCCTGCAATATCAACCATATAATCAACGGTCCAATTTTGAAGCGCTTGGGTTTGATTTAAAAAACCTTTGATAATAAAAGGTTCGAATACCTCACAGCTAATTTTTTTTTTGAAAAGTATTTTTATCGATATAATCTAATGTGGGTATCTCGCTAATATAATTTTGAGGATTAATTTGTTTGTGTTCGAGATTGAACTGATCGAGCTTTTGTTGATAGAGTTCACGCTCGGCATTGTTCATAAATGTATTATCCTGAAGCTGATTTTGTTGTGCTTTTATAGAAGCCCAGTGAGTGTCTTCTTCAGGATTGAGTGTGATCATGTCGAGCTTTTAGTGAGTAGTTGCAGCAGTTCATTACGTGATTGGGTGTTAGTACGAAACCCCCCAAGCATCACCGATGTTTTCATTTCAGAATTTTGTTTTTGTACACCACGCATCATCATGCAAAAGTGTTTGGCTTCGATAATCACCGCCACACCTTTAGCGCCGGTCGCTTCAAAAATACTATTAGCAATTTGCTTGGTAAGGTTTTCTTGAATTTGTAAACGGCGTGCATATAAATCAACGATGCGTGCAAATTTTGAGAGGCCAAGTACCTTACCATTGGGTAAATAAGCAATATGGCATTTGCCGACAAAGGGTAGCATATGATGTTCGCACATCGAATAGAGTTCGATATCTTTAACAATTACCATCTCATCGATATCAGATTCGAATATGGCGCCATTTACAATGTCTTCTACGCTTTGCTGATAGCCTTGGGTTAAAAAAGTAAGTGCTTTAGCGGCACGTTTTGGTGTATTGCACAAGCCTTCACGTTTTGGATCTTCGCCAAGATGTGTCAGTATAGCTGTGATATTTTTTGCAATGTGATCTGTATTCATTGTATTACATGTTCCAATGTAGTTGGCGTCCGCCGATTAAGTGTAAGTGGATATGATAAATTTCTTGCCCGCCTTCGTTATTACAATTCATGACGACGCGATAACCACTATCTGCGATATTGTTCTTTTTTGCGAGTTGTTTTGCAACTACCATTAACTTGCCAACTAACGTTGCTTGTGTGTCATCAACATCATTAAGTGTTGCAATATGTTGGCGTGGAATGATGAGCATATGCGTTGGTGCTTTAGGGTGGATATCGTTAAAGGCAACGATGTCATCATCTTCATAAACAAGTGTGCTATTGATTTTTTTATTAGCAATATTGCAAAAAAGGCAATCGGTCATATTAGTGTCCCAAGTTGGTTTCAGTCATGTCTACGAGCTTTAGGCAATAAATCAGTGGAATCAGTAATAGCAAAATTATCGTTATCAGTAGATATGAATCTAAAAAAGCAATAATACTGGCATTGCCATGCAGCGTGTTGGCTAAAATAGCATAACTTTTAGGATTTGTCAGTGATAGTCCCTGTGTATTGAGCCAATGGTGTAGGTTATTATTGAAGTAATTGATATGTCCACCCAGGCGATTCCAGTTGATTTGTGTTTCGCGCGTGACCAAAGTGCTTAACAGTGAAATACCGATTGATGAGCCAAGCATGCGTCCATAAGCAAATAGGCCAGCACCTTCAGTGATATCAGCTTTGTTAATGGTAATCAGTGAATAAGTAGTGAGCGGTACCATAACTAATCCCATACCCCCACCTATAAACGCATTACCGACAATAAAATGCCACTGTCCTGCCTGTAGGCTTAAATGAGACATATAATAAATACCACTGGCACAAAGGAGTAGGCCAATGCTAATTAAGCGTTTGACATTTATGATGTGAATTAAGCCTGCAGACAAGATCATCGAGCAAGCACTCGCAAGTCCCATCGGTGACATGGTGATGCCTGCAATAAAAGCGGTATAACCGAAAGTGGTTTGAAGCATAATAGGTTCTAATGCCAAAAATGCAAATACACAAGCAGCAAATACAGCAAGTGTAATGGTGCAAATGGTAAAGTTACGATCTTTAAAGATGTCGAGTTTAATTACAGGATGTTTGTGGGTGAGACTACGTAGTATGAAATAAACACTAGAAACTACGCTGATAATAAACAATAGTAATATCATATTTGAATCAAACCAATTCTGTGAATTACCTTGGTCTAAAAAGACTTGTAAGCAGCCGATACCAATAAACATACAGATCATGCCAAGCCAGTCGATATTCTGATGAATGCGTTTAGTTTCTTTGATAAATAGGGTTGCCATCACAAAACTGATCAAGCAGACTGGTAAGTTAATGTAGAAAATCCAGCGCCAGCTGGCATGTTCGGTAATAAAACCGCCGAGTGTTGGGCCGAGTACTGGTGCGACCATAATGCCCAATCCCCAGATAGCCATAGCTTTGCCTTGTTCTTCAATCGGAAAGGTTTGGCGCAGTACTGCTTGAGAAATCGGAATCATGGCTGCACCAAAAGCACCTTGGCAGAGTCTAAAAAATACCATCATACTCAGGTTTGAGGTAAGTCCACACAGCACTGAGCTCACCATAAAGCCACATATATCAATAAGAAGTAAACGCTTTTGGCCAATACGATTACTTAAAAAGCCGGTTAAAGGGAGCATTACGGCCGCGGCTACGACATAGGAGGTGAGTACCCAGGTTATTTTTTCTTGATCAGCACCCAGTGAAGGCATCATTGCTGGTAGTGCGACGTTAACAATAGTTGAGTCGAGGACTTCTAGAATCGCAACCAACATAATCGTGATGACGATCAGCCATTTATGAGTGATAGGTGCTTCTGAGGTTGCAGTAGATAAGGTATTCATAGCTTGGGATGAGATGTTTGATCTTTGGTGTCTATCGTGACTTCACAACTCGCGCCAATCCTAAGCGGGTACTTCTTATAACGTGTATCGATGTCAATGCGCACTGGAAAACGTTGTGTGACTTTAACCCAGTTACCAGTCGCATTTTCCGGTGGTAGCAAAGCAAATGTCGTGCCACTGCCAGCACTAATGCTCGATACACGCCCATGGAAAACTACGTGTGGATACATGTCGATATGTATGGTTGCAGTTTGGCCCACTTTAATTCGTTCTAGTGAGGTTTCTTTGAAGTTAGCACTAGCCCACCATTCATCATTTTCAACGACAGCAAAAATATTTTGATATGCATTTACAGGATCGCCGACACGCAGCTTAAAGTTTGAGACATAACCACTGTGTGGAGCGACGATGTGTGAGTAGTTTAAGTTAAGTTTTGCCTGAGCGATATTGGCTTTAGCCGCACGAATACTGGCATTAGCACCACCCATGTGGCCAAGCTTTTCAACCGCCTCATTAAGTTTGCTTTTTGCAGCTGCAACAGACGCTTTGGCAACGGCAAGATCACTTTCGGCTTTATCACCTTGTGCTTGCGAGTAAAGTTTGCGTTTAACCAAATGAAATGTACGTTCTGTGTTTTTTTCGACATTGGTCAGTTGTGCTTGGCGTTCTGCTAGGAGCGATTTGGCCGTGGTAACAGCACTTTTCGCGGCGCGTACCTGTTGCATTGTTTCATCGAGATTGGCAATGGCTTTGTCGAGATCTATCTCAAAATTTGCTGGATCAATATCAAATAGGTGTTGACCTTCCTGTACATACTGGTGGTTTTTAACGTAAATTTTCGATACTTGACCCGTTACGCGCGGCGCAATATTGGTCACATGTGCCTGAATATAGGCATCATCTGTATTGGGGAACATTTTTTGATAACGTAGATAAAAATACCCACCAACGACGAGTATCATTACGAAAAGGATTAACAATATGATTTGTGTGGATTTTTTAGTCATAGTTGTCACATTTTAGCATAATTGCCTAATTCACACGAAGGTATTTTGTTATCCTTTATGAAACAGGTTGTTTCCCAGACCATATAGCCCCTATGCTACCCAAAATTAAATGTCATTGATGATTCAATTATTTGTGTTTAAACTAACTACACACCGTCAGCAGCAAAAAGGAATTTTATTATGGACAAAACAGCGCTTTTACTTCAGGAGGCACTAGTAAGCACACGTGCAGATATTGCATCAGGCTTTCAAAGTATGATTAGTCAGGTGGATCGGCTTACATTTGCCGATTTTTTAATTACATTTGCGCTGCAATCGGCGATGTTGTCACAATCGTTGGCAGATTGGAATCAGCAGCTCAGTGCTGAAATGGCTAAAGGCGGTAAGAAAGATTTGGCGCTACAGTTTGAATTAATCGCTGATGGATTTAACCGACGTTATCATCGTCAAAAGGCTGATCAGGATAAAATTTTAACTTGGCTTAAAGCGAATGCAGAACATCGTTTGCGGCCAGAACAAGCGATGCGTGTGATTTCGGTGGGTATTAAACAATTGCGCACGGTATTTAAAGATTGTTTACGTCGTAATCAAGTAAAAACCTGGTTATGTGTGTTAATGGAAATAGAACGGATGCGTATTATTCATGGTTTTACTTTTATTAAACTCTGTGAAACTTTTTTTGGGCAGGGATTATTACGATGCTTTTCGGTGATTTTTGACCAACGTCGTCGTTCTCATTATGTGTTTGGCTTATGTGAAACAGTTCTGCAAAACAGTGATATTGTAGATGAAGCCGTTGAGATCGAAGTTGTGAAGATGGCATCAAAAGCGTATGGTACTTATATTAATGATTGTTATGAACTTTCTAACAAGCAGATGACAAATGCATAGTGATGTAAATCGCAGGCAATATTTATCGAGCATGGGAATTGTGTCGTGGTCAGCAAGGGCGCTGCCTTATCTTATATTTCAGGCAAAAAATATATTGTTGGTCACACAACTGCAAGGTGAGCTGTGTGACCAACAACAACAGCTCTGGCAAAAGATGATCGCAGCATTGCATGCAAGTGACGGCAAGATGATAGTGCCCACGCAATTTAATTTTAATGCACTGCTTACATCTGCAGAACATATTATTATTCTTGGGGATCTGGTGGCGAAAACGCTGCCACAAATCAAACAAAAACCTGTTGTCACGCACGGATTGCATGCAATGATTCGACAACCAGCATTAAAGGCTGACGTGTGGCATGTGCTTAAGTATTCGTTCCTTAACTAAATCAGATACCGAAAAAATTTCGCAAATAGCTAACCAATTTGCTCATAACACCTGGACACAACGTGTGTTCGATGATTGCCTTAAAGCGCAATATCTCGGTTGGGTCCTTGAAAATGAATTAGGTGAGACTGTTGGGTTTATGGTGGCTTTGATCGATCAATCTGAATGCCAATTAATGAATATAGGTATTGATCCACATTATCAACGCCAAGGTTTTGCACATCATTTATTGGAAGCATTGGTTAAGCACCTTAAAAAAACTCAAGTAATGCACCTTTCCTTAGAGGTGCGCCAATCAAATACCGCTGCCATCGCTTTATACAGAAAAATGGGTTTTCGTGAAGTGGGTTTGCGTAAAAACTACTATCCTTTTGGGCGTAAACGTGAAGATGGATTAATTTTGTTTTTAAGTATTCAATCCTAAATGCGTTAATATATTTTCAGATATTAAACGCTATGCTATGATGCGCTATATTTTTTATATTAGGGATTATATTAATGCGTCAGTATTTATTGGATAGTGAGACAGATAAATTGGCAAAAGACTTGCAACTAACTCAACTACTTCAGTTTCTAAGTGCACATGGGTATGATGTTAGCAGGGGGCTAGATGTCAGCGCAGATACACTTCAATTCGAATTACCTCGGGAACAAAATAATACAGGTAGGCTTCCTATTAGAAGAATACCAGAGGAATTTTGTTTGTTTCACGCACTAGTAAGCATTGATGTTTCGAGAAACGGATTGACAGAATTACCTGCTGACATAGGTTTCTGGTTTGTTAACTTACAGTGTTTGAATGTCACTGGTAATACACTTAGTGTATTGCCTCCAAGTATCAATCAATCACTTCAGTTAGTTGAGTTAATTTTGGCGGGAAATCAATTAACATCGCTACCTGATTTGCGACCACTAAAACAACTTAAAAAATTAGATATAAGTGACAATAATTTTACGAAGCTAGATGATTGGGTTTGTGGTGAGCTTCCGGCTTTGAGTGAGTTGCAGCTTTCTGGCAATAACGTGACTTGCTTGCCTGCTAATATTGGTTTCCTAGCACTGGTTTCCTTAGACTGTAGTAATTGTAGAATTTCACAGTTTCCAGAAAGTTTTGTGCGGCTTGCACCGACGTTGACTCATTTAAGTATGGGTCTTAATCCTATGCCACAATTGCCAGAGGTTGTTTGGCGTATGCTACAGTTAATCGAGCTTCGTTGTGGTAATATTGACCTTATTCAACTTTCCGATAAGCTTGGTGAGCTTGTAAATTTAGAATTTTTGGAAGTGGCGAGCACGTGCTTGACTTCATTACCAAAGACAATTGCTCTTCTTACCCAGTTAAAAACTCTAGAATTGTATCAAAATGTATTTCTCACTAGCTTATGTCACTTAGAAGAGGGCGATGAGTTTGAGCGTTTGGATCAGTTAAGAGTTGTTAATCTTCAAGGTTGTAATCAATTAACAAAGCTACCCTATGGATTGTTTGCTGTAGGCAAAACAACTAGGCTTAATATTCGTGCAGATAATATGTCTAGGCTTGATGTTTTTGAGTTGCCTGTTGAGGATATGGCAGATACTGGATCTAGTGTATATCGCATCGCTGATAATGGTGTATTTCAATATAATCGTACCAGGGTAACTCACTTGCCGCCAGGTAAAGCAATTACTTTAAAAAAAGAGTGTGTAGGTACGCTTACTAAATAGTTTTTGTGTAAAAAATTAAGGGATTGAATTATGAGTAGCCGCTTGGTTGCAACAAGCTAAATTTTATATATATTTTTATTTTTAATATTAGAGGTATTGAACTATGTCTAGAGTGGAAAGGGTAAGTGGAGATGATCTTCGTATAGGTATGCTCAAGGATTTCTTAAAGCAGCATGGAAAAGATATGGATGCTGAAGATTTGAGTCAAGTTAAGGAGCTTGATTTTAAGAGAAAGCTTGGATATCCCCAGCAGCCCCAACCACTGGGTCGTATTCCTGATGAATTCAGGCTATTTTGCTCTCTGACGATTCTTAATGTTTCTAATAATGACCTCAGCGAGTTACCAGTTGATATTGGTATGATGCTGCCTCGGTTAGAAGATTTTAATGCAGATTATAATACGTTTAGCGAATTGCCACCAAGTATGAGGCTAATGACTGCATTAGTTCGTGTGAGTATTGAAGCTAATGAGTTGACTTGTTTACTTCCTGACGTCAGGGCTCTAAGAAAGCTAGAGTTCTTAAATGTAGCCAATAATGAGCTTACAGAGTTAGGTGATGGTATTTGCGAACTATCGAGGTTATCTGTACTGAGGTTTTCACAAAATCGTCGCATTAATCGTCTACCTGCTCATATTGGCGGATTGCCTTTAGCAGAGCTTGATTGTAGCCAATGTAGCTTAACTGAATTTCCAGAAAGTTTTAGGCAGCTTGCTCCAACGTTGAAAAAATTAGATATTTCAGATAATAAGTTTCAGCAGGTGCCAGACGCTATTTGGGATTCTAACAAGTTGGAGGAGCTTGATATCGGTAATAATAACGGTATGCCTAATGCAAATATTGGTAACAATATAGCTTCGCTATCTGATAGGATTGGGGATCTCGTTAATTTGCGAGAATTAACCTGCACATTCGTTCGGATAACAACCCTGCCAGCCACTATTGCTAAGCTGACTGGATTGCAATTGCTTGTGTTAAGTAATAATTCGGACTTAACAAGCCTTAGTGAATCAGAGGATGGAAATGAATTTGAAAAGTTAGTTAATTTAGCTGAACTAAACATAATGGATTGTGAAAATTTGAGTCAGATACCTTGGGGATTATTTGCGCGAGGTAAGGTACCACTTCAAATAGATGCAGCTCGTTCTGTCAAGCTGAACACGATACAGGTACCAGTTGACACAGTAGATGAGCAAGGTTCCAGACAAGTTCAGCCAAATGCTGCAGGGCTATTTCAGTATAATCTTACCACCGTTGATGGTATCAATAGGACCTTTACTTGCGAAAAGTTATATACAGGCCTACCTTTCAAATAACCCCAGGTCAGGCCCCGGCTATTTTTTATCGCTCAAATTGAGAGATTAATGCTTAGTCAGGGGCTGTCCCTTATGCTTAACCAATTGAAAAAAGAACAAATGTCAAAGTTAGTCGAGGTCTGACCCCTATGTTATACTAGAGATTGTTGGTTAATTGAGAAACAATCGCTATGAATAAGTCAGTTAAAATCTGCCTTTTATTACTCTCCTTCGTATTAAGCATCTCTTTCGCGGCCAAGAATGAACAGGCGCAGTCAGCTAATGAGGATGCCGTTGCGGTAAATGTTGCCAAAGTAACTAGTGGTGATATTCCGCAGACGATTATGGCGTTGGGTGGTTTATCAGCGTTGAAGTATGTGGTGATTAGTGCAGAAACAGCAGGAAGGGTATCAGCGATTAATTTTAAAGATGGTCAGCAAGTTGGGCGCGGCATGCCGATTGTTCAACTTGATAATCAACAGGCAACGGCTTTATATCAAACAGCTGTGACTCAATTTCATTTAGCGCGTCAAAAGTATGAACGTTCAAAGCAGCTGGTCAATATTGCGGTTTCTATGCAAGATCTTGCTGTACTAAAGGCGATGGTGGCAACGAGTCAAGCGGCAGTCCAAAAGGCCTTGGCCGATCTGAATGAGAAGCAAGTTATTGCGCCGTTTACTGGTGTGCTAGGTGCTTTTCGCGTGCAGGTGGGTGATTACATAACGGCAGGGGAGCAACTGGTCACGCTGACTAATTCAAAGCAGTTGCGTGCAGACTACAACATACCTGAAGATAAGCTCCCATCGATTCAAGCAGGTCAATTGGTTTCGGTGACCACTAGTGCTTATCCCAAAAAAGTATTTTATGGCACGGTTACTTTTATTTCTCCAACGATTAACCAGTCATCACGCATGGTAGCTATTCAAGCTTTAGTCAATAACCCCAAAGGATTATTGTCACCTGGTATGTTTGTGCATATATCACAACAGATTGGCACGATAAAAAATACAGTCATCATTCCAGATAGTGCAATTTCTGCTGATATTAAGGGATATTTCGTATATAAAGTTGTGGGTAATAAAGTTGTTCAAGATTATATTACGATTGGAATGCGTATCGACGGCAAGGCGCAGATACTCAAAGGATTGGCGGTTGGTGATACGATTGTCGTTGCAGGCCAACAAAAACTCCAGGATGGTAGTGTGATTAAGGTTGTACCACCACCTAGTGGTGGTTAAGATGAAGCTGCCAGAAACTTGCATTAAACACCCGGTTTTTTCCATTGTACTTAGTTTAATACTGGTTGTACTGGGCGTGATGGGATTTCAAAATCTTGAGATTCGTTTTTTTCCTAGAGTGCAACAGCCGATAGTCACTATTACTACTCACTTCGAAGGGGCATCGGCTGCGTTAATGGAAAGTCAGGTGACGACAGTGATCGAAAACCACTTGGCTGGTATTGATGGGATTAAATATATCAGTTCACGCAGTTGGACTTCGTATAGTCAGATCTCAGTAGTATTTGAATTGGGTGGTGACCTCGAATCTGAAGCAGCACAGGTACGAGATAAAGTGGCGGGTTCTTCTCAATATTTACCAAGTGATATCGATACGCCTTCTGTTACAGTTGGAACAACAGGTAGCCCTATTATTGGTATCGGGTTTATCGATGATCAACGCAAACCTGCCGATATCCGTGATTATGTGTTACGTAATGTGCAGCCAGAGTTGCGCCAGCTATCCGGTGTGGGTGGGGTGAGTGTTTTGGGTTCGAGTGGCTATGCACTGCGTGTATGGCTTGACCCAGCTAAAATGGCAGCAATGGCAATTACCATTGATGATGTAAAAACTGCGATTAACTCGAATAATATCTATTTTCCCGCGGGTGCCTTTCATGGGCTAACGCGTAACTATGCAATAGTTTCCGATACAAAATTAAAAGATGCAGCACAATTTGCCAAGATTATTATTAAAGAATCGGCTAGCGGTACGATTCGATTAGGTGATATTGCGAATGTCGTGATTGGCTTTAATAGTCTTTATGATTATCCGATGCGAGTGAATGGACGCAATGGTATTTTACTCATTGTCGATCCATTGCAGGCGGCTAACCCAATAACTGTTGCGCATGAAGTAATAACAGCATTAAAAAATATTCGAGCGAAACTTCCACCCGGTATGCATGCCAAGCTTGAATTTGATTTTTCGCAGTTTCTCAGTCGCTCGATTGAAGAAACATTCCAGGCTATAGCTGAGGCAATTATCTTAGTGATTATTGTTGTATTCTTATTTTTAGGTTCGATACGTGCAGCAACCATACCCATTGTGACTATACCAGTAAGCTTAATTACCGTATTTGCGATTATTGATTATTTAGGTTTTACCATTAATATGATGTCGTTACTAGGCATGGTATTAGCGATCGGCTTAGTGGTTGATGATGCAATTGTGGTACTAGAGAATATCCATCGCCATATTGAGGAAGGCATGTCGCCGATGCAGGCTTCAATCAAAGGGAGTAAAGAAATTGGTTTTGCAATTGTCGCAATGACAATTACACTTGCAGCGGTGTATGCACCGATTGGCTTTGTAACTGGTGTGAGTGCTGAGCTTTTCAAAGAGTTTGCGTTTACGCTCGCCGGGAGTGTATTAGTCTCGGGTTTTGTCGCTTTGACGCTGTCACCAATGATGTGTTCACGTGTGTTAAGTGCGGAGCGTCATAGCTCACGTATGGCATTATTCTTAGATCAAGTTTTTGAGCGTATTTCTTTACGTTACCGTTCATTATTATCTGGTGCCTTAAATCTACGCTTGTTTTTTGTAATGGGTTTGCTTGGCGTAGCAATTGGTGGGTTCTTCTTGTATCGGATTATGCATTCAGAATTTGTGCCACAAGAAGATTATGGCACTTTAAATGTGAGTTTGGTTTCGCCCACAGGTGCGAGTATTGATTATACTGAAAAATATACGGCTGATGTTGAGAAAATACTAAAAAGTGTGCCACAGATAAAAGACTTCTCAACCCAAATCGGTGTGGGTTCAACAATGTTACGTGTTGAAATGAAGCCTTGGGGAGAACGTAAGGTACCCACACAAAAAATTGTCGCAATGCTTAATAAAAAATTTAAAAATATACCAGGCATCACCGCAACAGCTTCTATTCCTGATGTAACTAATTATGGTGAGTCAGGCAGTGATATCATTCTTAATTTTATGACCACACGAAATTATACTGATTTGCTGGGACCAATGGATAAGTTAGTCGGTATTTTGCGAAAATATCCAGGGCTTATCAACGTACAGACCAATTTAAAGTTTGACTCTCAAGAATATGCGATTTCATTTGACCGTGACTTAGCTGCAAATATAGGTGTGAGTTTGCAAACAATTGCTGATACGGTGCATGCATTAATGAGCGGCAATCACTGGACCAATGTGCAATCGGGTAGTAGTAGTTATGCTGTGTTGGTGCAAATGGAGCGAAAATACTTGAAGAGCTTAAGGGCTGCAGAACAAATTTATCTACGTAGTAATTCAGCAGCACCTACAGTTGCAGTCGCCAAAGATACGCAGCTTGCACTTTCCAATATGGTGCCACTATCAAGCTTGGTAAATTTAACGCCTACGATTGGACAGGGTACATTGCGTCACTTCGATCGGATGCGCTCAGGTTCTATTACCGCATTATTGGCGCCAGGTTACACTGAAAGCCAGGCGATTAACTATATCAATGCTCAACTACCAAAAGTGATGAACTCTGATATTCGCTTTGAATACTCAGGTAAGGCTGCACAGTTTATCGAATCGGCGGGTAGTATGACGGGTATTATGGTGTTAGCTTTTGTATTTATTTATCTGATTTTATCGGCACAATTCGGTAGCTTTATCGATCCCTTTATTATTTTGTTGGCAGTACCCTTGAGTATGGTAGGCGCACTATTTGTATTATGGCTTGGTGGCGGTACCTTTAATTTATATTCACAAATTGGCATGGTAACTCTAGTTGGTATGATTAGTAAGCATGGTATCTTAATCACTCAATTTATTAATGACCTACGCCAGGAAGGTTTAGCTTTTCGTGAGGCTATTGTCGAGGGCGCGATGATTCGACTAAGACCAATCTTGATGACGACTTTTGCCATGATTTTCGGTTCAATACCGCTTGCAATTGCCAGTGGGCCCGGTTCTATTGGCCGTCAGCAAATCGGCTGGACGATTGTAGGCGGCTTATTTTTCGGGACTTTTTTCTCTTTAATCGTAGTGCCAATCGCATACTCTTATTTAGGTCGCTGGAAAAAAATCACTGTCTGAGCTACACTAATATAGTTCACAAGGAAGTGAAGACATGAGGATGTGATCATGGCAGAAATTCAATCTTTTGAGCCCCCTTGGTGGCTACGCAATAAGCATGTGCAATCGATCTACGCGAGTGTGATTAAGCAACGCTCTACGGTTGATTTACAGTGGGAAGAAGTCAATTTACCTGATGGTGATTTTGTCGACCTTGCTTGGGCAGGACCTGCACCACAACATGCGCCAGTACTGGTGTTATTACATGGTCTCGAAGGTTCTGTGTACTCACACTACATTCAAGAAATGATTAATCTTTTTATTCAGCATGATTGGCGTATTGTGGTTATGCACTTTCGTTCTTGTAGTGGGCGTTTAAATCGCAAAGCACATTTTTATAATGCGGAACAAACAGATGATCTTAGAATTGTAATTAACCGTATTAGTGAGCGCTTTCCTGAATGTCCTTTATTTGCTATGGGGTTTTCATTGGGTGGTAATTTACTTTCGCAATATTTAGCCCGCAATCATGATTCACCATTAAAAGCAGGTATTGCCGTTTCAATGCCATTTGAATTATCTAAATCGGCAGATTATCTAGTACCATTTTATCAGCATGTATTATTGCGTAGCCTTAAAAAGAAAATAGAAGCAAAAATTGAAATGGGTTTGGAGATGCCTGTAGATATCAAATCATTAAAATTGATTTCAAGTTTACGTCGTTTCGATGCAATGATTACCACACCTATGTATGATTATGCATCGGTTGATGACTATTATAAAAGTGCGAGTAGCCGTGGGCGCTTAGGTGATATTCGTCACCCACTTTTAATTTTACATGCTATGGATGACCCATTTGTACCACCTAATAGCGTGCCTAGCGTTGGAGAATTGTCACTAAGTATTCGCTTTGAGACTAGCCAACACGGTGGGCATATGGGCTTTATTAAAGGTGGTCTGCCATGGAAACCTTCATATTGGTTTACTAAACGGATTACCTCATTTTTCGATGATCATCTAATGGATATTAACCCTGGTGAGTACTGTAGTTTTAAACCTGGTTCGCCTTAGCCCGAATATTTCATGACCTTCAAAAATGCTATTTTATTGATAGAAGCACCAAAGAAGATTTATTGAAAACTTCTTAGAGTGATTCAATTCGCGAATAGTAAGATTGTAGTTTCGCTAGTGAGGCAACCGTTTGTGCCAGCTGCTCACGTGCTTTATCGACAACAGCTGCAGGTGCTTTTTCAATGTAGTTAGGGTTGTCGAGCATCTTGGCAGATTTGTCGTGTTCTTTTTGCAGCTTTTCAATTTCTTTTTTAAGGCGGTTAAGTTCTGCATCTTTATCGATTAGGCCTGCAAGTGGTAAGTGCACTTCGAGTGCGTTAAATACCGCGCTGGCGCTCAGCGGCAAATTAGCAGATGTATCTGCAAAGTTAAATTCGCTCACTTTTGTAAGTATATTAAGATACTCACGACAGTGGTCGATATGTTGTTTTGCCTGAGCATCTGCATTAACAAAAGTAAGTGTGATGTTTTTGGCAGGGGAGATGCCCACTTCACTGCGCAGATTGCGAATGACAGTAATTAATGATTGCAGCCAGCTAATATCATCTAATGCAGTTTGATCAATGTTATTTGCATCATACGTCGGATAAGTGCTGAGCATGATAGACGGTTGTGTTTTACAGTTGAGTTTATCAGCAATTGTTTGCCAGATATCTTCAGTGATAAACGGCATCAATGGATGCATTAAACGTAATAGTTGTTCTAAGATATTTAATAAAGTAAATTGCGTGCCAGCTTTAAGCATGGGGCTGGCGTTTTTATCGTTTAAAATGCATTTAGACAATTCTAAATACCAATCGCAGTATTGATTCCATGTAAATTCATATAAGGATTGCGCGATTAAGTCAAAACGGTAACGTTCAAAATTAGCATTAACGGTTTGAATTGTTTGCTCAAGGTTACTTTGAATCCAACGATCAGCCAGGCTAAATTCACGCTCAGTGTTTTGAGGATTAAAATCTTCAGTATTCATTAACACAAAACGAGCAGCATTCCACAGCTTATTGCAGAAATTGCGGTAGCCATCAATACGTCCCATATCAAAGTTAATATCACGACCAGTGGTGGCGAGTGCACAATAGGTAAAACGTAGGGCATCAGTGCCATGTGGATTGATGCCTTCAGGAAAATCTTTACGTGTTTGTTTTTCAACTTGGGTGGCATGTTTTGTGTGCATTAAACCGAGCTTGCGCTTTTCTACTAAAGACTCTAGGTTAATCCCATCGATAAGATCGAGCGGGTCAAGCACGTTGCCTTTACTTTTCGACATTTTTTGGCCATGTGAGTCACGAATTAAGCCAGTGATATAAACTTCTTTAAAGGGTACATCACCCATAAAGTAAATACCCATCATCACCATGCGCGCAACCCAGAAGAAAATAATATCAAAGCCTGTGACTAACACATTAGTTGGATAAAATGCTTTAAGTGCGTTGGTTTGCTCTGGCCAACCTAAACTAGAGAACGGCCATAGCGCTGCGGTAAACCAAGTGTCGAAAACATCGTTATCTTGACGTAGTGGTATGTTGTCATTGAGATTATGGCGCTTACGTGCATCAGCTTCATCTAAACCAACATAGATATTGTCTTGATCGTCATACCAAACCGGCATACGATGACCCCACCAAAGCTGGCGGCTAATACACCAGTCTTGAATATTCTCAAGCCATTGTAAGTATGTTTTACTCCAGTTTTCCGGGATAAATTTAAGCGCGCTGTTTTTAACTACATCAATTGCTGGTTTTGCTAAGATATCGGCTTTAATAAACCATTGGTCTGTGAGTAGTGGTTCGATAATCGCACCAGAGCGATCATTGTAAGGGATGGTGTTGGTATGGTCTTCGATTTTTTCAAGAAGACCTGAGCTCTCTAGATCTGTTACTACACGCTTGCGTGCTTCAAAACGCTCAAGACCACGATAAGCTTCAGGTACAGCATCATTTAGATGTGCATCGAGCGTCATGATATTAAACATCTCAAGATTGTGACGCTTACCTACTTCATGATCGTTAAAGTCGTGTGCTGGTGTGATCTTCACACAACCACTACCAAATTCAGGGTCGACATAATCATCGGCAATAATGGGAATTTCACGCTCGGTTAAGGGCAGTTTTACCATCTTACCAATGAGATTTTTATAGCGATCATCATCAGGGTACACCGCTACTGCCATATCACCAAACAAAGTTTCTGGGCGGGTGGTTGCCACGATCAAATGACCGCTGCCATCGCTCAGGGGATAGCGCATATGCCACATATGGCCTTGTTTGGGTTTGTTTTCGACTTCAAGATCAGAGACGGCAGACTGAAGCAGCGGGTCCCAGTTAACTAGGCGTTTGCCACGATAGATCAAGCCGTCTTGATACAGTTTTATAAAAGCAATATAAGTCGCATGGGTAATTTCTGGGTCCATACTAAAGCGCGCGCGCTCCCAATCCATTGATGCACCGAGGCGACGCATTTGTTTGGTGATGGTAGAACCAGACTGTTCGCGCCATTCCCACACTTTATCGATAAATTTATCACGCCCTAAATCATGGCGAGTGAGGTTGTCTTGGGCTAACTGGCGCTCAACAACGAGTTGCGTCGCAATACCGGCATGGTCGGTGCCAGGCTGCCATAGTGTTTTTTTGCCTTGCATACGTGCACGGCGTGTCAGTGCGTCCATTAGGGCATATTGGAAGCCATGGCCCATATGCAACGTACCGGTTACATTTGGTGGTGGCAGGGCGATGCTGTAAGCCGTTCCTGTGCCCTTAGGTGTAAAATAACCATTTTGTTCCCAAGTCTGGGTCCAATGTGCTTCGATAGCGTCCGGATTGTACGTTTTGTGCATAATGATTCTGCTTGTATTGGAAAAAGCCAATACTAACCAATTGAGTGCATAATCTCAATTTAAACAATGATACTTTAAAAAACCAAATAATAGTTGATTTTTTGTACTAGATCTCTATAATCAAAGTCTAAAAAATGAACATAATTATTTAGCACGCTGAGCTGAACAAGCTCCAATAGAGGTGGGATTTATGAAGCAAGTTGATATTAATCGTGAGTTGGAATTGAATGGTTGGAAAGAGATAGAGCAGAGACTATGTAGGGCTGATTACTATGACTCTGAAGCATTAAATATTTTATTTGAGCTTGCTGAAAAAGACTCAAATTTTGAGGCTATTTATCTTATTTCAGAGCTTGATAGTGTGAAGGTTGGGAATCCAAACCAGTGTGATACATTTCATGATGTATTAAAACTAATAAACAACTCAAAAAAATACGATAATATCATCGACTATATTCTAGAGAAAAAAATCCCGGATAATATTGATAGTCGCGCGGTAGGTGTTGTTTTAAGATTAATGGCTCAAAAACAACAGTGGGTGGATGTGAAGTCCATTTTGGATCGTCTTGATAACAGGGCACATCTGTTTCATATTTCTAGAGTCTTTAGTATTGCTATTAATTACAACAAGTTAGATTTAGTTGAATTAATGTTGAATAAGTTTGGTTATAAGGACATCGCTTTTTATCAGTTTATGTATCTTGATAGTATTAAAATTGCTGCTAAAAATGGCAGTTATGATATTTTAAAAGCTATTATTGAAGCATGTTTCGACGCGTATAAGGATGATCCGATTGACGTCATCGTCGCTAAGCTTAATATAAAAGATGCGTTATATGAGGCTGGTATAAATTCTCATTGGGCAGTTGTAGATTTGATAATAGAAAAATTTTCTACATGCCCTTATGTAGCGCCTGATCTTGATAGGCTATTATACACAGCAATCATTGAGAATAATTATGATCGTGTGGTATTGATCTGTAAGTATTTAAAAAGTTATCAGAAGCTTTCTTTAATTAGGGTGTCAAAAGAATTTGAGTTGGCAGCATCAGACGATAAGTATGTAAACATTTTGAGATTTATGTTGCAAAATTTACGAGAATTTCCATTTAAAGGTGATGGTGACGACAATAGCTGGGACTGTAAAAAGATATCAGATACATTAAGTTTTGCCTCGGGAAACCGCTGGGAAATAGCAAAAGTTATTCTAGAAGAAGCTAAGGGTAGTTTAAAACCTAGTGGTTCAGTAATTAATGTTCAATTTAACATGGCAGTTTTGAATGGAAATTTAGAAATTGTCGATATTATATTAAACAACCAGTATGTTTCATTAATAAATATAAAGCATAGCTTTACTGTAGCAGCACAAAATGGCGCACTAGATATTATGAAGTCTATTCTTTTGCACATAAAAAATAAACGCAAAGATTTTTCTAAACCAGATATTCAGAACATGGTGGGTCTTATGTTTTATACTGCTGCTAGAATCAAGCAGTGGGATAGTGTGATGTTTATCTTGAAAAATCCTCATGAGTTCTGGTACGAAAAAGTAGAGATTAGGCTTTTACAATTGTTTTGCGAAGCGAAATATGATTCACTCAATACAGTATTGCGTATGGATTGGGCGAATAAACCCAGTATATTATTGCTTAACTACCTATACAGAGAATCTGAGAAAATTAATGAGACGTTAAGTACACCGGAACATGATAATAAGTTAAATGCTGTAATGAGCGCTATTACAACAATGCTTGAAGCATATAAAACAGCTTCTCGTTTAAAGGCTAATAGTCAAGTTTTGTCTAATATACTAAAGCTTGCCACACGAAGCCATCAATGGGATATTGTTAAGTTTATACTTACAATTTCGCATAAGAATTGCCAGCTTGATGCACGTATTGTGTCTCAGGCGCTCGATGAGGGTATTAAGCATAAACAATCAGGACTAATTAAGCTCGCAGTTAAAAAAAATGCAATTGATGTTTTAGAGAAGCATCATTGTGTGATTCTAAATAAACGTAAAAAACCTAACGGAATAATTACGAGTTATAAAAAGAGTACACTTTGGTCTAATCCTGGTAGAGTGGAAAATATACTTGATGGTCGGAATAGTCCTAAAGTGTAAAAGTAACTGAGTGATTTTCATTTTGTGCAGGCTATCTTAAAAGGAAAAAATAAGCCTTATAATACTTACCTAGGAAAAGTCCTTATGATTGCAGTTAAAAAAAGAGAGATAGATATTGTCTGACAAATTTTAAATACAGAAAAATTGCAATTAGCAGATTCTGATGGTAGATTGTTGCAGTTTCAATTTTGCCTTTGAAGAGGCAGCTAAATTAGGTTGTCACGAGATGATAAATGATTTTTTAGAAATGAACTCAAATCAAAAATATTCACTAAAAAGTTATCGTATCATTAGTGCACTTAAGCATATACAAAACACCAAGCAGTTAGATGCGCATATACAGTTCATTCTATCTATCGATAATGATTGGTCACGTGTAAATGCTGGCGTGGGTGCAGTGTTAGTCATAAAAGCTGAGCAGGGTGATTGGTTAGGTGTTAAAGTAATTTTGGAAAGAATACATAATATGCCGGATGGAGCTAGTGTTGGCTTTGTGCTTGTTTCTGCTGTAAAAAATCAGCAGCTAGATATAGTGAATCTTATCCTGAAACTGACTGTAGCTAACCAGCCAGAAAAATACTATGTATCGATTGCAATTTTAGCAGCAGCTAAAACTCACCAATGGGATATAGTAAAGCGTTTTTTAAAAGTTGGAGAATACTATCATCCAGATAGGGAAAACATGATTAGTTTACTTTCTTTAGCTGCAAAATCTGGTAAAGCTGAGATCGTAAGCGTTATTTTAGATATAAATGGACATACTGCTATTTATTTTTATAGCAAAGTTATCGATGCAGTAATGCATTCCGATTACTGTGAAGAAATTTTAAAGTATATTTTAGATAAAAACAGGTCAGATAAACTGATAAGCTCAGCGGTAGGGTTTGCTATGGTTATTAAGGCGCGGCGTTGTGAGTGGGATACGGTACAATCTCTTTTAGCAAGAAGTCATGATATACCAAATCAATCTAGTATAAGTTCGGTGTTGAGTATTGCGATCGCTAAGGATAACTTAGATATGGTACGTATGATATGCAGTATGACTAGAATGAATATGAAAATTCGCATCGATATAGATATCATTTATACTGCTGAAAATGGCGCTTATGATATGGTGTCACTTATTTTGCAATTACCACCTGAACAAAGGCCTTCTAAATTAAGGTTAGATGATGCGATTTATGCAGCTGCTCGTGAAGGGCATTGGAATATTGTAAATTTGATTATAACAACATTGAAAGATGAATCTTTTGATTATGCCCTGCATAATGTTTTTAATTTTGCTGTCTGTCAGCAGCAAATTGATATGGTATCTTTAATCTTAAATACAAATATAACACCTTGTTTTATTTATGTCAGAAGCGGATTACAAATTGCTGTTACAGATGGTAACGTCGATCTTATGCGTTTAATATTTATAAATATTCATAAACGTAATCTTCTTAATGAAAATGATCGATCAGAAATTCTTGAGCATGCAAGTAGAGAACATCAGTGGGAAATAGTGACTTTTATCTTAGAAAGTGAAATAGACAGTGATAATATGCTTAGTGCAAATAGTATTGCTAACATGTTTAGAGAAGCGGTTAATCAGGAACAGTGGAAAATTGTACAATTAGTTTTAGATAATGCTGATAAATGCTGGTATACACAGAGAGAGATAGAAGCAACATTACAGCCGTTAACTTATAATAAAAAATGGCCTATTCTTATTACTATTCTGAAGATGCACTGGAGCACTAGACTGAGTGATTTTACACTAACATTACTGCTTCGGCGTGCAGAAACCCAAAAGCAACAAGACGTTATAGATCTTATTCATCATGTATGCAGGGCATCATTCCCGAGCAGGCAAGTTGTAAAGCCGTTGCTTTTTTGCAAGCGGGCTTCCGAAAAACCTAATGATGACGGTCATAAGCAAGCTAATACAAATACCAATGCCCTTTAAAATAGATCGAAGCGTTGGCGAATAGGGTAAAATATACCATCAATAATAAGTGCTACTAATATGCCAACGGTTGACTGACCTAATCGCGATACAGCATTAAGCCAGGGTTTAATGTGTTCTTGATCCATGGCTCCAACAATAAGCACAACAAGTGTGGTAATACAAGCAACCTTGTAGGCGTCACGGATACGGCATGCGCTTACAACAATCACAGTTAAACAAAGCGATAGGGCAAAAGTATAACTATAGTAGCCACCAAATATATGGATACAAACTAATGGCACAAGTGACCCTGCAATTGTCCCTAAAAAGCGCATCCATGCCATATGTATCACATCTTCACGTTTGGGGCTAATAATAAACACAGCAGAAATGGCGCCCCATAAGCCCGCAATTTCTGGCATAGGGAAATCATATAATGTGGATAAGTATGTGGTTAAATAATAACTGGTAATAGTCGATATTGTGATTTCAGCTGAAATAAGTAGTGAGAAATCTTTACACCATTTATGAAACTTTGTAGACATAACAAATCCTTTAATTATGTGAGTAGTTTACATCCCGTTGTTTTAATGCCGAAGCTAAATAAAATAGCGGTAAGTACGTCAGATATAGCCATAGCAGTAAAGCTGCTCGATAAAATGCAAAGAAATAAGCAAAGCCAACAATAGGGGGCACGTAATTGAGAAATGGCCAACGTGGTAGGTGGTCGATGCGATCTAGTAATATTTGGCTGCGAGTGTCTATTTGAGTGGTCATGTGAGCGTCCTGTGCTCCGTCCATAATGAATACTATCTTAACATATTGAAAAAAAATTGTTTAAGTATCTTATTATCCTTTTAGCGGATAATAACCTACATTCCTAGAACAAGAACTTAACTATTTTTAATTACTGGTGCTAATTTGAGCGTGTGATGAACAATTAATAATAAAAGAGTTACGATTTTCATGTGAAAAGGTTATCTTGTTGCCATTTTTTAATAATGGAGAGTTGCCGTCATGGAGTTAGCGAACGAAAATATTAAAACTTTAGCAATGGATCATCATGGTTTGGTTGCTGCCACCTGCAAAGATTTAGGGATAGCAGAAAAAATCAACAGTAAAATAATAAATAATGATGATCGGCGTATTGTAACGACGGGCAAAGC
>JAUIDD010000020.1 GCA_030429175.1 Gammaproteobacteria bacterium
CATTATCTTTTTGAATTTGATCTATGATATCAAGTAACTGATCTACTAAGGGGGTCCGCTCACTGACTGATATCTTGGGTAGGTGGATCTTGAGGCTCAATGAAACGTACAATAACTCAATACCAGAAAATCAACAAGTTAAAATTTAATTCGTGCCTCAACTTATTGAGAAGTTACCCATAGTCGGCATAACTCATTGATTTATTATAATTAATGCCTTATTTAAAAAGAACTTTGAATTTGTAATACCTCGGGTTTAGTTTGATTATTGCTAGATGCAGCATTATTCGTACCAAATAAAGTTACATTATGCGTTTGATGAAAGGCACTCATGACTTTGCGGAAAGTCTGTAATTGATTGTGATCAGGAGATTTTAGATAGATCGTATATGACGCTTCGAGTAGGCTATCACCAAATGTAGTTGGCGCTGTTTGATGTGCTTGGATCGATCTGCTTAAGCAATATAGATCATATGCAATAATGAGAGAATCTATATCGTTTACCCATACTAAAGAAAAACAGTTACTTTGTTTAAGTGCTTGCCAAATATTCATATAAAGTTCAGCTGCATGCTTTAAATGATTATTCAGTTTTGTCCACTTCTTAATATCAATATCGTTATAGCATTTGTCGAGTCGCCTAAAGAAAATATCTATATCTTTAGGATGTTGTCCTTCAAAAAATATTTTTAAATAGATAGAGCAAAAAGTAATTATTGCACTTAAAAACTCAATTTTATAATCATCTGATTTTAATTCAGGTTCAAAATGATCAAAAATGGTATAAATTTCATTTATTTTCATAATGTAGTCATCTGGTAGTGCTAATTGATAATGTTGTGCTTGTAATATTTTTGCTTTATCTAGAGCAACTTCATAACTTAACTTGCGTTTTTGAGTATCAGAAGGGATTAAATCAAAACTAGCAATACTCTCCGTTAAGTCAGAAATCGCTTGCTCATATTGTTGTGTAATTAGCCTCAGTTTACTTCGAGCATGAAGTATGCCACGCATTAGCATGGGGTAGCTTTTTTTAACTTCAGGGGTATGCATATATTGCATAGCGCGGTCAAAATAATAAGTTGCTTTATCATACTGTGCTAAGTGTGTTGCGATTAGACCGCGTCGATACGTTACCCAAGCTAAGCCTAATTCAGGTTCACGAATAAGCGCCTCTGACTCAGGAGTTTCATAAAGAGATTTTACCGTATAAACATATTTAAATACTGATTCGGCAGCATCTAAATAGGAGAGGCTTAAATCAAATGATTTGATTAGGCACAATTTAAGAGCAGTATTATGAAACACATAACCTTGTCCTACACAATCAGAAATGCTTTTTTTGTCCGTTTTCTCAAAAATATTTTCAGGTGGCGCACTGATATCCTGTGGGATGTGTTCAGAAAGTTGATGTTGAATAATATCTTTGTGTAATCGAAGATATTTTAATTTTAGTTGTGCGTTTTTATCATTTGATTGAATAAAATAGGGTTCAGCCTGCTCGTAAAACTTAAGTGCTATTTCAGGCTGATGTCGGTAGGTTAAGTAAGTATCTCCTAAGGCATAATAAATTTCAGACATTATAATTTGATATTTTTGAGAAGCTTGTATTTCAGGGGTTTTGGTAAGCCAGTCGGGTGCTATTGTTAAAGAAAATTCAAGTAGCTTGGTGCTTTTATTATAATGTTCATATGAATTACCAGAGGTGTTTTCCTGTTGGTAAATATCTCGAATATGCTGATGGTACTTAAGTAATTCACCGATGATTTTAAGGAGGTCTTTAGGCTCTGAATAATTTTGTATGATACTAGAGCGTATATTTGAAATAACATATTTTAAAATAGGATTGTATTTTAAGATATGCTTTGATTTGTGATAAAGAGACATATAGCCATGATTACGCATTTTAAGGAGTGCAGCCTTGAGTGTTTTTTTAGCGTCACTCTCAAATATATTTAACATAATTTCCGTTGGGACATAATCACCATCAAAAAAAGATAAGATCAATAAAAATGGCTCTGTTATAGTAGAAGCAAAAGAGCGAATTTGAACTTGTATGAGTTCTAGCAAAGGTTGGTCGGATAAAGGATTGTCATGATAGAGTTTGAGTTGATGGATTGGTAATGTCAGATTAGCAGCCATTAACTTTTTGCAATCAGGATTTTTAAGTTCGTGTAATACAATAGCAGGATAATAATCTTCGATTTGGATTAAAGCAACAGCACCTTCTTCTTTAAAGTATTGCATATTTTTTTTAATGAGAATTGAATCATCTATATTTAATAATGTTGGCTCACCCTTTTTAATTTGAGGCGTATAGCTTTGTGCGCATTTTTCTAATTTGTATTGAAGAGTTAAGTTTGTATCACAATGGCGCTGGTAAGCAGCCACTGCTTTTGGAAATCGATCATCATGGATAAAGTGATCCCAACGCAAAAACTGATGTGATTTAGGATCGTCTTGTAAAAATTTATTAAAGCAGGCACGATATTGAGAGACAGTTTCATTTAATAATACATCTTCTTTTATACTGTCGGCGCCAGCATCAAGATCAATAAAATTACGGTTATGACGATCTAAGCTATCAGCAATAACGATAATGATCGTATTTTTGGGGTAAGATTGAATGAGCTGTTGTAGCTTAGATTCAAAAAGTTCGATAGGCATATAATGATTTTGATGCATACATAACGTCCAAATCACATTGGTATTTTCAGGTAAGTTATGTAATGGGTTATTGATATTAACAAAGGGGAGGGAGCGTACTGGGATCTGCTCCACAAAATCAAAAGCCATTTGTAATAGCATAGTGGGTAAGTTTGTAAGTTCAGTCAAAATCGCGGCAGATCCATACTGCTTTTTAGCATCAATGCAGATATCAATAAACTGCTCAAGTGAACTATTTAATTCAGGGGTTACTTTATCACACAGTGCTGACAGTGTTTTATATTGCTTATCGCTATTTTGTTGCTGCCAATGCTGAATTTTTGGTTTAGGTAATTTATGCCAAGACTGACTAGGTATCTCACTGAGCGGCACGATATGTTCACCTACATAGCAAATATAGTGTAAGCCGTGTTGTATGCAGTAGTTGTAATTTTCTAATATGCTACACTTTTGTTCGGGTGTTAATGTGTGCGTTAAAATGGGTTGTATGACTATAGAATGTTGTAGTAGTGCTTCTTTATTTTTCATCGGTAGTCCATCAGATTATTCGCTTGTTTGTAGTCTGTGTATGCTATATGATGCGCATATAAAATGCAATTTGAACGTGAAAAGATTATGCAAAATGAAACTTTGTTACATTATTTAATTGCACAGCAACAATTTCAAATAAGACAGCTTGAACATACGGTTCAGGCTTTGAAGGGAACCCTATCACAACTATTCGCCTATACATTACAGCTTCAAAGTATAGCGCAGGATAGAAGTACTTTAAAATCAGTGTATGCAGTGTTAGATCATTTGCCAGCTAATTGCTTCGCCTTGGATAGTAAGGCAATGATTCATTATTGTAACCTTGCTCAGGCACATGCCATGCATTCGGATAGTTGTGCTGACTTTAATAATCGTTCTCTTGTGTCACTTGCAGCTCAGCATCAGTGGACTGCAGAAGGTCTACAAAAAATTTTAGAAAATAACCACCATGTGATTACACTAAAACAATCATTAACGACAGAAGAGTCTATGCTTGTCGAGGGTCAGTGTAAATGTTATCTCTCATATAAACAACCTTTTACTATTGCAGGGCAAGGATGCATAGTACTGGGTGTTGCTTATGATATTTCACAACAAAAATTACTAGAATCTCAGTTACAACAAGAACAACATGTTTTTCATTTGGTCGAGCAACTTACTAATCAACAAAATATTGATCGATTTATTCAAAATTTAAAGCAAGAATCAATAATAGTTAACATCAACACTAAACCTGTGACACTGACTAAAAAGCAAATAATCGCTTTAATTTATCTCATTTGCTATGGTGAAATCAAGAGGATTGCTGCCGCAATGTCTATTTCTCCTAGAACGGCTGAAGAACATCTCAATAATATTAGAGAGAAATTTCAATGTCAGAATAAATCTGAACTGATCGTGTTTATTTTTACCCATAAAATCTTAAATCAACTTATATAATTCATACCCGTAATTTTGCGGGTGTACACTGCTCTATAGTCGATGTACTATTTTCCCAATTTCAAACGAGGCTTTAATAGGAGCAATAAATTGCGATTAATGGAAAAAAATAAACAACTCTTGACCGCGCTTAAGTCGTTTGATGAAGCGGGAGTCATTTGTGCACTGGAAGAAGGTGCATCAGCAAATGCTTTAAATAGCGATGGCATGCCTGTTTTGCATGATGCAGCAAGTGCTGGCGCTATCAATTTTTTAAATATATTACTTAAGTATGGTGCTGATATTGATTTAATAGATAGTCAGGGAAAGACAGCCTTACATTATGCGGTGACACATGGTGACGTTGGTTCAACGTGCAGTCACGATGCAACTGGGATGCCATTATTGGGATTGCCTGATTGTATAACGCCGATAATAGCAAAAGGTGCCAATGTTAATATCGCCGATAATGAAGGATGTACGCCACTAGATTACGCCGTTACTTATGGCCGTGATGGAAGTGCTGCATTATTACGTAAACAGGGTGCGGTTCATGGTAACACTAAAAGCTTAAGACCATAAATTGAATGGAAATAAAGATATTATAAATTACATGAGAGTTGAGAATGAGACATAAAGAAAAACCAACAAAAACTAAAGGCGAAATCATTTCGTCATTGGAAGCGACAACTAATGCCATTGGCGCAGCTGAATTAGCCACAACCTTAAGTGGTATGCCATTGCCGAAAGCAGCCGGGCTAATTGGCCTTACTGCTGAAGTGATGACTGAAATTGCTAAAAATCCTTCTGAAAATAAGCGTGAAAAAGTGATATGTGGTGCTGCATCTGCAGCAGCAGCAGAAATTGTAGGAAGTGCTATAACAACTGGCGTAATAGCAACCACAGCTGCGTTGACTGGCCCGTTAGCGCCTGTGAGTGCTGTCACTGTCGGTGCTTCTGTTGCTACTGCCTTACAACCATTAAAAGATGAACTTAAAAAATCTACAAATGCAGCATGCCAAAAACTATTTGAAGACAAACCGAATTTACAACAACAAAAAATGAGTAAAAATTCCATGTGTCAGGTAACAAAGATTTATAAGCAACAAGAAGCGATTGGACAAAGTGTAAATGCCACTTATACAGATTATATCCAGAAAAAATTAGATGCATTAGTTTATCAACAAGTAAGTTCGAATGCACAGTTAACAGAAATCAATCCTCAATATGCTATGCAGTCTTTGATTGAGAAGTTAGATGATGCTACAGTGAATATTTCAAGTCGTTATCAATATGCTGATATTTTAATATCGAGCTTCGTCAATAATCTTGCATCATTTTCATTAGGCTTTAAAAATTCCACCATAGCAGAAAAAGAACTATTTAATCCTATTCAGCTGAATATGGGTAGGTCTATTGAAAGCGCAAAAAAATTACATGCTGAATTACAAAAAGAAACAATTTCATTGAATACATTTAAGACGTCATTTGTTAGCGAGGTTAAGCAGGCCTATGCGGGTATTGATGCAAAAACCAGTCAGATACTTGCAACTACAAACAAGCCAGTAGCGTTTTCAGATACATTATTAGAAGACCAGTTAAAGCCCGTTATCGATTGTTATGAAAATCCCTCACATATGGATGCTGAAAAAGTAGTAAGTTTGTTCAACCATTCTAAAGCAGCGGTTAAGGGTTTATCGGCAATGACGATGCTTTTTGCAGAAGATCCGATTTTAGCTAATCAAATCGATGTGGTTGGCCATGGCACGATCTCTTGTATTGAATCGTGCTTAGCGTTAACAAATCCATTGATGGTGCCGTATTTAACGCCATTTGGTGCGATAACCACTATTGTGGGTGTGATTGCTAACGTTGTCGGTGTATTTAAATCAAGGTCCACAAGTAATACAGCTGCCTTTATTTTAAATGCGATACGTAATCTGTCACAACAAGTTGAACATTTGCGTCAAGAAATGCATGGTCGGTTTGATGAGGTGCTTGCACAGATGGATAAACAGCAACAACAAGTAATTGATAATTTTTGCCACCTTTATGAAGCGCAGTCAATGAATATCGCTTTAATCCATTTATTAGCATTAAATATGGAAAAACGATTCGACCGGCTTGAAAGTCAAGTATCGATGATCCCTAGGTTGATTGCACAAATGAGAGATGGTTTGGGCTATGAAAAATACACAGCACTAATGGAGCGTTTAGTAGAATTACATGGCATGGTCGTCGATGATGTGGTGCAGGGTGATCATTATATAGAGCGTGCTGCTTTAATTAATGCCATTGGATTAAATCATAGCATCAATGTACAGCCTGTCGATGTGATGCAATTAAATACTATGCCAATGTTGCCCAGTAGTTATCTCCACTTACCTAATTACTTTGCAAAAGCGCTTATTAAAGAGAAAAACATATCATTAGATCCGAACTTGGGTGATCCATTTGTGGTTTGTGTATCTGCCTTGTTGAGCATTATGCATAATCTTAAGCAATTTCCAGACCCTAATCATAGTGAGAAACATCTACGTATTAATGAGAGTAGCATGAATCATATGATGGATTATTTTTGCATGCTAAATCAAATATCAGCGCTAATGGTTGCCTCACAATCAAATGCTATTTTAGATAAATTAATTTCAACTTTTGAAGAAAAGTATATGACGCTAAGAAGCCATATTCACAGCAAGTTAGAAGATATCATAAAAGAGCGTAGAAACGCGCACCTTAGTGAAGTTTCTGTAGTGCTACAAGAAAATAGGTCAGCGCTTGATTTTGGTTTTACCAATACAACTATAGATATTGCAACATATGATTGGTTTCATGGAAAAATTAAAAGATGGGCACGATATCATCAGGGTAATAAATGGACTTGTATCAATGAGGCATATGTAGCTGAATATACTGATCATCAAGCACAGCAAGCATACCAAAAACGACTTTCTGGCCAGATAAGAATACAAAAAGCTGCAGCGCAACAAGCAGCATCAGAGGTAGTATCAAAGCGATATGATAGACGTGGGAGTATGTTTGACTGGGTACGATTCGCTCCTTCTCTGGAGGCTTCAAATTATCATGGTGCCCGTTATATTAAGCCGAATCAAGCTGGGAACCCATTTTTACCTATCTGTGATCCTATCTTACCTGGCAGATCAGATTTTAATTTTCTTCGCAGCGCTCAGTACTTGGCAGTTGGTGATATCCAATTTAGTTATGATATTGAAGAAAATAAATTTCTATTACATATTGAGATGAATTGTTTGGATGCGTCTCGCCAAAAAGCTGATTTACTACGTGTTTTAACACTGACCTTTGATTATGATCCATCATTTTTCCAAGGTAATGAGGCAATTTGGTATTATTGGTTGGGTGGAGAATTGCCACAAAGTGCAAATGGTGTACTTGAGCGTCGTGTTATGAGTCAAAGCAGATATCGCGCACAATGGACTAAGGCTTGTGAAGCTAAATATGGTATTGGAAATTTTGGTGGCCAAGAAATTTGTAATTATATTTGGAGCGGCCCGATTCATGGTGGTGCATTTGATCATAATGGGGGTGAATTTGATTTTACCCATGTTGATTATACATTACCAGGTGAGTTTAAGGTTGTTAAAGGTAAAGTTGAAGTATTAAAGCAATTAAATATCAAAGATTGTGATGAAGCTATATGTCATATCTCTTACAATCACCAAAGTTTGCAAATTATTGAGACTTTATTTGATAAGCAGCTGCAGCGTATAAAGGAAGAGAGCATCAGCAGTCTTCAGCGACATATAGATACAAAGATAGATAATGATGCATTTAGTAACGCTTGTGTTGAATATGAACATGCCTATCGCAATCTTTATGGGGCATTAAGCTTTGCATTCTATGATACTTTAAATGATGCTAAAAGTGATCTGGCTTTATGGTTTGATACGCATTTAGTAAATATAGAAAAAATTAAAATACATCTAAGCTCTCTGGACCATACAAAAGTCGTAAATGAAGATGGCGTAACGTTCCAGCCTATGAAGAGCTTTTGTGGCCCTTCGTTACTTGAAACAGATAAACTTAAAAGTGCAATTTTAACAGCACAGAAAAATTGTGTAATGGATGATGAATTTCAATTAACACAGCCAGATTGTAAGTTTCTAGCAGAAGTTGTGCAACAGATTTGTGATTTTATCGTACTTTACGCCCCGAATTGTGTCTCAGGAGATGCAGTTGCAAGCCTTTCAGATACGGCAACTATGGCATTTGAGAGTGTGTCGACTTTATTAAGTCATTTTCTTAAGCACTGCCAAGATCCAAGTACAATCAATAAAGTTTTAGAAGGTACATTTGGTGAGTTAGGGCCAACACTGGCGTCTTTTTCTGAAGCAAACCGTTCATTATTTTTATCGAAGCTCCGTTCTAAGCTTCAAGAAAAAAATCTTGCGATTGAGTGGCGTGGAGACAAATTAAAAATGATTACGATGAGTCCATCACAATCAGGGTTGTTTGCTCAACAACCGGTAGTAAAAGAACTTGAGACTGCAGATGTCGAAGCTGAAACTACTGAGGTGGACCCAGATTGGGTACATATTGATGAAGCTGACATCCCTTAATTTTGAGGGATTTGTCACTATTGCAAAGTGCGGGATTGAATATAAAGGTGGGGTGTTACTGATGAAAATAGTATTATCGCATAGAGAAGATGAGATCAGCTTTGTGCATAATTATGGATATTATGCATTTATAAGAGATATGCACTCAGTGGATTATCAAAATATTGATGAAGTAATTTTGCGAATAAATAATGATTATAGTCCATTAGAATTTATATTTTTTTTACTTACAAAGCTTACGAATTTAACACGACTCATATTTGAATTTGAGGTTTGGCAGTGCCTTGCGAATGATATACTTTATGATCGAGCCGTTAACTATATCCCACAATGTAATAAATTGTCACATATTGGATTTCATAGTGTTACTTTCTGTTGGGATACCTATAAAAGCGCTATTAAGAACTGGACAAAATTTTTCAGCAGTTGTACTACTATAACTTCTCTATCAATTAGGCCTGTTCTAACTGCAACAAGTTCAAAATATTATACTCATTTACCAGGTATGTTGAAGCGTCTCACACATTTGAAATCATTAAGTCTATCGGGTATTTATTATAATACGCTATCCTTTAAATTTTTAAAAAATTATTCTAATTTAACAAAGCTCAATTTAAAATATGGATATTATTCGTCAAAGCAAGTTAAATATTTGGCAGAAGTGATCCCTGAATGCTTACGTCTACAGGATGTTCATATTGATTTCAGTTTACGTTCTTGGGAGAATGAAAGTTTAAAATATTACGAAAAACCGCTAAAAAAATTGACATTATCTTTAGGAAATAGTAAATCGCTTGTATCTTATCAAGTTATTATCTCGGCAAATAGTAAATATAATAAAACTCATCAAAAATATACTATTTTTTTAGAAATGTTTAAATCTCTTATGAGTTCTTTTATAGCTACGAATGCAGTAATCACCTATGATGAAACATCATATAAGGGATTTAGCGTACGTCTATTTAAGTGTGCTAGAAAAGATAGTAAAATTCGAAGTAGTATAAATCAAAAGCTAAATATTTTTTCATCATCCAATGATCTAGATCGGGAACCCAAAAACATACTTGAATTTAATTATTTAATTGTATCTGTATTACAGCAGCTTTATTTAGCTTCAGTAGTAAGTATGGTTAGAAAAGATTTTTTTATCTATCTTAAGCGCTTTAATAATCCCTATTACGGTTACTGTAAGGAACTCTCTTTTTGGCATAATGAAATACGCTATGATATTAAGCACCATGATAGAGAGTCATTTTCTACGTTTATTCAAATGCTCAGTGATAAAGAAATTAATTTTTTAACTGATCATACTAAACAGTTATTGGAGAAACATGATATATTTGCTTTACCCCAAAAAAGTACCATGTGTATGTCAATTTAATGCGAAAAACTTTATTTTACGCTAACCCGTCATTTTACGGGTTCATTTTATCATCAGCCTATTTTAATCTAAGCGCACTAAAAAATAGGAGTGTGTCACTATGAGACTTTTTAAACAACGATCTGTTTCACCAAGTGTTAAAAATATTACTCAATTTAATAATAAATTTCACGTTACTCAATTTTATTCATTATCAAATGGCGGTACGGTAATTTGGGGAAGTGCAGATGATGCGCGACATATGATTATTTTAGATCAGGCACATGAATTTATATGTCAGCATAAATTACCTCGCAACGCGACATTTTTAGCTGCTTATAAAGATTATATTATTTATGATGAAGGTAAGTTGTCTAATTCTCGAAAGTTTAAGTTTGATTTTAAAGCGTTGACCCAAGAAGAGATATCGGGACTTACGTCTCAAGATTTATTTTTTTATGGACAATGGCTGCATTTAGAGAACAGTAAGTTTGCATTACCTCTGTTAGTAGAGGATTTGGATAGCGCTAAAGATGAAAAGCATATTACTATCGCTACCCATGATTTATTCAAAAACGAATATAATAAAATTGCCGGTGAAAGTTTAATATCGATACAAAAGCATGCGACAGTAACTGCATCAGCTATTACACCTTTAAGCCATAATAAGTATGCACTTGAAATTTCAGTCGCATATGGTAGTGATATCCAGTTTTTCTTATTTATTTTAGCGTGGCACGCGGATGCGGCAGTAGAATTTACTTGTGAACATTATCTTGAGGTATCTAGAGATTGCTCTCGTCAGTTGGGCGCATATCTAGAATTGGCTAGTGGTGATATACTGACTTATGGCCACGTATGTAAATTAATTAAAATGCCTTATTGCGAAGTGATACGAACCTTTAATTTTTTAGATGTCTGTGATCTTAATTATTTTTATGTCAGTAAATTGATTCCGTTAGCTGATAGCGTGCATATTATCGCAAAGCATGCTCATAACAAATTATCTTTGATGAACCTTGAAACAAAAACGACTACTGCAATTGATCTCTGTGGCATTCGATCTCTTGGGTTTTCTGTAGATTATATTTCGGATATAGCAGTACTTCCTGATAAACAGGTTATGATTTCATTTGTAGATTATTCGAAAAATGATCATGCTCAGATTTTTGTGATGGATTTCACGGATGTTTTAGAAGCTCAAAATCGGCAGCAAACACAATTTACCTGTAAGATATTATAATTTAACTTGTGATATTTTCTAGATCACTACACTAACAAACATTACCTGGAGATATTTTATGCGTGAAGAAGAAATAGCAAAAATTCAATATAAGGCTTATTTTAGATTAGAAGAGCATGTTGTCAACTCAATTTTGCGGCATCTTGACCGGTACATCAATAATTTTAAAGTAAATAATGAAGAATCATTTGTCTCGAATCAACAAGAATGTTTTTATTTAGGTTTTGATTATCAAGTAGGGTTCTGGTATAAAAATGAATATTATCAGATTATGATTCCAACACGTGAACAGGGAAAGGTAAATTCAATATATAATGACTTTAAACCATTTATTGAGATAGTAGATGAGTCTGATCTATCCTGCCTCACTAATTTACAAAAAGTGATTTTGGCTCATTTAGGTATTAGAACAGTGCCGTGTGATTTAAATCAAGATGCTAAAAATGAACTTTTATTTTACTTCTTAATTCTTTCTGTATTAGTACCAATGGATTATGCTAAAGAGGGTTTTGCTTCATTCGTGTTGTCTAAGCCTGATTTTATATCTCTTTTGCATGGCACAGCTTTTGTTGAGCCGATTCATATGATTACTTTTAAACATAAAGGTATGGATTATGAATTCGAATATACAAATAAAAATGCATTTTCTGAGTTTATACAATCGCTTGATCCTGATGAAATTGATTTTTTAAGCGATCCGACCAAAGAATTATTAGAAGAATTCGAAATGCTTGCAATGCCACATAAAAGCACGATGTGCATGATGCGTAATGAAGAAGAACAAATTCAATATAAGTGTTATGTTAATTTAGCTAAACATGTTATTGACTCATTTTTGATTCGTTTATGTGAGCTAAATGAAAATTTTCATTTAAGTAAAGAAGATGTAGCGCTTATGGGTGTTTCTTATCAACGAGACATTTACTATAAAGGAAAGTATCTACAGAATATTTCGATACAAGAGATTCAAAAGGGTGATTTAAATTCTATATATGAAGATTTTAAATCATTTATTGAGAGAGTGGATGAGTCTGAGCTGTTATGCTTCAGTGATTTACAGAAGGTGATATTAGCTGATTTAGGTATTAAAAGGCTACCGTGCGTTTTGAGCCAAGATGCTAGAGTAGAACTTTCATTTTATTTTCTAATTCTTTCAGTGTTAGTGCCACTTGCTTATGACATAACAAGTACGGAGCCATTTTCTAAACTTAAGCATAATGCATCATTAGTATTGCTTGGGTCTAAATTGGAATTGCTTAGATCTTGTCAGCCATCTCTTGAATCTAGCAAAGCTTTTGTTGAGCCGATTGATATGATTACTTTCGAGTATCAAGGAACACGCTATGAATTCAAATATACTGATAAAACGGCATTTTCAGAGTTTATTCAAACTCTCAGTGATGAAGAAATGAATTTATTAAGTGAACATACCAAAGAATTATTAGAAGAATTTGAAATACTTGCAACGCCACATAAAAGCACGATGTGCATGTAAGTTTGATTTTAACTATATGATTGTAAAATAGGAAAATATCATTATGAGACTTTTTAGAGAAAAGCGTGTTTTACCAAAGGTTAAAAACATCACCCGATGTAATAACAAATTTCATGTTACGAAGTTTTATCGATTATCTGATGGAAAAATGCTTATTTGGGGGAGCGCAGATGATACGCAATATATGATGGTTCTAGATTCATCATATGAATTAATTTGTCAGCATCAGTTGCCAAAATTTGCAAAATTCTGTGCAGCTAATAAAGATTATATTATTTATGATGAAGGCAAGGTGTATGATTCACGAAAATTTAAATTTGATTTTAAAAATATAACCCAAGAAGAGATACCAGAACTGACAGGTCAAAAAATATTTGTTACTGATGAGTGGTTGCATTTGGAAAATACTAAATATGCATTGCCACAAGTGGTAGAAAATTTAGATGATACTCATGATGAGAAACATCTTGTTATAGCAACTCATGATTTATTTAAAAATACATATAATACAATTTCCAGTACAAGCTTATTATCTGTACCCAAGCATACTAAGCTAGCAACATCGTGTATCACACGCTTACAACATAATAAGTTTGCACTTGAAGTCTTATTATCTTTTGGTTCTGAAAGTCAGCTTTTATTGTTGATTCTAGAGCGACATATTGGTGTGGAACTAGAATTTAGTTGTGAATATACCCTTGATGTATCAAATGGTCGATATCAAAATCATGATCTTGATCTTGGTGCGTATGTTGAATTGCCAGACGGTAATATTTTATCTTATGGAACATATTCTCGCGGCACCCAATTTGAATTGATTCATATGCCTTCTTGTGAAGTTAGGCAAACATTTGATTTTTCTGATGACTGTCACCTTAAGCATGCTCGTATAGATAACTTAATACCATTAAGTGATGGCGTACATGTTATTGCTGAGTGCTCTAATAAGAAGCTATTTGTCATCAATCTTGAAACAAAGGCGAGCTTTAAAGTTAATTTTAGTGGCATTAAGTCTCAGGGATTTTCAATAGATTATATCTGGGATATAAAAGCTGTTTCTAACAATCAGATTATTATTTCATTTGCCGATTTCGCGAAAAATGATAAGGCTCAAATTTTTGTGATGGATTTTACGGGTGCTCTAAATACTCAAAATAAAATGCGCGCTACGGCACCCTTTATAAAATCCATGTGAGTTTAAGTTTATAGGATATTGCAGCTAAGCCAAGAGAATAAACTTTTTTCTTCTGCTGGTTTGGGCTTGTCAAATAGCTGAGCTAAGGAAGGGCCGTAGTGAGGCCTTCCATTTCCATCATACTGAGGCATGCCACGCTCGGGTGCTTTTTGAGTGTCATCTCTGTACTTTGTTTTATTGTCTTTGGGTGGCTTATAACCTTCGAGTCCTTCACGATTAGGATTACCCATGTCATCTCCTTATATTTCTTTGAATGAGCTATTAAAGCAAAAAAGTATGTTGTGGGCAATACACATTAATTCAATTATTTTATACTGGCTCAGCATCTTATTACGCTATACAATTGCTCTATGCCAATTCAATACGACAGTAGAGCGATTCAAGCAGGAGATATTTTCCTGGCCATGCCTGGTTTAACTGTGGATGGGCGTGCTTATATGCAACAAGCGCTCGATGCTGGTGCTTCCAAAATCTATTATGAGCAAAGTGGCTGCGAGCAGTTTACGTTACCTGATACAGAGGTGCTTTTAATTGCAGTGTCTGATTTACAACAACAAGCAGGTCATATTGCAGCAGCTTTTTATGATCACCCTTCGCAAAAAATAAATATGATTGGTGTTACAGGTACTAATGGTAAGACCTCAGTTACTTATTTTTTAGCGCAATGCTTAGAGCAAGCAGCCATCTTGGGTACGACGGGTTATGGTGATATTGCAGCATTACAAGCGTCAGTTTTTACCACGCCTATGGCTACAGATGTACAGCGGATTCTATACGAATTAGTTGACCAAGGCTATCAACATGTTGCGATGGAAGTGTCATCACATGCGCTGGTACAGCATCGGGTTGAGGCAGTTGATTTTGATATTGCTGTTTTTACAAATTTATCTCGTGATCATCTAGATTATCATCCGAGTATGGAAGACTATGCAGAAGCCAAGTGGCAGCTATTTACTGTGCCCAGTGTGCGTTATGCAATTTTCAATATTGATGATCCCGTTGGAGCGCAGTTTGCACAACGCCGATTGCAAAGCTCAGTGCTGACTTATGCCATCGAAAAGCCAGCTGATATTTGTGTGAAGCAATTACAGATTGTTGCTGATGGTTATCGTTGTAAAGTGTTAACGCCTTGGGGTGAAGCACAAATCCATATTCCTTTAATTGGATGCTTTAATATATTAAACGCACTTGCAACGATTGCTGTGATGGGTATTCGAGGTATACCGCTTGATGAGATAGCTGAAAAAATCTCAATGCTAAAGCCACCACCAGGGCGGATGCAAACAATCAAAAAACCAGATAGACCGCTAGTAGTGATTGATTATGCGCATACACCAGATGCTTTATTACAAGCTTTACAGGCATTACGCGAACACTGCCAAGGTCAATTATTTTGTGTGTTTGGATGTGGCGGTGATCGTGATACAGGCAAGCGAGAATTGATGGGACAAGTTGCATCAAACTATGCTGATGTCATTATTATTACGAATGATAACCCTCGCACTGAAGATCCGCAGCAAATTGCTGATATGATTTGTCAGGGTGCTAATGATAAAGCCACTATTCTTTTAGATCGACGCACAGCAATTGAATATGCTATTGCAGAAGCTCAGCCGCAAGATTGTGTGTTAATCGCAGGAAAAGGCCACGAAGACTACCAAATTATTGGGAGTGAAACGCGGCCTTTTAGTGATAATAAAATTGTGAGCGACTTTATATCGCTATAAGGTGGGTGCGGGTGACCTACTACGCGCCCTTTTTCTTTGAGGCCCCTCTTCAGATTTTTCTTCTTTTTCAGCCTCTCTCTCACTGACAGTTCGTTTGTTTTCAGGTTTAAATATCGCAGGTGAGGATGAAGTAGATGGGGTTTGTGTATCTTCATTCTTAGCGTCAGGTTTGGTAAGTCTAGCTTTTTTGCTAACCTTCCTTCTTGTGGTCGTAGCTTCTGTAGCTTTTCTTTTTTTGCTACGATTTTCTGTAGGCTTCAGTATTGATGAAACAGATTTAAGTTCGCTTTGTAGATCAATATAATTAAACTTCCTTGCTAACTTGAAAGAAGCATCTTGGCTGCTTGGGTCTGAATAGAATTGATGTAGCATCTCATCTGCACTTAGTAGTGGTGGCAGTTCAGCCTCGTTGATTACTTTACAGAATTGCTCTAAATAAGGTATGTGCATTTTGCCATCATTATCTTTACATGTTTTTATTCTTGCAAAGTCAAATACAGTTTTCATTGGCTCTAAATCTGATTTATCTTTAGTATTTTCTGGCCAAGTATTCATTTGGTGTGTATAGAAGAATAAATTAAAATTTACCTTATAGCTTGGTATGAATTTGTCCAACTGACAGTTAAGTGGTGTACTAGAAGTGTTGCTTAGCTGCATAGCTGGTATTCGTGGTGGGCTTATAGCGAGTAAGGGCGCTAAGAGTATATCATGGTTGAAACCTATTAGATCATCCGGGCGAAGTACAGGGTTTAAGAAAAGTAACGCAACAAATCTATAGCGGTTTAAAAACATATCCATAGTGATGTTATCATATGTTTGTTGTTCTTTTTTAATTAGTTTTTCCCAAGTAGTTTTATAATCATCAGCAACTTTTGCAAATTGTCTTGAAAAGTATGTCTGGGTATGTGTCAGCTCACGCGGCATACACGCATTAAGAATAAAAAACAATAATGAGGTTGGTGACCTTTGCCAGTCCTCATGTGTTAGTTGTGTATCGTTACGTGGCGCATTTTCACCTGGTAGTTCCTCATCCCATGTAGCATAGGTCAAATCTTTTGGTAGTGCTTCTTGGCATGGCATAAATTCATGAAATGGAAATTTACTCTGCGGTGATTCTAAGAATTTAATTGTGATCTTAATCGCCGGTTCCAGTTTAAATACATCAACAAGTTTTTGTTTAAGCTGTGTGTTATTGAGTACAGCTTTAAGTCTGTTGATGATGCTTGTGGCATAGGCTTGTTGTATTGTAGAAAGTCTGCCGCATAAAACTTTAAATAAGTCTTGATCAGATGACTCTAATTTAGGTGTTATCTCACTAAGTTTGCTGGGCGGTATTATTTGTATTGGTTGGTCATCTTTTATCGCTATGATACGAATTTTTTCTACTATAGCTAAGCGGTTTTCCAGTGTACTACATTTAACGGGTGATCCTAAGTGTTTAAAGTTTTCCTGAATGGTTGTTTCCCGACCATTGATGAGAAGCAATATTTCGATAATTTTTGTGATAGAAAGGTTACCTGACCAGCGTTTTGCGAGGTATGTTTCAATCGATCCTAGCCAGGTTATATTTATAAAATGTTCTAGGTTAGGTGTTTTAATTTCATCTTTGCCTTGTACTCGTTTGAAAAGTTCGCTTTTGTTATCGTAGCTGACACAGCTAGTCTCTATCAACTCCTGTGCCAAAATAGCTGTATCGGGGTGCTTATAGCGGTTGCCATAAAATAGTGATTGAAGTGCTGATAATGAAAATAGCTGATTTAAAGGTACTATGTACCTAATAAAATCTTTTATCGCTTTGACAGTGTTTGTGGCGTCAGTACCCTCTAAAATTGCTAATTTTTTTGATGCACCAGTTATTTTTGTGATGCTGTTGTTATTATAATAAGGTAAGCGGGGCATAGGTTGGCTAGCTTGTCTCATTGTACCTGATAATAGATTGGGGTGATTTTGAAGTGGTGGGACTAGTGATTGTTGAGATGCTCTCACTTTTAGTATATGTGAACCTAGGGCCGACGAAAGAGTTATATTTTCTTGTAAGATCTTCTGCAGTCTGATTGTAGCTTCATACTGATGTGTACTAGCTAATCTGAGCAATTCCATAAGTTTATACTGCTGACTTTCGGTAGGGTGATGCAGAATAAATGATGTTAAGATTTGAAGAAAATCCTTAGGTTGGAGGGTAAGCTGATTATTTGGTAGGCCTGCTCTTGTTTCAAGTTGAGATCTGGCAAAATTTCTGATAGATGGCTTAAGAGTAAAATCAGGATGAGCGGTTGCCTTGAGTACACGTATGGTAAGCGCTATTTTGGTTGATATGGAGTCATTGCTGGTCTCATAATATTGTTTTAGGCTTGCTGTTATTGGCTCAATAAGGCAGTTATCTTGTAGCATAGATTGAAAAATAGCATAAGTGAACTCATCACGTAGCATGAGCCAATTTATAGCGCAGCTCTCCCAGGCGTTCGTTTTAACAGGTTCTTTTTCTGCGCAAGCGATGAGTTTTTGGGTTTGTTGTTCGAGTTGTTCGTACCTCTCTATTTGTGCACTGGATATGCAAAAATTTTTATGGTCTTTGGCGGTAATATTTTCGATCTCAAGTGGTAGTATGTGGCAGATAAGCTCCGCTAACGTTTTAGTTCTAATGGCCTTTCCTGTTGGCTCAAAGAAGGCTATATAAGTTAGTTGAGGACGCGCTGGTAAGTCTCCCCTTTCTTGTTTGATCGGCAAAAGTGCTATTGCTTCTTTAATGTTACCAGCACATACCAATGCTGCATCAAGGCCGGGAGTTAGGCCGTATTTATTAAGGCGGCAGTTAACAAAAATACCTTCCATTCTATCAAACGTAGGATGAATTAATACTTCATTTGCATCGACCAATCTTTTTAAGTTATAGGGCTGCCGGATAGTAAGTTCTGTCGTTGTTCTTTTTGCATCTGTTCGGGCCAGCGCATTTTCTATTTCTGTATTTAGTTGAACCGCTAAGCAAACTTTTGCTTTTTTTGCTTTTTCGTAAATGCTTATAAAGCTACGCTTGCATTCATCATAAAAATATTGAAAGAATCTATCGCAATCCTTATCATTAAAAAATGTTTTGATAAATTGGTGTAGATAGGTATCTGTAATTATTTTAAAGGTGATCTGCAATAAGCTTTCTATCTGGAGACTTCTTTTGATGGTGTATATTTTTGCTTGCAGGGCGCTTCTTTTTTCATCTTGATTGGCATCAGATTCAAGTAAATTTGCATCGATGTTCAAAGCTGTAAAACATAGCAACTGTTCTTCTTCAACAAGCCAGTTAGTAAATCTTAAGATGAGATTTTTTGAAGAAAATTTTATTTCGGGGAGTCTATGATTTAATTTTAAATATTTTTCAATAATTTTACCTGCTAATTCATTAGTAGTTCGAGCGCTTCCTGCTTTCTTTTCCATTTGTTCGAAAATCTTCTTACGCACGCCTGGGTCATTTTGACCTATAAGCATATCACTGCCGGCAGGTACTTTAAAGGCGATATCTTTATTATCTTCTTCTTTTGCTTCCTTGTAACAGATGCCTGATGCATAAGTCCAACTTGTTTTTGAGTTACTACCGTATAATATTGATGGGATACCAATTATTGTCATGACTGCTGGTACGGTTATTGGCGTATCGATGCTACCTTCAAAAAGCCGCTTTATTTCTATGTCTACGCCATTTTCTTCTATTTTGCCGCTGCCAATTATGACTTTGCGAAAAAAGAGGATGTCGCCTTTTTTGGGCTGTGTAATAGAGTTCGCCGTTGTTAAGACAGGGGCTTGCTTAAGCCATTTATTATAGTTTGTTACTGGTAATTGTTTTGTATCGAATAGTGCATCTGGCGTACGTTGTTCAAATGGGTAATCTGGTAGTGTTAATTGTACCTTTGATGATTGTGTATTAAATGAGGTTGGCATTAATTGAGTGATGACGGGTACTTCTTCTTCTGCTGCACTTGCAACGATTGAAGTATTTTCTGGCTCAAGTTGCGCACTCTTTAATTTTTCTAAAGTGATATAACATGCCGCGGGTATTTGATAGGTGTTATCACCATGCCTGAGATATTTTTTAGCATAGTCAGCAAGCAATGCAACATAATGCGTGTAGTTAGATAATGGTCTTTGGTCACTCAAGTATAAGTAAAGCTCAATCAGCATATCGGGTAGGTCGTCAATTATAATCTTATTGATCAGTGGTAATAATTTGGTATAGCGGCCTAAATCAAAATGGTAGAGACTAAAGTCGTATTGATTTTTCTTATCAGCTATGGGTAATTGTGTATTTTCAAGTATGGCGCCGCTAGCAGCATGCATTTCTACAAAATGCGTCATGCCTGCAAGTAAGGCTAAAGCAACTTGGCGTTTTTCTGCTATTTCTGTCGAAATAGCTACAGTAAGTGTATTAGCTATGACTTTTGTATCAGTGCTTTCTTGTTTTAGTTCTAATATATTGGGCAAAAAAGCGTTAAATACAGCACATTCTGCAGTAGTGAAGCTGTCGTCTAGTGTAGTAAAGTTATGTGTGAGTTGCATACGCGCTTGGATGTGCTGTTTCACCTCGAGCGCTTGTTTAATTTTAGTTGATAGATCTGCTAAATTTATATTAACATCAGTTTGATCATTCGGCGCATAACCAAGTTTTTGTAGTAATTGGATACGTTTGCTTGTTTCTGTCAAGTTGTCGCCAAAAAATCCATTTTCGTCCTCAGAATGGGTGTAGCTAAGTTGCAATGTAGGATTTGGAATATTGAATGCACTTAAGATTGGGGTTAACGATAATAATGTTTCAATGTCCGCAGCACCATAATCTTTAAATGTAATGTTAGCGCGCAGTTTGCTACCCAATTGACTTGCGTTAGATAGGCGAAACAGTAAAAGATTCCCAAGGTCGATAGAACACATTTGTTTATTTTGTGGCGTAATATTTTGCATAAAAAAGCCATGCTGTGTCTGATCAGGATCTGAGTTTATATTAGCGACAGCCATTTCATGAAAATATAGATTTGCATGAATTAAAAGCCATAATGAACATAGGTTAAAGGTTACGATAGCTTGTTCACGTACTTGCCCGCTACTATGATAATAGCTGTATAAGCCAACGGCTCTTTTGGTTGTAATTGTGGCGTAAGGGTCATCTGGTAGGCTTTTTTTGACATCAACAATTGCGCCTTGTAATTTTATTTCTAGAGTGCAAAGAGACTTAATTTGTAGTGCAGTTAAGTTTTGTGCTTGTTCACCAAAAAAAGCTTGAAGCACTCGATGTACGTTATCACTGCTAATAACATCTATGACTTCTTGAATGGAATCAAGTTGTGCTTGTTGAAATAAAATCTTACAATCTGCTGATGATAGGTTTGTTGAGCAATTAAACCATTTGGCTGTGTTTTCTAAAAATTCTTTTCTCATGCTATGTGTTTCCTGAAAGGCTTAAAAATTTTTGGTACTATATTACGATTCTTTGCAGTATCATAGTTTTTTTAGATTCGGAGGCAAAATGCTCAAAAAATTAACAGTATTGGTTTTGGTACTTTCTGCAACGCTAGCAGCGGTTCATATTGAGGCTGCAAAACTTTCTTGTAATGATATTTATGGTAATTGGTCTGGCGCTTTTAGTAATTACAAGCGTGTGAATTTAACTTTGAAAAGAAATAATCCTGTAGAAAACGGTCATATTCGTTATGAAGCAGACTATGGTTCTATGGAATTTGGTGGTTTTAAAGGTAAGTGCCATGTCAATGCTGATGGTTCATTAACAATGAATCTTAGCGAAAATTTTTATGGCATTAACGGTACGATCAATACACATATGATATCACCAGATCAGCTGCAAGTTCAGTTTTCGATAAGCTATGGTTTTGGTATGGATACTGGCGCTGGGGTCTTACATAAATCTTAGAGTTGGCATCATCCTCAAAGAGCGGTTAAAATTAAGCCATGGATGCACAACTCACACATTTATTAGCGCAAGGTAAGCAATTTAGCATCGACACCCGCACAGTAGAGGCGGGTGATGTTTATATTGCCTTGCATGGCGAGACGTTGGATGGTCATGACTTTATTCCACAAGCAATAGAGCGTGGCGCCGACTGTCTTATTGTTGATCATGATATCGAAGTCTCGATACCTTATATTAAAGTACCCGATACACTAAAAGTTTTGCAGCAACTGGCGGCTGCGCATCGTGCGCAGTGCTCAGCAAAGGCCGTTGCAGTAACCGGCAGTTGTGGTAAGACGACGACGCGTGCTTTTTTGCAGCATGTTTTTGCCCAAGCAGGCGCAACGCATGCCAGTGTTGGCAGCTTTAATAATCATATCGGCGTGCCGCTCACTTTATTAAAGCTTAAGCCTTCGCATCAGTTTTTGATTTCTGAGATTGGTGCGAACCATAAACGCGAGATTGCTGGTTTGGTGCCATTGGTCAAACCGGATGTGGCAATTATTACTAATGTGGCAGCAGCACATCTTGAGGGATTTGGTTCATCGTTAAGTGATGTGGCAGAGGCGAAATCTGAGATATTCCAAGGTTTATCTGCTAATGGTACTGCAGTTATCAATAATGATGATCAATTCGCTAACTTTTGGCATCACTTAAATCGAGATCGTCAGGTGCTGACTTTTGGTGTGAAGCATGATGCTGATGTGATGGCCGATAATATTCATTTTAATGATGCGGGGATGGCAGCGTTTACGTTGGTGCTACCGCAGACGGTGATCGATGTGCAGTTGCATATTATTGGCGAGCATAATGTCCATAATGCACTGGCGGCGGCCGCAGCAGGTTATGCATTGGGTTTGTGCGCGGCACAAATTAAAGCTGGGCTTGAAGCGGCAACAACAGAGCAACGGCGCTTAGTTGAGACAAAACTATCATCTGGTACAGTGGTGATCGATGATAGTTACAATGCCAATCCCCTTTCCACTACCGCAGCTATTAATATCTTAGCGCGCAAACCAGGCGCGACTATTTTGGTATTTGCCGATATGAAAGAGCTGGGTGAGCGTGCATCTTTGCTACATGAACAGATCGGCGAAACTGCCAAACAATCTGGTATTGGACAGATCTATTGTTATGGTGAGCTGGCAAGGCATGCGGCGAATGCATTTGGAGCGGGGGGATTTTACTTTGACTCTAAAGATGCTTTAATACAGCAGCTAACAAGCCAGCTAACACCAGGCCAAACTATTTTGGTTAAGGGATCTAATTCGATGAAGATGAATGAAGTTGTCGAAGCACTTAAATCATGGCAAGTTATGCGAAATGACCCAGAGGTTGCCACGTCAGTTGACGCCTCCTCACAATGACAATAGATAAAGGGTTCTTATGCTATATATATTAATGGGCTATTTAGATGATCATATACACTGGCTACGTGTATTTCACTATATTACATTTCGTTCCATCGTAGCTGCATTGACAGCATTTTTGTTGGCATTGTTGATGGGGCCATGGCTGATTCGTAAATTACAAACGTTACAAATTGGTCAGGCGGTACGTGATGATGGCCCGCAGACCCACCTTAAAAAAACAGGGACACCAACAATGGGTGGCCTTCTGATTTTGTTTTCGATTGCAGTGAGTATTTTGTTATGGGGCGATTTAAGCAATCGTTTTATTTGGATTACACTTATTGTCATGCTTGGTTTTGGTGCGATTGGGTTTATCGATGATTATCGTAAGGTAGTCTATCGCAGCAGTGATGGTCTAAAGGCGCGCTGGAAATATTTATTACAATCATTAATTGGCATTGCCGCGGCTTGTGTACTGTATTACACGGCGAATGCACCTGGTGACACACAATTTGTAATTCCTTTTGTCAAAACAGTGATGCCACAGTTAGGTTTGTTCTTTATTGTATTGGCTTACTTTGTGATTGTCGGTAGCAGTAATGCGGTAAACTTAACCGATGGTTTAGATGGATTGGCGACATTGCCCTCTGTATTGATTGCGATGGCATTAGGAGTATTTGCTTATGTGTCAGGCAGTAGTAATTTTTCGAATTATTTAGCAATACCCTATGTGCCAGGCGCAGCTGAGATGACCGTTTATTGTGCGGCCTTGGTTGGCTCGGGCCTGGGGTTTTTGTGGTATAACACCTATCCTGCGCAAATGTTTATGGGTGATGTTGGTTCGTTGGGTTTAGGTGCGACACTGGGTATGATGGCAATTACAGTGAGACAAGAGTTAGTGTTGTTTGTAATGGGTGGTATTTTTGTTGCTGAAACAGTTTCGGTTATTCTGCAGGTTGCAAGCTTTAAAACCACTGGCAAACGTATCTTTCGTATGGCGCCATTGCACCATCACTTTGAGCTAAAAGGCTGGACCGAGCCTAAAGTGATCTCACGCTTTTGGATTGTAACCGTTGTATTGGTATTGTTTGGTCTGGCTACATTGAAATTAAGATGATAGTTATTCTTGGCTTAGGGGTTACAGGTCTTTCTTGTCTGCGTTATTTGCATGCACGTGGTGCTTCAGTCACAGTGATTGATAGCCGCGAGCAGCCACCATTACTGCAAGCATATCAAAAAGAATTTTCCGATGTGCCGATTATTTTAGGTACATTACCCGAAGAAATTATCTTAAATGCCTCAGAAATTATTGTCAGTCCGGGTTTATCACTGCAGTTACCTGTGTTACAAAAAGCGATCGCTAAAGGCATTCCTTGTCTTGGTGATATTGAATTATTTTGTCGTGAAGCAGCTATACGAGCACCCATTATTGCGATTACGGGTTCCAATGGCAAAACCACCTTAACGACTTTAGTTGGGCAGATGTTACAAGATGCAGGTTTTACAGCACGTGTATGCGGTAATATTGGTACACCTGTTCTAGATATGTTACTAGAACCTGTGCCAGATTATTATGTAATGGAATTGTCGAGCTTTCAGTTAGAGACGACGTATTCATTACAAGCAAAAGTAGCAGTGGTATTAAATGTGACGCCAGATCATATGGACCGTTATGCAACAGTTGCTGATTATTGTGCAGCAAAACAACGTATCTATCAAAGTTGTGACATTGCGGTACTCAATCAAGATGAGCCTGAAATTTGGCAGACGCTATCATTGCCAGCACAGCAAGTGACTTTTAGTATTTTGGGTGAAGCGGATTTTATGCTAAAAGATGATGTGCTTTATCATAAGACACAGCGTTGGCTAGATGTCACTGCACTACCTAATCAAACGCACTATCATGCTCAAAATGTTTTAGCGGCCTTAGCAATAGGTACTCATCTTGGGTTATCAAAAGACACTATGGTAGCGACGATGTGTCGCTTTTCAGGCCTCGCTCATCGTTGTCAGAAAGTAGCCTGTTTTAATAATATCGATTGGTTTAATGATTCAAAAGCAACAAATGTTGGCGCGACGATTGCTGCTATTAACGGTCTTGCACCTTTGTATTCTGATATGATTCTGATTTTAGGTGGGGATGCGAAAGGTGCAGATTTAAGCCCATTAAAGGCGATCGTTGCAGCGCATGTATCTCAATTATTCTTGATTGGTGCTGCAGCGCCTGAATTAGCACAGTTGTTTGAAGATGTTGTACCCTATCAGCATATTGATAATCTGACACAGGCAGTGATGATGGCATCACGACAGGCAGGTGCTCATACAGCTGTATTATTGTCACCTGCGTGTGCCAGTTGGGATATGTTTGATAATTACGAACAACGCGGTAATTTATTTATAAAAGCCGTAAAGGAGTATATCGATGAGCAAGTCAGTCACAGGGAAGCGTAATCAGCCTTTTCATTTTGATCCAATGTTATTAATGATTACATTATTATTGATTGCGTTTGGTTTGGTAATGGTGGCTTCGAGTTCAATGGTGATTGCGGACCGTCAATTTGGCTCGCCATTTTATTATATGATCAAACAATCTATTTTTATCACGGCAGGTTTAGTTGGTGCTTTTATCTTTACACGTGTGCCTACTGCATTTTGGTCTCGTTATAGTTTTGGATTTTTAATTCTCGGTATAGTGCTACTGATGATTGTATTTGTGCCAGGGCTTGGGCGTGTTATTAATGGCAGTCGTCGTTGGCTTAATTTTGGGTTTATTGGGTTTCAAGTTTCTGAGATTGTAAAGTTATGTGCGTTTGTTTACTTAGCTTCTTATATTTCACGTTTTCGTGAACAAGTGCAAACAGCGTTGTTGGGTTTTATTAAGCCGATGTTGCTGTTAGGTATGATGGCAATATTGTTATTGCTCGAGCCAGATTTTGGTGCGGTGGTGGTTATATCAGCAGTATTTATGGGGGTTTTATTTTTAGCTGGCGCACGCTTGTGGCCTTTTTTAGTGTTGATTTGTGTGGTGGTGGGGCTACTTGCATCACTTGCTATTTTGTCACCTTATCGTATGGCGCGCCTGACTACATTTTTAAATCCATGGCAGGATGCCTATAGTTCTGGTTATCAGTTAACCCAATCACTGATTGCTTTTGGTCGTGGTGGTTGGCTTGGTGTGGGTCTTGGCAATAGCATTCAAAAATTATTTTATTTGCCTGAAGCGCACACCGATTTTATCTTTGCGGTAATTTCAGAAGAGCTGGGCTTTATCGGTGAGTTGGGCGTGTTAGGTTTGTTTTCGCTATTAGCATGGCGTATTTTTTATATTGGCAAACGCGCACTGGCAAACGCACAAGACTTTATTGGCTATTTTTGTTATGCAGTTGCTTTATGGTTTATTTTTCAGGTAATCGTTAATATCGGTGTGTGCACTGGATTATTGCCCACTAAAGGTTTGACCCTACCTTTTATTAGCTACGGCGGTAGTAGTATACTCGTTAACTGTTTGGTAATGGGTATTGTGCTGCGCGCGGCGTTTGAGGCTGAGTCAACTTGTTCAGTTGCTTCTAGTCGGCTGGTCAGAGCCTAGTATGCTTGCACATAATGGAACCACCAATTGTGTATTCTATAGCGCTTTCTCATGGCATAATGAGTATTTTGCAGATCCAGGAGCATATCTCACGTGAATCTACTAGAAGACACAACCGTACGCCATGTGCATTGTATCGGTACAGGTGGTATTGGTGTCAGTGCGTTGGCGGAGTTGTTATTAAGAAAAGGGATTCATGTTAGCGGTTCAGATGCGAAAGACTCTGAGCGTCTCAATTATTTGCGTGACTTGGGTGCTGAAATCACAGTTGGGCATAAAAGCGAAAATATTACATCTCCTGATATGGTGGTGTATTCGAGTGCGATTCATGAAGATAACCCAGAGTTATGTCAAGCAACTAAAAAAGGCATCCGTTTAATTCAGCGCGGGCGTTTATTGGCCGATATTATGCAGTTTTATCACGGTGTCGCTATTACTGGCACACATGGCAAAACGACGACAACTGCACTGGTTGCACACCTGTTAATTACGGCAGGCATGGATCCGACTTATTTTATTGGTGGCATTCCACATGATCGTGATAGTCCGGTACATATCGGTCAGAGTAAAATATTTATCGCAGAAGCTGATGAAAGTGATGCATCATTTTTATTTATGCAGCCGAACCTTGCTGTGGTAACTAATATCGAATGTGATCACTTGTCGACTTATGCAGGTAGCGAAGCGGAATTACAACAATCGTTTTTACATTTCTTGCGTCATATTCCCGGTGAGGGTGCGGCGATTTTGTGTGTTGATGATCACAACCTTCAAAAAATTATGCCACAGGTGCAATGCCATATGCTGACCTATGGTGTGAGCAATAAAGCCGATTATCATATTTTTGATTATCAGCAAACGGGGTTAAGTAGCATGGCACGTTTGCGCACACCAGACAGTGAATATACACTTCATTTAAATATACCTGGCTTACACAATATGAAAAACGCTGTTGCAGCTGCTTTGGTTGCGTGTCAGTTAGATGTTGATTGGAATGTGATATTGCAAGCGCTCACTACATTTTCTGGCGTAGGACGGCGTTTTCAAGCACATGGCTATATTTGCTTTGATCAAACTATGGTGTCCCTGTACGAAGATTACGGTCATCACCCAACCGAAGTACGTGAAACTTATAAAGCGGCAAAACAAGCCTTTCCTGAGCAACGTGTGATATTGATTTATCAACCGCACCGTTATACACGCACGCGTGATTTAATGTCAGAGTTTATCGAAGTTTTGCAACAGGTCGATTATCTGATTTTGTTGCCAACCTACTCTGCTGGAGAAACGCTGATTGAAGGTGCGACATCAGAAGATTTATGTCAAGCATTAACACATGCCCAGTTATCGACACAAGATCAACTGGTGTCAATACTACATAAGTATGTACAAGCAGATGATGTCTTATTATTTCAAGGTGCAGGTGATGTCGGCACTCTTGCGCGACGTATCAAGGAAGCGCACGCATGAAGCGCGTTTTAGTGATTGCTGGTGGCACGGGAGGGCATATTTTTCCAGGGCTGGCAGTGGCAAACGCACTGAAAAAACGTGGCGATCAGGTCAGCTGGCTTGGCTCTAAAATTGGTATGGAGCATGATCTAGTCGCAGATCAATTTGATTTTTACAGTGTTAATGCGTTTCAACTACGTGGAAAAGGTCTTCAAGCACAATTATTAATGCCATGGCGATTGTTGCATGCAGTATTACAGGCGATACTCATTTTAAAAAAAATAAAGCCAGACGTGGTCATTTCTTTTGGTGGATTTGTGGCAGGGCCTGGTAGTATTGCTGCAAAAATATTAGGGATACCGCTTATTATTCATGAGCAAAATGCACGTGCAGGATTAACCAATCGCTGGTTAGCAAAAATTGCAACGCATATACTTGCGGCATTTCCGGATGCCTTTGAAAAAGCCACAGTGGTTGGTAATCCGATTCGAGAAGCATTGTTAAATTTGCCCAAACCTTTAGAAAAACCACAGCATGATAAACTGCATATTTTAGTATTGGGTGGTAGTCGCGGTGCGCAGGCCCTCAATCAAGCAATGCTAAATTGGTTACCACAGTTTGATCGTCTCAATGATATTGAAGTGCGTCATCAAACGGGTAAGCAGCATTATGATGATGTGCAAGCTGCTTATGCACAAAAAAATTTACCGATTAAAACTGAGCCATTTATCGATGATATGGCAGAAGCTTTTGCGTGGGCAGATCTACTGATTTGTCGTGCCGGGGCATCGACTGTTACTGAAGCAGCAGCAGCTGGGTTACCTGCTCTCTTTGTGCCACTGCCAACAGCTGCCGATAATCATCAATACTTTAATGCCAAATATCTTGTCGATCAAAATGCAGCACGTATTATAGCGCAAAAAGAGTTAGTCCCAGCCTTTCTCTCTCAAATAGTTTCGCGTTTTATCGATGATAAAGATTTATTATTAGCGATGAGTAATGCCGCTTTTAGTGCGGCAAAGCGCGACGCTACTGAGGCTATTATTACTGCAGTAGAAGGTGTGCCTTATTAAACGCTCATTAGGACTAACTTATACAAGGGTGCTTATTGCCCAGTGCTAAAGTAACGCTTCAATAAACTTGAGACAAACGACTTTTAGTGCTTGTAACCATTCCTGCTTTCGCAGGAATGACCGAAAGAGAAAGCAGGCCTTAGTGTGATTTTAGTGGGCATGATAGCGAACGCAGACAGATATCATCATTCTTGGTGACAAACTGTGGCATGCTATATTGTGAATGACTAAAGATCCATTGTTTGCGTTTGTTAAGTTGGAAATGTTTATAGAAGATGGTGGTATTTTTTTTATTTAAATTGAGGTTACTAAATTGAATATAGTCAGGTTTGATATTGTAAGCCTGCCAAACGCCACGTTTACCTGTGGGAGTTTTAAAAGTGAGGCTGGGTTTTGTTTTTTTCACTGTTCCAGTCAATATCACTTGACGTACGTTGTTATTAGAAATAGGCCAATAGAATAAGAGACTGACTAGTGGGTGTTTTGACATTTCTTTGGTTTGATTACTATGGGGTGTTGTGAAAAACAAAAAGCCATCTTTAGTGACGCGTCTGACAATAATAACTCTTGCTTTGACACGGTTGGGGTTGCGTACTGTTGTAGACAGTACGGCTGCTTCAGGTATTAAAATTCTTGTATTCACTGCTTGCTGATACCACTGATGAAATAGTTCTATGGGATCAACCCTTTTGGTTTTTAATGCATATGAATTGCTTATAGTCAGGATTAAGATAAGCGCTGAAGTAATCCGTGTTGTTAATTTCATTTATAGGTTCCTCTAAGATAATAGTCGGTTATGAACATGACTGACCTTGAGGGCAGACATCACAGTTTAGAATCAGATAACTGCTGTTATCGAATGCTTTATTGTTAATAAAAATCATTTTGCAATTTTTAAAAGAAGTTAAGCTGCCACTTTGGCTGCAAACTGTTCCGTAAATATCTTTCAGGTCATGAATGTTTGGTGCATGACCTGCTTTAAAGTCAGCTTCGTATTGTGGTTGATCGCTTTCATGGTATTTAGTTTTACCATGGAGTTTGTATAAATGGCTGTTAGGCCCTGCCTTAAAGCCGAGTAAAATTTTTGAATTATTTTGCATAATTAACTGATATTCTGTAGGAGAAAAAGTTACTGGGAATTTCACATTTACAATAGCGTTACCTGCTGTGCAGTTTGCAAAGGATGCAAGAGTGACGCAAAGGCTCAGACAAAAGCATACGAGTCGTAGAGCAGTTTTCATTGGCGGGTGATTTCTCTGGTGGTAAAAATTATTGGATTATTACATAAAAATAAATGCTGGGCAAATCTGCGAATTGCACTTTGATTTGTTTTCTTATATGGTATGTACACGAATCACAACTAGTAGAGATGTATGCTGGCTAAACATTTACAAGCAACGACACACAAAGAGCCTTGGACATTATTTAAGGTTATCAATTTAGTTCCAATTATTTTATTAGCGATTGTAGTGAGTGTAGTAATGTGGTTATGGCATCGCATGCAAGATCCAATGGCTTATCCTGTACGCCATGTTGAAATTACCACAAAAGGTAATTATATACCCCAAAATATAATAAAAGATTCTATTTTAGAAAATACTCACGGTGGTTTCTTTTCACTAGATACAGGCGCGCTTAAGCAAGGTTTGTTGAGTAATCCATGGATTCAAAGCGTATCGATCAGGCGTGTGTGGCCAAACACATTATCGGTTGATTTAACTGAACAACAGCCGTTTGCAAAATGGGGTGATGGTGGTGTGTTAACGGCAAAGGGTGATATTTTTTATCCTGAAGCGGCATCAATTCCACAGTATCTTTTGCAAATTGAGGCGCCATTGGTGGCAAAGAATGGTATTTTAGCATTTATTGAGGCGTATCAACAAAAACTTAAGTCACTCAATATGAGCATAGATAAGCTTAGTGTGAGCAAGCGTTTAGCGTGGACCGTTTTACTCAATAATGGTATCGAAGTATCATTGTGTCGCGATCAGGTGCAGCAACGTTTTGCTACTTTTCTCGATTTATATCCCAGTGCGATTGGATCTCGGGCACAAAATGTAGTATCTGTGAATTTATGCTATCCCAATGGGTTGTCAATACAGTGGCGTGAAGGAAAATCCACATAGTTATATAGATTTTATAATGTCTACAATTAATAAAAACGATTAATAATTTGAAAATAAAAGCAATATAAAAACTGGTCAAAAGTGCTACTTTTTTGCATTTTATGATAGTGGTCTTCAAATATATTCTGTATACTAATGATTTAACTCAATATGTTTATAGTTCACACAGAAACTGTCGATATTTTGTATGGAAACGAACAATATCGGCGGCTTTTAGTATAGGGAGTCACTGTCACTTATGTCAAAGAAGCCAGACAAAAATTTGATTGTCGCGCTTGATATCGGTACCAGTAAGATCGCAGCGTTAGTCGGCGAAATCAATGAGGAAGGTCAAATTGAGATCATTGGTTACGGCACGCATCCGTCACGCGGTCTGAAAAAAGGCGTTGTCGTCAATATCGAATCAACCGTGCAGTCTATTCAGCGCGCCATGGAAGAGGCAGAGCTGATGGCCGGATGTGATATCCATTCAGCCGTCACCGGTATTGCTGGTAGCCATGTACGTAGTTTAAATTCACACGGCATTGTCGCGATTCGTGATCGTGAAGTACATCAGTCTGACATCGATCGCGTGATTGATGCGGCGAAAGCTGTTGCGATTCCTGCTGATCAACGAGTATTGCATATTTTACCTCAAGAATTTATCGTCGATGCACAAGAGGGTGTGCGTGAGCCTGTGGGTATGTCGGGTGTGCGTTTAGAAGCGCGCGTGCATATCGTCACAGGTGCTGTCAGTGCTGCACAAAATATTACAAAATGTGTGAAGCGTTGTGGTATTCAAGTTTCCGATATTATTTTAGAGCAATTGGCATCGAGTCATTCAGTATTAACCGACGACGAAAAAGAATTGGGTGTTTGCTTGATTGATATTGGTGGTGGTACGACTGATATTGCTATTTTCACTGAAGGTGCGATTCGTCACACAGCTGTAATTCCGATCGCTGGTGATCATGTCACTAACGATGTTGCCGTAGCATTGCGTACACCAACACAAAACGCCGAACACATTAAAATTAAATACGGCTCTTGTTTATCAGAGCGTATTGATCCCAAAGAAATGATTGAAGTGCCAAGTGTTGCTAAGCGTCCACCCAAAAAAGTGTTACGCAAAGCGTTGGCCGAAGTAATTGAGGCGCGTTACGAAGAGTTATTCGCGCTGATTTTAGCTGAACTACGTCGCAGTGGTTTTGAAGATTTGGTTTCTGCCGGTATTGCGTTAACCGGTGGCGCTTCAAATATGTTAGGCGTGATTGACTTAGCTGAAAGAATGTTTGGCATGCCTGTTAGATTGGGTGTGCCACATAATGTATCTGGCCTATTAGATGTACGTGATAATCCTAGTTATGCAACAGGTGTTGGATTGTTGATGTATGGTCAGGATATGATTCGAAAACCAGTAAACTTTAATTTTAATCGCCGCCGAGGTTTGTTTTCACGGATGCGAAATTGGTTTGCCGGAAACTTTTAATTAAAAATGCATAAGCATTAGGAGGGATAATCGATGTTTGAATTAGGTGAGAGTGCAGCACATAACGCGCACATTAAAGTTATTGGTATTGGCGGTGGTGGTGGTAATGCTATCGAACATATGATGGCGGAGAACATCGAAGGTGTCGAGTTTGTTTGCATGAATACGGATGCGCAAGCACTTACACGTTCAAGTGCACGTACGATTATTCAACTTGGTGAAGAACTGACAAAAGGGTTGGGTGCTGGTGCAAACCCTGACGTAGGCCGTGAAGCAGCCGAAGAAAATCGTGAACGTATCAAAGAAGTTGTTGGTGGTGCCGATATGATTTTCTTAACAGCTGGTATGGGTGGTGGTACTGGAACGGGTGCCGCACCGATCGTTGCAGAAGTAGCCAAAGAGCTTGGTGTATTAACCGTTGCGGTTGTCACAAAACCATTTGCGTTTGAAGGACGCAAGCGTATGGAAGTTGCAGACAAAGGTATTGAGCATTTAGCAAAATATGTTGATTCGCTGATTACGATTCCAAATAACAAGTTATTAAGCGTGCTTGGTAAAAACATTACATTATTGAATGCGTTTAAAGCCGCAAATAATGTATTACTTGGTGCGGTTCAGGGTATTGCTGATTTGATTACACGCCCAGGTTTGATCAACGTCGACTTTGCCGATGTGCGTACGGTCATGTCTGAAATGGGTATGGCGATGATGGGTACTGGTTTAAGCAGTGGTGAAAATCGCGCACGCGAAGCAGCCGAAGCAGCTATTGCAAGTCCATTACTCGAAGACGTCGATTTTACTGGCGCGCGTGGTGTATTGGTTAATATTACAGCCGGTATGGATATGTCGATCGGTGAATTTGAAGCAGTAGGTGAAGCCATTAAATCGTTTACTTCAGAAAATGCTACTGTGGTTGTGGGTACCGTAATCGATCCAGATATGACAGAAGAGTTACGTGTGACTGTTGTGGTAACTGGTCTTGGCAATCATTCAATTGGTGGTGGTTCGCGCAATGCCCACATCAAAACAATTAAGCATGTAAAAGATGGCTCGATCGACTATCACCAATTAGATCGTCCTACTTATATCCGCAACCAAGATGCGGTAACAAGTACTGTCGAAGATGGTGATGCATCTGCTGAAAAGGAAGTCGCAGAATACCTAGATATTCCAGCATTTCTGCGTCGCAACGACGATGAATGATATAAATACAGCCCTCTGTCAGCGTACAGAGGGTGAATTTAAACCCCGGATCAATGTTCGGGATTTGTTTGTATCTTCAATGATGTGTGCTAGAATTCACAGTTTTTTATCATTGCCTATGGATGATTGTAAATAATGATCAAGCAAAGAACACTTAAGAATATTATTCGTGCGACCGGTATTGGCGTACATACTGGCGAAAAAGTGTATCTCACTTTGCGCCCAGCACCAATAGACACGGGTATTATATTCGTGAGAGCGGATCTTGATCCAGCGGTTGAGATTCCAGCACGGAGTGAATTTGTTGGTGATACCAGCTTATGCACTTGTTTGGTCAAGGACAATGTACGTATTGCAACTGTTGAGCATTTATTATCAGCGCTTGCAGGTTTGGGTATCGATAATCTTTACGTAGAAGTGACTGCACCAGAATTGCCGATTATGGATGGTAGTGCTGGTCCTTTTGTATTTTTGATTCAATCAGCAGGTGTTGTTGAACAAAATGCACCTAAGAAATTTATTCGTATCAAGAAAAAAGTGCGGGTTAAGCACGAAGATAAATGGGTATGCATGGAGCCATACAACGGCTTCCAAGTAGACTTTAGCATCGAGTTTGATCATCCGGTGATTAGCGATGATACGCAAGATTTATTGCTCGATTTTTCTTCATCTTCATACGTTAAAGAAGTTTCACGCGCGCGTACTTTTGGTTTTTTATCTGATTACGAATATATTCGCAAACAAAACTTAGCGTTGGGGGCGAGTCTCGATAATGCGGTGGTGTTAGATGAATATAAAATTTTGAACCAAGATGGTTTGCGCTACAAAGATGAATTTGTAAAACACAAAATCCTCGATGTGATTGGTGACCTTTACCTTATGGGCTACAGTGTGATTGGCCGTTTTAAAGGCTATAAATCAGGTCATATGATGAATAGCATGCTACTGTCCAAGTTGATGGCTGATGAAAGTGCTTATGAAGTAGTCACATTCGAAGAAGATGCAGCCGATATGCCCATTTCCTTTATCCCCGCCGTCGCTGCCATCGCGTAGGTAGGCGTTAGCAGATGTTTAACTTTCTAATTTGATGAATGTCATACCTCAGAAGGCAGGTATCTAGGTCCTGTCTTCGCGTCATACCGGACTTGATTCGAGATGCTTGAATATGAGCTAAACCATCTTAAAGCCGTTATTTTTGCCTTCTTCACCTGGGTTTTCAGCACTATATGCAGGAGTTATTAGCCTTGCAACATCTCTAAGTTGCTCTTGTGGTCTTTCATTTAGTCTGGGGCCATTGAATAAGGCAAACGGGTTATCATCGGCAACAGGAACTTGCCCGAAAATACGCTGACGTGTGGCATTACTACTATTGGCTACTTGTGTTTCAATCTCATCATCACAGAGTGTTCTATGATCTGGTAAGGTCAACGCTCGAGTGTGAGCGGGCTCAAGTGGAACTAGATTAAGTTCTGGATGTGCTTCTTCAGCTTCTACTTTTGGTTTACTATAAGTTGTTCCCATGATGTGCCTCGCTTTAATTTGTGTGTTAAGATATGCTATTTTAACGTATTCTTCAAGCCTAATTCGCGGCTACTACCTTAAATTTCAATGAGATAGCGACTGGAATGCGTAACTCTTTTTGCAATGCATTTCTGAGGTCATATTCTTCATAGCGCAGGTTGGTTAGCCAGGCGGCGTTATCAACGCCGATAATGACGATATTATTTTCGAAATTAAGTACTTGGCAATGGGTATATAATTTTGTTGGTAACGTGCGATTTAGGCAAGTATTGAGCCTTTCTATGATTTGGGCTTTAGCCATAATCGATTTGAGTGATGATCTGCCGAGCAAATCATTTATTTTTATGGGATCTGGGTTCTTATCAAACATAAATGGATTATAGCAGAGCGGTTTTATAGATCTATGTTTAAATATGCTGTACGATTAAGTAGCTATTCTCTTTTTCGTATCAGTTTATAAGGAAATAAACTTATGAATTTCAAAAAAGCATTTTTTATATTAGTCATAATTTTTTCAAATGGTGTGTTGGCAAATCCTCAGCCGGGTCAGACTGGGTTAGACTGCCCCAATAATGAATGTTTTGCTGTGGGCCCAGTAACGTGTGGAAATAATAATCAGCATAACCCAGCCAGGGTTATTTTCTTCGATACGGTTACACGGGTGCCAAACTCTTCTTCCAAGGTTAAATTGATAAAGTCTCTAGCTGGGATTTTACCGATGGGTATTATTGCAACTCATGGTGAAAGTAGAAAAGCAGGATATCTCTGCTATAAAAATGGTAATCAAAGCCTCGATAATGGTTATATGAATATACAAAAAGGATTTTTTTCATCCACAGAGACTGATGAAGCTACAGTTGCACCTACAGTTGCCAAGTTTCTTTTTGGTGACTTTGCTGATGCAATTTACAACAATAAAGATAATGAAAAACAATATGATCTTGCCGTGGTATTAAATTATAACCGAGGTATTGAGGATAATGAGGTAAAATATCAATTAAGATCTGTTGATTCCAGTCAGCTAACCATCCCTGGGCAGGCCCTCACGCCTAAGGGTGTACCTTCTGCTTTTACTGCACCGGATATTAAAGCCTATAAGTTTTTACCTGAGGCTGTTTGTAAAACATCAGATCCTTATTGTGAAAATAAAATAGCAAGCTTAAATATGCCTACACCGCCGTCAGATAGCATTGCCAATGTTACTCTCGGTGATATCACTTATAAAATAAATCAATGGGCATATAGTTCTAGTGCACCAGGATATCGTATTATTCCTTTTAGCAAAGTACTCCTATCGGGAAAAGGGAGGTCTATGGAAGCACCAGATTTCGATCGTTTTTATTTTGAAATGAGTGGTCAGGATAAAAATGGTAAAACTGTTAAAGACTATCTTATTGCAACTTCTAGCCATGACTCAATAGCATGGCAAATGTTTCCCGAAAACTCTGGACAGCCGAGAGGCTGTCATTATCTTGTGAAAAGGCCAGATGAGACCAACTATGAATTAGTTTTTTCAGATGGTGAGGCGAGTGAAAAAGCAACGGGACAAAATGGTTACAACCCAACAGGTTGCACTATCATCAAAGGCAAAACAACTTTTGCCCAGCCAGAGCTTATATTGAAAAATTACACGCCATATGAATTTTTTGTTCTTGCAGATGACACCCAGACACTAACAGCAAATGCGCAGCGACATGGTATATTTCGTTCAGGTGAAGTTCTTGGAAATATATATCCAAAAAAAGCTTTTTGGATGTATCGTGTATTCGAGAATAAAAACTTTTTAACTCCTGAACTTATTACAGATCTTAAAGCAAATACACATAATGCGTTCATCAAGACGTCTGCTATTGATTGGGATAGATGGTTTGATGCAAGTAATGACTGTAAAGATAAATTTATATTGAAGATGCCTGTGCCTTCAGCTCCGGGACCTATTATGCCAGATTATTTTGATTCCAAATGCGGTATATTTATTTCTGGATTACCCTACCCTCAAGATAGGATTGAAAATAAAACAAATTTTGTTTTTTCAGTGGCTGAAAATAATCAGGAGTTAACTTGGTCTAACAAAGTTATTCAGCAAAAACCAGAATCAAAAACCTGGGTGCTTCAGTACCAAGATAAGCATAATAATGATACCAAGGTGCCTGCGGTGACTATCACGACTTCTAATAATGGTGAGTGGAATCATGGCAGTTGCTTAACGACTATAACTGCGACTGAGGATGATGACAAATATACAGTATCCCTAAAAGCTTCATCACCTGTAGGTAATACACTTTGTAGTGTCACACCAGCGTCGTTAACAATTCCTAAACCTAAACCTGAGCCGCAGATTGTACCGGGAGGCCAGCCCAATGGAAAAACACTTGGTGAAAATCCAGTAAATAATATAACTTGCGCCGATATTTTGGGGCTATTAAAACAAGGTAAAAAAGAAGGAACGATTAATGGCCAAGTAGTAACTCTGACGTTATCACCAAATATTGGAAATCTTAAGCGACTTGAAACTGTTGTAAGTTCAAATGCTGGAAATAAAGAATGTACACTCAGCTGTTACAATACTACCTTCTTTAGAGGGTGTCCGTCTAATCGACAAGTAACGGTGACATGGAAAATTAATGATCAATGAAAAAGTTTATGTGAGTTGTGATTATGTTAATTAAAAAGCTTTCTATTTGCTGTGTGATAATTGCTATCTGCCCTCTTTTAGTATTTGCAGGTGGTTCAGATAAGTTGCCTCATCCAAATACACTGATTGATAATCAATGGCATATTCAACCTTATATTGATTTACATGGTGGTTATTCATTTCAAAACTGGCATCGAGTTGTATCTCACACCACGACAATTTGGGCTTTTGCTGGAGGATTTAGTAAAAACTCAGAAGGTGGTGGTATCGGTGGATTTGATTTAGGGTTACAGCTGACTTATAACCTTGCACTTGAATTAGGAAGCTATTATTTGCCTGAAGTAAAAGGAGCAGTCAACGGTCAAGAGAATGTTGCTTCACAAGGCTGTGCGACAGCTGATGGTCAATTTCAGGGAGAGGGGCCTCAATGTGCCTATGGCAGTCAGTATAACTGGATGGCTTATGTAGCCGGTAAATTTAGTATGCCGATGCCATATTTTATCGATGGTTTAAATTTTTATGCTAAAATTGGCGGCGTATGGCGTGCGATGTCGAATGTGAATCAAACAATTGTTAAGCGTGGTGGTGCAAAGAGTTATTGGGATGTGATTTATGGTGCTGGTCTTGATTATCATTTAAAAAACTCAAGGTTTAGGTTTGGTGTGCAGTGGTTATGTATCCCAGCAAATATTAATGCAGATATCTACGATGGTCAGCTTTCGAATAATGCGTTATATGTCAGTAATCAAATTGCTGAGCACCAACCTGCTGCAAACCTACTTACCGGTAGCATCGGTTATGCCTTTTAGGTAGGTGTCAGACTCGGTGATTCATGAATCAGAGTTTGCACCCAAGGATTTGCTTCTTAATCCATATATTTCCAATACGATACACTTTTGTATCTTATAAGCCGCATCGTGCAAAATAGTGTCGTGTTACTTTAGTGAGTGCGCATCACCTGATTTTATGAGAAAATCGTCTATCTTTAATTACTTATACCTACAAGAAGACTATGCTAAAAAACATCCTAAAATCTGTGGTTGGATCACGAAACGACCGTTTATTAAAGAGTTACCGCAAAGCAGTGACCAAAATTAACGCACTTGAGCCAGAGATTGAAGCTTTAAGTGATGCGCAATTACGGGCAAAAACGGGTATATTTCGCGATAGATTGAGTCAGGGTGAAACGCTGGATGACCTTTTACCAGAGGCATTTGCGGTGGTGCGTGAAGCAGGAAAGCGTACACTTAAGATGCGAGCGTTTGATGTACAGCTATTGGGTGGGATGGTGTTGCACTACGGTAAAATTGCTGAAATGCGCACTGGTGAAGGTAAAACACTGATGTCGACGTTAGCGGTTTACTTGAATGGATTATCTGGTGAAGGCGTGCATGTTGTGACGGTGAATGATTATCTTGCCGAGCGTGATGCGCAGTGGATGCAACCCATTTATGATTTTCTGGGTATGACCGTTGGGGTTAATTTACCGACGTTAAGCCATGAAGAAAAGCAAGCAGCATATGCAGCCGATATTACATATGGTACTAACAACGAATTTGGTTTTGATTATCTGCGTGACAATATGGTGTATGAAGCATCGCAATGTGTGCAGCGACCTTTATCTTACGCAGTAATTGATGAAGTGGATTCGATTTTAATTGATGAAGCGCGTACACCACTGATTATTTCTGGTCAAGGCGAAGAATCTTCTGATCTTTATTTACAGTTGAATAAGATTATTCCAAAACTGACACGCCAAGAAATGCATGAAGATGAAAAAGAAGAAGATTTGCCAGAAGAACGGCGCGGAGATTTTACGGTTGATGAAAAGCAGCGTAATGCACATTTAACCGAGCAGGGCCATCAAACGGTTGAGAGGTTATTAGTAGAGGCTGGCCTGTTAAAGGAGGGTGACAGTCTTTACGATTTGGCGAATATTTCATTGATGCATTATGTGCTTGCATGTCTAAAAGCACACGCACTATATCAACTTGATGTGCACTATGTAGTAAAAAACAACGAAATTTATATAGTCGATGAACACACGGGTCGTATTATGGAAGGGCGCCGTTGGTCTGATGGCTTGCATCAAGCGGTAGAAGCGAAAGAAGGTGTGCCGGTACAACTTGAAAACCAAACGATGGCATCAATCACCTTCCAAAACTATTTCCGTCTTTATAAAAAATTATCAGGTATGACGGGCACGGCTGATACTGAAGCATTTGAGTTACAAAGTATTTATGGACTCGAGGTTGTGATTATTCCAACCAACAAACCTATGATTCGTGATGATCGTGCTGATATGATTTTCTTAACCACAAAAGAAAAATTTAATGCAATTATCGAAGAAATTCAAAAGTGCCAAGAAAAAAAGCAACCAGTGCTCGTGGGTACAGCATCGATTGAAGCATCAGAATTATTATCTTCATTACTTAAAAAACAAAAAATCAAACATGAAGTGTTAAACGCCAAACAGCACGAACGTGAAGCAAAAATTATTGCACAAGCGGGTCGTCCTGGTGCAATTACGATTGCAACCAATATGGCAGGGCGTGGTACTGATATTGTGTTGGGTGGTAATCCGGAAGCTGAGATTGCAGAGCTTGAAAATGCAACAGAGGCGCAAATTAATCATATTCGCAGCGATTGGAAAATGCGGCATCAAGCGGTGCTTGATGCTGGTGGTCTACATGTATTAGGTACGGAGCGACATGAATCTCGCCGTATCGATAATCAGTTGCGTGGCCGAGCTGGTCGACAAGGTGATCCGGGTAGTTCGCAGTTCTATTTATCTATGGAAGATAATTTATTACGTATTTTTGGCGGTGAGCGTATGTCGAATATGATGCGCAAACTTGGCATTAAAGAAGGCGATGTGATTCAACATCCGTGGATGAATAGATCAATTGAAAAAGCACAACGTCGTGTGGAAGGTTACAACTTTGATGTACGCAAGAATCTTCTAGAATATGATGATGTGGCTAACGATCAGCGTAAGGTGATGTATCAACAACGTCGTGAATTACTTGAAGCAGACGATGTATCTGGATCAGTTCAAGGCATTCGCGAAGAAGTGGTTGATCGCTTGGTGTCGCAGTTTATCCCGCCACAATCAATTGAAGCGCAATGGGATATTAGCGGCCTTGAAAATGAAATCCAAAAGGAATTTTATATTAAACTCGATATTAAAGAGTGGCTTAAGCAAGACGATCAATTGCATGAAGAAGTACTACGCGAGCGTATTCTAGACGCAGTGACCAAGCATTATGAGGAAAAAGAAGCGAAGAATGAAGCACATTTAATGCGTGAAGTTGAAAAATCATTGATGCTACAGCTACTCGACCAACATTGGAAAGATCATTTGGCGATGATGGACCATCTACGTCAAGGTATTGGACTACGCAGCTACGCACAAAAAAATCCGACACAAGAATACAAGCGTGAAGCATTTGAATTATTTACCCAAATGCTTGAGAACTTAAAATACGAATATATTGCAACCCTAAGTCGTCTTGAGCTAGTATCGCAAGAGCAACTTGAACAGCAACAACAATACCAAAAATTCTCGCCACAATTAAACTACCAACATGCACAAATGGATACGATGTCGAGTGTGACTGAGCAAGCAGAACCACCAGAAATGCCACTCGAGATGGCTGGAGACCTCGAACAGCATAAACCTTTTGTGCGTGAAGGTGAAAAAATCGGCCGTAACGATCCTTGTCATTGCGGCTCTGGCAAAAAATACAAGCAATGCCATGGCAAAATTAGCTAGGGGCAAATGTCAACAGCTCCTAAATTACCTTGGATAATAGTGTTGTAATGTTTGGCCAGCTATTAACGCTAATATTTTGACGTATTTGATTTTGGTCGCCTGCGTAAATTAAGTAAGCAAGTTTATCTTGGGTTTGGGAAAGGTTTTGCCAGTAGCTTAGACTTTTAAAGTAATCTGTAGTGATTGTTTTTCCAGACTTAATTTCTATAGGAATTAAGTTATTTGATTGCTCAATAATACAGTCGACCTCATGACCTGATTTGTCACGCCAGAAATAAACATGTGGAATTAATCCCTTGTTGTAGTAGTTTTTTATAACTTCTGTAATCACAAAATTTTCAAAAATATGACCACGATGGGCATGTGACGTGAGCTGTGTTGCAGATTGAATATCAAGTAAATCACACAATAGACCTGTATCATAGAAATATAATTTTGGCATCTTAACAAGACGTTTATTAAAATTTTTATGATGTGGCTTTAATTGAAAAGTTATATAGCTTGTTTCTAAAATTGAGAGCCAGGCAGATGCAGTATTATGTGTGATACGGATCTGTCAAAACTCAGTTCCAATTTGATGTTATTATAGCGATTTGATTGAGATTGAGCAGGAAAAACCACCATGAATTGTCCACACTGCAAACATG
>JAUIDD010000021.1 GCA_030429175.1 Gammaproteobacteria bacterium
GGTGTCAGCTATAGTTTGTGAAATTGATGAAGAGTGGCAAACTGGTAATGCTTATATTGCCATTGATAACGAATCATAAATTGGGAAGGATGAATTTTGGAATTTACAGAATAAATGTTGCTTTATCGCTCAAATATATCACATCATCTAAAATTAAAACACCATCAGATTGCCGGTGTTGCAAAATTGTTGATTTCATATAACGCCATAAGTCTTTTGATGTGAAATTATTGAACCGTAAGAAGCGTGTAACTTTATTGTGTCTGATTTCTCTTGAAAGCATATCAGACAACCCTGTTGCAGTTGCATATTTATTCTGGTAAATCAAATAGTCAGTATAAATATCTAAGCATGTCTTTGCTCATTAAAAATTCCTCCTGCTAATTTTTAACAAGATGATTTTAATGAAATTTAGCTACTCTGCAACTGGGCGTGCGTAAGGTGAGTAAATGAGAGAGGCCAAGGATGGCCGAGTGGTGCAGTGAGTTTTACAACTGGTATAGTTAATAATTCTTGATTGGCAGCTTAGCATTAATATGAAGGTAGACTTTTTCATTGATACACTACCTAACATGCGAGGACACTCATGACATTAGAGACTAGAGAATTGTGAGCTTGATTTTTTCATGATTATATTGTTTACTCTAATAAGTATATTCCTTGAACAAACATTAGGATGGTTTTAAATGAGGATTAAATTTCAATTGCTTTCTAAGTTCTCTTGCTTTTTTTTACTTATATTTTCAGCTAGATTATTTGCTGGCGGTCCGGATATCGCATCAGGGGATAGTGCTGCATTGTGGACAGGTTTTTATATGGGTGGTAATTCTGGTTATAGTTGGGGGAAGGCTAATGAATCAATTAGCTTCAAGGGTAATTGGCTTACAGATGGTACTCAAGATGATGTTTTTTTAACACCATTTGCTGAGAGGTCACTTAAAGTTAATGGCTATACAGGAGGCGTTCAGGCTGGTTATAACTATCAAATCAAGCAATGGGTACCGGGTATTGCCGCAGACATTGATTATGTTGAGTTAGACAAAAGTTATTCTAGTGGTGCCGTTACGAATCCTGCTTCAGCAAATATATATGTTATCGATTCTTCTTTTAAGGCAAATTGGTTATTAACACTTCGGCCAAGATTGGGTTACAGTTTTAAGTGGTTTCTTCCTTATGTGTCTGGTGGTCTGGCAGCAGGCTATGAAAAATATTCACAGACGATTACTCAGCAAAATATTGCCTTTAGTGAAAGAGGTGTTCTTTCAAATATGGCAATAGGCTGGACAGTTGGTGCAGGTGCAAATCTTGCTTTGGCCAGACATTGGCAGTTGATGGCGGAATATTTATATATTCATATTAACTCTAATTCTACTAATAGCGTCGGGTCTGTTACTACTTACAATGCAACACACTCAGTACAATTAAATACAAATATTGTTCGCGGTGGTATTAATTACGTATTTAAATGATAAAAATTTATTACGCAGCCAGGCATTTATTATGTAACCTATTAAATGACAGCTCATGCATGTTCGTTGGTATATTTCATTCTAGGTTGTTACATTGATTTTTCAGAGCGAATAGTAGTCTATAAATTGATTCAGGTAAATAACCTCAATTCTGGATAACTGTTCAATTTAAGCGTCGACTAACCCTCTGTTTCTTCGTTAAAAACCATTAAAAATGGCGTTACGTAGCTTTGGCTACGCGCCTTATTTTTAATGTCTTTTGCCTCGAAACAAATGGCAATTCTCGCTTAAAATGCACCAACCATTCTTAACAGTGCTATATATAAAGAAGATTCTAAAGTTTTTACCTATTAAACCATTAGCTACTGTTGTTGTTTTGAACATTTATCCAGAATTGAGGTTAAATACGTAAAAAATGCGGGATAAGCATAATAATCATCAAGTTGGCAAAAAATAGCAATCAGCTGATCCGTATCCATCTCAATATAATGCAAAACAAAAAGTGGATGTTCTACTATAGGCTGGTACCTGGTTTTTTACGTAATAAAGCCTCCTCTGTGAGTTTCGGCGTCCTTGGAGAGTTCTCAAAAAACAAAGGAGCACGAAATTGTCTTAACGGTTGGGAAGTTAAATGGGCTGGTGAATACGTGGGTGCAGACCCCAAGTCTATACTTTTTGGGTCATACCCGAGGTCCATTGCTAGGCGCTTATAGGCCTCACCTTCTTCTTCACCTACTTCTAATCCATAATTATAGTAAGCAGGGACATAACCCATACGAGCAAGAGACTTAAGTTCTTCAATAGGACACCTTCCTACATCTTCAAATTTAAGGTATAAACACCAAACATTCATCTGGCGAAACATTGGTGTAGCGTTATCCAGTTTATCTGCAAAAAAATCAAAAAGAGTAACAGTCAGTATTTTTGCGCGCTCATTATATTTACCTTCCATCGCAATTTGCCACAGGTGATTGTAATAATGATTATTCCCAACAGAATAATAACGAGTAAACAGCTCAAATAACGGCTTAACATTTAGATTATCTTTTTCTTTATGAGGAAGGTTTTTAAGATAGTGAAACATCATCCCAACATAGCTAGTGAATTTTTGGAGCGTGATCGTTGGGTCGAATAGTCCAAGCAAAAACTGAGGGTGTTTAAATAATGCAACTACATTTTCGATGGAAGTAAAGTGTTCTAATAAATTTTCGAAAAAGGTATCATGCTCTAGCACGCCTTGATAGGCTGTTTGGCCTGTTTCATCTATGTCATTAAAAAACTTCACAAGCAATTCATCATTATTATAGTTTAACAATAGTTTTATAGCAGAAATTTTACGCTTGTGGCTTTCCCAATTTATTTCAGAATTATACTCCTTACAATCCTTTACGTATGTTTCACGATCCTCTATTGTAAAAAGTGGATCATCAGGTAGTTTACCCGTCCAGCGCTCAGCCTTTTGAGGAGGGGGAGGTGTATGTTTTAGAAAGGTTGGTAAGCCTGAAGAAGAAAAATTCATATTTACACGAATGTCATTAAAAATCGAAAAAATATGTTGCTGAAAGTTATCTGCGGGGCGGGAAAGGAGTGTGTTTGAAAAATGATAAAAACCCGAATCATATGCGTTGATTATAATCCCTTGAGACATTCTGTTCCTTTGAGAGCATATACATTTCACTATAAAAACTAATAGATGATCTAGTGGAGTTATGCTTCTTTTGCGTATTGTTTTTGAGGGTATATGGCGTGGAAATAATTTGTTCTGAGCGGCCAAGAAGATATCTGAAAATAAATCAAAGTCCCTGGTTAAAAAGAGTATAGATAATGCTTTTTGTGCTACTGTCCAATTATCGTTTTTCACTACGAATTCAAGCAATGATTTAAAGTTGTTATTAGAGGCGTTGCTCTTTTGCTTTTGTTTAGAGCCTTTTTTATTTTTTGACGAGCCAGTTTTTGTTATTGCCGCTATTGGTGCTTTTAATGGAGCTAGCTCTGCTAGGGGTTCGTTTAGTGCTTCACTCGGCTCACAATCATTAGCTAAAAAATGCCAGAAAGCATACAATAAACCTTTTTCACCAGACTTTCTGCAAAGTTCCGCAACTTCTGAATAAGCATCCTTCACCCCAAGCAACGCTGCCTTAAAAAAATACTTATTCGCCTCGTGTGAGAGGTTGTATTTCTCTAACTCTTTTGCATAATAGAGATTAGTTTTAGGGAAAAAATAAGTTAACTTATGCAGTATGGCTAAGCCATGTTTGACTTGATTTATATTTTTCAAAAGACAGTCTTTTGTCCAATTGTAGATTTCAAACAAATCTTCTTTTTCATACCAAGATGTTAGTTTAGTTTTTGCTTCTTCTTCTGTCATGTTGTTAAAAATAAAATGAAAATTTGAATGGTTAGGTGTGCCATACCTTAAATAATATCTAATGAAAAGTTCTTTATTTTGTTTTAAAAGGTCAATAGTTTCATCCAATTTTTTCTGTGGCATAGATACTATAGAACCTGGCTGAGTTAATGTTAGAGTTTCGGAAAATTTTAAAAATAAAGAATTTCTTATGCTCAATAACGCATGAGCCTCATTATTGCTTTTATCGTTAATATAGGGAGTCAAAAGAAAATCTGGGTTGCCTGCCTTAAAAAAACTACAAAATAATTTTTCATACTTATCTAGCATTTCATTAAATGAAGGGGATAATGACATGATATCTCCAATAGAAACGCCTTCATATTTTACTGAGGGCAATACAAGTTTTTTTGCAAGGATTTTGAATAATTGTCTTACATCATTGACCAGTTCAAATAGTACGTCACAATTTTTAATCAACTCCCAAAAAGGAGTTAAATCAGCTGACGTTGATTCAAGCAAGTACCAAAACTGGTTCTGATTCAAAAGAAGTTGTAGGGTGATATAGTTTTTATTAAGAGAGGAGAGTGTATGAGGGTCAGTGAGTTGAGTACACAGCTCACTAAATCCTGGTTCAGCTTGGTTGCTTAATAGAAAATGTTCAAACATGCAGGAATATGGTTGAAATTTTTCGTCACTATTAAAAAAAATAGCACATAAAACTTTATTATCTATTTCTTTTCTTTGGCTATAAATAAATTCGATAATTTTTTTTGCATTTTCTTTAACAGGGCCATTACATGCATAATTAAATGTTATTTTTTGTTGTAGTTGTGAAGCATTTTTTGATTCTAAGTGAAGAGATTTAACTTTACTTCCCTTAATTTCCAAGACGGTGTCTGTAGTATTTTGTTCAAGAACCTGTCTCTTGAAAGAAGCAAAGCTGCCAAGATCATATCCTGAATTTTCAAAAATTTCTTGGGCTCGAGTCTCATTCTTATCTAATATGAAACGTGCAACTATTTTTTCTATGCGCATTTTATCATCAACATTTAAAACATATCGGTCGCTAATAGATTCTTGTGGTGTTATATCCAAGGGAGCTGTTTCCGTGGCTGCTTTTATTATATCATTACAAATTAATGCTGTTTTTGCGTGAGTAGCCTGTCTTTTTTGTTTCTTTGTAAGTTCCGCTTGTGCTTTGGTGTTTGCTATTAAATACAAACTTTTCATCGTTCGTGTTGCTGCAATATATACTTCGTGAAGTGCCCTTAAGGCATGTTCTTCTTTAGTGAGCTTCCCGGTTTCTTTGGGTCGATTATTTTTTTCTTCTCCATCATTTATTAATGCTGTGTAGTGGCTATCTTCTATTCTATTAAGCACATCTGCGACATTATATAAAACAATAGAATCAAATTCGAGACCGAGTATTTCATGAGGTAGAAACACAAATTGGGTATTGAATTCTTCTTGTGCTTTTTCGAGATCATCTTTCGTAAAAACAATAATGGCTATTTTTGCTATAGCTTCAGGACTTCTAATGAGTGCTTTTAATTTATCACAATCTTCCAAGCTATCGAGCCACTCTACAGCTCCTTCGGCTCCAAGAGCCGACTCAAAGCTATCCTGTTGATAGCGTGTCACCCGTCCCTCTAAAGTTAATCTTTGCAGTCTTAATAAGCGATTTACAAAAGCTGCAATTTTACTTGGTACACGGTGGGATTTATCAAGAACTACTTTGTGTATCTTTCCTATTGGGCCAAAAGTGATTAAGTCATCTAGAGTTTGCTGCTCATCACCCGCCCAAATACAAGGGAAGTGTTTGGACAACTCATGACTTAGTAATGATGGCGTCTCCTGGGCTTCATCAATCGCAAAATATGAGACTTTTAGGTTTTCTAGATCTAATGCTGTTAAATTCAGATCAATCCCTACAGGACTTATTGTAGACAGATATTTTTTATATTTTTCATGTAAAGATAACGCTAATTCTCGGAATTCATCATTTTTTTCAAAGTAGCTGGTTCGCTCGCCTAAATCTAGATATTCACTTGTATCATAAAGTTGAATTAACTTTAATTCATGATAGATAATTCGTGCAGGTTGTTTGTGTTTTTTAAAAAAGGTCTGTTGCTTTTCGCTTAATTTCATCCTTTTTAACGCATTACTTAACCAGCTAGCAAATGTTGTTTGGTCGCAAAGCTGGTAGGCAACACCTATATGCTGATAAATTTGGCGCACTAAATCATCAACTGTAAGAAACAAGACATCACTGGGCTTGAAATTATGATCAGCTGCAGCATCATGCCATTTTTGCTTCATGTCCGCAGCGAGTGCGTGTGGTGCAAGATACACAACGGGGCTATCTTCGTCATTCCGTTTCAACACTGATGTATCAGTTTGTCGCTTATCAAGTAATTGCTTCAGTATATCAAACATCACAACCGTTTTTCCTGCGCCGGCAGAGCCTATAATCCAGGCTGGAAGTGGAACAAGGCGTGCTTGTTCTTGTACATCTGTTAACTCTAAAACTTGTTTGCCATAAATTACCAAAGGGCTAATGCCTATGATATTTTCAACCGGATGCGCTAAAGCTTCCCCGTCATCAGTTTGCTTAGTGAGTTTATACGTAACCTCTTTATTTTGATGCTGCGCTATGCTTTTTTTATAGCACTTATAAGCCATTTGGTTGATGAACCGTTCGTATTTGTCATGTTCTGCTGCACTAAAATCACTTAGTACATATAAGTTATTTTCATAGATACCAGCAATGATTCGTGCGCCATTATTAATTTTCAAGGAGTAAATTGTCCCAGACTTTTCTCTTTTCTTTTCTAAATCAACACGTTGATAATCTGCTTCAAGTAGCGATTTAAGAACGTTAGGATACTTTTCTAAAATATGATCAGGATCAACAATACCGTTAAAATACACTTCACCCCCCCCTTTTTTTATCTGATTACACAAAACGCCTCTAAGATTGGCGTAATTATAAATCTACACAGTCAAAATGTACATAACTTTTTTTCGTACAAGACAAGAAGAAGGAGGTTTGCACTTCAAGTGCAACCTCGTGTTAAATAGTGTTTAATAACTACACTCTAAAAGGTATTACTAATCAAACTATTTCCTGACTTGTGCCATTTTCAATAAAAATTGAAACGTCTAAAAAAATCAGAGAAGGAGCAACGAGTTAAGAATTTTCAGGATGCATCAGTAACTATTCAGCCCTACGGGCTGAACTTTGATCAGGCGGCAGTTACTTGCTGCATTAACAGCAAAGGTAAAAGAGCTGGAAGATCGTCTCGCTAAAAATAGTAATAACAGCAGTAAGCCACCATAAAAATACGGGATAAGCATAACATTGAGTACATTTTGATGCGCAGCTATGTCGTGTATGTGTCAGGTTCTGCTATAAATTAATACGCTATTACTCCCTTTTTGTATTAAAAAAATAGCAACGATTTTTTATTGACTATGACGTAACGTTATACCTTAAAATGCCTAACTCTGTCGTAGATTAGGTTGTTTATTACCATGATTGAATTTTATAGTATATCCCAATTTAGCGGGCTCACGGGCACTACAAAAAGAACACTGCAATACTATGATGATATTGGTTTGCTAAAGCCGATGAAGTCAGATAATGGCTATCGAAAATATACTAATAACGATTTATTAACGCTTCAGCAAATATTGACACTTAAGTACTTAGGTCTCTCAGTTTCAAAAATTAAAAAACTACTTGAACAAGACAAGCGGGAAGTTGAGCATGTTTTAGAAACTCAAGTGCAGTCTTTAAAAAGTAGAGCGCGCGTATTGATGAAAACAGCCAACTTGCTTGAAGATATTCTTTTGTTAAAGAAATATGCTGAGCAACTTGATTGGTCTCTAATTGCTGGTGCAATTAGAGCTCTACACTCTGATAGTGAAGAGGAATGGTTTCAGAAATTTTATACTGAGCAAGAACTCGCACACTTATATAGTATTTGGCGTGGCTTTTCAGATAACGAAGTGGCAGATTATGTGGCCGCTTATTCAGCGCTGGTTGATACCATTAAAGCGAATTTACAGTTATCTCCATGTCATTCACTTAGCCAGTCAATAGCTTTTAAATTCTATGACATGGCGAAGGAATGTTATGGTTCTGTTCCAGGTTTGATGAAGAAAATATTGATTACTTATCGTGTAGGAATGCTTGCAACAGATTTTATTCCTTTATTAGAGGGGAAGGCTTTTAAATATTTGGTTGAATCACTTGCAGAGGCAAAAAAAATACAGGAATTTTGTTAGGAGGTTTATTCATGCTTATTATTTTATCTATATTAACGTATTTAATTCTCTTGATTTCTTATATCGAAACATTGCTAGGCCTTAGGTCAATGCGGGCAGTAAAAGATATTGAGGTTGCAGATTTACCGTTTCCTAAATTAAGTATCATTGTAACAGCGTGTAATGAAGAAATTAGTATCGCTGAAACGCTGCGTCGATTAGAAAAACAAAATTATCCAAATTTTGAAATTATTTGCGTCAATGACCGTTCAGTTGATGCAACGGGAGATATTATTAATTCTTTCGTTGAGCGTAAAGAGAGTTGTATTAGCGCTTTGCATATTGATAGGTTACCTGCAGGTTGGCTCGGTAAAAATTATGCATCGCATAAGGGAGCGGAAGTTGCAACAGGAGAATGGTTGTTATTTATGGATGCTGATGTGCATATGAACTCAGATTGTTTAAAACGTTCTATGAGTCATGCACTTAAAAATAAATTAGACCATATATCGTTGCTTGCCCACTATATTTGTAAAGGATTTCTTTATAATGTTGTTCACCTTGTCCACAAAGGTCATGGGCTGGTTATACCTCTGAAACCATGGCTTGCAAAATCAACACGCTCAAAAAAATCATTTAATATGGGCGTATTTTGTCTTGTTAAGAAAAAAGCTTATGTTGTGTGTGGCGGACATCAAGCAATGGCGTTAGAGTGTGTTGATGATATTCGTCTAGGAAAATCTATTAAGGATAATGGATTTTCTCAGGAAGTTTTAAATGCTCAAGAAAATGTTTCTATTGAATGGTACTCAACTTTAAGGGGGTTATTTCGGGGGCTTCAAAAAAATTCCTATGCATACCTTAATTACAAATTAATTCCTACTATGTTAATGACTCTGGCATGGTATATTATTTTTGTTTTTCCAGTGGCAGCGTGTTTTTTTACTCATGGTGTTACAAAATTTCTAAATATATTATCTGCTGTGTTACTGTTTCTTTCTTATTTTGAGGTAGCGAAATTTTTCAAAATTTCTCTAAAATACATCTGGTTCTATCCTTTGGGATTAATTATATATCCTTATGTTATCATTAACTCTGTTGTTCATTTTTATAGAAATAAAGGAATATATTGGCGTGGCACATTTTATTCTGCAGATATGTTAAAAGGAAAAAATTAATTTTGAACATGAAGTTTTATTTTTGGGCTAAAAGCCCAGTATATTTCAGTGGCCACTTGTGGTTAAAGAAAAGCCGATCTGATGAGGGTGTTGCTCATGAAAATCACCGGTATTAATCATTTAACAGTTGCTACATGACTTTAACCAGCTGAAATTAGAGTTTTCACACCGTTTATCAAGGCATGTCCTATATCGTGTATCAACTAAGATTACTGGTAAGGTTTAGGTCGTGTTAAAAAACAGCTAATTTTAGCATGAATAATATTTACAATTTTAGTTAAGTATTCTGAGGTGTTAGTTTTGATTATATAACTCCTCACCATAAAGCGAGGAGTTAGTTTCGGTTGGTTAGATTGCATATCCGAGGTTAAACGCGATAGCTGGATAGAGGCCTTTAATTTTAGCAGCACCTGTTTTAGTAGAGGCATAGCCTGGGCCGATACCGAGTTGTACGTTAAAGCCTGATTTCCAGATCCATTGGTAACTTGCGATAACACCGCCGCTAACACCATTAGTTGCGGTATGGTTATTTTCTTTATAGTAGACGTATCCGATGAATGGTGTGAGTAGCCAGCCATCAGACATATACTCACCGTTTAATGCATAAGTAATTTGTCCGCCGAAGTTGTACATAGTGGCATGCTCGGTTGCCCAAGTTTCAACACCACCATAAGCACCAACAGCAACTGCAGGTAGTATCTTAACGTTAGCGCTTCCAGAGGCATAGCCGATAACTGTAGGTAATACATTCCATTCGATATTAAATCTTTTATGCGCAAGGTTGCTTTGATCGGTTTTTATTTGTGGATCTTGTGGCATGTCTAAAGGAACGTTTGCTTGTGTAACACTGACAAAAGCACCTAGAAGCATAGCAGGTATGATTTTAGTGTATTGAGCCATAGTATTTCTCCGTTATGTTTTATTTGGAGGTAGTGTACTGATGTGTTGCTAGAAGATCAATATAGTACTTGCTTCTGTACGGAAACAGATAGTTGACGGATATGGTTAAATGCTATTTTCTTGTGGGGGGGGGGTAATGGTGATTAAAAAACGATACATATTATAAATCCTCGATTAATTTTTATGTTGTGAGTATTCATTTATCTACACGGCCAGTTAAGGCAGTACAAATATCAACGACACTAAACTGCTGCTCATCATTATGCTAAGTGCGACGAATGGTTTTTTCTTTAAAAAGTACGATTGTATTTTCTTTATTTGTTTTCATGTTTTTCTTGTGTAGTTAAGTTTTTTGAATGTGTCTTTTAAATTGTTGCCAATAAAATCGTGCATGCTTATTGTTGATAAGCACCGTATGCAATTTTGTTTTAGTGTATAAAGAGGGTCGATTTAAAAGTGCCTTAAGAAGCACAAAGGTATTTTGCTTGTTCATGTACGCATTGTCTCTTTCAAAACGATGCGATGTCAATACAGTAGTTTGTTATCTATTTACTCAGGGCTGAAATTTAAAAATGCTATTCCATCTTTCTTTTAAATCAGCTAATGTATCAGAAATAGTAGGTAAGGTTGGTAAGGTTGCATACAGATAAGCTAGAGCATATAAATAAATTGCTAGTATGGTTTTGTCAGTTTCATCAGGTTCAATTTCTCGTGCATCGCGACGTATGCAATTTGCAAAACCAACAAACCCACCGATGGCAGTTAATGTGATCATGGCTACAAGACACTTTAGCGAACCACCCGTTAGTAGTTCAGTATCAGTTGAGTTTAGCGTCCAGTTAGCAGAAACAATAGTACCCATTAACAATCCGTTTGCTAGGCCCGATGGGATATCTTTGCATATTCTCATAATCTACTTCCTTACAAAAAATATTTTTAGAGCAGCCATTCTAGCATTAGCGCTGGATTTTTCTAATAGAATATGAGATTGTTGTACAGTCGTTAAGACATTTAATAAAGTTGGAGAAATAATATGAGACAACCATTTGATTTTAGGAATCGATGTTGCGTTTATGAACAATACGTGCACTTAACTTTAGCAAGCTCTATTTCTCTTTCTGCCAGCCTTGGCTCTCGCACGACGACCTCGACAACAAGATCGTAACTTCTTTCTTTTTACCCTATAATATCTCATTAATTTTTGAGGTAATACTCATATGAAGAAGCATTTAGTATCAAAGCGGGCGTGGTTGATTTGGGCTCTAGCGGCAGGCTTTTTCTTTGCCGAATATTTTGCGCGTGTTGCGCCAAGTGTGATGGTCGAAGAGTTGATGCGCGCCTTTCGGGTGGATGCATTTAGTCTCGGCGCATTATCTGCATTTTTTTATTATGCCTATGTGGCGATGCAACTACCAGTAGGTGCAATTGTTGATCGTTTTGGGGCGCATCGCTCAATTACGATTGCAGCAGCACTGTGTGGTTTAAGTTCTTTTTGGTTTGCACATGCACATAGTTTAGAAGTTGCAGAACTAATGCGTTTTGTAATGGGTTTGAGTGCAGCATTTGCATTTGTTGGTGCATTAAAGCTTGCAAGCAGTTGGTTTCCCTTATCTCATTTTGGTTTGATTGCTGGTGCAACACAAGCACTGGGAATGTTGGGTGCGGCAGTGGGTGAAGGGCCTGTATCGATGTTGGTTCAACAGATTGGTTGGCGTGATACGATGGGAATGATCGGCTTGATATTAATATTATTAGCAATATTAATTGGCTGGTTTGTCCAGGATAAACCGCATGATTTAACGTCAACACAAAGACTGCCTATTCCCAAACAGTTTCCAGTGCTTGCGGGTATTGTGCGTGTCTTCAAGAACAGACAAAACTGGTTTAATGCGCTTTTTGTCGGCTTTTTATTTGCGCCGACAGCCGCGTTTGCTGAACTGTGGGGGGCAACGTATTTACATCATGTTTATCGTTTTAGTCATGCAGTGTCTGCTAGTGCGATTAGTATGATTTTTATTGGCTGGGCAATCGGCGCACCTATTGCTGGGTGGATTTCAGATCGGATTAAAAGACGAAAAATTGTACTCATATTTTCTGCATGTTTTAGTTTAATAACGATGTCTTGTGTGCTTTATATTCCTCAATTATCTGTAGGTGAACTGTTTGTTTTATTATTCTTATATGGCATGAGTAATGTCGGTGTAGCAACTTCATATGTGGTTGCACGTGAGTCTAATTCAAAAGCACTTGCGGGTACAGCGATGAGCCTTGCGAATATGGCCTCGGTTATTATCGGTGCTTGTTTTCAGCCGATTATTGGCTGGTTGCTGGTAAAGCACTCTGATAATGCGATTGTAAATGGCGTGCACGTTTATAGCGTTCAGGATTATAAATTTGCTATGATAACCCTGCCATTATGCTTTGTGGTAAGCCTGTTAAGTCTTGCTTTCTTAAGAGAATCTTATGGTGCGAATGAATAAGTAAAAAAGTGCTATTTTTGCTTGCTAGCTCCTTAATTATATGTACAATTAATAATCAAAAATAAATAGATTAGATAATTCAGTAAGTTAGGGGTTGGTTATGAAACATGTATTGGTAGCAAGTGATTTTGATAAGTGTGCAACAGTAAGAAACACTGGGTTTAAAGCGCCATTTGACCGTAAAGACCCCTTTTTAAATCCAAAGATTGCAGATGAGAATATCAAACAAGGCTATCACGCAGTGCACGACAGTGCGTCAAATACTTATTTTTCGATTGTCACTATGCATCGCGATATTCGTGTTGTCGAGCAGCATTTAAAAGTAATGTTTCGAGAGTGGGACTTAGAAAAGAGTCCAATGCATGAGGTAATTACGAATGAAGATAATGGTAAATTTTATTTGGATACGTTTTATTTGGTAAGATCAGGTGAAAATGGGCAACAAGTAAGAAAGTCTGTACCTATTTATGTTGCTTATCTACCGTGCTACGGAGATGATGGTAATGATTTAGAATCTTATCATGCCAATCAAAAGAAAGTGAAAGATAAGGTACTGATGATCGAAACGATTGAGAATAAATATCGAGTAAAGCATGGTATTTGTTTAGATGAGATAAACTTTTTTGATGATAAACGTAAAAATGTTGAGTCCGTTTTTAATCAAAAACCACCACATTGGCATTGCTTTTTAGCAGATCATCAAGAAGAAGTTGTAGCCTCTTTTACTGCACATGAACTTTATGCCATTAATGGTGAGATTAAGATTGATAAAAGGCCTTGTGTGCTGGACACACAACCTCGTGAAGTAGTTAAAATGACATTGTCACAACGGTTGTTTGCAGATCGAGCGGCAGTGTCTGCAGATGATGAGGCTGATGCTGTAACTCATAATTTCCCAAGACGTTAAAGAAAGTGGTTTTATGGCTCAGAATCATTTGTGTTTCTTGTTCGTTTTAACGCCTATTGTTAACGTGTTGCGATATGTATTATCGCGCTAAAAAATTGTCGCGCAACTAAGTTGCGCCAAGATGACATTTTAGCAAGGTCAATTGACATTAAAATATACTTCTGGCATGGTTACATTTTCCTGATCTTGTGAGGTAAAGATGCATCTTTTCATATCTCTTTTATGCTTATTCTCAGTAGTGAGCTATGCCTTTGATGCGTGCAAACCAAGTCTTGATCTATCGCGTAAGAATTATTTGATTGGCTATGGAAGCTTGATAGAGACACACTCACGTTTGCGCACTAACCCACAGGCAAGGTATGTCTACCCATTAGAGCTCTATGGCTGTCAGCGTGTGTGGGGTTTGCATGGAGGTGCTTATAAGACGACATTTTTAACTTTGATTAAGAAAGCGGGGTTGCATTTAAATGCCATTTATTATCCAGTTACTACTGCGGAAATTAAACAGGCTGATCAACGTGAATCAGGTTATTGTCGTGTACAGGTATCCAGAAAGGATATACATTTTTTAGCGCAACATCAGCCACCTAAAAACGCATCCTTGTGGATTTATGTAGTAAAATCTGGACAATTAGAATTGCCTAATACAGCCTACCCAATCGCACAGTCTTATGTTGATGTTTTCTTAAATGGCTGTTTGCAAATTCAGCAGCGCTATCATTTAAAAGATTTTGCGCTGCAGTGCATCACGACCAGCCACAGTTGGGCAGGTAAGGGTGCGTGGGTGAATGATCGCGTGCATGCGCGACGTCCGTTTGCATCGGTGCCAAATGCAATTTTAATTGATCGCTTGCTAGCGAAGCATATTCACGATTACTATGATCACCCGATTGAATAGGCTTTTAGTGAGAACGTTTAGAAGATTAAATTATGATAGATATTAACCTCCAAAAAAAGCTAACAAAAAATAACCCCATTCATGCTGCAATAGTGTTCGGTAGCTCACGTAGTGAGGGTAATACCTTTGAAGCAATCCAGATAGTTCATCAGCAATTGGGTTTTCCATTGCCTGTAGTGGATTTAGCAAAAATCAAAGTGAACGAGTACAGTTATGATTTTAATCAACATGATGACTTTCATGAGTTAATGAGTTTATTGCTGTCTTTTGATGTAATTATCCTTGCAACCCCGGTGTATTGGTACAGTGTTAGCGCTAAGATGAAGTGTTTTATCGATCGTATTTCAGATTTGCTGTCTATCGACAAAGATGCAGGTCGAAAGCTGCGTGGTAAAAAATTAGCAGTGATTGCATCGTATATTACCCATCCAAAAGGTATAGATGGGTTTGAAGTGCCCCTCAAAAACACAGCTCAATATCTTGGGATGGAGTATTTGGGTACCTATTTTCATTATGCGGATGAAGATGAAGTTGGGAAAAACTTTTCCAAAGAGTCTCTCGGGCAATTTATAAACATTATTAGGGGGTAATTAATTTATTGCAGTTTAAGCTGATTTTTATGCTAGGCTGCTTATTATATATCTGTCTTATGGGCGTTTTATGATGAAGTTTGATCATATAGTTTTAAATGTTATTAATATGGAAGAGATGGTTCATTTCTATGCGGATATTGTGAAATGCACAATTGAGCGATATGAAGCTTATAAAAAAGGAAATGCTCCCTTCCCCATCGTACGTATTTCTGATGATAATATTATTGATTTGTTTCCTAAAGAAATGTGGCAACAAAATGAAGTTAAACAAATTCCAAAGAATACAAATCTCAATCATTTTTGTTTGGTTGTTTCAAAGCATGAATTTTATGATTTTCAGGAAAGATTAGATTTAAATGGTGTTGATATTGAAGAAGGGCCGGTTGAGCGTGGTGGTGCAAATGGTATCGGTACTTCCATCTACTTTAGAGATCCTGATAATAATCTGATAGAAATTAGATACTATTAAATCTTAATATGTTATTTCTAGGACTAGAAAACAAGTACAATTAGCTATAAATAACTAAAAATAACAGAGAAAGGATAAGCAATGAGGTCAAAACTACCCATAGGCGTTTTTGATTCTGGTATGGGCGGCCTGACCGTTCTGCGTGAATTGGTTACTTTATTTCCCAATGAGAGTTTTATTTATTTGGGCGATACAGCTCGATTGCCTTATGGGACAAAAAGTGAAAATACAGTTAGAGAGTATTCTCTAGCAATGACTAAAATTTTATATGAAAGTGGTGTGAAAATGTTGGTGATAGCTTGCAATACAGCAACTGCATCTGCACTTCCATTTCTTCAGGATAAATTCCCAATGCTGCCGATTGTAGGTGTTATTAGTTCAGGTGCATATGCTGCAAATTTAGCTACCAAAAACAAGAAAATACTTTTACTGGCTACGGAGACAACGATCCATTCAAAAGCATATCATGAGGTTTTATTATCGTTAAGTCCAGACATCCAAATTCAAGCACAGTCATGTGGTTTGCTGGTCGCATTGGCTGAGGAAGGTTGTGTTAATGATTCTATTTCAAATGCAGTTATCAAAAAATATCTATCCCCACACTTAGAGAGTCACTTCGATACAGTTATTCTAGGTTGTACTCATTTTCCTATTTTTTCTCGAGAGATAAAGCAATTTATAGGTCGTGATGTAACTATTATTAACTCTGCATATGAGACAGCAAAAGTGGTGGAGACACAGCTAAAAGCTTTATCTCTAGAATCTCAATCAGAGCAGTATCGGTCAATCCAGTTTTGTGTGACAGATTCACCGGAACGCTTTTTGCGAGTTAGCCGAGTATTTTTGGATTTTGAGATAAAAATGTCAGAAATAAATCTGATTAACCATAAAAAAACGCCAGTAATATGAAGGTGCTGTTGTGCTTTATAACAAAGTGATAAAAAATGATATTTGAAACAAAAAGGTTATATACAAGACAATGGGATAAAGCTGATCTTAAGTCAGCTATTAAGCTGTGGAGTGATCCTCGGGTTATGCAGTTTATAGATGTTCGTGAACGGTTGACAGATGAGGATATTGAAAAAAAACTAATGGATCAGATTCAACTAGATAAAGAATTTAAAGTGCAATACTGGGCGCTCGTGTTGAAAGAAAAAAATCAAATAATAGGCTGCTGTGGGTTGCGTCCTTACGTTGCGGGAAAGCATATTTACGAATTAGGGTTCCATCTTATTCCAGAATTCTGGGGTAATGGATATGCGACAGAGGCGGCATTAGGCACAATAGATTATGCTTTTAAAAAACTTCATGTGCAAAAACTGTTTGCTGGGCATCATCCTGAGAATATAGCTTCAAAATATCTGCTGAAAAAACTTGGATTTCAGTATGTAAAAAATGAATTATATCAACCAACCGGTTTAATGCATCTTTCATATATCCTAGAGAACCCACAATTTTCTTCAGAAAAAATAAGACAAGTAAAATTGCTTCCTTATGACAAGAATTGGGTTACACAATTTGAAGAGGAGCGTCGTGCAGTAGAGAAAATTTTAGGTGCGAATTGTATTCAGATACATCATATCGGTAGTACGTCTATCCCAGAGATAGATGCAAAGCCTATTATTGATATTTTGCCTGTTGTATCGAATTTATCTCAGGTCGATCAACATAATAGAGCGTTTGAGCATTTAGGTTATGAGTGTATGGGTGAGTATGGGATTCCGGGAAGACGGTTTTATTGGAAAAGTAAGGAGAAGCGATCCCATCATATACATTTATTTGAAGCGGGTAATTCTGAAATAGAGCGTCATTTAGCTTTTCGCGATTATTTGCATCAAAATTCAGAAGTTGCTCGAGCTTACTCACAAATTAAGCGTGATTTAGCAGTTGAATTTGCGACTGATATCGTTTCCTATGTTGAAGGAAAAAGTTCCTTTGTCAGGTATATTGATTATATGACTGGGCATGCGCAAAGTGATCAATTATCTGCAACAGATGAAATTGTTTTACAGTCCTATGATCTCAGTTGGCAAAAGCTAGCGAATGCTGAAATGTCATCAATTAAGCATATTATTAATTTGCCTTTTTCTAAGATTGAGCACTTGGGAAGTACTGCCATAGAAGGCATGATTGCAAGCCCTATTATTGATATCTTCATCTCAGTAAGTTCTATTGAAGAGGCTGGTGCTTGGATTAAGCCGCTTGAAAACTTAGGCTATGTATTTTGGTCTGACAATCCAGATAAATCTCATTTACGTTTTTTCAAAGGAATGCCACCATTTGGAACAAGAAGAACGCATCATGTGCATATTATGGAGGCAGGTAGAGACTTTGAGAATTACGTCAAATTTCATGATATATTAAATAAATCACCTGCCGATAGACAAGCGTATATCAAACTGAAGCAGGATTTAGCAAAAAAGTATACTAATGATAGAGAGCGATACACAGAAGATAAAGCTAAATTTATTCGACGAATTTTGAATCAGATTAGTTATTGAGGTGAATAGCATGGTAATTATTGAGCTTACTTACATAAAACCGCTTTCAGACGTGGAGCAGTTTCTTGAAACACATATCCAGTTTTTAGATAAATATTATGGTCAAGGTATCTTTATTGCTTCTGGCAGGAAGGTACCACGAGATGGCGGTGTAATTTTAGCACTCACAGATAAAGCGAGCGCTGCCGAAATTATTAAAGAGGATCCATTTCATCAAGAAGGAATAGCTGAATATAATCTAATTGAGTTTGTGCCTAGTAAGCATGATCCAAGGCTGCGCGATATTTTAAGTTAAGTGAAGAAAGGTAAATATGGATATTGTTACAGTCGAAGAAAATACTAATAGTCTACTTGATCTATTACAGGAATCTATGAGACTGGTTATTGGCTAGATAAGGATTATCAGGGTAAAGGGTTAGTAACTGAGTTTGTTAATGGATTAACACGCTATGCCTTAATTGGTCTTAGAGCTCAAAAAGTACAAATATGTACATAACCTGAAAATGAAAAAAGTGTTGCTGTAGCAAAACGTTGTGGCTTCCACCTTGATAGAAGACTAAAGAGTCACCGTATTGATTGTGAAACAAAACAATCAGCAGATTCATTTTTGTTTGTTTGTGATTCTGTGTTGAATCTGTCTCCACTTGAAGTGAATTGGTTATTAAAAGGGAGATAGAGCTGATATTGAGCATTTTGAATTGATGGGTGGCTCATTACCAAGGCGCGCAAAAATATAAAAAAGAAAATGTATTCTGCGTTTGAAAAATTCTTCCTAAACAAACGCGGTATCATTGAAACGATTATTGATCAACTGAAAAATTTATATCGCATTGAACATTCTCGTCATCGTAGCCCGGTAAACTTCCTAGTAAATACACTTGCAGCTTTAGTCGCTTATGCTTGGAGGCCGAATAAACCATCCTTTAGTTCTTAGAAGCTTACTTAATTTTAGTAACATCTTTAAGCACATTGTTCATAAAGGATGTTGCTGTCTTAGGCTTACAAATACCGCTACCAAGACCTGTACCACCATAAACTTTATAATCCTTATTCTCAAAATCATAGAACCTCATCAAACATGCCTCGATCCCAGCATTCTTATTATTACGCATTAGGAAGCAGCCAAAACAACAGCCCACAGGGGCGCCATAAAGATAAGCTATTCTATAATTTTGGCTTGTATTTGGCCCAATCCACCCAGCAACTGTGGTCGGTGGCGTAGTTTTCAAGCCATCCTTTATAAATAGGACATTTCCAGGGTTTTTTATCAATGTATTAGTCATACTAACACACTTACTATAATATTGAGCACTCACGTCATCCTTAGGAATATCAAAAGGAGCATACTTCCCATAACAGCTAACAGAACAGATAATAAAATTAAAAGCAGCTAACTGCAGCTTAACTAAGCTACGATTGTGTGTCATTTTACATTCCTTATATTGTGACAAAGATAAATAGTATAATTTTAGGAAATAAATATTACAACTCCATACACGACAAAAATTTCTTATAACTGCGTGACTCCAGCGTTTTGCTGAGGATGGTGGTCAAGACTAGAAGTGACTACGATTCCTAAGATCAAACTAAAGCTTTTGCTCAAGCACTGAGTAAAGAGCTCTCTGGGGATCACAGCAACAGCAAGATTGATAAAGGCTGGGCGCAATTCTATCATCATACTGGTTTTACCGCAAAAGTTTACAGCAAAATAGATCGCATTATTTTCTGGAAACTGGCGCATTGGTTAGCCCACAAATATCGCTGCAGCATCTGATCACTTATGAAAAGATGGTGCAAACGACCTGCGACTGACAAAGCTAAAACATGGAATCTATTTGGCAAAACCAACAAAGGAAATTTATGCAGGATCTCATTATATCGTTTGGTGAGCAGTCCTAAATTATCTTTCCGTTGGCGACTGCCAGAAAGCAATCCTTATATTAGAGACGAAATCAGAAAGACAATCACATCTCACTACGCCGATGTTGCTATGGCAGTTAGCTACAACTAAGTGGAGAGCCGTATGCGCTGAAAGGTGCACGTACAGTTCGGAGAGGAGAGGCAAAAAAATAGTCAGGCTACGCTTTGTCTCTTACTCTACTCCGTCTTAAAAAAGGGTTTGTATATTTAGTTGCAATGATCGACTGGTTTAGTAAGTATGTTTTAGACTGGAGAATTAGCACGAGTTTAGAAGCTAATTTTTGTGTTGAGTCATTAAAAAATGCCTTAGCGAAAGCTAAGAGTATCTGTGAAATATTTAATACAAACTAAGGATCACAATTCACATCAAATGACTTTATTAAAGTATTAAAAGAGCGTGAAATTAAAATTAGCATGGATGGTAGAGGTCGTGCGCTCGATAATATTTTTGTTGAACGGTTATGGCGAAGTGTGAAATATGAGTGTATTTATCTTAAAGAATTTGCTACAGTCTTCGCGGTACGAGAAGCGTTGAATGAATATTTTGAATATCATAATCATGAGCGATTGCATCAATCGCTCGATTATAAAACACCCGCAGTGGTTTATCTGCAATAAAAAGGAGTCTATTCATGAGCTATGGACAAAGCAGGCACAAGCCCTGGAAAACATAAAATGTTTTCCAAAACTTGCATCCACTTTGCTCACAACTCATAAGTAGACGGGTAAAACTAAATGTAACGACAGGTTATATGATTTACTGTAAAGCGCTACGCGCTAAGAGAAAAAAACGGGAAATTCTATCTTAAAGAGGCTATTCTATTGTCCAGCCAATGGGGTCCACTTAAGGTAATGCTTATATTGCCATTGATATCGAATCGTAAATTGGGAGGGATGAATTTCGAAATTTACGGAATAAATGTTGTTTTATCCCATCAAGTCTAGTTAGTGGTGTCAGAGAAGATTGATTTTGATAGTATATGTGCATGATTGATGTGTATCCCATAGCGCTAGATGCACCAGAAATAGACGAGCAACAAGGTTGGTCGTGGTTGTCTATGGCTGAGCAGGCGCGTGCGAATCGGTTTATCCGTGAGCAAGATAAGCAATCTTATGTGATGAGTCATGCGATGCTGCGTCATACACTGGCGCAATACTTAGCGTGTGATCCGGGGGCGGTGGTAATTGAGATCGATAAATATGGTAAGCCATATTTGCCAGATTCTAAAAATCTTTATTTTAATTTAAGTCATTCGAAACAACGTGCGTTGGTTGCGGTGTCACAGAATCATGAAGTAGGAGTTGATGTTGAGTATAAATCTCAGAAGCCTGACTTGCTCGCGATAGCTGAGCGCTTTTTTACGTACGAAGAGTACATATATATTAAGTATCATCAGGATCAAGTATTGGCCTTCTACCAAATATGGACAGCAAAAGAGGCCTACGTTAAGGCTCAAGGTCAAGGGCTTGCCTATGGTTTGAGTAAGTTTTGTGTCGTCGATAGTGATGACAAAATAAAAAGTTGGGTCGATAGCTGGCAGCTACATATGTTTACTTTGGGTGATGATTATATGGCTGCTGTGGTTGGTATGGGCGAAATATTAATAAAGAAGGAGTTTAACTATGAATCAATTAAATGAAAAAAAATGTAAGCCTTGTGAAGGTGGCGTTGCGCCACTAACGCAAGAAAAAATAAATGAATTATTGACTCAGCTAGACCATTGGCAGTACGATGCCAAAGAGATTACAAAGACATTTACCTTTAAGAATTTTTTTCGAGTGATGAGCTTTGTGAATGCTGTTGCGCATATTTCAAATCAGGAAAATCATCATCCTACTTTAGAAGTGAGCTACAATCAGTGTGTAGTTCGCTATACGACTCATGCGATTAATGGTTTGTCTGACAATGATTTTATTTGTGCCAAGAAGGTGGATTGCCTAATTTAGTTTATTTTTTGTGCTTTATCAGTCTGTGTTGTATATCTAAAGATTCATTTTACATATAAAACCGCTTTGTGTTGACATTATCCTTTAACTTGAGGAAAATAGGCGGCTTATTTTGGGGAGGGGTTCCCGAGCGGTCAAAGGGACCAGACTGTAAATCTGGCGGCTCAGCCTTCGCAGGTTCGAATCCTGCCCCCTCCAAATTTTAGAGGTCGGTTTTTGGTTGATAAGTTGTCATCATCAACTGACTTTTGAGTGGGTGCGGGTGTAGTTCAACGGTAGAACTTCAGCCTTCCAAGCTGATAGTGTGGGTTCGATTCCCATCACCCGCTCCAAGATTTGAAGCCCACGTAGCTCAGGGGTAGAGCACTTCCTTGGTAAGGAAGAGGCCACCGGTTCAATTCCGGTCGTGGGCTCCAAGGGTATAGAATTTGTTATTAGTTTTTCATTAGGAGGTCTCTTAAATGTCAAAAGAAAAATTTGTTCGCGATAAAGAACACTTAAACGTAGGAACGATTGGTCACGTAGATCACGGTAAGACGACATTAACTGCAGCGTTAACGAAGTGTGTTGCGGAAAAATTTGGTGGAGAAGTGAGAGCCTTTGCAGATATTGATAATGCACCAGAAGAACGTGCACGAGGTATTACGATAGCGACATCTCATGTGGAATACACATCAAGCAAGCGCCACTATGCGCACGTGGACTGTCCAGGACACGCGGATTATGTGAAGAACATGATTACGGGTGCGGCTCAAATGGATGGTGCTATATTGGTAGTAAGTGCAGCGGACGGTCCGATGCCACAAACACGTGAGCATATTGTATTAGCGAAGCAAGTAGGCGTGCCGCATATTGTTGTATTCTTAAATAAAGCAGATATGGTAGATGATGCGGAATTATTAGAACTTGTTGAGATGGAAGTAAGAGATCTACTTAACATGTATGACTTCCCGGGCGATGATACGCCGATCGTAACGGGTAGTGCGTTAAAAGCACTAGAAGGAGATACGAGTGATATTGGTGTGCCAGCGGTGATTAAGTTGGTAGAGACAATGGATGAGTATTTCCCGGCACCGAAGCGTGATGTAGATAAGCCATTTTTGATGCCGATTGAAGACGTATTCTCGATTTCAGGTCGCGGTACAGTAGTAACAGGCCGTATTGAGCGTGGTATAGTAAAAGTTGGTGAAGAGATAGAGATTGTTGGAATTAAAGCCACGGTCAAGACGACTTGTACTGGTGTAGAAATGTTCCGTAAGCTGCTAGACGAAGGTCAAGCGGGTGATAACGTAGGCGTATTATTACGCGGAACGAAGCGTGAAGAAGTAGAGCGTGGTCAAGTATTGGCGAAGCCTGGTTCGATTACGCCACATACTAAGTTTGAAGCGGAAATTTATGTATTGTCTAAAGAAGAAGGTGGGCGTCATACACCATTCTTTAAAGGCTACCGTCCACAGTTTTATTTTCGTACGACAGATGTGACGGGTGCTGTTACTTTGCCAGAAGGTGTTGAGATGGTAATGCCAGGCGACAACGTTAAGGTAGTTGTTGATTTAATCTGTCCGATTGCGATGGATGATGGCTTGCGCTTTGCGGTACGCGAAGGTGGACGTACAGTAGGTGCCGGTGTTGTGGCGAAGATATTAGACTAATAGTCTGGTTTTTAGGTCAGTAGCTCAATTGGCAGAGCGGCGGTCTCCAAAACCGCAGGTTGGGGGTTCGATTCCCTCCTGACCTGCCACTATGGCTGATGAGGTTTGTATGAATTTTTTAAAATGGCTCGTAATCGTTTTGATTATTGCAGGCGGTATCGTAGCAAACCTTTATTATGCTCAGGTGGATACAGCGTATCGCGCAACGGTTGGTATTTTCGTAGCAGCACTTGCGTTAAGTATGATTTATACGACAGACCAGGGTAAGGTCGCATGGGCATTCGCTAAGAGTGCACGTACGGAGTTACGCAAAGTGGTTTGGCCAACACGACAAGAGGTGATACAAACAGCTTTGGTTGTGGTGGCGATGGTGGTGGTCACCACGATGATATTGTGGGCTATCGACACATTTTTTATGTGGTTTGTGGTATTGATAACTGGGCAAAGAGGTTAGAACAGCATGTCTGAAGAAATAAAAAAACGGTGGTATGTGTTACACGCCTATTCTGGTTTTGAGAATTATGTTGTTCGTGCGTTAACTGAGCGAATCCAATTAAATGGTGTTGAAGATCGTTTTGGTGAAATTATCGTACCTACCGAAGAAGTTATTGAGATGAGGGGTGGTCAAAAGCGTAAGAGTGAACGTAAATTTTTTCCCGGATATGTGTTAGTTCAAATGGAAATGGACGACAATACTTGGCATTTAGTACGAAGCGTACCAAGAGTGTTGGGTTTTATTGGTGGTACGGCAGAGCGTCCAGCGCCGATCACAGATAAAGAAGCGATGTCTATCTTGCAACGAGTTGAAGATAGTGAGCATAAACCTAAACCGAAGGTATTGTTTGAGCCGGGTGAAGTGGTCAGAGTTATTGATGGTCCATTTGCTGACTTTAATGGTGTAGTTGAAGATGTAAATTACGAGAAGAGCCGCTTAAGTGTGTCTGTATCAATTTTTGGTCGTTCTACGCCGGTAGAGCTAGAGTTTAGCCAAGTTGAAAAAAGTTAAAATATAACGTGATTTTTTTGGTCCGCTGTGCTTTAATTGCGCACGCGGTTTTTTAATGGGGAGCCTGATCAATAATTAGGCGCCTGAACCCAGGATAATAAGACAATGGCAAAGAAAATATCTGCATATATTCGTCTGCAAGTGAAGGCAGGTGAAGCAAACCCTAGTCCACCTGTAGGTCCAGCATTGGGTCAGCATGGTGTGAATATCATGGAATTTTGTAAAGCATTTAATGCGAAAACTCAAAACCTCGAGAAAGGGTTACCTACTCCTGTGGTGATTACGGTCTATGCTGATCGTAGTTTTACATTTATCACAAAAACACCACCGGCTTCTGTACTAATTAAAAAAGTTGTACTGAAAGGCGGTAAAGGTAGTGGTACTCCTAACTCTGATAAAGTAGGTAAGGCCACACGTGCGCAATTAGAAGAAATTGCGCAGATAAAAGAGCCCGACCTAACAGCGGCAGATCTAGAAGCAGCTGTACGTACGATTGCAGGCACAGCTAGAAGTATGGGTGTTGAAGTGGAAGGGGTTGAATAATGGCGAACTTATCAAAAAGAACACGTGCGATTCGTGAAAAAATTGAACGAGGTAAGTTGTATGCGCTTGCAGAAGCTTTAGACCTCTTAAAAGATTGTGCTAATGCAAAATTTGTAGAATCTATCGATGTTGCAGTTAACTTAGGTGTTGATGCACGTAAATCAGATCAAAATGTGCGTGGTTCGGTTGTGCTGCCTCATGGTACCGGAAAAGAAGTCCGCGTTGCTGTATTTGCTGAAGGCGATAATGCAGAGAAAGCAAAAGAAGCGGGTGCTGATATGGTTGGTATGGATGACTTAGCTGAACAAGTACAAAAAGGCGAATTTAACTTTGATGTGGTTGTTGCAACACCTAACTCAATGCGTGTTGTAGGTAAGTTAGGTCAGATTTTAGGCCCACGTGGCTTAATGCCTAACCCTAAAGTGGGTACGGTTACTAACGATGTTGCTCAAGCGGTTAAAAATGCTAAAGCAGGTCAGGTGCGTTTCCGCACTGATAAAAACGGTATTGTGCATTGCTCGATTGGTAAAGCTGTGTTTGAAAGCAACCAGCTAAAAGAAAATTTAGAGGCTCTGTTAACGGAGTTGAAGCGTGTTAAGCCAAGTGCTGCTAAAGGCACTTTCCTTAAGAAGCTTAGCCTTTCAACTACGATGGGTCCAGGTTTGATTGTTGACTTGTCAACAGTCTAAGACCGTAGGTGTGGATTTGTGTTTACACGAATTCACTTAATGCTGCCTACGCAGATGGTTGCTGTCAGCAAATTGTTGTCAGGCACCAAGGGGGGAGTCAGTTTTTTGACTCCTGTAATGTAAACGTGTTTTAGGAGAGAGAAATGACCCTAAGACTCGAAGATAAGAAAGCCATTGTTGCTGACTTGCATGCGGTTGCATCCGGTGCGATTTCAGCGATAGTAGCTGATTACCGAGGCTTGACTGTTTCTGATATGACTACGCTGCATAAGACTGCGCGTGAGAACAAAGTTCACATGCGTATCTATAGAAATACACTTGCACGTAGAGCTGTTCAGGAAACAGAATTTGCCTGTTTGGTAGAGGTGTTAACCGGCCCGACTGTGTTGTTTTTTTCACAGGAAGAGCCTGGTGCCGCAGCTCGACTCGTTCGTGATTTCGTTAAAGAGAAAGATCAACTTGAAGTAAGAGCGCTTGCTATGGACGGTCAACTTTTAGGACCGGACCAACTAAAAGTAGTCGCAAGTCTACCATCACGTGATGAGGCAATTGCATTGCTGATGTCTGTGATGAAGGCGCCTGTTACTAAATTTGTTCGTACTCTTAATGAGCCTGTTGCACAATTTGTGCGTGTGATGGGTCAAATTAGCGATCAGAAAAAAGCTGCATAACAATTAACTTCGGAGAAATAAAATGTCAGAAGCAATATCAAAAGATCAAATCCTAGACGCCGTGGCGAACATGAGCGTTATGGATATTTGTGATCTCGTTAGTGCTATGGAAGAAAAATTTGGTGTATCTGCTGCCGCTGCTGTTGCAGTTGCAGGCCCAGCCGCTGGTGGTGAAGCTGCCGCTGTTGAAGAGAAGACCGAATTTGATGTGGTCATGAAAGACATCGGTAGTAATAAGATTGCCGTTATTAAAGCAATTCGTGCGATTACAGGCCTAGGCTTGAAAGAAGCGAAAGATATGGTTGAGAGTGCTCCCGTAACTGTTAAAGAAGGTGTTTCTAAAGAAGATTCAGAATCTGTTAAGAAACAACTTGAAGAAGCAGGTGCGACTGTTGAGCTTAAGTAAAACCATTCATTGCTAATGTGTTTATCTAGAGCTGTAAAGTTACAGCTCTAGATTTTTTGTATTTTGTGTATTTTACTGTGATTACGAGGATCGCTATGACAACTGCCCCAGCCAACCAATATACAGTTAATTCGAATTCAGAAAAAAAGCGTGTGCGTTTACGCCTGGGTGAAAGTGGCTCAGAAGCTTTAAAGATTCCCTATTTGCTTGCGACGCAGATTGATTCATATCGCGATTTCTTGCAAAAAGATGTATTCCCTAGCAAACGCGGCGACTTTGGTTTACATGCGGCGTTTGCTTCAGTTTTCCCAATCGAAAGTTATTCAGGATTGGCACGTTTAGATTACGTCGGCTACACGCTTGGTGAATCTGTATTTAGTGAAAGAGAATGTAAGTTGCGCGGATTAACTTATGCCGCACCTTTGAAAGTGAAGATGCGTTTAACCCTTTTGGAAAAAGATACGCCATCGAGCCAGCCTGTTGTTAAAGATATTAAAGAACAAGAAGTCTACATGGGTGAGATGCCTTTGATGACAGACTCTGGTAGTCTGATTATTAACGGTACTGAGCGTGTTGTAGTATCTCAGTTACATCGTTCTCCAGGTGTATTTTTCGAACATGATAAGGGTAAGACCCACTCATCAGGTAAGTTGCTTTATTCAGCTCGTGTCATTCCTTACCGTGGTTCTTGGTTAGACTTTGAATTTGATCCTAAAGATGCTATCTATGTGCGTATCGATAGACGCCGTAAGTTGCCAGCAACAGTTTTACTACGTGCACTAGGTTATTCAACTGAAGATATTTTAGGTTTGTTCTTTGAAACCAATGACTTTAATATCAATGCATCTGATGTTACTTTAACGCTAATCCCATCAAGGTTGCGTGGTGAATTGTCGGTGGTTGATATTAAAGACCCATCGGGTAAGGTTATCGTTGAGGCAAACCGCCGTATTTCTGCGCGTCATATTCGTCAAATGGAAATTAATGGTATCGATAAACTAGAACTACCAGATATGTACATTATTGGTAAAGTGATTGCTGAGCAAATTATCGATAAAGAAACAGGTGAAGTACTGGTTCAGTCTAACCAAGAAATTACCGAAGAATTACTAGAGTTATTGCGCACAAAAGGTATTTCATCAATTAAGACACTTTATATCAATGATATTGAATGTGGCCCTTATATCTCAGATACATTGCGTATCGATGTTACAACTAACGCATTAGACGCGTTAGTTGAGATTTACCGCATCATGCGCCCAGGTGAGCCACCCACAAAAGATGCGGCTGAAGCATTATTCCAAAACCTTTTCTTTACGCCAGAGCGTTATGATTTATCAGTGGTTGGCCGCATGAAGTTTAATCGTCGTGTAGGTCGTGAAGAGCTCACAGGTTTGGGTGTCCTTTCTAAGGAAGACATCGTAGCGGTGATTAAAGAGCTTGTCTCGATTCGTGATGGTCATGGTGAAGTTGATGATATCGATCACTTAGGAAATCGTCGTGTCCGTTGTGTAGGTGAGATGGCGGAGAATCAATTTCGTGTTGGTTTGGTGCGTGTTGAGCGTGCGGTTAAGGATCGTTTGAGTCTCGCTGACTCTGAAAACTTAATGCCACAAGACTTGGTTAACTCAAAACCAGTTGCGGCGGCAATGAAAGAATTCTTTGGTTCAAGCCAGTTATCTCAGTTTATGGATCAGGTTAATCCACTTTCAGAAGTGACGCATAAGCGTCGTGTTTCTGCATTAGGGCCTGGTGGTTTGACACGTGAGCGTGCAGGCTTTGAAGTGCGTGATGTGCATCCAACGCACTATGGTCGCGTATGTCCCATTGAAACGCCTGAGGGTCCAAACATTGGTTTGATTAATTCGTTAGCGAACTATGCTTGCACTAATAAATATGGTTTCTTAGAAACACCTTATCGTAAAGTGGTCGACAATAGTGTGACAGATGAATATCAATATTTATCTGCAATTGAAGAAGGTAACTACTATATTGCACAGGCAAACACACGTTTAGATGCAGATGGTAAAATGATAGATGACTTGGTTGCATGTCGTTATAAAGGCGAATTTGCTTTAACGACGCCAGACAAGGTTGATTTCTTAGATGTGTCACCACGTCAGATTGTTTCAGTGGCAGCATCATTAATTCCATTCTTAGAACATGATGATGCGAACCGTGCGTTAATGGGCTCGAACATGCAACGTCAAGCAGTACCAACGATTCGTCCTGATAAGCCTTTAGTCGGCACAGGTATGGAGCGTACAGTGGCGGTTGACTCGGGTGTAACTGTTGCAGCAAAACGCCCAGGTATCGTTGACTCTGTTGATGCATCACGTGTTGTTGTGCGTGTCGATGAGTCTGCGCTTGAAGGTGATAACGATGTTGGTGTTGATATTTATAACCTCACTAAATTTACACGTTCAAACCAAAACACTTGTATCAATCAACGTCCGATCGTTGAGGTGGGTGACCGTGTTTATGTCGAAGACGTATTAGCAGATGGTCCATCTACAGATTTAGGTGAATTATCGTTAGGTCAAAACCTATTGGTCGCATTTATGCCGTGGAATGGTTATAACTTTGAGGATTCAATCCTAATTTCTGAACGACTCGTAGAAGAAGATCGTTATACCACTATTCATATACAGGAGCTTACTTGTGTAGCTCGTGATACTAAGCTAGGCCCAGAAGAGGTAACTGCAGATATTCCTAATGTAGGTGAAAGTGCATTATCACGTTTGGATGAATCTGGTATCGTGTATGTTGGTGCCGAAGTTAAAGCGGGCGATATTCTGGTAGGTAAGGTTACACCAAAAGGTGAGACTCAGTTGAGCCCAGAAGAAAAACTATTACGTGCGATCTTTGGTGAGAAAGCTTCTGACGTAAAAGATAGTTCGCTACGCGTACCACCGGGTGTAACCGGTACCATTATTGGTGTACATGTATTTACACGTGATGGCGTTAAAAAAGACGCACGCGCGATGGAAATTGAAGAATCTGAATTAGCGATTGCAAATAAAGATATCAACGATGAATTGCGTATTCGTGAAGATGCGTTGTTCACATCACTGCACAAGAGCATAGTGGGTCAGGTAGCGGATGGTGGGCCTAATGGTCTATCAACAGGTGCTGAAGTGACTGAAGCTTATCTTGCAGAGTTACCGCATGAAAAATGGTTCTCAATTCGTTTACGTGATGACCAAGTGAATCATCGTTTAGAAGTGGCACAAGAGCGCTTTAACCAACTTGAAAAAGAACGTGATGATAAGCTAAGGGCAGTAAGATTGAAGCTGACTCAGGGTGATGATCTTGCTCCGGGTGTAATTAAGATTGCAAAAGTATATCTTGCTGTGAAGCGCCGTATTCAGCCTGGTGATAAGATGGCAGGGCGTCACGGAAACAAAGGTGTGATCTCGAAGGTGGTTCCTGTTGAGGATATGCCATATCTTGACGATGGCACACCAGTAGATATCGTATTAAACCCATTGGGTGTACCATCACGTATGAACATTGGTCAGGTATTAGAAACACACTTAGGTTGGGCAGCGAAAGGTCTTGGTCTGAAAATTGGCCGTGTATTAGCTGAATCGACTGATCCAAAGACGTTACGTGAAACGCTTCGGCCGATTTATAACATGAGTAAAGGCCAGAAGGTGGATTTGAATAGTTTTTCTGACAAAGAAATTTTAGATCTTGCCTATAACCTGAAAGACGGTGTGCCTATGTCATCGCCAGTTTTTGATGGTGCTAGAGAAGAAGAGATCAAATCCTTATTAAAAATGGCGGGACTTCCAGAGTCTGGTCAGACCATGTTGAGTGACGGTCGTACGGGTGATCAGTTTGAAAGACCTGTGACTGTGGGTTATATGTATATGCTGAAGTTAAACCACTTAGTTGATGATAAGATGCATGCACGTTCTACTGGTTCATATAGTTTAGTCACGCAACAGCCATTGGGTGGTAAAGCTCAGTTTGGTGGTCAGCGTTTTGGTGAGATGGAAGTGTGGGCACTTGAAGCATATGGTGCTGCATACACCTTACAAGAAATGTTAACTGTAAAATCCGATGATGTTTATGGTCGAACGCGTATGTATAAAAACATCGTTGATGGTGATCATCGTATGGATGCGGGAATGCCGGAGTCATTCAATGTATTGGTGAAAGAGATCCGTTCATTGGGTATCGATATCAATTTAGAGAATGATTAACTGCTTTAAAAGCCTGTCGGGAGAAGAAATTTGAGAGACTTACTTAGACAAGTAAAAAATAGTAATAATAATGCTGATTTTGATTCATTAGGAATCAAACTCGCTTCACCTGAAGATATTCGCTCGTGGTCTTTCGGTGAGGTAAGCACGCCTGAAACGATTAACTATCGTACGTTTAAGCCTGAGCGCGGGGGCTTATTTTGCGCTAAGATTTTTGGCCCTACTAAAGACTATGAGTGTCTGTGTGGTAAATACAAACGACTTAAGCATCGTGGTGTTGTCTGCGAAAAATGTGGTGTTGAAGTTACATTGGCGAAAGTGCGTCGTGACCGCATGGGTCACATTGAATTGGCATGCCCAGTTGCGCACATCTGGTATCTGAAGTCTTTACCATCACGTATTGGTTTGTTGCTTGATATGACATTGCGTGAAATTGAGCGTGTCTTATATTTCGAAGCTTATGTGGTTGTCGAGCCTGGTATGACAACGCTTGATAAAGGTCAGTTGTTATCTGAAGAAGCATACCTTGATGCACTTGAAGAGTTTGGTGATGATTTTGAAGCATTAATGGGTGCTGAAGCGATTCAGACACTTCTAATGGATATCGATCTTGACGCTGAAATTACATCATTACGTGAAGAGTTACCAAAGACATCTTCTGAAACCAAGATTAAGAAAATCACGAAGCGTCTTAAGGTCTTAACAGCTTTTCAACAATCGGGTAATAAACCGGCGTGGATGATTTTACAGGTATTGCCAGTGTTACCGCCAGACTTGCGTCCACTGGTACCGTTAGATGGTGGTCGTTTTGCGACATCCGATTTGAATGACTTGTACCGTCGTGTTATTAACCGTAATAATCGATTGAAGCGTCTATTAGATTTAAATGCGCCAGACATTATCGTACGTAATGAAAAACGTATGCTTCAAGAGTCTGTTGACGCATTGTTAGATAATGGTCGCCGTGGTCGTGCAATAATGGGCTCAAACCGCCGCCCCTTAAAATCACTTGCTGATATGATTAAAGGTAAGCAAGGTCGTTTCCGTCAAAACTTACTAGGCAAGCGTGTTGATTACTCAGGTCGTTCGGTGATTGTGGTTGGTCCTTCTTTGAAATTGCATCAGTGCGGTATTCCAAAGAAGATGGCGCTGGAGCTGTTTAAGCCCTTTATCTATAGCAAATTACAACATTTAGGCTTGTCGACAACGATTAAAGCAGCTAAGAAGATGGTTGAAAGTGAGATTCCAGAAGTATGGGATATCCTCGAAGATGTGATTCGTGAACACCCTGTATTGCTTAACCGTGCACCGACGTTACACCGTTTGGGTATTCAAGCATTTGAGCCAGTTTTGATTGAAGGAAAAGCGATTCAATTACATCCATTAGTTTGTACGGCTTATAACGCCGACTTTGATGGAGACCAAATGGCGGTCCACGTACCTTTAACACTTGAAGCACAGCTAGAAGCACGTTGTTTAATGATGTCAACGAACAACGTATTACATCCCGCAAATGGTGAGCCGATTATTGGCCCTTCGCAGGACGTTGTTTTGGGTCTCTACTTTATGACACGTTCGCGTATCAATGTCGAAGGTGAAGGCATGGTGTTTGCTAACGTTAATGAATTAGTGCGTGCCTACGAAACAAAAGCTGTAAATTTGCAGGCTAAAATTAAAGTACGTTTAACTCAAAATATTGTTGATGATGATGGTAATGTTGAAACATTAAGTGGACTGATTGATACAACAGTTGGCCGTGTTTTATTGTGGCGTATTGTGCCCGATGGGTTGCCCTTTGAATCGATTAACCAATCGATGACTAAGAAAGCCATTTCTAAGCTACTTAACGATTGCTATCGTAAATTAGGCCTCAAAGAAAGTTGTATCTTTGCCGATCAACTTATGTATACAGGATTTAAATTTGCCACAATATCGGGTGTGTCGATTGGTATTGATGATTTGGTTATTCCAGAATTAAAGCACGATATTATCGAAGCAGCAGAAAACGAAGTTCGCGAAATTCAAGAACAGTTTGCATCAGGTTTAGTAACACAAGGTGAACGCTACAATAAAGTAGTGGATATTTGGTCGCGCACGAATGACCAAGTTGCAAAAGCGATGATGGAAAAGATATCTGTCGAGCAAGTGCTGAATAAAGCGGGTGAACAAGAAGAGCAAGCATCATTTAATTCAATTTACATGATGTCAGATTCTGGTGCGAGGGGTTCTGCAGCACAGATTCGTCAGCTTGCAGGTATGCGTGGTCTGATGGCAAAGCCAGATGGCACGATTATTGAAACGCCGATTACGACTAACTTCCGTGAAGGTCTAAACGTATCACAATACTTTATTTCGACACATGGTGCGCGTAAAGGTTTGGCGGATACCGCATTAAAAACTGCGAACTCGGGTTACTTGACCCGTCGTTTGGTTGACGTTGCTCAAGACTTAGTGGTTACAGAGCATGATTGTGGAACGGCTGAAGGTTTAGAAATGCGCCCACACATTGAGGGTGGTGATGTTGTTGAGCCATTACGCGAACGTGTACTCGGTCGTGTTTTGATTGAGCCAGCAATCTCTCTAAAAACGGGTGAGTTATTATTTCCAGCAGGTGCGCTGCTAGATGAAAAATCGGTTGATTTGCTCGATAAACATAGTGTGGATCGTGTTATGGTGCGTTCTCCGATTACCTGTGAAACTACTTATGGTATTTGTTCATTGTGCTACGGGCGTGATTTAGCGCGTGGGCACCTTGTTAACGTGGGTGAGGCTGTAGGTGTGGTTGCGGCACAATCGATTGGTGAGCCGGGAACACAGTTAACGATGCGTACCTTCCATATTGGTGGTGCGGCATCTCGTGCTACAGCTGCAAATAATATTCAGGTTAAGTCAGAAGGTGTGATTAAACTACGTAACCTTAAAACAGTACGTCACACTAACGGTAACTTGGTTGCGGTATCGCGTTCAGGTGAGTTAGTTGTTTACGATGAACGCGGTAGTGAGCGTGAACAGTATAAAGTACCTTATGGTGCGGTTCTAAGTGTTGATGATAATACTGAAATTGTTGCCGGCCAGGTAGTGGCGCAGTGGGATCCACATACGCATCCGATCATTACTGAAGTAGCAGGTTGTTTAAAGTTTATTGATATGCTTGATGGCGTTACGATGGATCGTCAGACGGATGAGTTGACAGGGTTAAGTAGTATCGTTGTAACAAATGCTAGACAGCGTGGTCCTGGTGGTCGTGAATTACGTCCTCGTGTAAAGTTGGTCGATGAAAGCGGTAATGACTTATGTATTCCTGGTACGAAAGTATTAGCACAATATTACTTGCCTGAAGGTACAATCTTGACTAAAGGTGATAATGACGCTGTGGGTATTGGTGATGTAGTTGCGCGTATTCCACAAGAAACATCGAAGACACGTGATATTACCGGTGGTCTGCCTCGAGTGGCTGACTTATTTGAAGCACGTCGACCAAAAGATGCGGCAATACTTGCCGAAATCTCAGGTTTGATAAGCCATGGTAAAGAGACGAAAGATAAAGGACGTTTGGTGATTACAGCACAAGACGGTACTGTTTACGAAGTCTTAATTCCAAAATGGCGTAACGTAAACGTATTTGAAGGTGAAACGGTTGCACGCGGTGAGGTGATTGCCGAAGGCCCAACAGATTCTCATGATATCTTACGTCTACTAGGTGTGAGTACCTTAGCAAACTATATTGTTAATGAAGTGCAAGACGTGTATCGTCTGCAAGGTGTAAAAATTAACGATAAACACATCGAAGTTATTGTGCGCCAAATGTTGCGTAAAGTTGAAATTATTGAGCCAGGCGATACTAGTTACTTACAGGGTGAACAGGTAGAGCGTTACCAGGTTAAACAAGCAAACAGTAAAATTGTGGCAGAAGGTGGTATTAAGGCCAGTTACACGCCTGTGCTATTGGGTATTACCAAGGCATCGCTTGCGACTGAATCATTCTTGTCTGCTGCGAGCTTCCAGGAAACTACACGAGTCTTAACTGGCGCGTCGGTTTCGGGTAAGGTCGATGATTTAAGAGGCCTGAAAGAAAATATTATTGTTGGTCGTATCATTCCAGCAGGTACGGGTTATGCCTACCATGAGGAAAGACGTAAACAACGCCAAGCGCATCTAGAGCCTGCAGCAACTGCTGTTGAAGATGTTGGTGTAACAGCCGATGAGGCTGAACAGGCACTAAGTGAAGCGTTGAAATCAACCGCTTCTGTGGATGGAACAGTTAAAGTAGGTGATGCTGAAGATTAAAATCTACAGCAAAATGTACACTTAATGACACGGAAACGTCTAATAAATGCATAAAAGCATCTGAATCGACGCTTTTGTGTAAACTTACTTGACAGAAGGTATGAGCTTTTTTAGAATCCCCGCTCCGTTATATAAATAGCGGGCGGAGTTCGTTACTTTGGAGATAAATAAAAAATGGCTAGAATCAATCAGCTAGTGAGAAAGCCTCGCAAAACTAAATTTAAGAAGAGTAATGTGCCAGCATTGGATAGCTGTCCACAAAGACGTGGTGTGTGTACACGTGTTTACACAACCACACCAAAGAAGCCGAACTCGGCGTTACGTAAGGTTGCTCGCGTACGTGTAACTAATGGAAGTGAAGTGACAGCCTATATTGGCGGTGAAGGTCACAACCTGCAAGAGCACTCGGTTGTATTAATTCGTGGTGGTCGTGTTAAGGATTTACCTGGTGTTCGTTATCATGTTGTGCGTGGTAGCTTGGATACAGCAGGTGTTTCTGGTCGACGTCGCGGTCGTTCTAAATATGGTGAAAAGAGACCTAAAGAGTAATTGGAGAATAGATTATGTCCAGGAGAAAAGCAGCTCCAAAACGTCCGGTGATGCCAGACCCATTATTTAAGAGCCAGTTATTGGCTAAATTTATCAATTCTGTCATGTCTGATGGTAAGAAATCAGTGGCGGAGAGTATTGTTTATGGCGCATTAGATGAAGCCGTAAAGAAATATGTGCAAAATACCAAGAAAACTAATAAAAAACAAGATAGTGAAGGTGGTGACGATGGTCAAGGTGGTTTTAGCATCAAACCATTCACTGGTGATATCCGTACAAGTGGTGATGCTAGGGATGCTGCGTTAGATTTATTTAAAGAAGCATTAGATAAAATCACTCCAGCGGTTGAGGTGCGTTCACGTCGTGTGGGTGGTTCAACCTATCAAGTACCGATGGAAATCAGACCTACGCGTCGTATGGCATTAGCTATGCGTTGGTTAGTGGACTTTGCTTCTAAACGTAATGAAAAAACTATGATGTCTCGTCTAGCGAATGAAATGCTAGATGCGATCGAAAATCGTGGTTCAGCAGTTAAGAAACGTGAAGACGTGCATCGCATGGCTAAGGCTAACCAAGCATTCGCGCATTATAGGTGGTAAGGGAAATGACAAGAGAAATCGCTTTAGATAAAGTTAGAAATATTGGAATTATGGCACATATTGATGCTGGTAAAACAACAACGACTGAGCGTATCTTATACTACACAGGCGTGTCTCACAAAATGGGTGAGGTGCATGAAGGTAATGCAACGATGGATTGGATGGAGCAGGAGCAAGAGCGTGGCATTACCATTACATCTGCTGCAACGACTTGTTATTGGGCTGGTATGGATCAGCAGTTTGCAAAGCATCGTATCAATATTATCGATACTCCAGGACACGTAGACTTTACGATTGAGGTAGAGCGTTCTTTGCGCGTGTTAGATGGTGCGGTTGCGGTTTTCTGTTCGGTAGGTGGTGTAGAGCCTCAGTCGGAAACTGTTTGGCGCCAAGCAAATAAGTATGGTGTACCACGTATGGGCTTCGTCAATAAGATGGACCGTTCGGGTGCAAACTTTTTGCGTGTTGTTGAGCAAGTTAAAACACGTCTTAAAGCAAATCCGGTACCTTTGCAGTTAGCGATTGGTGCTGAAGAACATTTCCAAGGTGTGATTGATCTTATTCGTATGAAAGCCATTTATTGGAATGAAGAAGATCGTGGTATGACCTATGAAGCGAAAGAAATTCCTGAAGACATGCTTGATGAGGCAAAGCAATGGCGTGAGAACTTGCTTGAGTCAGTTGCAGAAGCTAATGAAGAATTAATGGAAAAATATCTTGATGCTGGTGACTTATCTGAAGATGAAATTCATGAGGCGGTGCGATTGCGTACGGTCGCAGGTGAAGTCATTCCAATGTTCTGTGGTTCTGCATTTAAAAATAAAGGTGTTCAAGCGATGTTGGATGCGGTGGTGCGTTATATGCCAGCGCCAACTGATGTACCTGCGATTCAAGGTGAAACTGAAGATGGTGAACGTGCTGAGCGTATAGCTTCTGATGATGCACCATTTGCAGCACTTGCGTTTAAAATTATGACAGACCCATTTGTGGGTACGTTAACCTTTATGCGTGTCTACTCTGGTAAATTAACATCTGGTTCTCCAGTGTTTAACCCCGTCAAGAGCAAGAAAGAGCGTATTGGGCGTATTCTACAGATGCACTCGAATACACGTGAAGAGATCAAAAATATTTTTGCGGGTGATATCGTCGCAGCTGTTGGCTTAAAGAATGTGACTACTGGTGATACGTTGTGTGATCCAAATAATATCATTACGTTAGAGCGTATGGAGTTTCCAGAGCCTGTGATCTCGGTTGCGATTGAGCCTAAAACTAAGGCTGACCAAGAGAAAATGGGTGTTGCGTTAGGAAAGTTAGCGCAAGAAGATCCTTCTTTCCGTGTGCACACAGACGAAGAATCTGGTCAGACTATCATTGAAGGCATGGGTGAGTTACATCTAGAAATTATTGTTGATCGTATGATGCGTGAGTTCAAGGTGGATGCAAATGTTGGTAAGCCACGCGTAGCTTACCGTGAAACGATTCGCAATAAAGTTGAACATGAAACGAAGTTTGTGCGTCAGTCTGGTGGTCGTGGTCAATTTGGTCATGTGTATATTCGTTTTGAGCCATTAGAAGCGGGTGGTGGTTTTGAATTTGTAAACGATATTTCTGGTGGTGTGATTCCAAGAGAGTTTATTCCAGCAGTTGAAAAGGGTGTTAAAGAGCAGATGGGAAATGGTGTGATTGCCGGCTATCCAATGGTAGACGTCAAAGCAACGCTCTATGATGGCTCTTTCCACGATGTGGATTCAAGTGAGATGGCATTTAAGATTGCAGGATCTATGTGCTTTAAAGAAGGTGCGAAGAAGGCTTCCCCTGTATTACTTGAGCCAATCATGAAAGTAGAAGTGGTAACACCTGAAGAATATATGGGTGATGTCGTTGGTGATTTAAATCGTCGACGTGGTGTCATTCAAGGTATGGATGAGAATCCAGCAGGTAAAACTGTCGATGTTGAAGTGCCTTTATCTGAGATGTTTGGTTATGCAACTTCGTTGCGTTCATTATCTCAGGGTCGTGCAACATACACGATGGAATTTTTGAAGTATGCGGAAACGCCAGCAAATATTGCTGAAGAAATTATGAAGAAACAGTAAAAAGAGGTTTATCTTATGTCAAAAGAAAAATTTGTTCGCGATAAAGAACACTTAAACGTAGGAACGATTGGTCACGTAGATCACGGTAAGACGACATTAACTGCAGCGTTAACGAAGTGTGTTGC
>JAUIDD010000022.1 GCA_030429175.1 Gammaproteobacteria bacterium
GTGAGGTTGGTGTTGTACCGCCGAGTGTCGATGCGCAGCGCATAACGTTAACCGCAGGTTTGTATAGCGGGTCAAATATAGGAGGTACCAACTTAATACTCAACTGCGAAAATTGACATACCAAACTGGTTCGGGTGTGGCTTTAGTGACAAGTGCGAAACTCGTGTTTTAACATTTATTTTATCCAGATTGCCCTTTGATTTAAATTCGGTTAAAGTAGACTGCTTTTCCAAGACTAAACGAGATGGACTTATGTTTAAAAAATTGCGTGGTCTTTTTTCCACTGATATATCGATTGATTTAGGTACAGCAAATACGCTTATATATATGCCAGAGCGTGGTATTGTGTTAGCCGAGCCGTCTGTTGTGGCGATTCGTATAGATGCACAATCTGGTCAGAATCGTGTGGCGGCGGTTGGCGTTGAGGCTAAGCGTATGCTGGGTCGTACACCTGGTAATATGAAGGCGACACGTCCGTTAAAGGATGGTGTGATTGCAGACTTTGAAGTCACCGAAAAGATGTTACAACATTTTATCCATAAAGTTCATGAAACAAAATTCTTACGTCCAAGCCCACGTGTACTCGTGTGTGTGCCCTGTGGTTCGACGCAGGTAGAGCGTCGCGCGATTAAAGAATCGGCATTGGGTGCGGGTGCACGCGAAGTCTATTTAATCGATGAGCCGATGGCAGCCGCGATGGGTGCGGGATTGCCAGTTGAAGAAGCCAGTGGCTCGATGGTTGTCGATGTTGGTGGTGGTACCACCGAGGTAGCGATTATCTCGTTAAGTGGTATTGTCTATGCTGAATCTGTGCGCATTGGTGGCGACCGTTTTGATGAGGCAATCATCAACTATGTACGTCGTAATTATGGTAGCTTAATTGGCGAAACAACCGCCGAACGTATTAAGCAAGATATTGGTACAGCTTTCCCGGGTAGTGAAGTTAAGGAGTTGGAAGTACGTGGTCGTAATCTCGCCGAAGGCGTGCCACGTAGTTTTGTTTTAAATAGCAATGAAATTTTAGAAGCATTGCAAGAACCGTTAGCTGGTATTGTCGGTGCGGTACGCGGTGCGTTAGAGCAGGCGCCACCAGAATTGGCTGCAGATATTGCAGAACGTGGTATGGTATTGACTGGCGGTGGTGCACTATTAAAAGATCTCGATCGATTATTAATGGAAGAAACAGGCTTGCCTGTAATTGTTGCCGATGACCCTTTGACTTGTGTGGCACGTGGCGGTGGTCGCGCACTTGAAATCATGAAAGGTGTCGGTGGTGACTTTGTGTCACGTGACTAGCCACAGAGGATGGGCTTATCAGAGATATCTTTAAAACAGCACCCACATTTGGATTGCGCGTCAGTCTATTGGTGCTGCTGTCTTTAGTCTGTATTTTCTTCGATCGCCACACATCTTCTTTTCATCAATGGCGCGAACAAGCTGAAGTTGTTGTGACGCCATTGCGTTATCTTGTGAGTAAGCCGATAGAGTGGACACATCAGCTGATTCAAGGCTTAACTTTGCAAAAGCACCTAGTCGAAGAAAATAATCAATTGCGTATTCATGAGATTATGTTGCAATCTGAAGTGCAGCGTTTGTTGGCAATTCAGCGTGAGAATGAGCAATTAAAAGCGTTATTACAGTCAGCGGGAGACCTAACTGGTCGAGTTAAGGTTGGGCATATTTTAGCAATTTCTCTGGATCCTGGCTTGCATCAGTTAGTGTTGAATAAAGGCAAAGTTGATGATGTGTATATTGGCCAACCAGTGTTTGATGCTTATGGTGTAATGGGGCAAATTGTCGATACTGCACGTAATACCAGCAAGCTGCTACTCGTGACCGATCCGCGTTCTGCAATTCCAGTACAAGATTATCGTAATGGCATGCGTGCTGTACTTGCTGGGACGGGAGATACTCAAACATTGAAACTGCTAAATGTATCTACGCTTGCTGATATACAAAAAGGGGATATCTTTGTGACCTCCGGTTACGGACAGTTATTTCCACAAGGGTATCCAGTAGGTGTTGTTATTAATGTGACACATAAAGTGGGCCAGAAGTTTTTAGCGGTATCATTGTTACCATCGGCACACTTAGATCAAACGCAGCGTGTGTTACTGGTGTGGCCAAGTCAATTGAAGCTGCGCAATCAAGTCGAGCAGTTGTTAAAGCGGAGTTTGCCACAGCCGGGGACGAAAGCATGATTATTAATCGTAGTCTGCGCGAAAATATTTTTATTATCATGACATTTTTAATTGCTGCCGTTGCAATGATTTTGCCTGTGCCAGTGTGGGCAATGTATGTCAAACCACAATGGGTATTTGTGGTGCTATTATTTTGGTTGATGTATGTACCCTATAAAATTGGTCCAATGACTGCTTGGATTGTGGGTTTGTATGTTGATTTACTGATGGGTAATGTGCTTGGCGAACATGCACTGATTTTTGTATTGGTGACTTATCTTGTCCAACGCTTTTTAAGTTTTTTTCAAGCAATGCCGCTATGGCAGCAGATGCTCTGTGTAGGGTTGTTTACTGCTATTGTGATGTGTCTAGAGTGGATATTCTTACGCCAGCTCAACTTATCGGTAATGCATTGGCAGATATTGCTGCCGGTATTAGCGAATATGATTGTCTGGCCTTGGCTCTATTTCTTATGTAGGGATGTGCGACCAAAGTACGATTATCGCTTATTGAATTTGAGCTAGCATTCATGCAAAACTTCTTCAAATATTTTTTACGTTTTGTGATTGGTGGTAGTCTTGTCTTTATTGTGCTGTTTGCCATCATTATTAGTGTGTTGCGTATTAGCATTCCGCGCTATGTGTATCGTCAGAACTTTATCCATTTTGCCCAAACGTTATTGCATACGCCGGTATCAGTAAAGCATATCTCAACCGATTGGTATGGGTTTCAACCGCGATTGCATTTAGATGATCTCAATATATTAGATACACAGACACATAAGAGCGTATTACATGTCGATCATTTAATGGTGCAAATCAATTTATTTGCAAGCTTCTGGCGCTGGCAGCTCCTACCAAATAATATTGCGATTCATGGTGCCAAGATTCAGGTAATGCAAAACAAAAATCATGGTTATGATATTAGTGATTTTATACAAAGTAATGTAAATGCACCGAGTAAAAAGCTTGATGAAGTTTTGTTGTGGTTGCTGACACAGTCAGATATTTTAGTTGATGATGTATCGATCAATTGGTTGAATCAGTTATATATTTATAATGCAGGTCTACATATTAAAAATAAATTATCCCATCATCAGGCACTGCTCAATTTTGCATTCGATCCACAACAAAAAAATCGCATAAAAGTGATCGCCGATTTAAAGGGTGATATGCAAAAGCGATCGAGCATTCAAGGTCGTATATATATGTCAGCAAAGTCTATGACATTGCCGGTGATACATACTTTATCTTATGCGATACCTGAACTAAAAAAATTGCAGATCACTCAGTTCAAAGGTGGCTTTCAGTTGTGGTCGCGCATATATGCAGGTAAACCTATTGCGGCTTTATTGCAATATAAGCTTAATGAGATGACAGTAGGGCGAGTCAGTTTATTGCATCTATTAGGGAGTATGCAATTAGCTAAAAAAAACGGGTACTGGGCGTTACAGCTCTATAATCGTAGTGGTAATGTATTAATGTTGCATCACTTTGCAAAACCATTATCATTGTGCCAATTAGGATTGAACGCAGCAATCGTCAATCAGTCAGGTAATCTTGATATTCAAGTACCCTCATTGGTTTATGATGATGGTAATCTTCAATTAAATTCAGCGTTACATATTTCAAAGTTTAATCAAAATACGCCCACGCTAGATATGACCACTACATTTGCCATGCGTCAGTTAAAAAATATTACGGACTATATACCAAGTGGCCTATTAAAGCTGCATTTATACCAATGGGTTCAACAAGCATTTTTAGGGGGATCATTAGATAAAGGCGTATTTGTTTTTCGTGGATTGTTAAATAAACATGTGCTTTCTCAAAAAAATGCAAAGATAGAGCTGAATGCAAATTTACACCATTTAAATTTTTCATATGCACCGGGCTGGCCAAAATTATATAAGACAGAAATGAATCTCACGTTTAAAGATAGGCAGTTAATACTGTCGAGTAACCATTTATGGTCGGATCATAATTTTGTTGATTCAATGAAAATGACTGTACCACTACGTAGAAAGCCAATTGCAAAACTAACATTTCATACAGCGACTACTTTACAAGATGCATGGCATTATATCGAGCAAACTCCATTGCCATTAGCTGAACGACTTAAGGGATTAAGGCCTAAAGGTGCTGTTGATATTGAGGCGCAATTAGGTTATCCGTTGCACGATGCGCCACATCATGATGTGCAAGTGTTTGGGCATATGACTACTGAAGAGGGCAGTGTTTTTTGGCCTCACTGGCATTTAGCCGTCACACATATTAAAGGGCGTGTGCATGCACATAACAATATATTAACGGCACAAAACTTACATGCAGCGTTATTTGGAAAACCGTTGATCGCACAGATTACCACCAATACAAAAAGTAAAGTACCAGTTGTGCAAGTGAGCGCACATGGACGCTTGTCTGTAGATGCTCTAGAGCGACAAATTGTATTACCTTTAACACGGTATATATCAGGTAGTACTTTGTTCGATATAAATTTAAGTCTACATGATGCGTTATCTGATAGGGGTGATGATGTGCATTTGCATACAGATTTATTTGGGATTAAAACACATCATATTCCTAAACCTTTTGCAAAAATGGCGCTTGAAAAACGACCACTTGATATTGATATAGCGATTCGTGGTGATAAACCGTTATATGTTAAATCGCACTATGATCAATTGATCTCAACGGCGATGATATATAAGCAACTAAAGTCAGATTTAAAATTAACATCAGTGAGTGTGCAGTTAGGTGGAAAACCAGCGTATTACTTGCCTCAGCCTGGTCTTGCGATTAATGGTTATCTATCTGAATTTAATTGGGCAGATTGGCAGAAATTGTATCATCAATTTATGTTGACAGCATCACAAGCAATTGCCGTCAAAGATATTTTTGTAAAAATAGGCTTGTTGCGTGCATTTAATCAAGTCTTTCATGATATGACACTGCAAATACAGCCGACAAATCAAGCATGGAGAATAAGTGTTCGAAATAAAATAATTGACGGTGTGTTAATAGTGCCTAATAACCAAAAGCAAAAATGGCAATTTGCATTTAAAAAATTATATGTGCACAAAATAAAACTAGATTCAAAACCATCGGTGCAGCCAAGTCTCTTGCCACCTTTAGATATTTCTATAGATGATTTTAAATGGAATGATCATCATTATGGATCGGTACTATTAAAAACCATGCCAACACTGGTTGGGCTTAAGATCACGCAATTATCACTATTCAATAGAACATCGAAAGTTGCTATGAGTGGTTATTGGAAAATACAAAAACAAAAGCCGCAGACTTTTTTACGTGGCAATTTAAAGACTGATAATCTGGCGTATTTTTTAAAGGCATGGCAAGACAAACCGATGGTTTATGCCGGAAAAGGTAATGCTGATTTTTCATTATGGTGGGATGATAAACCGTATCAGATCAATTGGCAGCATTTACTTGGTACGGTGAAGTTTAAGTTTACAGAAGGTAGTGTGGTCAATATCGATAATCGATCACAAGCCGAGATTGGTATTGGACGCATTTTAAATTTATTAAGCATAGGCTCAATTTTGCGACGTCTAGAATTAAACTTTGATGATTTAACGCATAAAGGGTTATGGTTTGATACATTTAGTGGACAATGGACATTAAATCATGGTCAGGCTGTGACTCAAGCGACGCATTTTGCGGGGCCTGTGATTGATATCAAGATCGATGGTGCGTTAGATTTAGTCCATAATAGTTCTAATTTGTGGCTATATGTTACGCCGCAGTTAACCGCAAGTGTGCCAACGATAGTAGGTTTTATTGGCGGTCCGATTGCGGGTGCTGCTGCTTGGGTGGTTAATAAAGTGGTGGGGCCTGAAATTAATAAAATATCAGCATCCACTTACCATGTGACAGGGGCGTGGAAACAGCCTAAAATTGCTAAAGTAAGTCGTGGACATTCACGTAAAGCACCGATAGAGCGGAGAGTATAAATGAGCGATATGATCAAACAAGCCAATCAAATGTTATTAGCGCCGATGGACATTAAAGTCGATCAGCTAGAAATGGTAATGGGCAAGACGTTGGGCGCGCATATCGATTTATCTGAAATTTTTTTACAACGTACCGAATATGAATCTTGGATGCTTGAAGATGGTATCGTGCGTGATGCTGATCATAGTGTGGAGCAGGGTTTTGGCTTGCGTGTCACTAGTGATGAAAAAATTGGGTTTGCTTATGCCGATGTGATTGGGTTGCCAGAATTAACTCAAGCAGCAGCTTCTGCGCGTGATATTGTGCAATCAGGCCAATCAGGAGTGATTCAAATTGGTAAGCCTGCTTGTGCCCCAGCATTGTATTCGGGTTTAAACCCGATCGAATCGATTACGGATAAAGACAAAATTGATTTGCTGGTACGTTTAGATCAGCAGATACGCCAGCGTGATGCACGTATTACCAATGTCATTTTACGTTTATCTGCCAGTCATGATGTGGTGATGGTATTGCAAAATGACGGGCGCTTTATGGCTGATATTCGCCCGCTGGTCTCATTTAATGTGACAGTTATCGTTGATGATAATGGCCGACGTGAACGTGCGAGTACCGGCGGTGGCGCACGTGATGGTTATGCTTTTTTTACCGAAACACGCTTGCAGGGTTACATTGATAAAGTATTACATCAAGTGCAAGTAAACCTCGATGCAAGGCCGGCGCCTGCGGGTAATATGCCTGTTGTGCTCGGTAATGGCTGGGCTGCTGTAATTTTGCATGAAGCGATCGGCCATGGTTTAGAAGGAGACTTTAATCGCAAAGGTAGCTCAGCCTTTAGTGGTCGTATTGGTGAGCGTGTCGCCAATGATCAATGTACGATTGTTGATGATGGTACACTCGAGGGGCGACGTGGTTCGTTGTCTATGGATGACGAAGGCACTCCAACTAATTGTACTACGTTAATTGAAAATGGTATTTTAAAAAATTATATGCAAGATCGTCATAATGCACGTTTAATGGGTATGAAGTCGACGGGTAATGGCCGACGTGAATCGTATGCGCATCAACCTATCCCGCGTATGACAAATACTTATATGCTTGCTGGAAAATATGATCCACAAGAGATTATTCAATCAGTTGAACGTGGGATTTATGCAGTCGATTTTTCTGGCGGGCAGGTGGATATTACATCGGGTAAGTTTGTGTTTTCTACCAGCGAAGCCTATTTTATCGAAAATGGAAAAATCCAATATCCAGTTAAAGATGTGACGTTAATTGGTAATGGTCCGGATGTGTTAACCAAGGTTTCTATGATTGGTAACGATCTTGCACTTGATCAAGGTGTGGGTGTGTGTGGCAAAGATGGGCAGAGTGTACCTGTTGGGGTTGGCCAACCGACAATCAAGGTAGATGAACTTGTTGTCGGTGGTACAAATGAATCGAAGGTATGATGGCGCAAGCACTACATTGCTGGGCCGTCTCCTCTAGGTTTTTTATGGGTGCTATCATCGTCATCTTCGTGTTGACGTTTTCTATCGTGGAAGAGATCTGATGTAGCAGTTGCAACTTGTTTTGGGCTGCAGTCGTAGTATTCATTCTGAAATCCACCCTCTCCGCCATTATCTGATATTGTCTCTGATGGCTCTTCTTCAATGTTGAAGATTTCACGCATTGCATTATCAATACGCTCGCTCGATTCTTTTGATGGTGTGTTAATGGTAAATCTTTCAATATGTGTCATTATAGGTATGTTATCAATAAAGCTTTGAACAGAGTCCTCACTGTTAAGGTTAATAAAAATTTCAGTTGTTGAATGTGCGGTCTTATGCATGTTTGATAAAATGGCTTTTATATCTTCATCCTCCATCTCGTCCTGCATGTTGATCTCTATGTATCCTAGTGGGACTCGTCGTTCTGATAATTGTGCTGTCAGCTGACTTGCTGCTTCCATTGGTAAATCTGGTAGCTCCAAAGCGAGAATGTGCTGTTGAGTTATTTGTAATGCGCTTATGGCTGCCGCGTATACTTCAGGGGCTAAGTCTCTAAGGCATAAGATATAAAATGTTGGTCGCGCATTAAGATACATAATTGCTGTACGTGCCGCTTCTGCAGAAAGTTGGTCACCTCGAAGGGCTAGTTTAGAAAACTGTATTTCAGGGTTTTTAGCGATGATTTCTTCAAATATTTCTCTTACGTCACCTGGAGATGTATTACCGCATATAGCTACTTCAAAGGGTGAAATATTGCTTTGATGACGCTCGGTTGTTATGGAATATCCACCCCCATTAAACGCTTTTATTTTAAAGTGATCTGGATAAGTCATGTTGTTTTCGTTGTCATTTAAAGGTCTCATTGGTCACCTCTTCATTAAGATTAATTTATTCATAAATATAGTCTATGCACTTGGGATTATCAATTTTGATTAAAAATATTTATGGCTAGGGGTAATATTTCGCTGTAATCTTCTGAATTTAAGAAAGTATGTAACGCCCTGATTTATGCTTAATGCCTTAAGTGGGAGGTTATTGGTGGCAGCTTTGGTAAAGCACATCAACCTTAGATTTTTATGGTTGCCAATGTGTTATATCAAAAGCCTCTATTATTTTCATTATTAGTTTAAGCGTTTTTTGATGTTGGTCGAGCTTAGGATTAAACTCTGCTATTTCAAGTCCAATTAATGCTTGTTTGGGCAGGTGTGCAAGCGCATCGAGTAATGTTGTTGCACTAATGCCATTTTGAACTGGGGTGCCGACTGCGGGTGCTTCTTTAGGGTCGATGGCATCAAGGTCGATGCTTAAGCCAATTTTAGAAGTCTGTTTTGAGAGTGTTGTATAGGCGCGTTGTAATAATATATCAATGCCATAGGTTTTAACATCTTCTATATAATCGATATGCACACCAAGTTGTTTAAGAAATTGATGTTCTTCGGTTTCATAATCACGTATACCGATCAGGTATAAGTTTTTAGGTTTAAGTTTTGGGTTGTTATTAATAACAGTTGTGAGCGTTTGATGACCGTGACCTAATAATGCTGATATAGGCATGCCGTGAATATTTTGGGTGTGAGTGGTTTTATCGGTATGTGCATCGAGATGTGCATCAATCCAAATTAGGCCGAGGTTTTTAGGCGCAATGCTACTCGCAACCCCGGACCACATGCCAATCGCACAGCTATGATCCCCACCTATGTTTATCGGGCAATATCCTTGGTTGATGGCGTTACTTACAACTTTAGCAATCGCCTCACTGGTTTGTGCCATTCGCTGATATTGATCTTCCTGTTCTGGCGCTTCTTCAATAATGCTATCCCAGATGGGCTTGAACGGTAAATCGACTTGCTGTTCTAGATACGCTTTAAACGTAGCAGGTCCAAGCTCACAACCAATTTGATTGGCACCACTGCCGATGGCAGAGCCAAGGAGGTATATTGTTGGTAACGTTAAGTTTATTCTGGATTCCATGAGCCATCTTCCTTGATTGCTTGATACATATTATCGGGCGCGAGATCAATTTCTCCAGGCCAGGTGACTACGCCTAATGATACATATACCTGGTTAAACTTTTGAATATCTTTTAGTTGTGCAAACACGCCTGCTTTGTTGCTGTGAATTAATTTTTTCATATCAACGATACCTTGCGTGCTATCATTGAACGTGACATCGAGTTGATAGTTTGGTTGAGCTTTTACATAAGCAACTCGCCAAGGTGTTGCATCGGTTATTGTAGAGGTGAAATTTTCTTTAGGGGTTGGTTTTTTTCGCATAATGTCCAGTCCTCTAATAATTCTAAGCGATGTTTTTTAGCCCACTCTAGTATTAGTGTAAGTGCTCGTTTTGGCATTGTACCACTCATAACTTCAAGAGTTCTAATTTCGACAATTATTTCATATTCAGCATATAGTGCATGAAAATGTGGTGGCGCATGATCCCCCCAAAACATTTGTATCAATATACCATAGAATGTACTTATTGTGGGCATCAGAGAGCCTCCTTTCTTGTTAAGTATGTTCACAAGAGTAGAGACTTGTTTTTCTATTCTCAATACCGTGTTTTTGATGTTTCCTTGTAACATAATGATTTTTATGAGATTGATTTTAACAAATTTTGGCCAGATTTTTTTTTGGGTGTACATAAGTTTGTTAGAGGTTTGCAAAGAAGTCATTGACTCTTATGATAAATTCGTATATCGTTCGTCCCTCTTTTGTGTAGCACTGTAAGTGCTTATCGACTATAGATAGGCAGACATATAGAATGCACAAAGCTACAGGTGTTAATAGCGCTTGTAGGTGCATACCATGCTGCCGAGCTATGCGGCTAGTTTGGAGAATAACGCGATCGAGCAGTGCAGCGTACTTAATGTACGTGAGCAGCGCAGAGAGGGTTATCATTCAAAGTAGGTCATAGATAGGTAGACTCAAAGGATGCACATGACTCTCGGGTGCTTAGCTCAGCTGGTAGAGCATCGCCCTTACAAGGCGAGGGTCGTAGGTTCGAGCCCTACAGCACCCACCATACGCGGAGCGGTAGTTCAGCTGGTTAGAATGCCGGCCTGTCACGCCGGAGGTCGCGGGTTCAAATCCCGTCCGCTCCGCCATTTTTCTTGATTGATATCCGATTACCATATACCATTGTCCCGCCTAATTTTAGGCAGGGCTTGTTTTAATTCGTTTTATAAACAAGTCGTAAGTGAGCTAGTGAGTGGTGGAGTAAAGCCCTTATGATACAAAAGTTTGGAGAACACATTCGCGGTTGGTTCGCGGGGATTGTGATTGCAGTGATTGCTATCGCCTTTGTTGGTTGGGGTATTCAATATTACCTCGAACGTGAGGGTAGTCATGGCCTTGCTGTTGCCACGGTGAACGGAACGGACATAACTGAAGGTGAATTCCAAAAAGCCTATCAATCAGCGCAGCGTCAGCAGCAGCAGGCATTAAAGCGCTCGCTAACGGTGCAAGAGCTCGATAATTTAAAACTGATGACGTTGAATCAGTTGATCAGCCAAACGATTTTAGTGCATGCGTTGAAGAAAATGGGTTTTATTATCAACTTGGATGAGGTGATGGCGATGTTGCGCCAGCGCCCTGAGTTTGAGCAAAATGGCCAGTTTTCACCAGAGCGATTTAGTCAGTTTTTAAGTATGCAAGGGTATACATCGCCGGAACCTTTTCTTGAGAAATTAGGTGATAACATTATTGAGCAGCAACTGCAGTCTGGCTTGCGTGATTCAGCCTTTAGTCTGCCGTATGAATCGGCATCAGTTTATGATCTATGGCAGCAGCAACGTAATTTTAGTTTTACTTTATTGCCAATAACGCAAGCAATTCAAAAGGTCTCAATCACTACCAAACAAATTGCAGATTATTATAAAGCGCATAAAGATCAATTTACTGTGCCTGCAGAAGTGCAATTACACTATGTGATGCTATCACGTGATGCATTAGCAAAGTCGATGCAAGTATCGGATGCTGAGGTCAAGCAATACTACGAGACACATAAAGATAATTTTAAAGTGCCAAAGAGTTGGAAAATTTCACGTATTACCACGCAGAATCAAAAGCAAATGCAAGCAGTGTTGGCGCAATTGAAACAAGCGCCTACGCTGACCGATGTGATGAAGGCGAAGCATCCTGAGTGGCAGATGGTGACTCAAACAATTAGTGAAGCAGATGCTTCTCAACCACTGATAAACGTTTTAAATGGTTTGAAAGTCGGTCAAGTATCAAAGCCATTGCCAACACCTGCTGGCCCAACGATTGTTGAGCTATTGGCAACCACACCTGCGCATGCACAGCCTTTGGCAAAGATGGCAGCGCAAATCAAAAAAATGTTGTTAGATGCTAAGCTTGCACCAATGATCGCTAATCAAAGTTCACAATTATCAAGCCTTACTTATACGAATCCGACAACACTTGAACCCGCTGCTAAAGCACTGGGTGTAACGGTGCAGACCAGCCCATGGATTTCAGCTAAGGGTGCTAAAAGTGGTGTATTTGCTAATGTGTCGGTAGTTAAGGCAGCATTTAGTGATGATGTGTTCAAATCAGGGAATAACAGTAATCCTATTTCGTTGGATAATGGTACGATAATGGTACTACGTGTTGCGCAAAAAAAATCTAAAAAAGAGAAGCCGCTTGCGGATGTCCAGACTGAGATTGAAAAAACATTAAAAAAACAAATTGCTATGCGTCAAGTAGGCTTGCGAGCGTATACAGTGCAAAAGCAATTGAGTGAAGGTAAACCTGTTGCGTCGCTTACATGGCAACAGCGTCAGCACGCGACACGCAATGAGCCTACTACCGATAAGGTAATTTTAGCTACAGCATTTGATACACCTGTCGATCAATACAAGTCTGTTGCTTTAGATAATGGTTTTGCATTAGTGCATGTCACCAAAGTATTTCCTGGCGACTGGGCTCGGGCAACCAAGCAGCAGCAACAAGCATTAACCACTAATCTTGCGGCCTTTCATGGTACAGTAGATTTTGGTACTTATGTTAAAGCACTGTTAAAACAGGCCAAGGTTAAAATTAAAGATCCAAAATTAGCAAGTAGCTGGAGTATATAATGTCAGAAGTAGAACTAAAATTAAAAACTGGGCTCGCCGAAATGTTAAAAGGTGGTGTCGTTATGGATGTGGTGAATGCTGAGCAAGCTATGATTGCTGAGCAAGCGGGTGCGGTTGCAGTGATGGCGCTTGAGCGTGTGCCTGCTGATATTCGAGCTGATGGTGGTGTTTCACGTATGAGTGATCCACAGATGATTAAAGAAGTGATGAAGGCGGTTTCAATTCCAGTAATGGCAAAGGTGCGTATTGGGCACTTTGTTGAAGCACAAATCTTACAATCACTTGGTGTTGATTATGTCGATGAAAGTGAAGTGCTGACACCAGCTGATAATGTAAATCATATCGATAAAATGGCGTTTGATGTGCCGTTCGTTTGTGGTTGTAGAAATTTAGGTGAAGCACTGCGTCGTATTGGTGAAGGTGCAGCGATGATTCGTACCAAAGGTGAGGCAGGTACGGGTGATGTCGTCGAAGCGGTGCGTCATATGCGTAGTGTTCAAGGTGAGATTCGTCGTTTAAGAACCTTACGTGCTGATGAGTTGATGGTGGCAGCTAAGCAGTTACAGGCACCGTATGAGTTGGTTAAGTGGGTGGCAGCTAATGGTCGACTACCAGTGCCAAATTTTGCAGCCGGCGGTATTGCAACCCCTGCGGATGCGGCATTGATGCGTTATTTGGGTGCTGAAGCTGTTTTTGTTGGTTCTGGTATCTTTAAATCAGGTAATCCACAAAAACGTGCGCAAGCAATTGTGCAGGCAACAACGCACTACCAGGATGCGGATAAGTTGGCGCAACTATCAGAAAATCTCGGTGAGCCAATGGTTGGTATCAACTGTTTTGAATTATCCAAGGAAGAAGCGTTGTCTACTCGGGGCGACTAGTGATTGTAGGTGTATTAGCACTGCAGGGTAACTATGCACTGCATCAGCAGGCGTTAGAGTCATTGGGCTTCAAAGCGCCTTTGGTTTATCAGCCATCTGAGTTAGCAAAATTAGATGGTTTGGTAGTGCCGGGTGGCGAGTCATCAGCCTTGTTAAAGTTAATGACACCACTTAACTGGCAGGATGCTATCATTAAATTCAAAAAATCAGGTAAGCGCTTGCTTGGCACCTGTGCAGGAATGATTTTATTCGCGCGTGACGTGTCGCCTACTCAAGAAAGTCTTAACTTGATTGATATTGGTGTTGAGCGCAATGCTTATGGTCGTCAATTAGATAGCAAAATTATTCGTGGAAACTGTGATGCTGCCGTTTTTGGTGAGGCAACTATGGAAATGGTGTTTATCCGTGCACCGATGGTGAAGCGTATTGGTAGTGGTGTTTCGATACTAGCTACACAAGATGATGTGCCTGTGTTAGTGCAGCAAGATAATGTCTTATGTGCGAGCTTTCATCCGGAAATGTCTACAGATAATTTGGTGCATAAAACCTTTTTTGCTGTATAAAAAATAGTTATTTAAATCTGTTTTTGCATACATAAGGTATTGTGTATTTTTTTTGTATACTGTATCTGGTATTTTTTGTAACGTATTAATGCACGTGTATAAATACGATGGAGGCGGTTTTATCCTATATTTATAGGGTTTTTGTGAAAAGTTATAAATGCGTGTTTAATGTGTTACATATAATCAAAAAGATAACAAATGATTTATTTTTACTCACAATGTGTTTTTAAACAAAACAACTTTTAACTTATTAATATTAATTTACATTTTTTTTTAACTTTCTCTTCACATTTATTTTTATTGTGTGTAAGATTGCTGAACCTAATATCTAGTTAATATATTCATAAATAAATCTTATACGCTTGTACTTAAATGTATAAGACATTTTTCTGTGGACTTGTAAGATATTTGCCCTATAGATATACAGCAAAGGATGCTTTTTCAGGGTATCTTTTTATCTTTTATAGTATAAGCTATTGATTTTAATGTATTTTTAAACTGAACCCTAGTTGACCTGAACTAATTTAACTTAATTTGGCTTAAAATGAGTCTTGTCCGGATCCACCTGTATGGTATCTTGGTATTCCCTTATGGGGATTTGAGAGAGGTAGCATTCAACAAGGAAGTTGGGCTGTTAGGGAGAAACAGCCGCGGGCAAGGAAGTCCAGAGTTATCCTTCTCAAGTTACCTAAAGTTCTACTCGTAGAACTGCGGGTGTAGGTAGTCTAAGGTCTGTTCAGTATGGACGCTTTTTAGGGCACGGATGCCCGGAGCAGACCCCAAGAGTTTGAGGCCACAGTCAGTGGCCTTTTTTTAATAATCTAGATTGAACAACTGTCACTATACAGATGCTGATAACACTTCATGACTCTTATGCTTGTTTGCTCTTTGAGGTGGATTTATCTGAATCGGGGTTGCTGGCGTTGAGCTGGCTCTGGACCCGGTTCTGCCACTTGCAAAAAGTGCAGGGCTAGCAAAAGCAGGACTTGCTCTGTCTGCAGGTGTTCTCTCGCCATCTAGAATGCTACAAATTTCTTTAATTTTATAGGTCGGGGATTCTGGTCCGACTATTTCCATTGCTTTTTCGTCAAGTAAGAGCTTTGGCGCCTGCATGGTTAAGACACGGATACTTTGACCAGACAGGTGATCATAAAGTTGAGTACCAAAAGGTTCATATGTCTCTGCATCCACAATGACAATAAGGTGTGGCACATGCTCTATTACTTTAGCGGGTCCTTGTTTATTTTTTTTGCGTACAACTATATTTTCATTTTGATAAATAATTTCGAATAGACCCTCAGGGCCCTCGATAACAATGCCACCAATATTGAATCCACCTTCTTCTGTTTTGCGTATATCTATGATTCTTCCTTCAGCAATTTGTTTAACAGGTCTATATTCAGATTCTAAGAGCTCGAGTTTTTCGTTGATGCTTATTAGTGGTGCTTGGCATTGTTGGTGTGCATGCTCTACCGTTTCACCAATGGCCTCGGCTATTTTTGGTGTGTCGGGAATGCAGCATTCTTTTGCTATACTACCGCTCATAGGCATGATGCTAAGCATGGCCGCACCACCTAAGCTTTTTGTGGCTTCTCTTGTTTTTGCTTCCAAAGCGCTTGCATCTACTGCTTCAATGATTTGATGACCAGACGCTGATGCGAGTGAGGTAATCTGTCGAATAGGTTTTTCATAAATAACAGGTGTTACCATGTTTAAGCATGGGAAAGCGCGTCCCATGGTATCTGCACAGACGACAGGAATGTCCAGCTCTGCTGCAAGCACATAGGCGATAAGCCCATTGGTGCCACCACCTTCAAGTGGGATGACAGCGTCAAAACCACAATCTATTCGATCTTCAAGTTGACACATCGAACGTATCATGTCATCCATTGATGGTGGGTTTTCTTCAAATACGTCAGGTGAGCCCATTAAGGCAAAACAAAAAACATTGGCGTCATCAGGTAGTGTATCCAATGCAATTTCTTTGATTTTTTTGCCTTGTAATAGTTGTGTTTTGACCATATTTTCACTTAGGCGCGTTGATCCACCGCCACCTGCGCCAAGGAAGCTAAAGCCAATACTTCTACGTCTGATTTGCTCTAGTGTTAGTGAGGTTGTTTTAGAAAGTATTTCGGCTATTTGTTTTGCAGCTTTTGTTCTATTTGATGTGATGGGAATTTCTTGGTAGCGCTGTTTCGGGGATGTGTCAATCATAAGCAATTTTTTTGCTGTACTTGCTATGGGTGTTTTTTGTATGTGATATTCATCTGCTGCAACTAAGCTGCTCTCACTTTGGCGGGGTGCAATACATTTTATATATATTTCTGTTGGTTCTTTTTTAACATATGGAATTTGTTTTGCTGTTCTAACTTTTATTTGAATTTTTTTGGGGTCTCCACCTTTGGCTATAAGTTTTTGTTTAACTATGTCAAATACTTGTTGAAAAGCATCTTCTACACGTTTTCCTTCAAGTTCAAAAATTTGTGTATGCCATGCGGCTAAAGATGCTTCGGCAGCACCAATAGCATTTGCTACCTCGGCATGATTTTCTGGCATAGACACACTTGAAATAGGTGATTTTTTATCACTTAATATGTGTTCCAATTTTTTAAGATCAAATAACTCTGAGCCACCGCCAACTAAGATTGCGAAAGTGGCTTTATCAATTGTTTTACAGCTAATCTCAATAATAAAGTCAGCGAGTGTTTCGTGTATCAATGTATCTAGTTGGTCTAGTTGTTGTGAATTATATTTTGCGCGCATGTTTTCAACTTTAGGCACAGGCTTTTCTATGGAACCACGGCCATTTGCAAGTGCGACATCGAGAACGGTAAGTTTTTCACCACCAAAGCAGATAGCTTGAGTTGTGAGTTCCTTGGCAACAGACTTATTGATGAGTGTAAAAGTCTCTGGGTCGATACACGTTCCTCCTCCAAGACATATCGAGTGCGCGCGTATGCTTGGAATAGTGAGGCAAACACCTTCTTCAATAACTTCAGTATTTTGCTCTGGAAGCTGACCATCTTTGACTATGGCGCCATCTGCAGTTGTACCACCAATATCAACAATAACACCAATACCAGGCATGGGGTGCAATTTGATGGCGCCAGACATACTGTTGCGTGTGGCAGCTCGTAATGCTGATGTGGCATTGATTTCGTTTATCGGGGTGACTGTGCCATCGTTTTCGCTCATCAGTATTTTAGTATGGCTAAGGTTTTTTTTATCGAGCTCATCTTCTAAGTCTTCTATGACATTGGTTAAGGTTGGCTTTAATGCAGCTGCGATGGCAGCTGCACTTTCTCTTTCGAGTAATGAGCCTGTGTGTTCATGTGAAAAAAATATATTGGCACGGGGGAGCACTTCTTTTATAACTTCTGCTGCTAATAATTCTTGGTGTGGGTTAAGTTGTGCATATACGCAAGAAATAACAATGTTATCAAGTTCTAGTGATGCTATTTCTTGGGCAGTACGTATTAATTCATCTTTATACATAGGTGAAATAAGTGTTTTATCATAGTTAAAACCACCGTGCAAAATAGCAGTATAGCGCAATACCTTTTCTTTGAGCGCTGGATTTTTCCAGCTGCATAATGGTGGCAGTGAGGTGTTAGATGAGGTAGGCGTTTCTGATGATGCGGCAAGTCTTATTAAGGCAATGGACGCAACGTGATGTTGCTTCAGTGCATTTAACATGTGGGTTGTGCCGAGATGAATATTTTCAATTTTTTTTGCGGTAGCGCCAGCTCGTGTAGCGTATTCATGATTTAATACACTGTTGATTCCTTGAACAATGCTTGCGGTGATGTTTTTTCCAATAAGTACTTTTGTTTTTCTCACTACTTTGATTCCGCCAGATTCAGCGTGAAGGAGTAAAACAACATCGACACAAGTCCCACCAACATCAATCCCAATGGTAAATTTCATGCTAAGCTCCCCTATTGTTGACTACGTATACACCATAATTGGTGCTATATTCACTAGCATTAAGTGAAAGGCTACAGTATCTCTAAAAAAAAATAAAGAACAAATAATTATTATAATGACAAGATGTATTTATTTTAGTTTTTGATCTTTTGTGGATGTGCAGGTAGAATTAACGCCTTTCAACACTGGGGTGTTCTATATGCGCAAGCCTCTGATTGCAGGTAACTGGAAAATGCATGGTACAATTGCGTTTACGCGTAATTTGTTAGAGCCTGTTATTGCCGGTGTGCAAAATATAACAGATGTGGATTTTGCTGTTTTCCCTCCCTTCACTTATCTTGCTGAAGTGCAAAAACTATTAACACAAACATCAATTTTTTGGGGTGCACAAACGGTATCGGATTTGCCTGATGGTGCATTAACTGGGGAAATATCAACCAGCATGTTGCTTGATTTAGGGTGTCGTTATGTGCTTGTCGGTCACTCTGAGCGTAGACATATTTTGGGTGAGTCAAGTGAGTTGGTTGCGCGCAAAGTAAAAGCGGCTTTTCAAGCAGGGCTAACACCTATTTTGTGTGTTGGAGAAACAATAGAGCAGCGTAATGCCGATAAAACATTGGAAATTATACAAGAACAACTTGCACATGTGTTCAGATTCAAAGATAATCTGCCTGCGCCGACATCACTGATAATTGCATATGAGCCTGTTTGGGCAATTGGCACAGGGCGTACAGCAACGCCAGAACAAGCTGATGAGGTTCATGCGGCGATTCGAGCATATTGTGAGCAAGAAGTGACGGGTATGGGTGAACAAGTACGCATTTTGTATGGTGGCAGTGTTAAACCTGAAAATGCAGCAGGACTTTCTGCTATGCCAAATGTAGATGGTGCGTTAATTGGCGGTGCATCGCTTAAAGCTGAGCAATTTATTGAGATAGGTAACCAATGGAACAAATAATAATTATCATACATGTGATTGTTGCCGTTTGTGTGATCGGACTGGTGTTAGTTCAGCACGGTAAGGGTGCTGATGTGGGTGCTTCATTTGGTAGTGGTTCTTCTAATACGATGTTTGGTAGCCAAGGTTCTATGTCGTTCTTGATGAAGGTTACTGGGTTACTGGCAGCAATTTTTTTTGCAACAAATCTCACATTAAGTTATATAGTGGGTCATCGTGCGAGTGTAATGGTAGCGCCAATTCAGTCTAATGCGCCAAGCGTGATAAAGACTGCTACTACAGATAAATCACAAAAAACAAAACAACAGCAGATTATTTTTCCCTCGATCAATAAAATCACACAAGGTAGTGAGACTGGATCCTTAAGTGGAGGCAGTAAAAACTAGGTATGCCGAAGTGGTGGAATTGGTAGACACGCAGTCTTGAGGGGGCTGTGGCGAAAGTCGTGTCGGTTCGAGTCCGACCTTCGGCACCATTAAAGAAGGATTTATAATGTTAACAAGTTATTTTCCAGTACTGATTTTTATTTTAGTGGCGTTATTTGTCGGTACGTTAGCATTGAGCGTGGGTGGCTTGCTCGGTCCACGTAAGCCGGGTGTTGCTAAGGATTCTCCTTATGAGTGTGGGTTTGAAGCTTTTTCAGATGCACGCATGCCTTTTGATGTGCGCTATTATCTTGTTGCTATCTTATTTATTATCTTTGACCTTGAAACCGCTTTCTTATTTCCATGGGCGGTAGTGATTCATCATATTGGTTGGCTTGGTTTTTGGGCAATGATACTATTCTTATTTATTCTCGTGATTGGTTTTGTCTACGAGTGGAAGAAAGGTGCCTTGGAGTGGGAGTGATACATGCTGTTAAATCCGTTAAGTAAAGATGGTTATTTGCTGACGAGTTATGATCGTGTTGTCAATTGGGCACGTAGTGGTTCTTTGTGGCCGATGACGTTTGGTTTGGCATGCTGTGCTGTTGAAATGATGCATAGTGCAGCCTCGCGGTATGATACTGACCGATTTGGTTTAGGTGTGTTTCGCCCAAGCCCACGTCAATCTGATGTGATGATTGTAGCAGGTACACTTTGTAATAAGATGGCGCCAGCGCTACGCAAGGTTTACGATCAAATGCCAGAGCCGCGTTGGGTGATTTCAATGGGTTCTTGTGCTAACGGTGGTGGGTATTATCATTATGCTTATTCGGTTGTGCGTGGTTGTGATCGTATTGTGCCGGTAGACATATACGTGCCAGGTTGCCCACCGACGGCAGAAGCGTTAGTTTATGGTTGTATCCAGTTACAAAATAAAATACGTAGTCGTAAGGTATTAGCGCGAGAGGAGATAGTATGACGGATCAACTCGTAAACGATCTGCAAGCGCAGTTCGGTGATAAGCTATTACGTATCGATACTTGGGATATGATTACTGTCGAGTTAGGGCGTGAACACTTGCTCGAAGTATGTCAACATCTGCATGATGAATCGCGTTTTAAATTTACAATGTTACTTGATGTATGTGGTGTTGATTACTTGCATTATGGTTTATCAGAGTGGCGCACTGAAACGACAACCGCTACTGGATTTAGTCGTGGTGTTGATGTGGAAAACATGCAGCGCGTGATTGACTGGGATAAGCCACGTTTTGCAGCAGTGTATCATTTACTTTCAATCCCAAATAATCAACGTATTCGCCTAAAAGTATTTTTAGATAAAGAAGATTTAACTGTGCCATCAGTGATCTCAATTTGGGATTCTGCGAACTGGTTTGAGCGTGAAGCTTATGACCTATTTGGTATTCAGTTTGATGGTCACCCAGATCTTAGAAGACTACTAACTGACTATGGCTTTAAAGGTCACCCATTCCGTAAGGATTTTCCCTTAATTGGTGAGCTTGAGATGCGCTATGATGCGGCATCGGGCCGCTGTGTTTATGAGCCAGTGAGTATTCAACCACGCGTATTAGTGCCAAAGGTTATTCGCGAAGATAACCGTTATCGCGAACAGACTGTAAAGGAGGCGCCAGCCGATGCCTGAATTACGTAACTATACAATCAACTTTGGTCCACAACATCCAGCGGCACATGGTGTATTACGTTTAATTGTTGAGATGGATGGTGAGGTTGTCATTGGTACCGATCCACATATTGGTTTGCTTCATCGTGCTACCGAAAAACTCGCCGAAAGTAAACCTTACAACCAAAGCATCGGTTATATGGACCGTCTTGATTATGTTTCGATGATGGCGAACGAACATGGTTATGTATTAGCGATCGAAAAGCTTCTTGGTATTAAGCCACCGATTCGTGCGCAGTATATTCGCGTATTATTTGCAGAGATCACACGTATCTTAAATCATTTGTTGTGGTTAGGTTGTCACGCGCTTGATGTGGGTGCGATGACGGTCTTTTTATACTGTTTTCGTGATCGTGAAGCATTGTTTGATGCTTATGAAGCGGTTTCTGGTGCGCGTATGCATGCGACCTATTTTCGCCCGGGTGGTGTCTATCGTGATTTACCCGATACGATGCCTCAGTATAAATCTTCTATTTGGCATGGTGAAAAAGCTACAGCAAAACGTAATGAAGATCGTCAAGGTTCCTTATTAGATTATCTTGAATATTTTACAGAGAATTTACCTAAAACATTAGATGAATGTGAAACACTATTAACTGAGAATCGTATTTGGAAACAGCGCACTGTTGGTATTGGTTGTATTTCAGCAGAGCGTGCGATTGCCTTGGGTTTGACGGGTGCCAATTTACGTAGTACAGGTGTGGCATGGGATTTGCGTAAGCACCAACCTTATGAAGTATATGATAAGCTTGATTTTGATATTCCAATTGGTAGTAAAGAAGGTGATTGCTACGATCGTTATGTGGTAAGAGTTGAAGAAATGCGTCAATCGAATCGGATTATATGTCAGTGTATTGAATGGCTCAAAAAAAATCCTGGACCGGTGATGATCGATGATTATAAAATTGCACCTCCACCACGGACTGTGATGAAGGAAGATATGGAAGCATTAATTCACCACTTCAAACATTTTACTGAAGGTTATACTGTGCCAGTTGGTGAGGCTTATGCTGCAGTAGAACATCCCAAAGGCGAATTCGGTGCATATATTATTTCTGATGGTGCTAACAAACCTTATCGTCTTAAAATTCGTCCGCCGTGCTTTTTAGCATTGCCTGCTCTGCAAGAAATGGTCAAAGGCCATATGTTGGCAGACTTAGTAACGATACTTTCTAGCGTGGATATTGTTTTAGGCGAAATAGATCGATAAAGGTGCATAGGTAACACATGAAATTATCAGATACAGTAAAACAACAAATTGACCATTGGCTTAAAAAGTTTACGCCAGAACAACAACGTTCAGTTGTGGTTGAAGCGTTGTTATTAGTCCAAGATCAAAATGGTGGTTGGTTGAGTGAGCCAGCAATGGATGCGGTTGCTGATTATCTTAAGCTTGCACGTATTGAAGTGTATGAGGTTGCGACATTCTACGATATGTTTGAACTAGCACCTGTTGGCCAACACAAAATTGCTATTTGTACCAATATATCTTGTCAATTACGTGGCTCAGAAGAAATAGTTTTAGCGGTTAAAAAACGTTTGGGTGTGGGTCCTGGACAAACAACTAAAGACGGTAAGTTTTTTGTGCGTGAAACAGAATGTTTAGGTGCCTGTATTGGTGCGCCAATGTGTCAAATTGATGATAAAAATTACCATGAAAATTTAACTCCAGAAAAAATGGTTGCATTAATTGATGCGCTTGACAAGGAGGGTGCACATGCAGCTTAACCAAGTATGTCTACGTACAATTACATTAAATGATCCAGCTTCGCTAAAAACCTATGAAAGTCTTGGTGGTTATAAAGTAGCACGACGTATTTTTACTGAGAAGACACCACCTACAGAAATCATTGGCGAACTTAAAAAATCAGTATTGCGTGGTCGAGGTGGTGCGGGCTTTCCGACGGGATTAAAGTGGAGTTTTATTTCACACGATAAGCCTGGTCCCAAATATGTATTGTGTAATTCGGATGAGAGTGAACCAGGCACCTGTAAAGATCGCGATATCATGCGTTATAATCCACATCAACTACTCGAAGGGTTATTGATTGCTTGTTATGTCATGGGTGCTGAAACTGCATACAATTTACTTCGCGGTGAGTTTTGGGAGCCGTTTGAGGTATGTGAGAAAGCATTAAAAGAAGCAACTGAAGCGGGTTACATTGGTGAGCGTGTCTTTGGTAGTGATGTTACTATCCATATCCATAATTTTCGTACTGCAGGTGCTTATATTTGTGGAGAAGAAACGGCATTGATGAATGCACTTGAAGGTCGTCGCCCATTACCACGCTTTAAACCACCATTCCCAGCTAACTTTGGTTTTTATGGCTACCCAAGTAATATCAATAACACTGAATCCTACGCGTCGGTACCGATGATTTTAGAAAAGGGTGCCGATTGGTTTTTAAATCTAGGTACCGAAAAAAGTGGTGGTGCTAAGATTTTTTGTGTGTCGGGACATGTGGCAAAACCCGGTAACTACGAAATTTCAATGGGCACACCATTTAAAGACTTATTAGAATTAGCCGGTGGCATGTTACCTGGATCAAAACTAAAAGCTGTGATTCCAGGTGGTAGTTCCATGCCAGTGGTACCTGCTGAGATTATGATGAAAACAAATATGGACTACGAATCGATTCAAGCAGCAGGTTCGATGCTTGGTTCAGGTGGTGTAATCGTAATGGATCATAAAACGTGTATGGTTAAGACATTGCAGCGTATTGCAAAGTTTTACATGCATGAATCTTGTGGTCAGTGTACTCCTTGTCGTGAGGGCACAGGTTGGATTTATCGTTTAGTGACAAAAATCGAAAATGGTGAGGCGACGATAGCGGATCTTGATCGACTCGCAAAAGTTGCAAAAAATATTGATGGTAGCACAATATGTGCATTTGGTGAGGCGGCAGCATGGCCAGTTCATGGCATGTTGAAGCATTTTTATGATGAATTTGAATACCATGTGAAGCATGGTAAATGTATGGTTTAATACTATGGTCGAATTTGAAATCGATGGTAAAAGAGTAAGTGCACCAGAAGGTGCAATGATTATTGAAGCTGCAGATGCTGCAGGCATTTATATTCCGCGTTTCTGTTATCATCATAAACTATCTGTTGTTGCGAACTGTCGTATGTGTTTAGTTGAAATATCAACGGCACATAAGGCATTGCCTGCATGCGCAACACCTGTCACGCAAGATATGAAAGTATTTACTCAGTCAGAAAAGGCATTAAGAGCGCAGCGCTTGGTGATGGAATTTTTACTGATTAACCATCCGCTTGACTGCCCAATTTGCGATCAAGGTGGTGAATGTGAACTACAAGACTTGGCAATGGGTTTTGGTAATAGCCACTCTTGTTATGATCAACCTAAACGTGCGGTAGCCAGTGAAGATATCGGTCCCCTCATCGAAACAGAAATGACACGCTGCATACATTGCACCCGTTGTGTGCGTTTTGGTGAAGAAATAGCAGGGCTGCGTGAACTTGGTGTGGTTTTTCGCGGTGAAAATTCTGAGATTGGCACCTACGTCAAACACTTCGTTAAATCTGAATTATCCGGTAACATTATTGATCTTTGTCCAGTCGGCGCTTTGACAGCAAAGCCTTCGCGTTACAGTGAGCGTGCGTGGACACTACTCGAAAAACCGGGCATTGCACCCCATGACTGTGTTGGCTCTAACATTTACATTAATACACGTACTCAAGAATATGCACCGCAGCAAGAAGTAATGCGTGTTAATCCTCGTAATAATGATGCGATTAATGAATGCTGGATTAGCGATCGTGATCGTTTTTCTTATGAAGGCTTAAAACATACGGACCGTATTTTTAAACCTCGCATGAAAAAGAATGGCCATTGGATTGAAGTTGAATGGCAGTATGCATTGATGGCAGTTGCTGATAGGTTACAAGCTATTGTGCAAAACCAATCACCACAACAAATTGCGGCATTAGTTTCACCAAATAGTACAGTCGAAGATTGTTTTATGATGCAAAAATTGATGCGTGCACTTGGTTCTAACAACATCGATCACCGTTTGCGTGAATTAGATTTTTCAGACCAGGATAGCTGCCCACCTTTTGCAAACTTAGGTATTAAAATTGCCGATGTCGAAAAATCTGATGTGATTTTAATGATTGGTTCAAAGGTGAATGCAGAGCAACCATTATTAGGTCATCGTATCAATAAAGCGTTTCAAGCTGGTGCAACAGTGATGAGCATTAGTCCGATCGATGACCCAATGACATTTGATGTAGCGCATAAAATGATTGATGCAGACATTGTGAGTCGATTAGCAGAGGTAGCTAAAGCACTAGCAGATGATCGTGGCCAATCATATAAAGCATTGGCATTGATACAACCATCGGATACAGCGAAACACATTGCCAATGCACTTAAGGCAGGTCAGCACAGTTTTGTGATGATGGGTAATCTTGCGGTGCAACATCCACAAGCAGCTATGATCCGTGATTTGGTGCGTATCATTGGCGAGTTAACAGATATTATATTTGGTATGGTCACTGAAGGTGCGAATAGCTCAGGTGCTTATTTAGCGGGTGCAGTACCACACCGTGGTGTTGCTGGTGAGGCACTTAGTGAAACAGGTTTAACTGCTAAAGCATTATTAACAACTGATCCCGTGCGTGCTTACTTATTATTAAATATTGAGCCTGAATTTGATACGGCTTATCCAGCTCAAGCATTGAAAACGTTGCGAGATGCTGGTTGTGTAGTATGCATGACACCTTTTGCAACTAAAGAGATGGAAACATACGCTGACTTTATTCTACCAATCGCACCTTTTAGCGAAACGGCAGGCACATTTGTTAACATCGAAGGCACATGGCAACATTTTGCAGCTGTAAGTGTGCCACACGGTGATGCGAAACCTGCATGGAAAGTGTTACGTGTATTAGCAAACTTCTTGCAGCTAGATGATTTTGATTATCAAACAACGCACCAAATACGCAAACTAGTTACAAATAAGATTGAAACGATGCCTGAGTATCAGCCGGTTAAGTCATCCTTGACAAAATTAGCTAAGACAACATCACAGCTATACCGTTTAGCGATGCCGCATGGTTATCGCGTCGACAATTTAGTACGTCGCGCATCTGCATTACAAGCATCGATTGATGCACAAGCGCGAGCAGTTAATGTAAATAGTCATACGGCTCAAATATTTGGTGTTAAGGATGCGACTAAAGTATTGGTAACACAAGGTGATCAGCAGAAAATATTACCATTGGTGATTAATGAAAGTGTTGCTGATCAGGTAGTGATGTTAGCAGGCGCTTTAGCTGAAACAGCCGGTTTTGGTAGCGCATTTTCTGATATTAAACTTGAGCCTGCGTAACGACGATAGAGGTAACTATGTATTTACAGCAATTTATATCATTACTCTGGGTTCTATTATGGATCGTCGTGATTCTTGTGCCATTGTTTGGTTGTGTTGCCTATGTTACTTTTTTCGAACGTAAAGTCATTAGTTATATTCAAGGCCGTATCGGTCCAAACCGCGTAGGAATTCGTGGTGTATTACAGCCTATTGCTGATGTATTCAAATTACTACATAAAGAAGTGATCCTGCCAAGTGCTTCTAACCGTTACCTGTTTTTAATTGCACCGATCCTTGCTTTATTTCCAGCGCTTGCTGCGTGGGCAGTAGTGCCTTTTGCACCGAGTTGGGTATTGGCTAATATTAATGCCGGGCTGCTGTACTTGTTTGCGATGACCTCATTAGGTGTGTATGGCATTATTATTTCTGGTTGGGCTTCTAACTCGAAATATGCATTTTTAGGTGCTATGCGCTCAGCTGCACAAGTGGTTTCGTATGAAATTGCGATGAGTTTTGTATTTGTTAGTGTGTTATTATTATCAAATTCATTGAATCTTTCAACGATCATTAAAAGCCAATCTGGTGGTTTTTGGCACTGGTACTGGTTACCATTATTACCGATGTTTTTTGTCTATTGGATTTCGGCAGTTGCCGAAACAAATCGTGCGCCATTTGATGTCAGTGAAGGCGAGTCAGAAATCGTTGCCGGTTTCCACGTCGAATACTCTGGTATGGGCTTTGCCTTATTCTTCTTGGCTGAATATGCCAATATGATTTTAGTTTCTGCCATTACAACTATGTTGTTCTTTGGTGGTTGGTTGTCTCCTTTCCAAGGGATACCTGGTTTAGATACTGCATTTGCCTGGGTGCCAGGGTTGATATGGATGCTATTAAAGATGTCATTCTTTATTTACGTATACTTTTGGTTGCGTGCGACATTCCCGCGTTATCGTTATGATCAAATCATGCGATTAGGTTGGAAAGTATTAATACCACTCACGCTTGTATGGATTATAGCCGAAGCATTATTTATAGAGTTTTTAAGATGATGAAGACACTAACAAGATTATTTAAGACATTTACATTGTGGGAATTATTTCAAGGACTCGGTGTTACTGGACGTAATTTTTTCTTACGTAAAGTCACGATACAATACCCAGAAGAAGAAACGCCAATTTCACCACGTTTTCGTGGCTTGCTGGCGTTGCGTCGTTATCCTAATGGTGAAGAACGTTGTATTGCTTGTAAATTATGCGAGGCTGTCTGCCCTGCATGTGCGATTACCATCGAAGCAGGTCCGCGCGAAAGTGATGGTTCACGCCGTACCACAAAATATGAAATTGATAATTTCAAATGTATTAAATGTGGCTTTTGTGAAGAAGCGTGTCCGGTTGATTCAATCGTTTTAACTTCTGAGATGCATTATCATATTTCACAGCGTGGCGATAACATTATGACGAAAGAAAAATTATTGATGATTGGCGATATCTATGAGAGTCGTTTGGCACAGGATCGTAAGAGTGATGAGAAATACAGATAAGAGGAGCCAGTTGGCATGAATGGTTTTCCAATATACGAAATAATATTTTACGTGTTTGCAACTTTGCTGGTCGGTGCATCATTATTCGTCGTGATTTCACGTAATACAGTACACAGTGTATTGGCATTAATCACAGCATTTTTTTGTAGTGCGGTGTTGTGGATGTTGTTGCAAGCAGAGTTCTTGGCCTTAATTTTGGTGGTTGTTTACGTGGGTGCGGTCATGACATTGTTACTGTTTGTAGTGATGATGTTAAATATCGATCTTGAAAAAATTCGTGAAAAGTTTACCCGTATCCTACCTATTTCTGTTGTTGTTTTGGTGTTGCTTGCCACCATACTATCACTCGCATACAGCAATAAATATATTAAATCCTTTGCAAACCTGCCAATACATTATCCTGAAAATTATAGTAATACTAAAGCAATGGGCACATTACTCTTTACCCAGTACTTATACCCATTTGAGATTGCAGCGATGATATTATTGGTGGCAATGATTTCTGCTATCGTGCTCTCGTTTTTTGGTCGCAAACCAGGTACCAAGTCACAGAATATTTCTAGTCAGCAAGCGGTGACGAAGCAAGATCGCTTGAAAATTATTAACATTAAGCCGGAGAAATCCTGATGCCCATGAGTGCTTTTTTGATATTAGCGTCTGTTGTCTTTGCGATTAGCTTCGCCGGTATTATCATTAATCGCAAGAATGTGCTCATTCTCTTGATGTGCATTGAATTAGCATTATTGGCAGTGAATTTTAACTTCTTAACTTTCGCTCAATATTTAGGAGCGGGTGCTGGTGAAATATTTGTATTCTTCGTCTTAACGGTTGCTGCTGCAGAGACGGCCATTGGGCTTGCGATTTTAGTACTCTACTATCGCAAGAATAAAACGATTAATGTTCAAGCGATGAATCAACTTAAAGGGTAAGAGACACGTGGATACACATTTAAAATATGTTGCGCTTGCAGAAATTCTATGTCCATTAATTGGTAGTTTTTTTGTAGGTATTTTTGGCAAACAGATTGGACGTGCAGGTGCGCATCGGATTACCATTTCTTTGATGAGTGTTTCTTTTGTTTGTGCGATCGTAGTTTTCAAGTGGATTCTGTTTGACGGACGTAGTTTTAATGGACCTATTTACGAATGGGCGATGAGTGGCAATATACACTTTGATATTGGTTTTATGCTTGATAACATTTCATGCGTAATGATGTTAATCGTAACTTTTGTCTCGACACTTGTGCATATTTATACGATTGGTTATATGGCTGAAGATCCTGGTTATCAGCGTTTCTTTAGTTATGTGTCACTGTTTACTTTCGCGATGCTGATGTTGGTGTCTGCTAACAACTTCTTCCAGTTATTTTTTGGTTGGGAAGCAGTGGGTCTTGTTTCTTATCTTCTAATTGGATTTTGGTTTAAGAAAGAAGGTGCTATTCAAGCGAACTTAAAAGCATTTTTAGCTAATCGTGTTGGTGACTTAGGTTTTATCCTTGGGTTAGCTGTTATTTTGGTTACAGTAGGTAGTCTTGATTACACGACAGTATTTGCTAAGGCACAGGTGCTGTTGAATACTAAGTATACATTGTTTGGTGGTCATGCTTGGACAGCGGTATCGATTGTGTGTGTATTGTTATTTGTCGGTGCGATGGGTAAATCTGCACAGATTCCATTGCATGTGTGGCTACCGGGGTCGATGGAAGGTCCAACACCCATCTCTGCCTTGATCCATGCGGCAACGATGGTAACTGCTGGTATCTTTATGGTAGCACGTTGCTCACCTTTGTTTGAGCTATCTCAACCAGCGTTAAGTTTGGTGTTAGTTATTGGTGCGAGTGGTGCATTTTTCTTAGGTGTGCTTGCTTTTGTTAATTACGATGTTAAACGTATTATTGCGTATTCAACGATGTCTCAGCTAGGTTATATGATGGCGGGTAACGGTGCCTCAGCTTTCCAAGGTGGTATGTTTCATTTGCTTATGCATGCATGCTTTAAGGCCCTATTGTTTCTATGTGCTGGTTCCATCTTAGTTGTGATGCATGAAGAGCATGACATTCGTAAGATGGGTGGTTTAAGAAAATATATGCCGATTACCTATGTGACCTTTTTAATTGGTGCGCTCTCACTATCAGCAATTCCACCGTTCTCAGGTTTCTATTCTAAAGATGCGATTATCGAAGCAGTAGGTTTATCGACGATCCCGGGTGCGGGCTATGCTTACGTTTGTGTATTGCTTGGTAGTTTTGTAACTGCCTTTTATATCTTCCGTGAATTCTTCTATGTATTCCATGGTAAGCCGAGGATGTCTGCTGAATTGCAAGGCAAACTTAAAGAAGCACCATGGACAATGACCTTTGCTCAAGTTATGTTGGCGATCCCATCGATTTTCGCTGGTGGGTTTTTGATTAAGCATATTCTCTATGATAAGCCAGGCTTTTTGGGTAGCAGTATTTATGTGGCACCGCAGTACGATGTGTTAGCAATTATGGCTAAAACATTTGAAGGTGCTTGGATGACTATTTGGGAAGCGTTTGAAACACTACCATTTTGGTTTGCGGTATTAGGTATTTTCTTCGCATGGTTGACGGTATTGGGGTGGCCTGCATTTGCTGCCGCACTCCAAAGATGGCTTAAGCCATTGTGGTGGATCCTCAAAAATCAATATGGCTTTGATGCTTTTAATAAATTGGTACTTGTTAAGGGCACTATTGCGTTGAGTCAGGTCTTATACAAATATGTTGATAGGACTGTTATTGATGGTTGGTTTGTAAATGGTACGGGGCAAGATGTGATTATTGCCTCGAAATTATTACGTCGTTTGCAATCGGGTTATATCTATCATTATGTATTCGTGATGGTGATCGGTTTAGTTGGCTTATTGGCCTGGATGTTCTTTTGGAAGTAATTCATGTTATATGACATAAATATATTAAGTATTTTAATTTGGTTGCCGGTGGTAACGGCAGTTGTTGTTTTATTTATGGGTGATGAGCATGCGGATATTGCACGTTGGGTCACATTGATATCGACGGTGATCAGTATGATCTTTTGTGTGGTGATGTGGGATAAATTCCAGCTTGGCACCAGTCAAATGCAATTTATAGAATTCGCACATTGGATTCCGGTTTATGGTATTAACTATGCCTTGGGTGTCGATGGTATTTCGATGCCGATGGTGGTATTGACCTGCTTTACGACCATAATTGTTATTTTAGGTTCGTGGACGATGGTGCAAAAACGTGTCGCACAATACCTCGCAACATTCCTGGTGATGCAAGGTATGGTCGTTGGTGTATTTGCGGCAATGGATTCGATGCTGTTTTACTTCTTCTGGGAAGCGATGCTGATACCTATGTATATCAGTATTGGTGTTTGGGGTGGAAAAGATCGTTCTTATGCAGCGATAAAGTTTTTTATTTACACATTCCTAGGTTCGGCGTTAATGTTGGTTGCGTTGTTATATCTACGCTTACATTCCAATAGTTTTGAAATTGCTTCGTTCTATCAGCTGCATATTCCATTGATGGTGCAGAAACTAGTCTTCTGGGCATTCTTATTTGCTTTTGCAATCAAAGTACCGATGTGGCCGGTACATACATGGTTACCAGATGCGCATACAGCTGCACCAACCGGTGGTTCGGTAGTACTGGCAGCACTGATGTTAAAGCTCGGTGCGTATGGTTTCTTGCGATTCAGTCTGCCGATTGTGCCCGATGCCTGCCGTTTCTATGTGTGGTTGATGGTGATATTGTCTTTGATTGGTATCGTTTATATCGGCTTGGTTGCCATCGTTCAAAAAGATATGAAACGATTAATTGCTTATTCTTCGGTTGCACACATGGGTTTTGTGACACTCGGCTGTTTTATGGTCTTTTTGATTTTACCCTACACCAATAATGTCAATGATGCGTTTATGAGTATGGAAGGTGGTGTGGTGCAGATGATTTCGCATGCCTTTGGCTCGGGTGCGATGTTCTTAGCTTTTGGTGTGTTATATCGTCAAATGAAAAGTTATGACATTAATGACTTTGGCGGTATCGCCAATACCATGCCGGTGCTTGCATCGTTCTTTATGCTGTTTGCTTTATCTAACGTTGGTTTACCAGGTACGAGTGGATTTGTCGGAGAGTTCTTAGTGATCTTAAGTACTATACACGCAAACTTCTGGGTAACCTTTGTGGCGGCGTTAACCCTGATTATCGGTGTGGCCTATACCTTTTGGATGTACAAGCGTGTGTTTTTCGGTAAAGTCGTTAACGATAAGGTTGCTGCACTTAAAAGAGCAGAGCCGGTTGAGGTCTTTGCCTTTGGCTTATTAGCGTTAGGTGTGATGTGGATCGGTGTATACCCTAATGCGCTCTTAAATATCTTACACGCCAGTGTCGAACAATTATTACAACTTAGTATGGTGACTAAATTATGACATCAGCAATCGTTCCTTCGGATTATATGCCGGCGCTGCCAGAAATTTGGTTTATGGTGGCCTGTTGTTTTGTGCTTTTAGTGAGTTTGTTTTCGCGTAAGAACAGTTCCGTGCCTTATTTACTATCACAGTTTACTTTACTAGTTGCGGCAATATTTACTTGGCAATGTCATGTGCACTGGGGTGGTGTGCATCATAGTGTTGTGATATTTCATCAGCAATTCGTATTTGATTTGTTGGCGGTTATTTTGAAACTATTTATATATTTGATTGTATTTGTCGTATTTCTCTATTCTCGTCAGTACAACCAAGACCGCAATATTCCACATGAGTATTATATTCTCGCTTTATTGTCGACATTGGGTATGATGGTGTTGGTTTCTGGACGGAACTTATTGCCTATTTATCTGGGTTTAGAGCTGTTCTCATTACCCACGTATGCTATGGTGGCACTTGAACGTCGACAAGGACGTTGTATTGAAGCGGCGATGAAATATTTTGTGATTGGTTCATTGGCATCAGCGATGTTGCTGTATGGTATCTCTTTAATGTTTGGTATGACGACCAGTCTCGATATTGCAACGATAGCGCAAAAGGCAATGCATTTGAGCAGTGGTTCTCAAATTGTCCTATTGGTTGGTATGGTATTTGTATTTGCTGGTGTGGCCTTTAAATTTGGTGCAGCACCTTTTCATATGTGGGTACCTGACGTGTATGACGGTGCGTCTACTTCAGTAACCTTATTTATCAGTACGGCGCCAAAGATAGCAGCATTTGCACTGGCGGTGCGTTTAATTGTTGAAGCGGCACCGGAAATGCGGATTGTCAGTCAAGATTTATTTATCACACTGTCAGTATTATCGATTGCGATAGGTAATGTCGTTGCAATTGCTCAAACCAATATTAAACGTATGTTATCTTACTCATCGATTGCGCATATTGGTTATATGTTGTTAGGTTTTGCGGCGATGACACCACGCGGTGATGCGTCGGCGATGTTCTATATCATTACGTATGCAATTACTACGCTGGTTTCGTTTGGTATGTTAGCTTTACTGAGCCGCGCAGGCTTTGAAGCAGATAAGATCGAAGACTTTGCTGGTTTAAGTTCGCGTAACCCATGGCTTGCTTTTGTGATGTTGATGTCGATGTTCTCTATGGCAGGTATTCCACCATTTGTCGGTTTTATCGCTAAAGTAGGTCTTTTAGAGGCTTTAATCAATGCGCATTTGGTTTGGTTGGCGGTGTATGCATTGGTGTTTGCGATTATCGGTTCAATTTATTATTTACGCGTGGTTAAGGTGATGTATTTTGAAGAACCTCAAATACGCACACCTTTGGCCTGTGCTTTCGACAGTAAATTAATTATGAGTTTAAATGGTTTAGCGGTTTTATTATTGGGTATGTTCCCAGGTGCTTTGTTTGCGATGTGCCACCTGACATTCCATGCAGTTGGGTAAGATTATGCAAAAAAGAATTCTTGTTACAGGTGGTGCCGGTTTTCTTGGTTCTCATCTTTGTCGTCGATTAATTCATGCAGGTCATGAAGTGATTTGTGTCGATAACTTTTATTGTGGCTTTAAACATAATATCGAAGATCTGCGTGATCATAAAAACTTTGAGCTAATGCGTCATGATATTACTTTTCCACTATATCTCGAAGTTGACGAAATCTTTAATTTAGCTTGTCCAGCATCTCCGATTCATTATCAACGTGATCCGGTTGCAACAACTAAAACCAGTGTGCACGGTGCGATTAATATGCTCGGCCTTGCTAAGCGCATTTCGGCCAAGATTTTTCAAGCATCTACGAGTGAGGTTTATGGCGATCCACATGTGCATCCACAACCCGAATCTTACTTTGGTAATGTAAATACCATCGGTCCGCGTGGCTGTTATGATGAAGGTAAACGCTGTGCCGAGACATTATTTTTTGATTATCATCGTCAGCATAATCTTGATATTAAAATCGCACGTATTTTTAATACCTATGGGCCTAATATGCATCCAAACGATGGCCGTGTCGTTTCTAACTTTATTGTTCAGGCACTGCAAAACAAACCAATTACTGTTTATGGTGAAGGCTTACAGACGCGTTCTTTTTGCTATGCCGACGATTTGATCGAAGGCTTTTGCCGTTTAATGGATAGCGATAACACAGTAACAGGGCCAGTGAACCTCGGTAACCCATTTGAATTTACGATTTTAGAGTTGGCGCAAAATGTGATTGAACTGACAAACTCAAATTCTGAGATCATTCACAAACCATTGCCACTAGATGACCCCAAGCAACGCCAGCCCGATATTACTCTCGCTAAAACACAACTTGGCTGGGAGCCAAAAATCCAACTGCGTGAAGGCCTGCAGAAAACAATTGCGTATTTTGAAGTGGCTATGCAAGCTATTACTCAATAAACGATAGCCCTCAGCTGAATTATAGCAACCTGCACTCAATACTAGTAATTCATACTAGTTGAAAGGCCTCGTGCCTTTTTTTACAATAATCATCGTTAAATGCGCTATAAATTATTTAGGAAGTGCATCAAAATTAGGTATATGCACAATGATATTATTAATACTGTAAACAGATATCATTCATACATGTAAAAAATATAATTTTTGAAAAATGAGACATCAAGAAAATGAAACAAAGTAACGATGTAACTAGGTTCTGTGTAGGAAATTTAATGTTGTAAAGATGGCAGTTTCTGTAGTGAAATAAGATTCACCAAAATCAGAAATCACAAAGGAAACTGCCGATATGGATTAT
>JAUIDD010000049.1 GCA_030429175.1 Gammaproteobacteria bacterium
ACCACGTAAGCGTATACCGAAAGGAGAAGCTAAGTTGCTTGTACAGCCTCTCAAAAATAATGTGTGCTGGTCTATGGATTTTATGACGGATGTATTAGTGCATGGCCAAAGGTTTAGAACATTAAATATTATTGATGACTATAATCGTGAAGCGTTGCTTATCGAGCCAAGCCACTCACTGCCAGCCGAAAAAGTAACACAGTTAGTTGATCAAGTAGCTATAGAGCGAGGTTATCCAGAAATGATACGCGTTGATAATGGTCCTGAATTTATTGCTGCTGTCTACAAGGAGTGGGCTGCTAAGCATAATATCTTGATACATTATATACAGCCGGGTAAGCCTGCACAGAATGCTTTTATTGAGCGCTTTAATCGAACTTATAGAGAAGATGTGTTGAGCATGAACATATTCCACAGCTTAAATGAAGTCCGGGAGATCACTATGGATTGGATACGGTCTTACAATGAAAGGAGGCCGCATGAGTCATTAGCAGGGCTGCCGCCCTACCAGTTCGCAGAAATGCGTGCTAATAAGGCAAAACAAGAAGGGGAAAATCTACTTTAAAGTGGTACTACAAATGGGAGGTTTACAATACAAGAAAAGACAATTTTTGATATTCCTGGAATGGACATTAAACAGCTTCAAGAACAAATAGTAAATGGGATTATCTATCGGCTTATTTTAAGTATACAAAGCCTGTGCGTCGTCTTATTTACACGACCAATCCTATTGAAGGCTTTCACCGTCAGGTACGCAAATATACTAAATCTAAGGGCGCATTCACCTCTGAGAATGCCTTATTTAAACTGATTTATTCGGCGATACAGCAGATTAAAAAGAAATGGAATATGCCAGTACGCGACTGGGCTGAAACCATTTCACAGCTTGACATTTACTTTGAAGGTCTATTAAATGTTGGGTTATAAGAAACGGGTGACACAGTTAATTGAATACTCTCTTAAAAATACGTTCAGTACTAACCAAGTCTGTTGGGGAATTGGCTCGTTGTTGCTTAAATTTCCAGAAGGCGGAGCTGTTAAGGGTTGCTTGCATTTTTCTAGAAGTCTTTTTATGTGGGTCTTTACATTCCTTTTCATTATATTGATCTAATGCTTCCGCTATTTCAGCCATAGAACACCAATCATCATACGTAAAACTTGGGCTGGCGACAACGTGAGGAATATTTTCCTGTATTCTGTCAATTTGTAAATCCAAATCACATGATTCTACGAGTTGTAGCTTTTCTTTTGCTGCGTGTAATGGCGTCCCTCGTAGTAACATAAGTGGATAGGCATAAATGGTTGGAACGCCATAATTCATACAAAATTGTATAGACTCTCTGAAAGATTCAAGTGTTTGGCCAGGCAAGCCAAATATCAGTGAGACTTCCGTTGCGATTTTGCGTTGCTGTGTTTCTAATAACACCTTTTTAACTCTGTGCATATTGTTTGGGCGCTGGATGAGCTTTGCTTCATGTTGATGTATTGTTTGTAAACCAAATTCTAAGACAACTTGTGCTGTTTGGTTGAGTTCTGATACAGCGTCTAGAAAATCATCCTTTACCATCTCAATGCGACATTGCAGAGCAAGCTTTCCGCTATAACGCCCTGCAATCAACTTGTTGACGATTTTCATATAGTTAGGGCCTGAGTTAAAAGTTGGATCTAATACCGCGATATCTGAAATTACTGGGTTATCCAAAATCCACTGGGTTTCTCGCATCACTCTTGTGTAATCAATTTGCCTTCTAACCATACTAATATCAGATTCTCGATGTTGACAAAAAGCGCATCGAAATGGGCATCCTCTTTGGGTTTCCCATCTTATAAAGGGCTGTGGTTTTATTATTCCGGTGAGATAAGGTGAAGGTAGATGATCTAAATCAATATTTGCTGATAGTCCTAGATCAGGTTCGCCAGCATAATGTACCCCGGCTATGGGTGGTTTTTCCAGTTTAGATAACCATAGTTTTGCTAAAACATCTTCTCCATAACCGCGAATAAAAACATCGGCTTGGGGGTAATAAGCTTCTATATCTTTTTTTGTATAGCTTATTTGCGGGCCTCCAAGTATGATCCGCCCAGGAAACTTTTCACGTTTTAATGCATGAAGTAAAGTTTGAGTATGAGGTTCATGCCAAACGTAAGCGCCCATTGCTAAATCAACTCCCACACCAGCATTATCCATAACAAATTTAAAGGCTTCTTCGAGATTAAAGTGTTTATCATTAACCGCCCAAGATTTATGAACAACTGGAATATTTTCTTGATTAAGTTTAGCAACAATAGAAGCTTGCCCAAGAGACATAGGCGGATCTTTTGCTCGAGTCCAATCAAATGATAAGAGAAGTAACTTTTCTCTTTGTTTTGCCAATTCTTTTAGCTTTGATAATTCTCTTAGCAAAATAAACCTCTCAATCGTAAAAACAAATGCCAACTAGTAGGCAATAAAAAAATCAGAGTGAAGTATACAATATCCTGAGATTGGGTAACAGGAGGATTATTGGACTAGTTATTATGCATAGTATCGCATAATTATAATTGTATAGTATAAATATAATTTAGCTCATTACATCAAACTTCTTCTGAAATCCAACCGTAGCATTATTATCAACTACTGATATATTCAGGCGGAACACAATCAGCCAACCAAACCTTATCATTACCCAAATAAAAGCTAATGTTATGGGCATCAGCTTTTTTTGCAGCGACTTCTAATATTATCGGAGCATGGGATTTTCTTTTTCCAACTTGCATTGCCGTATCAATATCTATTGACAAATGAACGTAATGACGATTCATCGGTTTCAAGCCCTCTAAAAGAATACGATCTAATATTTTAGGGCTCGTACCATGGTATAAAATCTCTGGAGGAACCGACTTTTCTTTTAAAAGTTTTAATGGTGTTGAGTGACCATAAAGGGCCCTTATTTTATTTCCAGAAATCTCATGGCGCTGTTTTTCAGACTGTTCAATCATTTCCTCAAGATCCGTCACTCTAAGAGCACTCCATTTTTTATTTTCTCTTGCTAATGATAAATCATCGATAGGCACCCAACCCTCATCATCAAGCTCAAGCTCATATTCCCATGGCGCATGGCGTAATACATAAGAAATAGTTTTACTTAATTCAACATAATTAAAATCATAATATTTAGGTATAGCTTTTGTATTCATCAGACTCTCTTTTGGCTAGCTCCACCCATTCATCAAAACTCTTTAAAACACCTCGATTTTCCCACCCTGGCGTAGCAAAGTCATGAATAATAATAATAGACAGACTACCTACCGATGCTGAAGCATCAAAACAAGCAACATCATCATTATCTCCTCTTCTAGCAAACGGTACCACTACTCGATTAGGGTAGCGCTGCCTTAATCCATCATATGCAAACTGCAGCCCATCATAATAAAAGTGCCAAGGATCTAAGTCAGGAATCTCTAAATTAATATATTCCAAATATGAATCTGGATATTTAAATTCTTTTGGTAGTAATTTTTTTGGTAATAAAAATTCATATTTCATCACAACACCTTTAATTGAATACTTTTGTTTGGCTTTTCGGTAGAGTTACTATTGGATTATCATATGTGCCCAATGGATAATATTCATTCTGGAAGTCTAATGTTTGTTTAATAATCCGATATTCTAATGCTTCTCCCCAAGTTGTAGCATAATCACCCCTCACCACTGGGTGCTCAAATCTTTTTGACATTGATGAAGGCAGCCTTTCATTATATTCATGAACTGTAGCTTTAGCATTTATTCGCGCTTGTCTTGCTGCGAGAACCCTCGTATTGTCCAATGAACTATAACCACCTTCTAGCATTTTAACTACATCAATTGGATTACCTACCCACCCTTCAGTACTCATACTTTTCACAATTTCACCTAAAGAGTATGGGGATTGACTTACTCTATATTTTAGAGCAGATACAGTTCTTTGTGAAAATCTTATTTCATTTGGGTCAAGTAATAATATTTTTTTCTGTGATACAGGACCAAATATCCCCACCTCACCAAGAGTACTTGCTGTTGATAATACTTTTCCTGCACCAGCTGTTAAAGCTGTACTAACTACTGCACCTGTAATCATCTCTGCGCGTTGAGGACCTGTGCCTGCTATAAAAGCGTGATATTCATCTTCCACATGCGATACCACTGGCGTCACCCTTGCATCAAAGTCTGCGTAGTTACCAACTACTGAATCACCTAGCATCATACCGGCATTATATAAACCATGGCCGATAGACTTAACGCCATCCCATGTGAACATATGCAAAACAGCCCTATCTGCGGCTACATTTCCTGCATGTATCGCATCCATATACGACATAAACTTCCTACCACCAGGCGTACTCAGCTCTTGATCAAGCCAACTTGTATGCCCCACCCTCGAGCTTTGAATCCCACCATGCACCGCATGCGCTGTAGTGAGTGGGGCTGCTTGGTGTTGGTTGGCTGCTGCTGTATAAGATAAATGATCAATGTCATTATCAAAGTGTTGCGCATACGTGAGTACTTTATTCACCTCATCCATGACCTGATGATAACTGTCTGCTGTTGTATAGTGTTGGCTGTGTACCTGGTTAATACTGGTCGCTGGGCGATTGCTACTACTTAATAGATCAATACCCTGCTGCCTTGCCTCAGCCCATGCACCCGGCTCCGGTGGTAAACCTGTATGCACACCCGGCTCTCCATGGCCCATTAGTGAACCTTCACCATACTGCTTACCAACACCGTCTGCTTTATTAATAATGTGCTGGTCTTCATGGCCTTGGGATTTTAGTTGATACTGAGGC
>JAUIDD010000023.1 GCA_030429175.1 Gammaproteobacteria bacterium
TCAATTGGGTACCTAACTTCGATGGTACTTTGCGTGAACCCGCACTATTACCTGCACGCTTACCCAACGTATTACTTAATGGTTCTTCAGGGATTGCGGTTGGCATGGCAACTGATATTCCACCACACAACTTAACTGAAGTAGTCAATGCCTGTATTCATGTCCTTGATAACCCAAATGCAACAACAACAGACCTGCTAAAAATCATTCCTGCACCTGATTTTCCAACCGACGCCGAAATTATCACACCTAAAAAAGAAATTGCTGAAATCTACAAAAATGGCAATGGTAGCATCCGCATGCGTTCAATTTATCAAGTCGAAGGTGACGAAGTGATTATCACTGCATTACCACACCAAACTTCTGGCGCCAAAATACTCGAACAAATTGCAGCACAAATGATTGCCAAAAAACTCGCTGCAGTCACTGATTTACGTGACGAATCAGATCATGAAAATCCAACCCGCTTAGTAATTACGCTACGATCTAACCGTGTCGATGCAGAGCAAGTGATGTCTCATTTATTTGCTACCACAGACTTAGAACGCAGCTTTCGTATTAACCTCAATATGATTGGCATCGATGGTCGTCCTAAAGTAAAAGAACTTGCTGATATTATTAAAGAGTGGCTTGATTTTCGTAAAGACACCGTCACAAAACGCCTTTCTTTCCGTCTTGAAAAAGTTAAAGAGCGCTTACATATTTTAGATGGCTTGCTAATTGCTTATCTCAATATCGATGAAGTGATTCAAATTATTCGCCATGATGATGATGCCAAACAATCACTGATGAATAAATTTAAAATCAGCGAAGTGCAAGCCGATGCGATTTTAAATATCAAGTTACGCCAACTAGCTAAACTTGAAGAAATTAAAATTAAAACCGAACAAGGTGAGTTAAGTAGCGAGCGCGATGAAATTGAAAAAATCCTAAGCTCAAGTACACGTCTTAAAACACTCATCAAAAACGAGCTTAAAACTGATCTAGAAGCTTATGGCGACAAACGTCGCTCTAAAATTGTCGCGCGCGAAGAAGCACAAGCAATGCGTGTTGAAGATGTAATTCCCGCCGAATCGATTACAGTCATTTTATCGCAAAAAGGCTGGATACGTTCGGGCAAAGGACATGAGCTCGATGGCACAACGTTAACTTATCGCTCGGGTGATGCCTACCTCACCCAAGCGCGCGGTCGCTCTAACGAGCAAGTATATTTCTTAGATTCAAGTGGGCGCAGCTTTTCAACGAGTGCACATGCACTACCTTCTGCACGCGGCCATGGTGAACCACTGACCTCACGCTTGAAACCAGCAGCTGGCAGCCACTTTGTTGGCATGCTGATGGGCAAAAATGATCAACACATATTAATCGCTTCTGATGCCGGTTATGGTTTTACGAGCCAACTTGAAAATATGGCTAGTAAAAATAAAGCGGGTAAAGCATTTCTCAATTGCCCTAAAGGTGCTGTGGCACTAGCACCTCAGATCATTACAGATCTTGATAGCCAATATATTGTAACGGTAACGAATCAAGGACGGATGTTAGTATTCCCCATAGCCGACCTACCCGAACTACCTAAAGGCAAAGGTAATAAAATTATCAGCATACCCAGCAAAAATATTGCTGATCGCAGCGAGTTTTGTGTTGCGATTACTGTACTCAACGAAACAGATGCTTTAAGATTAATTTCCGGCAAACGTAAACTCACCCTAAAACCAAAGGATTTGGCAAACTTCCAAGGAGAGCGTGGGCGTCGTGGACAATTGCTACCACGTGGCTTTCGTAAGATCGATACCATTGTGCCAGAGCCAAAGGAATAATATGCGCTATATCAATAAAACACTACTTAACAACGAAAAAATTGTTTATGCAACCCATCCACACTGGATTGTGTTTGTACCAGGTAGCTTTATTTTACTGATTAGCATCATTCTCTATGGTTTTGGTCCTACTGTATCTTACCTAAACTGGAGCATCGCCTCCTATACACTCTATGAAATTTTCGCCATCATATGTGCTGCTGTGGGTCTTATTTCATTGGGCAAACACTACATCATCTATAAAACCTCTGACTACGGCATTACCGACAAGCGCATATTAATGAAAACAGGTTGGATACAGCGTAACTCACTCGAACTTTTTCTCGATAAAATTGAAGCAGTGCATGTCGATCAAACCATTATGGGACGCATCATTGGTTATGGTACCGTAATTATTATCGGTACCGGTGGCAGCCGCGATCCCTTTATCAATGTGCCAAAGCCATTGTACTTTCGTAAAATGGTCCAGCAAGAAATCGATAATGAAGAAGAACGTCATCGGCGCTAAAAGCAGCAAAGCGTGGGTTCATTCATAATTATCAATAAGCTACAAACCTAACTTTGCCACTGTTAGGTTACTTAACTTTTAGAAAGTTAGCAAATATAGACCTTGTATCACTCTTTAAAATCATGTTACCCTGCCGCGGTGATTACACAACGGACATCGGCACAAGCGACCTGGCTTGGCTATTTAGCACTATTATTCTGGGCCGGTTCAGGCCTTTATGCCAGCCTAGTTGTCAGACTCCCCACCTTCGAAGTATTATCCGTTGCCTTCCTCGCCAGCTTTAGTGTGACCGCTATATTCTTAACCCTAAAAAAGCAATGGCACCAAATAAAACAACCACTATTTTTATGGGTGATCGGCATGCTGGGTTTTGTCGGTAACGATGCCCTCTTTATCGCCGCATTTAAACATGCACCTGCAGCCCAAGCTGACCTGATTAATTATTTATGGCCGATCTTTATCGTCGTTTTCTCAAGCCTGCTACCTTCTGAAAAATTTTCTATAAAATATATTATTGCAGCAATCTTTGGCTTTATGGGTACCTTTGTCGTGATTACTAACGGCGGCAGCTTAAAAAACTTTCACAGCGAATACTGGCTTGGCTATCTCTTTGCATTTTTAGAAGCAGTTGTATGGAGCGTTTACACCATCGTCTCGCGCCACTATAAAAACACGCCTTCAGCCATGATTGGTATGTATTGCGGCTGTAGTCTGATCGTATCTGTAGTCACACACTTTTGTTTTGAACCAACTATCATGCCAAATACCAATGAACTTATTGTTATGATTCTTTTGGGTCTTACCGCGCAAGGCAGCGCTTATTACTTATGGGACTATGGAATTAAAAAAGGTAATTTTAGGCTATTGAGCATTTTATCCTATGCTAATCCGATCATTTCAGTTGGATTATTAATTATGATGGGGAAAAGTCAGTTAACACATTCATTATTTACCGCAACACTGCTCATAACTTTCGGCGGACTTATCGGTGGGTTGAATTTTAACTGGCTCACATGCAAACTCAAAAGACAAAAATCCTGGGGTAGTACACAGCTCTCACAACAGTAACTGTTTAGATTTATCTTGAGCAATTTCTTTAACATAGCGCGGTACCAAGTAGCCTGGCAACGTCACCTGCAGCTTAGCTATAATTTGCAAACCGTGCTCTTTTGATACATAAAAATGATGCGCACCCTGAACTTGATCCAATTGATGCAAATAGTAAGGCAAAATACCTGCCTGAAATAATTTCTGACTCAAGTGTTTAAGTGTTTCAGCACAATCATTGATACTTTTCAGTAAAACACTTTGATTTAATAATTGTGATGCTGATTTTAAGCGAGCCATGGCATCGGTAAATTCAGCATCAATTTCATTAGGATGATTGATATGTAATACGGTGATTATTTGCAATCTCGTTTGTTGCAGTATCTCCACAAGTTGATCTGTCACGCGTGCTGGAATAACAACTGGCATGCGCGTATGAAAACGTAATATTTGTAGATGAGGAATTTTTTCTAAGGAATAGATCAAATCTTGCAACTGCTGATCATCAACAAGCAAAGGTTCGCCACCACTAAAAATAATCTCAGTAATCGTTTTATCAGCAGCAATATAATCTACAATCTGTTGCCAATGTGCGAGCGCTTGGTTATCCACATAAGCAAAATGACGGCGAAAACAATAACGGCAATTCACCGCGCAGCTACCGGTTAACGTCAGTAACACGCGCCCGTAATATTTATGCAATAACCCTGGAACGGGATTAAACGCTTTTTCTGTAAGTGGATCATCACTATAGCCATCAACCTCAGTTAACTCTTGTGGCTGCATCATTACCTGCAATAATAAGGGATCATTTGGATCACTCTTTTGCATACGCGAAATAAATGGCTGTGGTACACGCAAAGGAAAGTCAGGCTGATAGCTGTTTTCGTACGTTAAGCCCAATAAAGCATAGAGCTTAGCGGGATCTGTAACTGCAGATTGTAATTGTTGTTTCCAGGTTTTCATAGCCGGCAGAGTATACGCAAGAGTTCTAAAAAGTGCAAAGTGCCTGTATAATACAACCACTTATGGAAAAGATAATACAAAGAATGAATCTGATACTACTGTTTGGGCTGATATGCTACCCGTTTCTCATTTATGCAGCCACCTACAATAACCCCCACACCAAGCATCATACACAAAACACACGCTATAGTGTCTTCACCGGCACACCCAAAACACTTGATCCTGCTCGATCTTATTCTAGTGATGAGACCTTATTTACTGCACAGATTTATGAGCCACCACTACAATATCATTTTCTAAAACGCCCCTACACCTTAGTACCACTCACACTTAAGGCGATGCCAACTATAAGTTATTTCAATGCTGCTGGTAAAAAACTTGCTCACAATACAAACCCAAAGAATATTGCTTATACAGTTTATGATCTTTATTTAAAACCCAATATTTTTTATCAGCCACACCCTGCTTTTGTAAAAGACTATCGACAGTTAACCCAAACTGATCTTAAACATATACATAATATCAAAGACTTTAAACATACCAATAGCCGTGAATTAAAAGCCGAGGATTATGTATATCAAATTAAACGTCTGGCAAGTCCACGTGTACAATCGCCTATCTTTAGCCTTATGACTAAGCATATTATTGGCTTTGAAGCTTTTGAAAAAAATTTAGCAAAAGCCTCAAAGCCAGGACAATGGCTTGATTTGCGCAAATATCTACTTGAAGGGGTTAAAGTACTAGGCCCTTATCATTATCAAATTAAATTAAAAGGCGTTTATCCGCAATTTTTATATTGGCTTGCTATGCCTTTTTTTGCACCGATTCCTTGGGAAGCGGATCAGTTTTATAGTCAACTGGGCATGAAAGAGCGCAACCTAAGTTTTGATTGGCAGCCTATCGGTACTGGTGCTTACCTACTTAGCGAAAACAATCCTAACAAAGAAATGATTTTAACTAAAAACCCAAACTTTCATATTGAAAGATTTCCAAGTGAAGGTGAGTCTACCGACCAGGATAATGGATATCTTAAATTTGCGGGACAAACATTACCACTGACAGACCGCTATGTATTTAGTCTCGATAAAGAAAGCATTCCACGCTGGAATAAGTTTTTACAAGGTTATTACGATGTGTCAGGTGTTGGTGCTGATAGTTTTGATCAAGCAATAAAGATTGATCAAAATGGCAATCCCATACTGACACCGTCAATGAAAGCAAAAGGTATAAAATTGCAAACAAGCGTTAGCCCCGCTATTTTTTATCTTGGATTTAATATGCTGGATAAGATCGTCGGCGGTTATTCTGAGCAACAAAAAAAATTACGTCAAGCAATTACTATTGCCATCGACTATGAAGAATTTATTTCTATCTTTCGTAATGGCCGTGGAGTTGCTGCCATGGGGCCGATCCCTCCAGCGATATTCGGCCATGAAAAAGGTAAGAAAGGTATTAATAATATTGTATATACATGGAATGGTCACAAAGCGCAACGCAAGCCCCTTGCGGTTGCTAAACAACTGATGAAAGAAGCTGGCTACCCAAATGGAATCAACCCTAAAACAGGCAAGCCGTTATTATTAACCTATGCTGCAACAGGTAATGAACCTGATGATAAAGCACGCTTTAATTGGTTGCGTAAGCAATTTGCAAAATTAGGCATTAAGCTTAACATTGAAACCACACAATACAATCAATTCCAAAAAAAGATCCGTAGTGGTAACGCGCAGCTGTTTGATTGGGGTTGGATGGCTGATTACCCTGATCCAGAGAATTTTTTATTTTTACTCTATGGACCAAATGGCAAAGTCAAATATGGTGGCGAGAATGCGAGCAACTATGAAAACGCTCAGTTCGATGCCTTGTTTAATCAAATTAAAAACTTGCCTAATGGACCTGAGCGCCAACAAAAAATCAAGCAAGCCTTAGAAATTTTGCGTCAAGACGCACCATGGGTATGGGGCTTGCATTCAATTGATTTCAAACTCACTCATCAATGGAATGATGATGGCAAGCCCAATATGATTGCAAATAATTTACTGAAGTATAAAAAATCTGACATAGCATTAAGAAAAAAATTGCAACAACAATGGAACCAACCCATTCTTTGGCCTTTGTGGGTATTTATCGGCATTATCGTTGTACTCTTAATTCCGATGATCATAGCTTATACGTTACGCCAGCGCCGCTCTACGATTAAGAGGCAAAAATGATTATTTATATTTTCAAAAGATTATGTTATGCCATTCCGATTTTAATCGGTGTTAATATTATTACCTTCGCTTTATTCTTTGTTGTAAACACACCTGATGATATGGCACGTATGCATTTGGGACATAAACATATAACCCAACAGGCAGTAGATAATTGGAAGCATCAACATGGCTATGACAAACCACTTTTTTATAATCAACAACAAACTGGCTTTAAAACGATTAGTGATACACTTTTTTATACGAAATCATTAGCATTATTTAGATTTGACTTTGGCCAATCAATTCAAGGCCGCAGTATTAGCTATGATATTTTTGAACGTATGTGGCCAAGCCTTGCCATTGCGGTGCCAACTTTAATCTTAGGTGTATTAATTAATATTACCTTTGCACTATTAATTGCTTTGTTTAGGGGAACGCCCATTGATACAGCTGGCGTGATCATTTGTGTTATCTTAATGTCTATCTCAAGCTTATTCTATATTATTATCGGCCAGTATCTATTTGCAAAAGTGCTGCGTCTTGTGCCCATCTCAGGTTATCAAGGTGGCATTGAAGCGATAAAATTTGTTATTTTACCCGTATGCATCGGTATTATTGCTGGCATTGGCATGGGTACACGTTGGTATCGTACCTTATTTTTAGAAGAAATCAATAAGGACTATGTCAGAACAGCACGCGCTAAAGGCTTATCTGAATTAAAAATATTATTTAAGCACGTACTTAAAAACGCAATGATCCCGATCTTAACTGGTATCGTTGTTGTTATTCCAACACTCTTTATGGGCAGCTTAATTCTCGAATCATTCTTTGGTATTCCAGGATTAGGCAGCTATACCATCGATGCCATTCAGCAACAGGATTTTGATATTGTACGCGTAATGGTGTTTATCGGCACACTACTTTATATTATCGGGCTGATCTTAACCGATTTATCTTACGCACTCGTCGACCCGCGTGTGCGCTTTGGAGCGACATGATGAAAATAGAACTAGCGATGTTAACCACCGACTGGCTGCTATGGATTTTATTTTTACTTGGCATTATCTATGCTTATTGGGCACATCATCAACGTCATTTACGTGAGGCATGGCGCTATGTTTTTATCAAACCACTGGGCATGGCCTCTATCGTCATCTTAAGTTTTTATATTGTTATTGGCCTACTTGATTCAGTACATTTTGAAATAACCTCACCACAACAACAAACACAATACAAAACATTATTGGATCTTACAATCGACCCCATAGGTCAGCAACAAGAAAAAACCTACTCAGCACCTTTTGCTTCACATCTCTATAATCAATCTATTATTACTGCCCCTAATGGTAAAGAAGCACGTGGCTATGCACGCCTAAAACATACAGACACACAAGAAGCTATATTCGTACACTGCTTAATGGGGTTGGCAGCAGGCACGGGCAGTCTCATTATTTTAGTGCCATTATTTATTTGGTTGGTCAAACGTAAAAAACGTAAATCCATGCTTGCCTGGCGTAGTTTTTTAATTACGTTTAGCTTATTATGGGTTGTGATTTGTATCGCCGCTTTTACTGCCACACACTATCATATACTTGGTACCGATAAAGTTGGACGTGATGTATTATATGAATCGATTAATAGCATACGTACTGGGCTTTTGATTGGCACTCTCGCCACACTATTTATGCTACCGTTTGCATTGATACTCGGCACGATGGCTGGCTATTATCAAGGTTGGGTTGACGATGTGATTCAATATATCTATACCACATTAAGCTCTATTCCAGGTGTACTATTAATTTCAGCAGCAATTCTCGTGATTCAAGTGTATATTGCCAAGCATGCCGACGCTTTCCCAACACTACGTGAACGTGCCGATGCACGTTTGCTCGCATTATGTATTATCCTTGGCATTACCAGTTGGGCAAGCTTATGTCGATTGCTACGTGCTGAAACGTTAAAGCTACGTGAATTAGGCTATATTAAAGCGGCACGTGCATTAGGTGTTAAACCATTTGTGACTATTTGGCGACACATTATGCCGAATGTTATGCATATTGTTTTAATTACTATTGTACTCGATTTTAGTAACTTGGTATTAGCAGAAGCAGTGCTTTCATATGTCGGCGTTGGTGTAGATCCAACTACTATCAGCTGGGGTAATATGATTAACGCTTCACGTCTTGAGCTGGCACGTGAACCTATCGTTTGGTGGCCATTACTTGCCGCACTGATACTGATGTTTGTGTTGATACTAGCCGCTAACCTTTTTGCAGATACAGTACGCGATGCACTCGATCCTCGAATCGATCATGGTGATAGCCCATGAAACCACTATTGAACATACAATCACTCAGTGTTGCCTTCGCTCAAACAGCAGTTGTTAAGGATCTTTCATTTGACTTGTTTGAAAATGAAATTATTGGCCTTGTCGGTGAATCTGGCAGTGGCAAAACAATTAGCGCACTCGCAGCTATGCAGCTACTCCCAAGCAATGCCATTGTTAGTACCAATAGTCACATTTTTTATAAGGAGCAAGATTTATTATCGCTCTCAGAAAAAAACATGCGCTATATTCGTGGCAAAGATTTTGCAATGATATTTCAAGATGCACTAACAGCATTTAATCCTGTTTTTACAATTGAAAATCAGTTAGTAGAGGCAATTCGTTGTCATCGTCGCTGTCGTAGAAAAATTGCTTTTCAAGAATCACTCGATTTATTAGATGAAGTTGGCATCAACAATCCACTGCAATGTATGAAGTCCTACCCACATCAATTGTCTGGCGGCATGCTACAACGCGCAATGATTGCCATGGCACTCTCTTGTCAGCCAAAACTTTTAATCGCAGATGAACCTACCACCGCACTCGATGTTACCATTCAAGCACAAGTGATAGAACTGATAAAAAAGCTTAAAAATTCCCATCAAATGAGTGTACTCTTTATCAGCCATGATCTTGGCCTTGTATCACAACTATGTGATCGTGTGATTGTATTGAAACAAGGCATTAAAGTTGAGGAAGAAACAACTCAGAAATTTTTTCATAACCCTAAAGATCCATACAGTCGTAAGTTAATTAACGCCTTACCCAGCTTGATACCACAAATGCAAGCAAAGCCTGAAAATAAACCTATTTTAGCAACAGAAAATTTATGCATATACTTCCCAATCCGCAAAGGCGCACTGCGATTAAAACAGGGCGATATAAAAGCAGTCGATGGTGTTTCTTTAACTGTACCACAAGGCGAAACATTAGCATTGGTAGGCGAATCTGGCTCAGGCAAAACTACGACAGCTAATGCCATTTTACACCTACTTAAAGTTACCAGCGGAAATATTCTCTATCAAAACCAACCATTGCAAAACCTATCCCAATCTCAATATCACCGTTATCGTAAAGACATTCAAATTATCTTCCAAGATCCCTATGCAGCCTTAAATCCTCGCCGCTTAATTGGTGATAGTATTGCTGAAGGCATTATAACGCAAAAAATCGTCACTCAAAAAAATGACGTCAATGCACTTGTCGATACATTATTAACTCAAGTTGATCTCTCACCCGATATGAAATACCGCTATCCGCATGAGTTTTCAGGTGGACAAAAGCAACGTGTTTGTATCGCACGCGCACTCGCGCTTAAACCTAAACTACTCATTCTCGATGAACCCACGAGTGCACTTGATGTATCCATTCAAGCACAAATCTTAAAATTACTGATTCATCTACAACAGCAACATCAGATTAGCTATTTACTGATTACACACAACCTTGGTGTCGTTGCTGAAATGGCTCATTATGTGGCAGTAATGAAACAAGGCAAAATCGTCGAGCAAGGACTGACGCATGATATCCTGATAAACCCACAGCATGCTTATACCCAACAACTCTTAAACGCAGTGCCCAGCATATAGCATATAAGCCCTGAGCCAATATCTAGATTGCGTACTCAATACAGGATGACTTTTTATTTTTACGAACGCATACAGCTATAGTGACCATTGCCAAGAGCGCTGACTGTAAACGCCATGTTTTGTGGTCGGTTAAGCTGCTCATTCGATAGGGTAAAATCACATAGATGATTGACTAAATGGCCATCAATACTAGTAATATACTCTCGTATCTGAGTTATTTGATATTGTTTAAGCTGTAGGATATCAAATTCTTGTCGCCAAGATTTACCACCACCAAGCAACTCATTATCCATGACTGAAAAAGGCATTCCTGCAACCAGAGCCTCTCCGGTATATTCAGCTAAAACTGGATATGGCATGGTTTCATCTGCTCTAAAGCTGACACATACCGTGCCTGGCGTACACTGTGGATTGGCAGTCGCACCAAACATCATCCTAGACTGCATTTTCATAGCTGGTAGCGCAAAAATATTTGCTGCAATACCAAATGTCATTGCAGTAATCGCTATTTTAACAATGCCTTTACTCACAATAATCTCCTTCACCATTACTTACGAACGTTTACATGTATAGTTGCCATGACCATCCGTATGAATAGTCATAACAATACTTTGTGTATAATTCAAGCTTTTACCAGCAATAGAAATATCACATAAGTGATTAACTGATTTACCGTCCATAGTCGTTATATACTGACGAAGCTTGCTAATATTAAGGTCTGCAATTGCCTGCAAGTCAACTGAACTTGATAATGACCAACCTTGCCTAATGTCCGCCTGATCAACATCCGTATACAACGCGCCATCTACGACGGCTTCGAGAGCAAAATCAGCTGATATCGGCTTTTTAATCGAGCTGTCTCCAAAAATAGCAACACAGACGGTATCAGGGTCACAGTAATATGAATTTGCAGGTGTACCACCTAACATAGCTGATGAGCGATGCTTAAAAAGTGCTCCACTTGCAAATACGTTAACTGCCATTACTAAAGTTAGTGCAGATACTGCTGCCTTAATAACAAATTTAAATGTATTCATATTAATCTCCTTGCTGTTAACTTTGAGTATGAGTGACTATAAAGCAAAGCTTTGCTATGATCAAACCCATATTTTACTTAACCGGGTTCCTTACTATGAAGCATATCTCACTTAAAATTGACAACAATATTGGCTTTATCAAACTGAATCGGCCGAAATCATTAAATGCATTATCATTAGAAATATTGCAGACACTGACTGATACACTCGCCCAATGGAAAGATGACCCAACCATAAAAGCAATCTGCATCGAAGGCGAAGGTGAACGCGCTTTTTGTGCAGGCGGTGATGTACGCGCAATTTATGAGCACCCAAGTGTATCTGCTGCTGAACAAAACCCTTTCTTTACTTTAGAGTACGGATTAAATGAAACTATTTTTAATTATCCTAAACCCTATATTGCGATCTTAAATGGTATCACCATGGGTGGTGGAGTCGGCGTTTCGGTGTGGGGATCTCATTGTATTGCTACTGATCGGTTAGTATTCGCCATGCCCGAAACCGCAATCGGATTATTTCCCGATATTGGTGCCAGTTATTTTTTAACCCGCCTACCCCATCACATCGGTTTTTATCTGGGACTAACAGGCAATAGCATTAATGCTTATGAATCACTCAAACTTGGCCTAGTTAAAACCGTGATTGATTCTAAAACAATTGACTCATTTAAACAGTCACTCAATCCTAATGATATTCAACTACCACAACCGATTACACTCAATACAAATTCAGAACTATTTGCGCATCAAGAAGATATTAATATATGTTTCTCTCTTGATACGGTTCCTGAAATTATTGCTGCCCTCGAAACTAAAGATGCCTGGTGCCAATCTATCGCGGCTACACTTAAAACGCGCTCACCATTAAGCATGGTCGTCACACTCGAATACCTAAAACGCTCTCAAGGCAAAAGTTTCCATGACATTATGCAAATAAATCGTGTACTGGTTGAAAACTTTATTAAAAATGGTGATTTCTTAGAAGGCATTCGTGCTGCTATTATCGATAAAGATAAAAACCCTAAATGGCGTTATCAGCTTGATGAAATCGACCAGATCGATATTGATGCGTTCTTCAATAACATGCTTAATGTATAAAAAGTACTCACTAAAAATGTATCATTTATACAAAAAGTGGGGCCTAAAAATGTATAAAAAAGGCATAAAGTGATGCCACTTTATGTATATTTTGCTATACTATGAGCATGAAACGACTTATTATCTCAAAATTAGTTGAATGGAAACAATCAGTTAAACGCAAGCCACTGATTCTAAAGGGTGCGAGACAGGTTGGCAAAACTCACAGCCTACTCCAATTTGCTAAAAGTCACTACTCCAAACACCATTACTTTAACTTCGAAAAAGAGCCCTCACTAAACTCAATCTTCGAAGAAAGCCTAGACTCTGAACGCATCTTAGAGGGGCTTAGCCTACACCAACAGCAAGATATTGATATCTATAATGACTTGATTATCTTTGATGAAATTCAAGCCTGCCCTAAAGCATTAACCAGCCTTAAATATTTCTGCGAAGAACAGCGACACGCACACATATGTACAGCCGGCTCGCTGTTAGGCATCTATCTAAATAAATCACCTTATCCAGTTGGCAAAGTAGACCACCTGGAAATGTACCCAATGTCTTTCATAGAGTTCTTGATGGCACTAGGCGAAGATAAATATGTAACATTTCTTCAAGAACTGAACTATGAAAATAGCATCCCTCAAGTAGCCCATGAACACTTATGGAAAAGATTACTTCATTATTTTGTTACAGGTGGCTTGCCTGAAGTTGTGCAAATATATTGTGAAAATAGACATCAAATCGTCCATGCCTTTAATACAGTACGTGAAAAACAACGAGACCTGATTGAAGATTATTTTGCAGATATCGCTAAGCACTCAGGAAAATTGAATGCCATGCATATCAATAGAATTTGGAACAACATCCCTGAACAGTTGGCGAAAACACAAAATGGGTCTGCAAAACGATTTAAATTCAAAGGCATCATTTCAAACATGGACCGCTACCAAAAACTTGCTGACTCACTCGATTGGCTAGAGGCAGCCGGACTCATATTAAAAGTTAATATTATTAATAAAGCAGCACTACCACTAAAAGCTTACATTGCTGAAAACAGCTTTAAATTATTTATATTCGATATTGGCTTGCTAGGCGCAATGAGCGAAACTGATCCACAAACAATATTAAGCTACGATTATGGTTCTTATAAAGGCTATTTTGCAGAAAACTTTATTGCGCAAGCATTCACTATGTCTTCCCAGCATAAACTTTATAGTTGGATGGAAAAAAAAGCTGAAATAGAATTTATACGAGATATTAAGGGTAAGATAATTCCGATAGAAGTTAAATCAGGCTCTATTACACAAGCAAAAAGCTTAAAACAATTCTTTGAAAAATATAAATCAGATTATAGTGTCATCATGAGCGCCAAAAATTTTAAAATCAATGCACAGAAAAACCTTTACTATTTGCCACTATATTTAGCTGAACGCTTCCCGCTATAAATCATCGGGTTTTTAAATCACATCTGCCAGTACAAGTTATCAGCCCAGCATAAGAGGCAAGGTCTTTTTGGTACGTTTCATTAGGCGCTCCTTATATCGGTGCAAGCAATTGCTTGGCTAAATTAACGACGGCATGTACCACTATAAATGCTTTATTAGGTTTTTTAATAAGGTGCTTTAATTCTGCATAAATATTATTAGTAGTCCATATGTTAGATGAGATTAATTGATTACCATCTCTATAAACTATTAATTGCCATTTATGTTCACCCTTTGGAAAGTTTACCATCGTCATACTTTGTAGTGTTATCCTTATTTTAGTATCTTTGCCTTGCGATATAAAAGCAGCACTAGCCAACAGCGGCTTTTCTTTAATCAATTTGTTATATTCTGCATCTGAAGTTTCTTTACTTAAATTAATTTCTTTGCCAGGCACTACATCATAAGCTTCACCATCATACTCGAGTTTTACCGTATCACCCTGTGCAAGTGCTGGTTTTAAAATCGCCACAACAGCAAACCCTGTATCATTGGGATAGCTAAAAATATTATCATTAGCCTTGTTTTCTTGAATTTCAAAACTGGAATAAGTGACTTCTGGTGCAGCTTGCTTTTCAGCTGGTTGTTCCCCTGGCTTTTTGTCAGGCTGTGCTGGTGTTTCTACCTTTGCTGGCTCAGTTTTAGCTACTGGCTCTGATTTTGGCTGTTCTTCAGGCTTTGGCTTTTCTTCTATTTTTTCAGGTTCTTTCGAATCTGTTTGTGGCGTTATAGTTAATTTCTTATCTGGATCTTCTGTTTGCTCTGGCTTTGCTGCCTGCTCACGCTGAAGTTTACTCAAACGCTGTAAAAATTCATCTAATGTCATTCCTGGTATTAATTTATCTTCAATAGCACCGGGCTCTTTTTGATCACTAAAACTAATCGAACCATTTTTTTCGCGCTTTATATAAATAGCATCGGCATAAGCAGATGCGTTAAATAAAACTAAAAGGATAACAATCCTTACTAACCACTTCATTATGGGAGCTCCTGCATAATTGTATCAAGCAGTTCTACCAGTGTCATTGCTATGAGCATTGTGTAGCCTTGTATCTTCACGAATATCCTGTCTATTGTCAGCACCATAAAACTCTATTATAGTCTTTTGATAGTGTGTTGTAATTTTTTAAACAGCCACACTATATATTGTGTCCCAAAAAATAATAAGTTCTATATATTGATTGTAGCCAAAGGGAGCTCATGACTAAAATTAGAAAAAGTGATATTCTGCAGTCTATCCGCAATAGATTGCCAAAACTCAATTTAGAAAAAAATACAAAAATGGCTCCCAAAGATACAACCTCAAGTTCAAAATTCTCAGCGCTCAATACTAATAAAACCACACTACTACTGTATATCTTGCTACCAGTATTTCTTGGTATTATTGTGGCTATTGGCCTACATTTTTATTACACACCTAAAGCTACTAAACAACGCGCCGAAAACAGCATTATCCAACAAAAAATAACAAAAAAATCTGCGCTTGTTATTGGAGACAAGCAACTTCAAGATGATGCGTATCAAATTAAAACTATGATCAATGCTATCGATGAAGTTGATAATGCGCGTTACAATGCCGTACATCTTTACAAAGTTATTACAGAATTAACACCAAAAAATATTTATTTGTTATCACTCTCAAATAAAAATAATCAAATTACTATTACCGGACAAACATTTGCAAAAGAATCTATTTCGAGCTATCTTTCACGTCTATCAGAGTTACATTTTATTACTCAGCAAAAGCTTGATGAAATTACAACGAATAAGAAAACGAATTTAAATGATTTCAAAATTACGTTTACAATGACTGAGCCTCACCCATTCTATAACATTCAAAAAGAGGCTAAATAAATTCGATGGGCGTTAAAGTTAAACCACAACAATCACTATCAAACAAATTTGTAAAATCAACACTGATTACAAAAATAGCTCTAAGCTTGATTATTTTTATTGTGATTGTATTACTGGGTTATTTTTATGATACAGTTAAGCAGCAAAAAACTATTAGCAAACTTAAAAACCACAAAGCCACACTAATAACACAACTCGCTGACCTCGAGCTAGCAGTCAAAAAACAACAACTGATTACCCATAATCTCGCTACATTAGAACAATATTTAGCAACACGCATCAAAAATAGTGTCACTCACTTGGACCAAAGTAAGCTACTAAAGCAGCTCCAAGAACTTGGTGCCAAACAGCAAATTGATTTTAACTATATCAAACCTAACTCGTTAAAGATAAAACCTTATTATACGCTACTACCCATTGAGATGTCGCTGACAGGCGATTATCATCATATTGCGCTATTTATTAGTGATCTTAGCAACATGCAGCAACCTTTTTTAATGACAGAGTTTATGTTTAAGCATGCCCCCAATTCGGATAATCTAATGTCTTTGGTCATGTCGGGAGATGTATATATGCTTAATGACAATAAAAAAGAGACTACATATTATCCTGAACATATTCTTAAAAATGTTAAAGGAGCAACTGTATCGCTACCCACTAAAGTAGAAGAAATAAAATATAATAAATTATCTTCTCGAGATCCATTTGCTAAACTGAAGGCGGTTATCCCTAACAATTATCCTAATGTGATCTTACGCGAATTTCCTTTATCAAAAATAATGGTTAGCGGTACTATTACTACAGATCGTAAAAAATGGGCAATTATTATGCCAATAGGGTCAAAAGATGATAAAATGACACATAATGTTTCAATTGGAGAGCGAGTCGGCCAAAGCCAGGCATTGATCACAGGTATTAAACCTTATGAGATCACCCTAGAGAAAAATGCGAGCAGTAGTGATGGCTCCAAAACCGAAACAGTCACATTGGAAGTAGCGGATAAAGAGTAGCCATATGAATGGAATCAATAAAAAACTCAATTATGGAGGAATTCTAGCTCTCTTGAGTATTAGTTTGTGTATACCTGTTTTTAGCTTATCTGCAACCACGACAACAACTAAACACACACCAAGTACATCTCATAGAAAAGAAGCACCTGCTCAAAAACAAATTAAACCAAAGCTTATCTCATTAAACTTTAATAAAATTGCAATTAAAAAATTGCTGCAAATCCTAGCACAATTTTCAGGCATTAACTTTGTAATTAGTGAAAAAATTACTGGCGATATGACAATTCATCTACAAAATATAACTTGGAAAAATGCACTTGATGTCATTCTAGAAACTCAAAAGCTTGGTACTCAAAAAATCGGCTCAACGCTTTTAATTGCACCGATGAAAGATATTACAGCGGCAAAACTAGAAAAGCTAAAAGCACTAGAGACAGTCCAACAAGCAGAACCTTTGATTGAAAGGCTGATCTTCTTAAAATATGCTAATGCTGAAGAAGTTGAAAAAATGCTTACCGGAGGTTCAAAAATCATTGGCGAAAAAGGACTGGTTAAATCAGATAAACGAACTAATTCTCTTTTGATCCGTGATACACCTAAAATGATGAGAAAAGTGATCAGTGTAATTAATAAAATTGACACGCCTGTCAAGCAAGTTGAGATTGACTCACGTATTGTTACCATCCAAAAAGAATACGAAGAAGAATTCGGCGCACGCATGGGCATTACCAACCCACATACGCTGTCAGGAAGCCTTGAAGGAAGTAACGCATTACAAGACTTAAGACTTAATAATCCGATTCGAAAACAAATTTCAGAACAATATTATAATAACTCGACGTACTTTGAAACTTTAGATAACCGTCTTATGTTTAACAACCCACATAAAGGCAATATATTTAGAACCACAGAAGCATTCAGCCCAGGCCGCTTTGCGTTTTCACTACTACGTATAGGGCATAATCTACTGGATTTAGAATTGACAGCACTTGAAGGTGAGAAGCATATTCTTGATCTTGCCAGCCCACGCATTATTACCTCTGACAATCAAAAAGCAACAATAAAACAAGGTGAAAAAGTTCCTTATCTAACAACCTCTCCTAGTGGTGGTTCGACGGTAACCTATCAAGATGCATTGCTAGAGCTGACAATTACACCTCAAATCACACCAGATAAACATATTTTGCTCCTAATACACATCACTAATAACTCGACAAGCGCAACCAGCACAGGCCAAGGTGATGCACCAGTACTCAATACCGAAGCGATAGATTCAACGATACTACTCGATAATAACGAAACTGTCGTTTTAGGTGGTATCTATAAAGAAGACAAAACTAAAAAGAAAATATTTATACCAATACTAGGACAACTACCCCTCATAGGCAGGTTTTTTAGATATGATGAAGATCAAGATTCAAAAGATGAATTGCTTATATTCTTAACGCCACATATTGTAGATAAACCTGCAGATTTATCACCGGAGTTTCTAGAAAATGGTACGCTATAAACTACTCACAGTTTTAATGTTATCAGTGATTATAACTGCATGCTCCAATATACCTAAACGCAAACCGATTATGGCATTAGTTCAAGCCGAGAGTGATGTACAAGCAGCATTTACATATATAGACACGGGTAACGTTCAAGCTGCAAAGATCAAAATCAATGAAGCGATAGAAGCTGACCCTAAAACACCCTATGTGTGGGATGCGCTTGCTTATCTTGAAGAAGCAACTGGGTTGCCTGAGCTTGCTGAAACACACTACCTAAAAGCCATTAAAGTAAGTCCAAAATCTGGGCCTGCGCATAACAACTATGGCACTTTCCTGTGTCACCGTGAAAGATTTGATGAAGCAATTCAACAATTTACACTTGCTGTAGCAGAGCCCAACTACTATAACCCCGATAGCGCTTACGAAAATGCTGGTATTTGTGCGCTCAAAGCAGGCAAGGTTGATGAGGCCAAAAATTATTTTCTTTTAGCGATCCGTACCAATCCACATATGCCACATAGCTTATTTGAAATGGCACTGATTTCTTATCAAGAAAAAGACTATGATCACGCACAATTTTTTTTAAATCAATACAAGCAGCTCGTCACAAAAACTGGCCCCCTTTATGCGAAGCTACAAGCCTACCTGAACACACCAAACCATCCGGACATTCCTGCGTTCTTACCCGAGCCATTGCCCTCTGTTTGAATGCAATATAAATAACTGCTCTTGTCATTCATTACAAAATGCATTATAAAGAGTGCGAATGGATTCATACACACGGGAGCATTACCTATGAAAGATACAGAAAAATATAACAAAATATTTCAGCTCGGGGCACAGTTAGCATCAGACTGGAATGAGTTAGTCAGAAGCGAGGTGAATAGCCCTATTGCTCCCACACCAAATAAAAAAACAGGCAAGATTACATTTAGCAAAGTTCCTGTTGTTGCCTTAAATAAACTAAATGAACACTACTCCGAACGTTTTGAAAAATCAATTACTTTACCCTACGATAGTCAAAATAAAGCAGTGATCATTAGTTACGAACAAGCAGTCAAATTTTGTGGCATTGATGACGACACAAAAAAACATGAACACAAACAAGTAAGAGCACCACAGCAACCTGGTTTAGCATCTCAAGGGCCTCTGGTTCAAAACCGTAGAAGTCCGCCAAACTCGCCTCCAACTAAAACACCAAAACCGATAACCACGCAAACAAGATATACAAGTGTGCATACACAACTTAAAGCGCCACCTAGACCAATAGCAGAAACAGCACTAACAAAACGTGAATTAGTGAACCAACTAAAATCTGAAATAGATCAAAACTATGCAGTCATGAAAACTTGGGGTCAAAGCCTGACCCAAACCATTTTCTGCGGACTACTTGGCTCGGGTATTGTGCCAAACCATATCAAACAGCTAAAAAATATGTTGGATACATTGTCTGATGATCGTGACATAGAAGGCACCTATCGCTTCCAAGAAATTGACCGCATTCTCACCCATGCAAATCCAGACAAACATCGTGCACGCCGCAGCGAAGATACCCAGCAGTTCTATAAGAAGTGGCAAGCTAAATGTAATGCTATCAAACAAGCACCAGTAGGCCGTGCTAGAAGCGCCCAATCATGTGTTTAAACTTCTTCTCAGCGCTGCCCCATCACCACTAAACTACCTTTTCACCAACAATGTAGGGCAAGTACTGATACGAAAATCTTAACAATCAACATAGTTGTTACTACAGGCTGTACCTGTTGCTGTCCATGTAATAGGCGAACCTGCTTTATACTCTGGTGTTAAGACATAAGTTGAACCTGCAGTACTATAACCTGCACCTGTTGATGTAGTTGCTGTAATCACACCCGCAGCTACTGATGTACCAGGAGCTGCTGTAGTTGCTGCTACTGCCACAGGTATCCCATTAGAACCTGATGCACAACGAGCTAAGCCTGAATTCTTTTTAATACACTTGGCAACCATTCCCTTTAGTGCATCCGCAGCAGCAACCGTACCACTCACTTCCGCCGAGCGTAAATAGCTCAGGTAACTGGGTACTGCAACAGCTGCTAACACCGCAACAATCGCAATTGCAATCAGCAACTCAATCAAGGTGAAGCCCTGCTTCGATTTTCTGTTCAAAATACCCATATTCCATACCTCCAAAAAGTAATCTATTAAAGCGCCTTACCTACCAAATAAAAATACGCCCTTATGTATAAAAATAGTACATAAAAATAGGTATTTCCAGTCCATAATACACATAATAACTCTTAGAATTAAAACGATTTTCAATAAGTTAGAAACAGCAAATGTAATTTCTCAATAGGTTAAGGCAAACAAATTTCTCAAGCTTTTCAAACCCGGCATTTTCGTAATCGATAAAAAAAATAGCTGCATCACCATAATGATCAGCTAAAAACTGCTCGATCATTGGGGTTACGAGTCCTAAATCCAAAAATTTTTCCTCACCGATTAGGCTCTGTTGATGTAACTATCTGACATTTGTGTTTACTCCTAGTGTCTTATTAGATTCATATAAATTTTGACTTACTAATAAATTTTCAATGATAGCCCTATATAACGCTTCTGCCTCCTGATGATACTGCTCGCGGGCGCTATATACAACGTCTATTCTTTCAGGCAGTCTCATATATTCATTAACCTATGGGTAACCTGCTTGCGCTTCACGAAATGCTTTTAGCTGTAGGAATACGCGATATAAGTCATATCTTCAGAACCAACTTAGTTCCAAATATATTAAAGGCTCTACGCCGGATATGATGGAGCCAAACTAAACCGGACAAGTAAGTTAGACTATATGGTGTAACTGAATGTTCAACATCAATCAAGTTATTTGACTTTCTATCCAATAAGAATAAATCAATACAGGCATTGCTCGTATTAGCTATCTTAATGTAATCATCCTCTTCACTCTTTTCAACAGTTATTGAAGCCAGCTAGCAAAGTATCCACCAGTTTTTCCGTCAAGTCAGCTTTACCCAAACTAGCAACATTTCGAAAGAAGCTGAATAGAGATTGTGTATTATGCTCCCGTATACCTTGACAAGAACCTTCTATATATGACTGAAGACGACTTGTGCAATCTTCATGAGACGCTTCAATTGAAATTTTGATTATTTTTGCTAATTTATCATTATCAATTGAAACTTTGTTCTCTTTCAAGTACTGCCATACTTTTTTACTAGCCTCCTTAGATAACAACCAACTATTTTCCTTATCAAGTAGCAGCGTAAGTGCCGTTTCTACTGATACTTTAACCTGTGAGGTTTTAGTTAAATATTTCATTATTTCATAGAAATATGATGGATCATCTAACGCATCTATTAATACAATGTTTCTTGGTTTAAATGCTTTTTCACGATTCAGAAGAATATAAATGGAACAAAGAATATCAGGGTGTTTAGCCTTATCGAGGCTAATAATAAGTGACTCAGTTAATATGCTACCATTTGCTAGCGCATTAATTATCTTGCTAAATATCTCTGGTTTTGAATGTAATATTTCTGAAGATTTAGTAGCTCTGTAAGTGCTATACATAAATTTATTATGTAAATTTTTATATGCAGCGTAAACTGTCTTAGGTTCGTGCGAAGAGACTACAACATCAAACGCATCCTGCTTTAGTTTAATTGAGTCGGTGTATTTAGGGCGGCGTATAACTTCGTTAAATGCACCTACATTCTCTCGATTCATTACGCGAATGAAATTCTCACTATTCATGATATCATGGGACGAAAGGGTTTCTATCACACTTAAAGATGTATTAATATCATTTGTCATAAAGTTAAATATCGTCTGATTTACTGATTCAGACTGCCCACGGATAACAGAAAGGTACTTACTTAAATCCTTAAATTTATGTATGTCTAGATTTAATATAACCTCAATATTTTTATTTGCATCCAGTGGGCATGTACGAATGACTTCCAATAACTGAATCACAAAGTAAAGATGACCATGTACCAATATTTGATCTAGCAATTTCTGCTCTAAACTTTCCAATAATGATAACACTTTAACTATATCATCAATAGTATGGAAGGGGTAAGCAAGTATTTGTATTTTATTTTTCTCAGAATACAATCCTAATCTAGACAAATGAATGATTATTTTCGCGCATCTGGTAGGATGCTCTTGCCTACAAAGCGCCATCATTGAATCGCTATTTAGCATATTTGAGTCATATAATATATTTAATCCTTCAACTAATAGATCCGTGTGTGGGTGATTGATAATCATGTTAATTTTTTTTTCTTCAAATAAATTCAAATTTCTTAAACGCACCAAAAATCCATGCACTTTAGCCACATCTCGCATATTGAACATGTGGTAAAGGAGTAGAGATGCAACATCATACGGCGCTCGCAATCGAAAGCCTGCATGCACTTGTGAAACTGGCAAACTATAATCTATAAGACTTAAGATCTCAAAATTTGGAATATCATCATTGTCAGTATATGGCTTAATAAGTGCTTTAATGTCAGCAATTATTTTAGGCTTCATTTTAAGTTTAACTAAAAATCCTGCGGACTTAAAATATGGGTTTAATATTTCATTAATGATTTTATGTTTTTCCATAGAAGTTCTCGTTTTATAATTATTCTATAATTTTAGACTATATATCAACATTGCAATATGGGTAACTTAGGCTATATTACCAATCCAATTACTATGTGTAAACATCCTATTTCTAGACCAGTACTGGACAGGTAATTAAGTAGTAATTTTACCCATAGATACTGATATATTACTTTGGCACGCTAATTTCTCAAAAAATAGAGCTAAACTTCGGCGATAAACTAATCGAGGCCTTAACCCAAAATAAAACTTTAACAACGCTCATATATGATGCACGCATGGTGACGACAAAACAGCAACAGCATATTCAGCACTTAATTAATCGCAATAGAACGCTTGAGACAAATAAAAAAATAGCGCCTAAAATCCGTTAAAGTTGATGTTAAAGATTGGAGTGGCATCAATGGAACAGCAAATCATGCTATTGAAAGTGGTAATACAGATGAACTATGTAGAAGCACTGCATTACACGCACTTATTAGCCAAACTTATATGCCTGAAGATTTCTACATCCATTATTTCAACAAGCTATTAGAGGCAGGTGCTGATCCCACAATCAAAGATAGTCTAAATAGAACACCTTAGACTTAGCAGTTCAATTTGATCGTTATGTAGATATTACTCATTCATTAAACAATGTTTCTGATGCCTGCGCTACTTCAGACTTTTTTATATTAGGGGCTGTTGACATTTGCTTTTTCGAGCGAAGATTTAGCTTTCAGAGATTAGTTTTGCTAAATTTTCGAGGAGCATAGTGAACTACGTGACGAGAAAATTTACAAAATTAAGCCGGAAAGCTAAATTTGCAGCCGGAAAGGGCAATTGTCAACAGGCCCTAAATACGTTATCCATTATTTAATTTCAACCTCATCAACCAATGCGGCACAGGATGCCAGCTCGCAATAAACGTTTCAAGCTTTTCAAAGCCTGCTTTCTCATAAACATGGATAGCTTTTTCATTAGCACACTCAGGATCGATAAAAACAATATCAACATCGCTATAATGATCGGCTAAAAACTGCTGAATCATAGGTGTTGCCAGCCCTTGTCCCAAAAATTGCTCTTCACCAATTAACAAATCTAAAGTAATCAGCTTCTTTCCTGGTGCGATCCATTTTGATAAATGTGAATTCTCATTATCTTTTACAGTAGAGACCATTAATAAACTAAATGGCTTATCGTCAACATAACCAATCCAAGCATCCCATCTAGGTTTATCATTTTCAATAAACCGACGCAGTCCATCAATCGTACTTTTAAGTCCATCGCCATGATACCATGCGTTGACATGTGGTTTGTGCAGCCAGGAGAGGACTAAGTCTTGTTGTGTCCTCTCAACTGGTTCGAATTTTAGTTGCTTAGACAACTGCTGCATTCCTTTCTTCTTGTGGGTGAGCCTCAGCTTTGATATGTTCATAGGCATCACTAATGCTAGCAGTAGCCCGCGGCACGATAGATACAAAATGATTATCACCACAATGTTCAAGGATTAAAGGATCTGCATCTGCCTCTTCATTATAAATCAAGATATTCTCCCGGATATCTGAAAATACGACTATTGGTAGATCTAACCTAAAGGCGAGCGCACTGATCTCAAATTCTGTAGCCCACACAAGATCTTCACTCATAATATCACAATAACTTTCCCAATCCGTATAAATCACTTCTAACACATCATTTTTATGCGTCTGCAATAACGTGCCAGGTACTGTCAGTAATGCAGCAAAGTCTTCCTTATGTGTTCGCATATACAAAACTAAATCTTGACGTAGCTGAGCGCTATCAATATCCAGCTGCTTGGCAATGTTATCAAACAAGCAATTACCAGGAGCTTGTGTTGCATCGTGTTTTTGCAGACCACATTGTCTGTATACACGCTGGCAATAAGACAACTTAGGTTGTGTAAATAACAAGCCACGACTTGCTGCATGCTTAGATTGATTTTGACGCTTGATTTTTGCAACTACTTGTTCACTTACCTCTACAATATCCGCCCTCTGCATCGGCATTAACTTATGACACATATGCTGATCTTGCCAAACGTATATTGTTGAATAGCTATTGTCTGACTCTATAAGCCTACCCAGCTGAAGTTGTGCTGTATTATTAACTCTGTTGACGTACTGAATATTCACTTCCATCAAATACGCTATAGCTTCAATCATAACTGGTGTTGGAAAAACAGACTTTCGTTGTGCATTCAAGTATTGAGTCACTAGCTCTAAATCAGATAACGTCCCACTCAATGATGTTTGAAAGATTTCCAACAACTTCATATTAGGCCTAATAACCAATGCAATATGATTTAATATATCAGTTCGCTGCACATGGTTGCTTAACAAATTAAACTTCGATGCCGTTGGCTGAATCGATTGTATCAACATATCAATTACTTCATTAGTATTCAACCCAAAAATACCATAGAATGAACCAATTGCTTGGGGATATATATAGGGCAAATAAGCTACATCGTCATCTTCGAATAATAGCGCTTCTTGTTTAATTTTATTGATCAAAATACTTAATAATTTATTAGCTGCATGACCTGTTTCCATATCTGCAATCGATTGCAATAACTGCTCACGCATCTCAACAAGCTGTTTTTCTGTAAGTTCATTGTGCTTACTATTAAAATATTGATTAGAGGTTTCAACGAAGTAATCCTCAATCATATTTTTAATTTTAACTAATTCATTGTCTTTTTTAAGATCAAGCTTATCAAAACGCACCCACTGATCAAAGCTAAATTTTCTAGCTGCTGCAACCCAATGCGTCATTTCAACCATTGATGCTTTATCAAACGTCGTAATCAAGCTATTTGCAAGCTGCTCTAATATGTCCAGCACTAATTGCCAATAATAACCGCAGTCACGATGCTGATCTTCTTTCAAAGCGTCTAAAGCTGAAAGATACTGCGTCACATCCTGATCGAAGAGCTTTTTAGCATATGCATAAGGAGGTAGCTTTTCTAGCTTCATTTTTTCTTTTAAGCGCTCAACCTTATCCCACTTTCCACTATGTGCCGCAACATTAAGTGCTAATAATTGTAAGTGTCGATCGCCATTTTCAGAAAATACAATATCAATAATCTCATCCGAACCAAAATGTGCCATCATCAGATTTAGATAAGACAAATACGTCGACTCATCTTTATCATCTAAAAATGCCTTTAAATGCGACTTCACGTGATTCAGGAATACACTTGCTTTTTCTTTCTGGTCAATCGCATATAGGTATACTGACACATAAAAAGCTGACTCAACTGAAAGCACATCTTTCCAGGTACATACTTTAAAATCAGTTGAAAGCTCTTCCAAACAAAAAAGTATATGCTCACGACAAGCAGTTACATGCGCTTCATTATCTTTATACCGTTGAAGCGATGTCAGCGATAAGCTTGCGAGACTAATTAACTCTTGGCTATAAACCCCCACCGCTTCTTTAAGCAGGTCTTGTGCATATTCCCACTCTTGTTGATAGCTTGCAGCAGTCTCATCATATAAATACTGCCTATGTGATTTTAACTCACGTTTAAATTTATTTTCAGCTTTCTTTTTATGTGAATCAAAAGAATAGATTTTTTGTGCTTGCTGTCTTGCTAACACAACCAAACGCGCTCTAAGTGGGTCTAAACCAAATCGCAATGGTATCTTATAATCCTTGTTTATAATATGTTTTTCTTTATCAATAGTTGTTAACTTTAGAACCCCTGTGATCCAATCAGATTGTTTTCGCTTAGATTTCTTAACCGCAGGCACTGGAACATCAACCTCTTTGTCATTGATTGCTTTTATCATTTGCTGCTGAATCTGATGCATCAAGAGCATTTTTCTTGCTTCATTGAACAATCTATCTTGGTTTGCATTATAAGCCTCATCTCCACCAAACTGCTGCTCTAACAATGTGCTTACTGAAGCACGACTACGCTCAGTATAGTAGCCTACTATCATAGTTGCTGCTAAGGTTCTTAAGTCCATTATTAAATCATCTGTAAGCTCGTCAGTTATTTTTTTCCAATCTAACTCATCAAGCAATTCTTCCTCTTCTATTGTCACAGATTGAGCAATAGAACAAACCAAATCTCTTTTAATCGCAAAATGTAGACGATAGTGGAAATTATTTTTCTCACCAAATCGTTCAAAAATAACATGTATACCAGCTAATACTTGACCTTGTTGCTTAGTTGTTAAAGGTGCTGTAGTTAATACATATTTAACTTTCTTTAGATAATTATTAAATATGGGATGGGTAATAAGCGCTCGCTTAATAATACGAGCAAAAATAACCTTACCTGTCTCTGTTGCAAAACGTGGATGTTTATCTTTATCATCAAAAATTGTATTAACAGTTGTATCAGAAATATCTAAACAAGTTTCTTTCAGTTTTCGATCAGCACTTTGTGTATACAATATATATGCATTCGGTACTTTACTTAAAATAATCACCTGACCTTTCTTAACTTTATCACAATTATCTTGTGCAGGTTTGGTAGTTAAGAGTAATATGGGTGTTTTTTCTAAATAGGTAATGTGCCAACGTAACTGTTCCATTGTTTGAATATTTCTAAGTGCTGCACTTAATGCCTGCTGACACGACATATCTTGAGTGCCATTATAGCAAGACCTAGCAATTGATAGTGCACTCAATCCCAGCGCTACTAATGGCAATGCTAATCCACCGCTTGCAAGCAAATAAAGTGATGCTGTTGCACCAACGCTTGATAGTGCTGTTTCTTTAAAACTTTTAGACGCATAATAGTCTCCTTGCTCCGGTAATAAGCCCCACTGATCTAGCGTGCGTTCATTCCAGCCATACCATATATTCATAAACGTGGATAACAGACTACACATAAAATTAGGCGACAATGGAGAATGCACACCTAACTCACAAATATAAGATATTGCATTTGCTGCATGACCTACAGTAAGTGCCATACCACCATAATAAGTGACATTTGCTTGGACCGCCTGTATTGATTGCCTCGTTGCTTGATGCACACCAACCAAACGTGGCAATGTTTCAGTGGGTAGAGTGCCAATCACTTCCAATGCTACCTGTGCACACACCATTGCACCGGGAATTGTTCTGGGGTTTGTTAGGTTTTCACCAAGCTTCATAAGTGCATCTGTACTACCCGCCTGTGCAGAGCACATCTCAGGATTGGCTTGACAAAATTCATAACCTGACTGCATGCCCATCGCAATTGCATTAGGCAATACACGCTCTACTGTACCAACAACATCAAGAGCACTAATCAAAGTCTTTCTCATCAAACCCATATCAGAGCCAATTAATTCATTACGTAACATCCGAATCACAATAGATGAGACATGACCAATTGCTTGTGTTCTAAAAGCGAAAGTTAACTGATCTCTTAATTTTTGATCTTCCTTACTAGTAATATTACCAAAACTAATTTCTTCCAATAAATTTCTAGCATCAAGATGATAGCCTCGTGCCATAAGGTCATTTAATCTTAAGCTTAATTGACCAGTAGCTGTGACAGCAATCATACCCTGTACTTCCATTTCATTAACATCTATGTCTTCAGGTTTCTCTTGATATTGTTTCGTTATTTTATCCATCTTTGCAATAGCTGTATCTCTTGCTTTTAGCCATGCCTCTTGATCTGCATAACCACGGGGCGTTTCAATAAGACTCTCATGCTCATCATGTGCTACATCCTTATTATCTAAACCATCATAAGCACGCCGTCCACCGAGAAAACGTAAAATAGAAGGACCACCCCAAGAATCTTGCGTCGCATGTGCGATAACGCCTATTAACTGATCATAATGCCCAGATTGATCACTGTCTTGCCCTCGCAAGATAACTAACTTCTCACATGCCAAAATATTATTTGAGTTAAGTATTAATCTACGCATGTAGAACATGAAATCTTCACGACCCTTATGTAAAAAGAGCCGATCACCATCACTTCTATTCTCAGCTAATTTGGCATAACGACTTTCTGCTTCATTCAAAAATATATCCGCCCTATCACCAAATTTATCGGCACCATCTTTTAGCCCGTTATGCATTCTTTCTAATGCCTGCAATCCAGCTCTTAAATCTTCAACATGATCCGCTTCCTCAGGTATAGCTTTTTTAAATATATTTAATTTTATTACTTGCTTATCATAAGATTCATTTTCATACATCTCACGTGTTAATCTTGAAGGTAACACTAAACGAATCAGCACATCAGAATGGTTATAAGCACCTTGGTCATTTTTCTTCATTGCCCCGGCAATACTAATAAAGAAATCGATCGGCTTATCATTATGCTTATTGAAAAAATTAGTCATACGTTTGATATCAGCCATATCGATAGGCGACTTGTGTTTAGAAAAGTGCTGCTTTAACGGCAAAATAAAATCGCGTATATAGGCATCAGCCGAATCAGCTAACTTTGTTGTCTGTCGTTTTTCGTATGGTGTGCCATAACAATAATCTTTATGTGCCTCTTCATGCCAAAGCCTTGCCGTTTCTTTGGCATATCTGAGTAGCTCTTCAATAGTCGCTTGAGGAATGTTGCCATCTTCTTTTTGATCTGTATTAACGGCATTAATTCTTTTATCAAAACCTGCAATTCTACCACTTTGTTTTTCACGTGTATTTCTTGCATTAGTGTCTGCTCCTGATGAGCGCTTATGATAGTTAAATTTTGGCAAGAAGACACTCTCTTCAGCGGATTCAATCTTATCTAGCTCACTTATAAATGCAAGCAACTCACCAGGCTTATTATTTATGAGCAGCTCAACACCTTTCTGCTCCACAATTACCTTTACACCAGCAGCCTTTGCTTTATCCGTTTGTGTTAAAATCTTACCATCAAACTCTTTCACTAACCCCGTTAGCTCCACAGGCGTGCTCTCTTTATATTGTTCTATAGTTTGAGTTTTAACATTTTCAAAGACCAACTGTGCTTCCAGATTTACAAGAGCCTCTTTTTGTTTATGAAGTGAACTACCCACAGCTTGCTGCTGTTTAGCAGATTTTTTACCACCGAACCACCTACCATCTGCACGATTATAACGATTACCTACCTCAATAATTTCTCTATCAACTGTATACCTTGCTTTGCGTGTTTTCTTAATTAAGTCGCCTAGCTGACTTGCTAGTACCTCAGCACCTAAGTCTTTTGATAAATCAGTCATGATCATTTGTATGGTTTCAACTGATTGTTGTGTAGCAATAAGATCACGATTAAGCTTACGACAAATATGTTCACGATATTTTTGAATACCGAAAGTTACGCTATAAGCAACTGCAAAAACACCCGCAGCTACTGCTGATGTCGCTGCTAATGTACTAAAAAACTTTGGACCAAAGGGTATGGTTGCACTAACGAGATAACCACCCGATGCCGTTAACTTAAATGTAACCAGGCCTGAGCCCATAGCTGCACCCAAGATAATACCTGTGTTATCTGCAGTTAGTGTAATTTTATCGATACCAGGAATACTGCCACTAACATCCCACTCACCGGGTGTGGGTGGTACAAAACCACCTTGAGCGAAAGCAGCTGGAATACTTTTACTAGTAGGAAAATTACCAAAACTTTTTAGATCAACTACAAGCGGCTTAAATGATATGTGTTTCGCATATACACCAGCAACTTGAAATAATTGATGCATCTGTCGCATCTGTGGCTGCTGCATAAAATCAGAATTAGGTGAAATATTGAAGACACTTGTTGTTCCCGTATATGAAACAAACTCAACGCCCATACTTTCCAGTTGTGATAAGTAAACTTCGTTTGGTGATTGCTCAGCCATTGGTATATTATCACCACTCACATTCTCTTTAATTGATTCCCGTGCAAGCAACTCGCTTCTATATTCCTCAACATCCATTGTTACCAACAGAGCATTTTCAAGCGATTCGGCTCTCTCTTTACCAATCCGCTGCTTAAATAACACAGCTTTTTCATTAATTTTATCCCAACCGTCATTTTTCAAACAGGCAAACCCATCTAAACCATGCCCTCCTTCTATCACAGTCAGATAATTATCTGAATTTGAAAAATAAGAACTTACAGGATCATCATATGCTCTCAAGTTCACAACACGTTCTGTATTTTGTATCTGTAACCCATTAAAAAGGACACCATAAGCATCTGTATAATTCAATTTAATGAGCGAATCAGCAAGAGAAGCACCAGCCGAGTGACCAACAAATCCACCAACTTTGAGACCTGTACCTGCTACATACCGATCTATACCAGACATTAGTTTTTGGCAAAAAATATGCTGCTTAAATGCTGGCATATAAATATACTCCAGCGGTGTAGCTGATATAACGTCATTAATTGTTTTGTGGACCAAGACTGTTGTATTCAAAACCCAGTTTCGAGCCTCAGATGTGCCTTCAATGCCAATCACCAGCTCATTTCGCACTATATCTTTTGTTACGACAACCTGGTAGTTACCATACACTTCTGATGACACAGTAAAGCGACCTAACTCTTCAAGTGACTGAGTTAATAGCTTCCCTTTATACATGTATGTAGACTGCGCTAACTCATAGTATTCATTAAAAACTAGGTGTGGACGAAATGGCATTACCTGCTCCTGCTTTTATCTGTTTATATTGAAACGCAGTATAACGAGTCTACATACGCAAACAATGGGTAAAGTTACCCATTGAAAAATACCACTTCAGAACTATAATACGAAATACACCCCTAAACAGAGAGAGAAATCAATGGAAAATGGACAACCCACACCAACAGAGCGATATTTTATTGAAGTTGCAAAAGGTAATACAAATTTAGATGCATTTGAAGCTGCTGGCATCAAACATATAAAAGGAAAAAAAGTGAACTTTGATAAACCTGCAGATACTTACT
>JAUIDD010000024.1 GCA_030429175.1 Gammaproteobacteria bacterium
TCCTTTACCTGACAAGCCATGGTTTTTCTCCTTTTGTTTTATCGAATTAAAAGGATAAACTTTGGCTTGTCTCTCAGCAACCTGAGAATAATTTACAGAAGAGAAGTTACACTAACTCTTTTCTTTGATTTTGTTCTAATAAATGTAGTTCAGCACCCAAACTAAGTCCAATTAAATATTCAAATATACGCGCATCAAAACCAGGTCCACGCGTTACTAATATTTTTTTGATATTGTAAGGTCCTAATGTTTTAGTAATCACATCACCCCAATAAGCCATGCCTTTACCAGCAAAAATAGCTTTAGGAAATCCCGTTCTTCCTGATGAAAAGAAAATATATGAATTTTGTAGAGACTGCGTTACAGGATTAAATGCATCAGGCAAATACTCTTCAGAATGTGCAATTTGTTCTGGCGCAATAACTTGTATCGCTGATGGTGTCGGTTGTTCAAATTGATAGGTCGCTAGCAACTCCTTATCAATAAAAAACTTTTTAAAATCTAGAGATGCTACTGCATAGGTTATTTTATCGTTCGGTGTGCCTGCTTCAAATGGGGCATACACTGCCCCGATCATACTAAGCGCAATACAAATAAAAAGCTGCAGATCCTCATCCCTCACCATGACCGCAACTCGATCACCACTCTGTACGTTTTGGCTAATTAAATAATGTGCCCATCGACAAATACACTTATTGGCCTCAGCATAACTTAACCGAACACCGCCTGAAGTATAAATAGCAGTAGAAACAGCTTTTTCTTCAATATTTTCAGCAAAAATATTATAAATCGTCATAGCCTTACATCTTATAACTCAGTAACTTATTGAAATACACAACCCGAGTGAAAGCAGGATGTGATTAAAGCAGAATCTGTATAATATATCAACAACACTTATAACCACCCCCCTTAATGGGGTGGATAAAATTAATGCAGCTATATATAATTCGCGGCTTGAAGGGACTGTATGTGTTGTTAAGAAACGAAATTAAGCAGATGAGAAAAAGAAATGAAAGACTATTATAAAATACTAGAAATCTCCAAAACAGCCACCCTATCAGAAATAAAAAAAGCCTACCATAAGATGGTATTACAATATCACCCAGATAAAGTTCGCTATCATTATCCAGATTTATCAAGTGAAGAAGCAGAAAATAAAATAAAAGAAATTAATGAGGCTTATCAAACACTCAGTGATGTAAGCAAGCGTATGCTTTATGATAGAAGTTTAACTCAGTCTATACCTAAATCTAGCTCCTTTTTTTCTCACCGCCCTCATCATTTTTCAACTTCTAGACCTAGTACTAGCCACTATTACCGCACATCGGCACCTACTGGACCTTCTCAATTGCAAAGAAAACATATACAAGAATTAATAGCATCAAGTGATATAGATGCATTAAGTGAATATTTGAAAAAAATACATTCCACTAACGTTTTTACTAAAGAATTTTTCTTAATTGAATTACTCTCTTTTGCAGCTGAGATAGGCAACTTGCCCGTAATGAAATATTTTATTGAAAAGGATAAAGTTTTTTTATATCACAGTATACTATCAGACAGCCAAACTATTCATGAAGTGATTATCTCATTATTATCCTCAGCAGCAAAAAGCTGTAATGTGAAAATTATGAAGTACCTGCTCGATGAACAAAAAATACTAGATAAGCTTTATTTTCCTATTACTGAAACAGATATCACACGCATACTAAAAGAAATTATTTATAACCATGCAATAACTCATAAAAAACCTACTAAAGACATGCTAATTACACTTCACTTTTTAATTGAAGACAAGGCTTTTGTAATCACTTCCAAAATGTTAGGTAAATTTATTGAAAACACCGCATGCTACTCATGTATTGAAATTAATGCATATCTACAAAGCTTTCTCCCAAGCCATGAAAAACATCTAATCCTTTTACGAACACTTGCTTTTCAAGGCTTAAAAAAAGCTAGTTTAGAGGATTTATTTCGTTTATATAGTTTAAATATTATAAAAAAGGGTGAGCATGGAGACTTTAGATATGATATAGCTAAAGCACTATCAGCACTAGATGTCTCAGATAATGACTTTAATAAAATGCTCTCCCAAAACGCCGATATATTGCATGAAATATTATTTTATTATTGCCAACACACACAAGGAAATGCCTTAAAAAAAGTTAGATTTATTCTCAACAAATATAAAGATGTTGATGTTAACATCAGAGATGAACATAATAAATCACCAATCTTATATGCAATTAGTTCTGCCGGCTATAGTCCCATCGTGAAATTACTCATCGACCATGGTGCTGATGTTTACATCAAAAATGAATATGGGTACTCTGTATATGATACATTAAAAAATAATCCTGAATTCCTCGAACAATTACAACGCAGATCCAAACATGACAGTGAAGAGACGCATAACATGGGATGCCGCATATGATAGAACAAAAACCACAAGATACAATAGCCGTCTATTCTAAGCCTATTTTACTGGGTGGACAAAAAACAGAATATGATATTAGTACATTTTCTGCAATCATCAAACAACCTTTTTTAGAAAAGATTGATGGTGCTGCTGATCCATCCGCAGTAACAGAAAATATAACTGGAGATTTAAGCGCTTCAGCACTAAAATCCCAGCTTAAACAGCTTTTACAAAATGGCTCGGAAAATTTAGCTATATGCCACATGAATGAACAAGTCGGCTATGGTGTATTTGCATCAAGCGACATACCCAAAGACCGCGTTGTTTGTTTTTATTCTGGTGAAATGCACCCTGAGCTTAAAGTCAAAGAAGGCAATCATGCAATTGCATACTATGGTGCAGACATATCATTCAACACCAGCAAATATCGTGGTATAGCCAGTTTCTTTCAGCATTTACCTAGCGTACCAAAAATTCCCGTAAAATTATTAAGTATTGTGTTACGTCAGATGGGACAATATGTATCTAAAAATGACCTTATGCTTAATGATGAACTCTACGCTGTTAACTTTGAATCTTCGGCTCGTGAAGCTCTTGCGACTGAAAATATCAGATTAGAATATATTATTTATCGGAATACACCCGTTATTTTACTTGTCACGAATCGAGCAATCAAAAATGGTGAGCAACTCGGATTTAATTATGGTAAAGACTACTGGCTTTGTAGAAAGACAATCCCAGAGTATTTTGATGTAAGCGGAAAAATAATTCCTGCTGAATCTTATAAACGCACATTCTACCAATTAAACCTGCCTCAAGGTCAGCACTATATAGGAAGCCTAGCGCCATTAATACAGCAACTTTCTGCTCACAAAAAAACTGTCAACCTGTGTAGCAGCGAAGGTCAAGATTTGATGATTGATGCAAAAATTATAGCAGATGAATTACTAAGAGTACGTGCAATCAACGCAGACGAACATCATAGGTTTACACACATACAAACATACTCTAAGCCTAATACAAAATTATTTCCAGAAAGTAAATTAGCACAAATTGTTAAATTATATAAACTGCCCGATAGCGCACAAAAATCACTTGAAAAAGGATTACGCATGGCTGCTGCTAATAATAAAGCGGAAGATATCAATATATTTATTGAACTTGGTGCTAATATAAACGCTCAAGATACAAATCCTAAAATACGTAGAACAGCACTACACTGGGCAACAATAAAAGGCTATCAGGACTGTATTGATGTGCTATTATCACAAGGATGTGATACTGATATCACAGATGCAGATAATAAAACTGCTCATGAGTATATACAAGCAGAAACATTATTAAATACCCTTTAATATAGCAAGGAAACCTACAATGCCATTTGACACTATTAATCAATGGATTGAACAAGAGAAAAAAATGGGCTCACCCGCGCCAGATATGGTCGTGTTAGCGACTGCCAGCAAAATATATTTTTATTCGCTTGAAGTTGAAACACTGTCAACAGTTACTGAATATACCTTACAAGATAAGCATTCCTATCACCATAAATTCTTGAAAACACCGACACCGACGCCGCTATCCACTCTTGTATTTATGTATCGTATTGGCTATGATCCATAGCATTAAATTTATGTAATATAGGGAGCACATCAATGCGCCGAAAAAGTATGGATGAAACTACACAAACATCAACTAGCGAAGCTGAAGCTCAACTAAATCAACAATTACTTAGAGCCGTGCGCGACAATAATGCGAAAGGGGTTCAACGCATGCTTGAAAGCGGTGCTGATGTAAATTCAGAAGATGAGCAAGGAACTGCCTTGTATCAAGCAGCACGTTTAGGGCATATAAAGGTTGTTGAAGTCATGCTTAAGTTTGGAATTAGCGGGGAAGGGTTCATAAACCCAAATCTTGATATTGAAGTAAAGTGCCCGAAGGGAAGTCCTAAACGATGGACGCCTTTGGCTATTGCTGCGATAGAGGGGCATACTGAAGTTGTTAGTGAACTCATCAAGGCGGGGGCTGACGTTAATACAAGAAGAGGAGATAACGAACGCCCACTGATACATCTTGTTGCGGCCAAAGGTCATTTAGAAATTTTAGCGCTATTAATAAGGGCGGGCGCAAATGTTGATGCAGAATTTAAGGGTCACAAAGCATTCTATATACATTCAGTCTATGGCCATTCTCCTGATATTATGAAACTTCTACTTGAAAAGAGCTGCCGTCAAAATGAAGTTGAGCTAAATGCAGCATTGGAAAAGGTTATTCATCGAACAGAGGCAAACCTATTTAGTATCGAAATACCACACTGCATCTCCATTTCTGTAGAACTTATTAATGCCGGTGCAGATATGTCAACAATCTTATGGACAACCTCGTCAGGTTTTGGTGATGATGCTTGTATACTTGATTATACTCATATCAAAAATGGGATTGAGAAAAAGTTAAAAGAAAAAAATAGCGACGCCGTAAAACAAAGTATTTGGCAAAAGCCAGAAGCAGAAAAAGGTGATACCTCAAAACATGTTAGTAGAACTTTTTTTGCTTAATGCACACAAAGGCTGTTTATAACTTGTTACCATAGCGAATTATATGGTCCGATAAAGATGAGAAATCAAGATTTTAATATTCCGCGTAAAGTGCTAGAAAAATATAATAAAGATGAAGTTTACATTGCTTGCTTTACAAATACTGGGTTAGAGAATCTAAAAAAGAAATATCGCAACGTACATGGCTTACCTGCCTTTATACATAACACAATGAAAGGTCGTATGACACATGACCGCGCACTTATTTTTTTAAATAAAGCCCTATATGCATGGACTCAAGACCGCAGTGCTATCATTATTCCCAACTATTCTTGCTATAAGTATTGCGAAACGATTGATATTCACGCATTAAAAAATATAGAGGATGGCGGTTTTGGATTGGTTGCCTGGGCCATGGATCTGCGCTTATTAAAAGGGTATGGATGGAAGAAAGATCTCAGCAAAAACAACATTGACTCATTTATTGACTTTTTAACATCCAATAAGCATGATGATCCTTATCCCACTTTTAATTATCTCATAAGAACTTTATCTCAAGAAGCTATAGGTGAGTTAGAAAAAATCATACCCGAACAAACTTATCTAGCCACCATATTAGATTTAACACCAAACCATATACCACTCTTAAGGGATATGAAAGCAACAAGCGAAAAATTACTGATTGAAAATTATAATATTGACTTGGACGTCGATAGGGTAGAAATGTATTTTCATTTTCCATATCCTGATCGTACCACCACACTTCATATGCATATCCGCATTAACCAAGGAAGACACCCGGCGGAAAAAGCACGCTCATTCTCATATGAAGAAATTATTCATTGCCTTGAAGAAAAAAAACCGATAAATGAATTAATACTTGAAAGACAAAATTACTGTGTTGACAATTTTGAAATTTTACAAAATATTGATGGCATCAAAATTAGAAAAGCACAAAACCCATATAAAATTATTGAAGCCCCCCCCAACCAAAATGTATTTAGCCCAAATATTTGATAACCTTGCTTAGCAAAGGGTTAATATGGACGCACAATCACAGTTGCACCGGGATTAATATGTGAATTCAACCATGCTGCTGCATCCGCTTTTACACGTATGCAACCATGGCTGGCATGGCCGTGAGGCACATCATAAGAGCCATGAATTGCATAACCTTTATAGAAGAACATGCAATTTGGCATCGGCGCACCGCCTTTACCTAGCGGAAATTTACTCGACACACATTCCGTGCCTTTCTCACGATAAACAGTAAACTTACCTACTACTGTTCTACAAGGTCTGCCAAGGTTTTTACAATAATTCTTGCCACCAGAAGCGGGGCCCGTTCTCATAAGCTCACCTTGGCGATTATATAAGGCCCAAGCATGTTGTCTCGGATCAAAGATAAAAACTTTTCTGCCGGTTGCAGTACGATGTGCTGCGAAATTACCTTTGCCTGAGCCAAGGCTCATACACCCTGATAGGGCAGCCATTAGCAAAGTAGCAGTCGTACAAACTAAAAGTTGAGATATCCGTTTCATAATAATTATCCAAGGTTATGGCTCAAAACATTTATTGTACAATAATTAATGGTAGTACGCCAAATTGAATCATGTTATGCGGTAGTATTAAGCTTTGCTTTTTCCCAATATATCATCAGCTCTTCGAAAGGTTTTCCTTTTAATGAATTTAATCCATCGTGCTTTGCTAACGCTTTAACTGCCTCTAGTCGTCGCTCAAACTTATCAACGCTTAAGCTTAGTGTTTCTTGTGGATCAAAGCCAAGAAAGACACATAAAGAAAAAGCCGCATGTAACAAATCGCCCACTTCTTCTTGTAGCAAGGCATGATTTATAGGTTTTGAGCTAACACACTCATGTATTTCATCACATTCGCTCTTAACCTGATCGATAATTTGAGCCTCATGCTCCCATTGAAAACCAAAATCTTCAGCATGCCTTTCTAAGTAAATAAGTTTTTTCAACATAAAATTGCTCCACAGATAAATGTATTATGACAGAAAATTAATTTCGCCCTACTGAATATGGCGAGATTCAATTTTTAACTACGCGTAAAATGTAATAATAATTCATAATATCCTTGATCAGCTGCTCTTAATGCATCGATATAATTTTTTCTACACTCTGTATTATTATCCAACGAATGACTTCCCCAACTAAATCGCTTCCTATTATTAGCAGATAAAATAAGGTCTGTATAAAGTCGTGCATGCCTACCATTTCCATTTGGAAATGGATGAATACTAACAAGTCTATGATGAAAGCGCGTTGCAATTTCATCGATATCAAATATCTTATGATCAATTTGATAACTCACATCATCTAACAATGATTTCAACTGCATTGGTACTTGCTCCCAGAACACACCTATATTTTTATTTGTATGACGAAATTTACCCGCCCACTTCCATGTATGATTAAACATGCGCTTATGTAAATCACAACAAAATTTGATAGACATCATATTTGAAATCTTTCGTGAAAAAGCCCACTTCTGTGCTTCTAATATATTTCGTTGCTCCCACTCGTTAAGTTCTTTTTGCGTATTAATATGGCTAGGAATAAGATCTAATGCCTCCTCTGAATCGATAGGCGTTGCACCATAAGCATATTCAAAATACATTAATCATCATCCCATAAACCTTTTTCCGGGCCTTGAAGTAATTGCTGCTTTAGTTCTTCAATTTCTTCTTTTATTTCTTTATTATCAACACTCTGATTCTCCAGCTTCATAGAATGCGCTATATATTCAACCTTTTTCTTGGCCACGTGCGCTGCTTGTTTTTCTATAATATCCTCTAGCGATGTCTCCGGAACCAATACAAGCATCAACCGACAATTCATAGCCTCTGCAGCTTGAGCCAATGTATTTATCTTTATGGTATGGTCTCTTGCCGCTGATTCTATTTTTATAATTCTGGATTGGCTTACACCTAGCCGCTTTGCCAATTGATATGTTGTCATACCAAGTGCATTACGAATGAGCTTAACCCAGCCTTCTTGTGGCTCAATATACTCTTTGAGCTTTTCCAATTGCTGAAACTGCCTGTCCAACTGCTTTCTCATAAGTTTTTTAACTTTCATATGATCACTTATATATAATTATTATTAATACTATTAATTATATATAAGTAATTAAAAATATCAAATTTAATTATATATATGTGATTAATAATTATATAACCTATTGTTTTTATTTTAAATTAACCGATTAAGAATAAAATCATGCAAAGAAGCAGTGAACTTCGCCCTACTGAATATGGCGGGATTCAATTTTTAATTTTATGATTTTATGATGGATGTGGTTGTTTGAAATAGGATTATGGATTAATATGGTCAAAAATTTTACGTACCAAAAAATAGTTGGATATGTTTTATCACATTTTTGAAGAAGCATTAAAAGCGCACCCAAAACGCACATCAATGACAGCCTACTCAGGTAGTGCCTTTCTCACCTATGAAGACCTTAACCGTCATACTATTTGGGTAGCCAATCATCTGCATAGATGGGGAGTTACAAAAGGCGATAGAGTCGCCATATTAGTCAAAGATGAAGCTCATCATCTTATTTTTTTGTTAGCATTAAGCCTGCTTAAAGCGGTTTATGTGCCCTTTGAGATAGACACTCCGATTAAAAAAGTACACTTTGCAACAGATGTCCTTGATGTTAACTATGTTGTTGTTGATGATACCGCTTTAATTACAAAGTTTAATTTATTATCAAAAGATCGCCCTAATGTCAAAATACTCAATATATCAAACGACATCAGACCAATACCAAAGCCAACCCAGACATTGAGATTTCTCACCACGGAAAATTTTGATGAGCATAACGAATATATGTTTTATTCGTCTGGCACTACAGGAGAACCTAAAGCCATTTTGGCAGGTAAAGGTATCAAATATTGGGCGGATATACTCAAAGGCTATTTTTCAGATAAACGCCTTAAAAGAACACTGGTTACACGTGGTCCTGGATTTGATGCACGTATATTTGAATATCTTATTGCCTTTAGCACGCACTCAAGTCTGCACTTTTTAAATAATATAGAACGTCAAGATCTTGAAGCCATATTAAAATATTGTGAGGCACAAGCAGAAATAAGAAAACCTATTGATTGCATCCTTCTTATATCCTCTCAATTAAAGGGTGAACATGCTGAACCTTATATCCAACGCTTAGCGAAATCAAAACTAAAGTATTTGATGGTAACTGGAGATGTATTAACACCGACACTAAAATCACTTTGCAAAAAATACAAAATTTCACTATTAAATTGCTATGGCCCAACTGAGGCAAATTTTGGCGTTACAATGGACTGTGTTGATGAGCTCCCAATGTTCGAAGATTCCTACGGTAATGCCGTTACACCAATAGGCATTCCCAAACTGCCTGTAAAAACTTTTATTTATAACAATACCCTACATATAACGTCACCTTTTTTAGGAGCATATGCTACACCAGGGTACAAAGGTACTGAGTTCAAAATGTTTGTTGGGAGAAGAGCATTTAACACAGGTGATATTGTTACGCTTGAAGCGATCGAAAATGGCGCGTTATTTTATCACTTTCATGAAAGAGAGTTCTGCAAAATATCTGGTGTAAAAGTATATCCGAAACAAGTTGAAAACTACCTTCTGAATTTTAGAGATGATGATGGGCAGCATATTCAAGCTGCTGTTGTTGCGAAAAAAATCAGAGACAAAGACTGCCTAGTTGGATATATTGTGCCATCTCCAAAAATAAACACAAAAAAACTTGAACAGTATTTAGATGAAAGGTTATCTGCACAAGAGCAACCCACGCTCTATGTAATCGATGTAATCCCCACAATTGAGCGTAATCAAAAAATTGATGCTGACAGAAAAGTACTAAAAGCTCTTGTAGATGATTCACGATTACTTTTTTTAAGTTCAGGTAGTCCACAGCCTAAAAGGCTTGAAGATGCGACACTACAAAGTATCAAAAAAATTTGGAGTGATATATTAGAGAAACCTCATATTGATATAGATATAGATTTTCTAAGGCATGGTGGCAGCTCACTAGATGCCCAACGCATGATACTCAGAATTCAACAAGAAGTTGATCCTGAATATGATTACCCTAAGTTTTTAGCATCATGCAAAACAACCGTACGTAGCATAGCTAATTCCATTTCATCACAGCAGCCTATAGCAATTGAAAATATAGGTATTATTAAATGTTTGATATATCAAGGTGATGACAAGCAAAATATATTTTTTATAGCTGATATTCTTGGTGACGCATACTTTACTTATATTAAACTTGCACAGGAGTTCTCTAAATTTTGGGGCTGCAATATTTATGGTATTAGTAACCCGGGCGCTCTTGGTTTAGATAGACTGCCCAAAGATACGGACGCTACCGTAACACAAATAATTAGCGCTATAAAATCAGTCAAATCAACAGGGCAAATTCACTTAGCCGGATTTTCATTAGGCTCCTGGTGGGCTTATGAGGTGGCCAAAAAAATCTATCTTGACGATAATGATTTAACTGTAGGAGCCATTCATTTACTAGATGGACTACCCCCTGAATTATACCATCGCCTACCGAACGCTGCTCATGTTGACCTTTTGCAAACCTTGATCAATATGATTATAAAAGTGCTCAATAATGACTACTACAAAGAAAATATAGCAGCAATTACTATCGACGAAAAGTATCGTCAATTAGATAAACTCACTCAAATAAACGAACTATTTACTCAATTGCACGGTGCCATTAAACATAAAGCATCCAAAAATATTATCGGCATTGCACAGCATAATTTAAGGTGTCTTTATGCTACAAAACCTGCTGATATACAGTTACCCTTTAAGCCTTTGCTTTATTTAAGTAGTGAAAAAAATAAGTACCAACAGATTAAAGACAGTATTCCTGACTTATCCCCTGATTCTTCAGAATATCAGTATTGCTACTGGAATCATTACTTCGAAAGTTTATGCAAGAAAAGCTGGTCTGTTGTAGATGAACATGAGCATCATGTGAATCCTAAAGATACATACTCTAATAATGAATTTTTTTGGAAAGATATCAAAAGCGAATATGAAACTAATGGCGTCATTACCCTAAATGCAACTAAAAATTACAATGACCTTCCTGGAGCCTTCTATTGCATTAACAATATAGGGGAAATACATGGCGATATTTACCAATTGCATGCTTATTTTTTAAATAAGCACAAAGCACATATACTATCAGTAAAACTTCAAGAGCTAAATTTAGCACCACGCTTGGTTTATATTGATAGAAATTTACAAACAATACCTGATAGTGAAGCAGACATAAGCATTAATGAATATTTCTTTACTGTTACACTATTTTGTAATATTCCATTTTCAAATTTAGCAGATTTAACGCACACTCTTAAAGCCCTCAACATCTCGCCTTATAACGTTAAAAAAGAAATTTTACCCATGGTTAATTTCTGCAAAATGTACTTACAAAACACTATACAAACGGCAACCATTAACTTACTAATTTATGCAGGAAGTGGTGTGCGTATATTTACCTTATCAATGAATATTTATGCCTGCCCTGACTTAATTATAGAAATACTACATAATAAATTTGGAATAAACCCATATTTTATTTCAAACGATAAATCAAAAATTTCATATAAATATAAGCTTACACATCCCATATGTGAAAGCGTATACAAGCATATAACTCATGAACCCCAAAAAAAATATCACATAGATTTTAACTGGGATGATGACAGTGACTCTGATTCTGACTCTGAGAATGAGTTAGAAAACGAAACTCATGATACAAAACCTATTTTTGCTCAACCACACGAATTTTCAGGGCGAGAACTCACAAAAATGACCCGATTCCAACTAACGAAATCAATGCCTTTGAGAATTGATACTTTTTTCTCACCACGAGCATTATACTGTAGCATCGAACTTTCAAAAGAATTTATGACGCAATTTATAGCAACCATTGCACCATACTCAGCACGACAATATAAAGATTCTAGCCTACACAACCCAATTATAGAACATAGCATCTTCACTACTAAAAATAGCGCCAAGGGGCAAACTAATAGAAGATTAACTGCAGCAGTAGCTACTCTACAAAAATAAGTGCAACTGACATAACCAACAGGGCTGCCATGACATAATTAAATACGTTCTTATGCTTGTCTTGCGTTAAAAATCTTTGTAATGACACACCAAACCATAACCAAATTGCCCCACCCAAAATAGTCATGATAAAAAATACTGATGTTAATGAGAAAGCTTCGGTAACATAGTTTTTTCCTGTCATAAAGATACCAATAGCACCTATTAACATCATCCATGCTTTTGGATTAAGCCATTGAAATAATGCCGCCTGAATAAAAGTCATCGGACGTGCCTCTTGCTTACACTCTAAAGCTTGTGAATTACGAATCATTTTGTATGCTAAATAAAGCATATATCCGCTACCTGCAAATTTTAACGCTGTTTGCACCCAAACATGATTGGTTACTGTGGCACCTGCACCTAAAACACAAATAAAAACCATTATTGAAAAACCAATCACCACACCAAACCAATGCGCAAGACTACGTCTAATGCCAAACATTAATCCAGAATTAAGTAACATTAAATTATTTGGACCCGGTGTAAAACCTGCAACAACACCAAACAATAACAACGGCATTAAATGTCCCATAAACAACCCCCTACTAAATCTACCTGCTTGCTTCAAATCACATGTATTATATACAACAGCGCTACATTATACACACCTTTTTGAGCGCATATATTAGCTTTACAATAACGGCTATCATGAATCAATAGGTTACAAACAACGAAGAGTGATACGTGTGCCTGACACCAATAGGCACTAGTCAAAGAAGGAAAATAATGCCCAAGGCAATGGCGCTACAGGTACGCCTTGTAACTCACCTTCTTTTTGTACTTTAGCCCATATCTCAGCATTCTTATATTTCAGCACCTGTTTGAGGTCCTGTGGCCGCAACTGATTAGCCCACTTAACCTCAATAGGCCAAAATTTATTTTCTTTTATATAAGCAACATCAACCTCTAACTCGGCTTTTATATAGTAGGTTTGATAATATTGTTTAAAGTGTGTCGTAACTGTTGCCTCAACTAGTTTTGAGCAAAGTTGTGGAGTATCAAGATATTTTTTAATTTGATCCACAAACGGATCTTTCGTTGGCTTTAGCCAAGCACGCACTGCATGAAAAATAAAAGGATCACAAAACATAATCTTTTTTTGTTTTTTAGGTGCGCCAACTAACTTATCTTCTAACAAAGCATGTTGTACAAACGTGGTATCCATAGACTCTAATAAGTCCACATATTCAATTACTGTCTGCGCATGATTTACAGACAATCCAGAAGCCAAATTGCGCCATGAAATTTGACTCATATAATGCTTAACAATAGCTGTTAATAACTCTCGTAAATAATATTCCTTTTTTCCATGCTTAATCATATCACCACGAATCCAATCAGAATAAGTAGCTAGTGTACTTAAACTAATTTTTTTTGTGGTAGCATACTCATTAATAGCAGTTAAAAAACCACCGTGAATAAGGTAGCTTTGAAACTCATCATATAATATTTTCAAAAATGGTGACGTTAGTTTTTCTTCGGAAGGAACTTTTTTAAGTGTTAAATACTGCTTAAAAGTTAATGGATGATAGTGAAAGTCAACATAATCAGCTTTACCACGTCGCCCCGGAAAAAGCTTTCGTGCATTTTGCATAAGTACCAGATCAGAGCCACTAATAACTAATATCAAATTATCAAGTGCACCTGTATCAGCAAGATATTTAATTGCCTTTTCCCAATTTAAGACATAAGTAATTTCATCTAAAATTAAATAACGTAATTGGTCATACGGCATCTCATCAAGCTGTTCCATAACAATGCGATATAAACTTGTTTGATCTAAAATTAATTCACAAGAAAGGAACGCAATACACTTTGAGTTGATACCAGCATTCAATAACTTTAGTATCCATTGCTTCAACAAAGTTGTCTTGCCAATCTGCCTGCCACCGCTAAGGTTATAAATACCAGGAATGTCCGTCGACAACTGATCTATAATCTCCGAGTGAAAAATATACTTTTGAGCATTCATACGCCTCAAGTGCATATCAGTCTTCGCAAATGTTTCGGGGGAGTCCAAATGACTATTGTGGGGCAGAAAATCTGGATTCATTTTTTTATCATATCCGACTGAACAAATTTGATCAATAGAAAATGACAAAATAATAAATCCTTAATATTCAGATGGTTAATTTGAATTCTTGCGCTCAGCAAGGCAAGAAATATCAAAGCTTGTCTTGTGAGCAAGATAACATACCATCTAACAGTGCCAGGCACACGCTTTTATAGGGTGTGCCAATGTTTGCAACATGATGCGAAATGGCTATTTTCGGCGAGAGGAGGTGATTTCTTTTGCCGTGACTTTCTTTTTCTTCCACGACTTAAGCGAGCGCGGCTCTAAGCGATGGGTGAGGGTGAGTTGTTCGGCAGGAGCGTCTTTAGTAAGAATAGAGCCCGCTGCAATCATCGCATCTTTGCCTATTTTTACTGGTGCTACCAATGTGCTATTTGATCCAATAAACGCACCATCGTCTATACTGGTTTGCCATTTATTCTCGCCATCATAGTTGCAGGTAATCGTACCCGCACCAATATTAACGCTATTACCAATCGTTGTATCGCCAATGTAAGCCAAGTGACCGGCTTTGCTGCCTGTGCCTAAAGTAGATTTTTTAATTTCAACAAAGTTGCCGACTTTTGATTTTTCTTTTAATACAGTACCAGGGCGCAAACGTGCAAATGGACCAACCTTAGCATGTGCTGCAACTTTTGCACCTTCGATAACAGAGTTCGCTTCTATCGTAACGTGATCTGCGAGTGTTACATCTCTTAAGATAACATTGGGACCAATATAACATTGGCTGCCAATTTCAACATGCCCTTCAAGTATAACATTCACATCGATCGTTGTATCAACGCCTATTTTAACCTGACCACGTACATCAAAACGCAGTGGATCAATTAAAGTAACGCCTGAGTACGCAAGGCGTTGTGCCTGCATCTTTTGGTAATAGCGTTCAAGTTGCGCTTGCTGCCAACGATCATTAATACCTTGCACCTCTTCTTGGCAATACGCCATCACACCACCAACGGGGGTGCCTTCAGTAACCGCAAGTGAAACGATATCCGTGAGGTAGTATTCTTTTTGTTTATTTTTGTTTTTAAGTCGTGGCATCCATGTTTTTAAATGTTTTACCGTAGAGGTTAAAATGCCGGTGTTTATTTCTTTAATCTTACGTTGTACTGTAGTTGCATCTTTATGCTCAACGATAGCAATAATATTGCCGACATCATTACGGATAATACGACCAAATCCGCTAGGATCTTGTAATTCTGTAACAACTAACCCCAAGCCGTTATTTGGTGTGTCTTGCAATAATTGTTTTAAGGTGCGTACAGAAATAAGTGGTACATCACCATATAACACCAGCACATGATCACCCACATCGCAAAAAGGCAATGCTTGCGCTACCGCATGTCCAGTGCCTAACTGTTTGTCTTGCTTCACCCAGTGCACATCAAGGTGTTCGAGTGCTTTCGGTACACGCTCGCCGCCACTGCCATAAATCACATGAATTTTATCAGGACCAAGCAATGATGCCGTATTAACAACATGCTCTAACATGGATAAGCCGCCTATTTGGTGTAGTACCTTAGGCATGGTCGATGCCATACGTTTTCCACTTCCTGCGGCCAGTATGACTATATGAAGTCCCATATGCTTACTCCTTTACTGGGTCCCGTATCGAGTACGGGATGACAAATGGCGATTAACGCTTATTACGTAGCTTCTGAATTGCACGTAACTGTGCTGCCGCTTGTGCTAATTCAACCAGTGCTTCAGCGTATTCAACACCAGCCTTCTTATCACTTAAGATATTTTCAGCGCGTTCTTTAGCGGCTGTAGCAGCAGCCTCATCAAGATCAGTTGCGCGTTGCGCTGTATCAGCCAGAATCGTAATCGCATCCGGCTGTACTTCTAACATACCACCTGAAACATAAAAAATGTCTTCACTACCGTCAGCCATTGTTGCAAACACCTGCCCCGGCTTGATTGACGTTAGCAGTGCAGTATGACCCGGATGAATACCTAACTCACCCATACCACCGCTTACCATGATATGCTGCACTGCGCCTTTAAAAATAGATGCTTCAGCACTCACAATATCAAGATCCATAGTGTCTGGCATAACTACCTCTTATAACTCTTTGGCACGCTCAACTGCTTCTTCGATACTACCCACCATGTAGAAGGCCTGTTCTGGTAGCTCATCATAGTCGCCATTAATGATGCCTTTAAAGCTGCGAATCGTATCTTTTAGCGATACATACTTACCAGGTGAACCCGTAAAGACTTCCGCAACGAAGAATGGCTGTGACATAAAGCGTTCGATCTTACGTGCACGACGTACCGCAATTTTATCGTCTTCTGATAGTTCATCCATACCAAGAATCGCAATAATATCTTTAAGTTCTTTGTAGCGTTGCAATAACTGCTGTACTTGTTGTGCCACGTTATAGTGTTCTTCACCCACAATTAATGGATCTAATTGACGTGATGTAGAATCGAGTGGATCAATCGCAGGGTAAATACCTTTTTCTGCAATTGAACGTGATAATACGATTGTTGAATCTAAATGCGCAAACGTTGTTGCAGGAGATGGATCGGTTAAGTCATCCGCAGGTACGTAAACGGCCTGTACCGATGTAATCGAACCTTTCTTGGTTGAAGTAATACGCTCTTGGAGACGACCCATTTCTTCAGCCAGTGTGGGCTGATAACCCACCGCCGATGGCATACGACCGAGTAGGGCAGATACTTCCGTTCCAGCCAAGCTGAAACGATAAATGTTATCGATGAACATCAATACGTCACGGCCTTCATCACGGAATTTCTCAGCCATCGTCAAACCAGAAAGGGCTACACGTAGACGGTTACCGGGTGGTTCGTTCATCTGACCGTAAACCAAAGCTACCTTATCAAGTACGTTAGATTCTTTCATTTCATGATAGAAGTCATTACCTTCACGCGTACGCTCACCCACACCCGCAAATACTGCGTAACCACTATGCTCAGTCGCAATGTTACGAATAAGCTCCATCATGTTTACGGTTTTACCGACACCGGCACCACCTAATAGACCAACCTTACCACCTTTGGCAATCGGGCAAAGTAAATCAATAACTTTAATACCTGTTTCAAGCAACTCAGTACTGCCTGCTTGCTCTGCATACGTAGGTGGCGCACGGTGAATTGGCATAAACTCTGTTGTATCAATCGGACCTTTTTCATCAATAGGGTCGCCCAATACATTCATAATACGACCCAATGTGCCTTTACCAACAGGCACTTTAACTTGGCCATGAGTATTGGTAGCAGCAACACCACGCTGTAAACCTTCAGTCGAACCCAGTGCAATCGTACGTACAATACCATCACCTAATTGCTGTTGCACTTCTAGGGTTAAATTATCACTTTCAATACGTACCGCATCATATACATTGGGCACATCATCAAGTGGAAACTCAATATCAACGACGGCACCAATAACTTCGGTAACTTTACCAGTTGCCTTTGCTTTTGCCTCTCTTTTCGCTGATCCAACTACTACTGACATACTGTTTTCCTCGTTCTAGGGTTATTCAACTGCTGCAGCACCTGAGCAAATTTCCGCAATTTCTTGGGTAATACTTGCTTGACGTGCTTTGTTATATAGCAGTTGTAATTCTTTAATTATGTCGCCCGCATTGTCAGTTGCGTTTTTCATCGCAACCATACGTGCGCTCTGTTCACATGCAATATTTTCAATCACAGCTTGATAAACTTGCGATTCAATATAACGTGTTAACAATTGGGTTAGTAATTCCTGGGCATTATCAGGCTCGTAAATATAATCCCAATAATGTTTATTTTCTGTTTTAGTCTCTTGCTCTGCTTGTGCTTCAAGTGGTAGCAGTTCGCGTATTGTAGGCTTTTGCAGCATCGTATTCACAAACTCATTGTAAGCAAGATAAATCATATCGATTTTACCTTCATCGTATTGGTCAAGCATCACTTTAACCGAACCAATTAGGCTATTAATATCAGGAGCATCGCCTAATTGATTGGTCGAGGCAATCACATTACCACCGAAATGCTTAAAAAAGGATTCCGCTTTACGACCAAAAACACACAAGTCATGCTTGACGCCTTTCTGATCCCACTCACGCATATTAGTAAGCAGTTTACGAAACAGATTGACGTTTAAGCCACCACATAGACCACGATCAGTAGACACCACGATATAACCAACACGTTTAATTTCTTCACGCTTAGTCATATAAGGATGCTTAAATTCACTCTGTGCTTGTGAGACGTGACCGATCACCTTGCGCATCTTTGTTGCATATGGTTTTGAAGTTGCCATGCGCTCTTGTGCTTTACGCATTTTACTCGCAGCCACCAGCTCCATCGCGCTGGTGATTTTCTGCGTACTTTTAACGCTGGCTATTTTTCCACGAACTTCGCTGGTTGAACTCATAATTAGTAGCTCTTTTTAAATGCTTCTATCATCTGTGTCATTTCTTTCACAGTATCGTCATCTAGTACAGGTCTTTCGTTAATGCTATTAAGCACTTCTTTATGTTGCTCACGCATAAAACTTAAGAACCCATCAGCAAATGTCATCACATCTTTGAGCGCTATGTCATCAAGAAAACCTTTTTCAACTAAGAACCAAGAAAATGCAATTTCTGCAACCGATTGAGGCTGATATTGCTTTTGCTTTAACATCTCATAAATACGCTGACCGCGCTCTAACTGTTTACGAGTTGCCTCATCAAGGTCTGAAGCAAACTGTGAGAATGCCTCAAGTTCACGGAATTGAGCCGCTGCGATACGCAGACCACCAGCCAATTTCTTGATGATTTTTGTTTGGGCCGCACCACCGACACGCGATACGGAAAGACCGGTGTTAATCGCAGGACGAACGCCCGAGTTAAACATGTTAACGTCTAAGAAGATCTGACCATCGGTAATCGAAATTACGTTGGTTGGAATAAACGCTGATACGTCACCCGCCTGTGTTTCAATGATCGGTAGTGCCGTTAAGGAACCTGTTTTACCTTTGACTTTACCTTCAGTAAACTTTTCAACATATTCAGCGTTAACACGAGAGGCGCGCTCTAGCAAACGTGAGTGTAAATAGAATACGTCACCGGGATATGCTTCACGACCTGGAGGGCGGCGCAGTAATAATGAAATTTGACGATAAGCCCAAGCCTGCTTGGTTAAATCATCATAAATGATTAATGCATCTTCACCACGATCTCTGAAGTATTCACCCATCGAGCAAGCAGAATATGGTGCAACATATTGCAGTGCTGCAGCATCTGATGCGGTCGCCGCAACAACGATCGTGTGTTTTAATGCATCGTGTTCTTGGAGTTTGCGCACAGTCGCTACAATAGAAGAAGCCTTCTGACCAATCGCCACATAAATACATTTAACGCCTGTATCTTTTTGGTTAATGATGGCATCAATCGCAATTGCAGTTTTACCTGTTTGACGATCGCCAATAATTAATTCACGCTGACCACGACCAATTGGCACCATCGCGTCAATAGATTTAATACCTGTTTGCAAAGGCTGATCTACTGATTGACGTTCAATTACACCAGGTGCAATTTTTTCGATAGGTGCTGTTTGAGTTGTGTTAATCGGGCCTAAACCATCAATTGGTTGGCCAAGCGCATCAACAACGCGACCCAGTAACTCAGGACCAACAGGCACTTCTAAAATACGCCCAGTACAACGTGCAGTCATACCTTCTCGTAGATGCTCGTAAGGACCGAGCACAACGGCACCCACCGAGTCACGCTCCAAGTTTAATGCAAGACCGTATGTGTTTTGTGGGAATTCAATCATTTCCCCATACATCACGTCATTTAAACCAAAGATGCGAACAATACCATCTTTCAAGCTAACAATCGTACCTTCAGTACGAACTTCAGCTTGCACGTTAAGATCGGCAATGCGTTTTTTAATTAATTCACTAATTTCTGATGCATGTATTTGTGTTGTCATATAATCCTCTCAGCCATGCGCGCGAGCTTACTACGAATAGATCCATCAAAAACCCAGTCATCTGACTTAATGATCAGACCACCAATTAATGATGCATCTTCTGAATATTGAACCGTCACTTGACGCATAAAGCGTTTCTCAAGTGACGAAATAAGTGTATTTTTCTGCGATTCTGTCAATCGAGCTGCAGAAGTAACCGTAACATCAACAATGCGATTATGTTGTGCAACCAAATTACGATAGAGCAATGCGATATCAGGGACCACTTCAAGACGCTTTTCTAAAAGCAACAAGCGGATAAAACGCTGTAAATCACCTTCAAAATCTTTACTTGGCTTCAGCACCTCTTTGAGTGTGCCAAAACAAAAAGATTCAAGCTGTTCTTGAGTGATTTTAGGATTGCCAATTAAATGTTGCGCATTCAAACATGCAACCACTAAAGCCAATCCATCTAATGCTACCTGCCACTCATCAAAGGTGCCTGCATCAGATGCTTCGCTAAAGATTGCACGCGCATAAGGTCGTGCTATGGTTAATTGCATTGCCATCAGCCGCCAACCTCATCTAATACTTCTTTCATCAGACGATCGCCACTTTCAGCATTGATCTCATGTTTTAGTATTTTTTCAGCGCCAGCAACAGCAAAGTGAGCCACCTGCGCCATTAGCTTATCACGCGCAGTGTTAGTTTCTTGCTCAATTTCACTTTGTGCAAGCTTAAGTAAACGCTCACCTTCAGTTAAGGCATCTTTTTTCGCTGCTTCAACCACGTGACCAGCACGCACATGTGCTTGATCGACGATAGATGATGCTTCAGCTTTTGCTTCTGTCAAAATTTCTTGTGACTTAGCATGCGCCAACTCAAGCTCATCCTGACCACGCTGTGCTGCAGCTAAACCATCAGCAATTTGCTTTCTGCGCTCTTCCATCGCACGCATCAAAGGTGGCCATACGTATTTCATCGTAAACCACACAAAGATCGCAAATGTAATAATTTCGCCTAATAACGTTAGATTTAAATCCATCGTTAGCCCTCTACTACTATATTAGTGAACGACTGCAGTCGCGTGCTGCAATACTGTCGCTACAAACGGGTTGGCAAACATCACCAAGAAGCCCATAACTAAACTAATTACCGCAAATGCATCCACAAGCCCCGCTACCATGAACATGTTTAACATCAGCATACCTTTTAATTCAGGTTGACGTGCTACACCTTCAAGAAACTTCCCGCCTAAGATACCAAAACCAATCGCAGGACCTAATCCCGCAAAACCAAACATTAACGCCGCTGCAATTGCTGACATGCCTTGCAAACTGGCGAGTAATTTAGCTATTTCCATCGTCTTTCCTCTTTTTTATTTAATTACTAGTGTGTTTCTTGAGCGAGGCTCAAGTACACAATGGTCAACATCATAAAGATGAAGGCCTGTACTGTGATGATCAGGATATGAAACAGTGACCATATACCACCCGGGAACCATTGAAAGTACCAGGGAATCAACGCAGCAATCAGGATAAAAACCAACTCACCTGCAAATAAATTTCCGAAGAGTCGGAGTGCAAGTGAAACAGGTTTTGTAATTTCTTCAATACATCTAAACATCACATTAATCGGCATTAACCACCAACCAAAGGGCTTAGATAAAACTTCAACTACAAAATGTCCTTTCTTTGTGACGATATTAAAGAGTATCAACAACACAAAAACAGAAATAGACATCGCAAAGGTCATGTTCGGGTCAGCAGTAGGCACTGCTTTAAAGTGACTAACGCCTAATGAGGATGCCAACATAGGAATTGCATCGACTGGAATCAAGTCCATAAAATTCATCAGAAAAACCCAAATAAAAATGGTCAATGCCATTGGGCCAATTAAACGATTTGGTTTTGAGCGAAAAGACTCGACAACTAATTTATCAACTTGCTCAATTGCTAACTCACAAAAGTTTTGTAGTTTACTTGGGTTCTCAACACGTACGCGTCTAGCCGCCCAGAAGAAGAAGCCTAGGAAAAAAACACCCAGTGCGATTGAAATCACCAATGTGTCCAAGTTAACTACCATCAAACCTTTAGCTGGGCCAAAAGAATGCGTTTTAAACGAATACTGCCAATGCTCCAAATGATGCGAGATATATTCGCCCGATGTCAGTTTACCTGCTGCCATATTAAATCGGTCTCGTGTTCTGTGTTTGCTGTTTTAGCACCAACATTGGCGCCATCCAAAATGCTAAATTAGCTACAAAATAACCTACTACTGTCGGCAAAATAATTGCGTGTGCGTACTGTATCACCAAAATGATCAGAAAAGCACTCACTATCATCTTAAAAAACTCACCAAGATAGAAAGCTAACAAAATTTTGCCAGGACCTCTGGTGTGCTTTTTCGAAAAAAAACGGTAGGCAAAGTAAATATTGGGCAATAGGCATGCAAATCCGCCATAAAGCACGGAAGGGACGACTTTAATATCGGCGATTCCCCACACAAAGGCGAGTAATAACGTTAAAATAATTTGTGCAAGAAATAGCTTGCGCACACCCAACTCCAGTTACCCATAGGTAAGTTTGGGCGAGTATATAGATTTTTGCCCAACGAGGCAACAGGCCACAATGATTATTATTCAACACCTATATTTGACCAAGCCTTGCTTTTTTACCCAAAATATCATGTTGTAACAAATGTATGATTTTAATTTTGAAAGTTTCCAGCTAGGGTCTATAATTACTAAACGATCAATTCAATAGAGGCAACATCATGGCAAAAGTTCTAAGTAAAATCATAGTAATTTCATCCATGCTTCTGGTTAGTATGAGTGTTTTCTCTGGTTATCATGATAAGTATTTATGGGGTATGTGTCCTGTGAACTATAAACAGGGCCTTGGTAATATCACCAGTACAGATGTAGGGGAGCCCTTAATATGCTGTGGGGAAGAACAGGTAGTATCAGGGAGTTATGGGAAGAGAACCTGTGGACCTAATAAGGAACCAGCAGTTCGGCAATGTAGTGAATTAGCATTTGTTAAAAGGTGTGGTAAAACCATGTTGAAACTAAAAACGTCTTGGTAAAACTAATTAGCGTGCCTGGCACCTAGATGTTGATAGTTTTTATTGATGGCTGGTGAAATCTATCAACTTTTAGGTGCCAGGCACCAAGATATATGCTAAATTCTCGTGAATACGGATTTGTCTTTTATGGAGGATTGTAGCATGTTCCGATCTACTCTTATTATTCCCTGTGGCATTTTATGTACACTTTCTGCTTTTGCCAAAATTAATCAAGTGCGCGTCATCAATGAAACTACCAGACCCATATATATACACCTCGGTGGTTTTGCCGCATCACAAAAAATTCAACCCGGCAAATGGAAGATCTTCCACTATCCGTTTACGGTCACTCCTCCAGGCAGTGCTGCTTCAACTAAAGTAAGCCTAATCACAGCTACTGCTGGTGGGCGCTGGACTACGAGTCCCGATGGCATTACAACACTTAATAACCCCGCAATGGAATTATGTGTCGACTACAACAGCCCAGACCTCATCGATAAATCTGGCAACCGTAAATGGGCCATCAAACAAATTGGCGGCTTTGATCAAAACTGTCATGTGAAATCTTACAAACAACCATGGGCGCAACAACCCTTAAAGGATGACCAGTCCTAAAAACATCTACTGCTATTTAAAAACGCGAAGAGCAATTGCCAACAGTCACTTAACGCTGCACCAACAACTGCAAATGCACCACTTCTGGTATCGTTCTATCATGCTCAGCATTTTGAAAGATCAAACAGTTTTGATTATGTTGCTTGTAGTAAGATTGAATCGCTTGCGCAACCTGATCAATACTGTGTTGATCATAGTGCCACCTTGGATTTAACCAAACCACATCATGTTGAATATCTTTTGAAGTATATAAGGGAAATGAATTCCGTGTGATTCTAAAAAGATATTGGCTATAGTTGCCCCAAAAAAGTTGCTGCATGATTTGCACTTTCATTGATACATTGTAAGTACTCACAAAATCCAAACATAACCGGTAAGCAAAAATATCAAGTGGTCGACGCGAGTAAGACCGCACATCTAAATGGGGTAGTAGTGCTTCGATAATATGTGTTTTATTAAATGGTTGCCCGTACCAACTAGGATAATCCAATCGACTTTCACAAATATACTTTTGTGGTAAACGTTTTAAGTAAGCATAAAATTCATGCTTAAGCGCATTGGATAATAATAACTGTGAACTATTATAAAGAGCTGATATCTCAACTGTCTTATGTACTATCATTTCCTATTCCCCAGTCTTTAGGGAAGTATAGCACATAGGCTTTTTCAATAAGTTAGGAGCTTAAGTGATTATTTAAAGCGGGCTTCCTACTTTCGCAAGAAAGACGGGTATACACCCGTACAGGACGGTATTTATTTTTGAACAAAAATAAGGTAGATTGATTGAAATGCTATTTTTGTAGGAGTAATACTATGACCCACACACTTAAAAAAATCTTTTCTGCTTGTGCTTTACTTTCAATAAGCACTTTTATATTTGCCGGCGAGTGTAAATATAATGACGACGACAATGATGCATTGAAATGTACTTTTATGGCATCAGAACTGCAAGACGGCAACTGGAAAGCGGCTACCAATAATAGCGTACACAAACCTAACAACCATAGTTTTCAAGTTTATTATGATTACGGCCACTCTGATTATACTTATGGTTACGGCCCACACGACCTTAAAGGTATTATCGATAACATCATCATTAAAGTTAATAAACGCATAAAATGTGATTTCCAATCCGTCATCACTGGAAACTGTGCTGTTAACGGAAAACTACAAAGCATTCAGTTTATGAATATAAAAACCAAGAAAGCGCTCACCACCAGCGACTTTGATAGCTTACTCATGAAGTTACCTATGGCTGTGAACTTTAGTGCTTGAACACTCGCGCTTCTGGAATACAGTTTTTAAGGTGATAAAACATCATCAACCTTAAATCTCACAACTTTTTTTATAGATTGACGAGCGATGGGATTATATCTTTTTCTTTTAAATAGATCAGTGGTTGGTAAGTTCTTATTGAGTCTTGTATTTACTTTCATAGCATAATAATTCAACGCATCCAAATTATTTGGATTTTGAAGTATTTTATCTAATGCGCTACAAGTTCGTATGTTTAAAGAACTGCGCCCACATTTGATTATAAAGTCTTGTACTAAAGAATCATCCTCTCTATCTTGACTACTAAAATGTTCCATGATGGTATCTTGTATTCTTTTGAAAAAAGTATCGTAATAAAATTCTAAGATCACCTGCAAACTACTTTTGAATTGGCATTCTCGCCCTTTAAACTCATGCGTTAAAAGGGTTCGGATCTCTGCTTTCATTTTCTTTGAAATTACATACATAAATGTAGTCCTTAAAAATAATTACAATTCAGAATATAGCATTAGCACTACAGTGGGTTCTACAATGCGTTTCTCTTAAAAAAAACAGTGCCGTAAAAAACCCCAGTGCGGCCATCACACCGATAAACATTAAACCAGATTGGTAGTTATGTAATGTATACAGTGGCATGCCGTTTTGGTACGCGCCATTCCAAGTTAACGTTAGCATGTAGCCCATCAGTGTTTGTGCAAGCCCACCACCAAGTATCGCCCCCATATTATTTAAACCGGATGCAACACCAAATTGCTCGGGCAAAACAACATCTTTTAGCACACCAAAGGTGAGACTTTGAGAACTGGCAGACACACCCAAACCAAACAACGCTAACACTGTTATTGCTTTGGATAACAATGATGCTTCAAACAATATACACAAAGAGATGAGTGAGAGCATAAAGCAAATCACGATAGGTTGTTTACGCATGGTAAAATAATATGAAACCCAGCCAATCAGTGGGCTACCCACACCGATACCCAGCCACATCCACATCATTAATTCACCTGCCTGCGTATTCGTAAGCTGGTAGGCTTTCATTAAATACGGCACGCCCCAAAGCGCCCCGAAACCACCTACCGGCACCCAAGAAAAAAAACCACAAGCACAAATCACCCATACTTGTTTGTTTTTAAAGAGAGATTTTAAGGGTAGGGTGTTACTCACTCGCTTTTGTGTATGAAGATTTTTTTGTGGGCTATTACGAATCACCAACCAAAATAAAACAGCTAATCCAAGCGTTGCCAATCCTGTGATATGCATTGTATCGCGCCAACCGTAGCGATTTACTAATACTGCAATCGGTGCCAGCCCTATGATAGAACCTATGCACGCACCCAACTGCACCAGCCCTGCAAAGGTTGCAAAATGCTGATGCGAAAACCAACGCGATAATAATGATAATGTGCCAATAAAAGAAAAGGCTGAGCCCAATCCAATTAAAAAACGCCCGAAACCCGCTACCCATAGTGCATGTGCCGCAGCAAATAAGATCACACCAATAGCGCTTATCAAAACTGCACCACTCAAAAGCAGGCGTGCGCCCCAGCGATCCAGCATCCAACCAGCTGGTATTTGCATAAAAGCATAAGAATAGAAAAAACATGCAGACAATATACCCAGTGCGCCAGCACCAATATGAAAGTCACGCATTAAATCGTCAACCATGACGCTTGGCGCCACCTGTATAAAATAGTCATAAACGTAAAAAAGAGCAGCCAGACTGCAAACAATAGAGCCCAGCAAAATCCTTTTTTTATTATGCATAGTGCTTAATCCTGCCATTATATAACCATCATTATCCTAGAAATCATAGTTTAGGCCCCTAGCTCTCGCGTAACATGATGCTACCAAATATTTAGCTAACCTACTGAAACCTAGAGGTATTGTGTAATATTTGATCCAATTGCCGTAAAACAAAACTGTACATATCTTGACTGGTACGCGCTTAATTGCTAGAATTGACCACCAAGAGTAGTGGGGGCTAAGTTTCAAAAAGATAAGAGTACAGGTAATGCGAAACGAAATACAACAAAAAATCCAAGATCTCATTGAATCTATTCAGCTCGATTTATCAAAAAAGCGTATTCTTCATACTGATCGAGAAGCTGTGTCGGCATTAACAGAGACCTTAAAACAGTTTGCTGGGGATCTTAGTGATTGGGATCTATGGCCTAGACGATATAACCCTGCTATGGACAAGCTTTTAAAGGCACAGAGCGATTTTCAATTTAACGTGGGGATTAGTAGAGAACCTGGCTACGAAGAGTTGGTGCCTGAGAACTTACTCAAAATAAATCGGGGCCTTGATGATATTGCAGATACTATAAAAGATTATGAGGAACAGCCCATCGAAATGGAAGATGATGATGATATTGCAGATACTAGGAAAAATCATGAGAAACAACTCAACGAACTCAAAAAAAAACTTATTGAACACAATAATGAGACATTACACTTATTAACTGGCTTTCTAGGCGCGATATTCGGTTCAATTGTAGGCATGATAGTAGGTTTTTTTGTTGGAAATATCCCTGGTTTAATACTCGGGGCTGTTGTTGGGGCTGCTAGTGGTATGATAGCGGGACGTGCTGGTAGCAGTATTTACACCATGCGAGATAAAACTGTAGAAGATACAACTTCAAAAGAAAATGATTCTCAAACACTAACTACAGATGACCATCAAAGACGAACATCTAGTCGACTTAAAAATAGCAGAGTCCCAAGATCTCGCGCTGGAAGAAGCCTTCATTTCTTTCAGCCACCAGTGAAGCCAACCGATAAAAATACTTCACAACAGTCGCCTTCTCCTCCGACGTCCCCTTAATGAATATGCTCGAGAATGCCTTCAAGCTCTTCGAGGCTATTGTAGTTAATCACTACGCGGCCTTTACCACTAGCGCCATGTTGAATGTTAGTGGCTGCACCGAGTTTTTCAGCCAATTCTGTTTGCAGACGTAATACATCGGGATCTGCTTTAACAACTTCACCGCGTTGTTCGGCTTTAACTTCCTGAATGCGACGAATCACCATCTCGGCTTGGCGCACAGATAGTTTCTTTTTAACGATAGCATGTGCGACTTTGCTTTGCTCGACACCTTCGAGGCTCAGTAGGGCGCGCGCATGCCCCATTTCAATATCACCTTGCTCGACAAGCAAACGTACATCCGGATTTAATTTTAAAAGACGTAGTAGGTTGGTTACCGCAGTACGTGATTTACCAACGGCTTCGGCAACTTCTTGGTGGGTTAAACGAAATTCTTGTATCAAACGATCAAGCGCTTCTGCTTCTTCTATAACATTTAAATCTTTACGCTGGATATTTTCAATCAGCGACATTGCCAGTGCGGCTTCATCTGTGAGGTCTTTAACGATAACAGGCACTTCATGTAATTCTGCCACTTGTGCTGCTCGCCAACGACGCTCACCTGCAATAATTTCATAACCGTCATTCATCTGACGTGCAACAATTGGCTGAATAATACCTTGTGCACGAATTGATTCAGCAAGCTCTTGTAGCGCACTTTGCTCGAAAACTTTTCGTGGCTGGTAACGTCCGGGTTTTAATTTGTCGATCGGCAAAGAACGCAGCACAGCATTGTTAGGCGTGTCGGCTGGTTTTAGGTTTTGTGTGGAAGAAACTGCTGGTGTCAGTGCCACTGTAGAGGCCGCTGGCGTTACGACAGCTTCATGTATAGATTGATTTGCAACTGAAACCGTTGGTGCATTTAAATCACCTAAGAGTTCACTTAAACCTAAATCACCTAACCCTTTACCAAGTGTTGGACGTCTACTCATGATTGCATTTCCTCCATTGCAGATTGTATATCAGCAGATGCATTGTCATAACGACGCAATATCTCTCCTGCCAATGCTAAATAAGCCGCCGCTCCTTGTGACGTCTTGTCATAACTCATGATCGGTACACCATGACTTGGTGCTTCTGCTAAACGCACATTACGTGGAATCACGGTGCGGTACACCTTGTTGCCAAAGTGCGCTAATAATTGTTCGGATACTTCTTTAGTTAAACGATTACGCCCATCGTACATCGTGCGCAATAAGCCTTCGAGTTGTAATGCGGGGTTAGTCGCTTTGCGAATACGATCGATGTTACCGAGCAAGCTGGTTAAGCCTTCCAGCGCATAGTATTCACACTGAATAGGTACTAACACGCTATCTGCAGCAACCAAAGCATTCACAGTTAACATATTTAGCGAAGGTGGGCAGTCAATTAAAATATAATCATAACGCTCGTTAAGTTGCACAAGCGCTTTTTTTAATGCTGACTCACGCTGCTCCATCTTAAGCAAACGTACTTCGGCGATGGTTAAATTGCCATTCGACGGCAGAATATCATATTCCCATTCGGTTTGATGCACACCTTCAGAAGCAGGAATATCACCTAATAAAACTTCGGTAATCGATGTGGCAAGCGCTTCTTTATTCATACCGCTACCCGCTGTCGCATTACCCTGTGGATCCAAGTCAATCAACAATGTGCGCTGTCTGGTTGCCGCCAATGATGCTGATAAGTTTACCGTGGTGGTGGTTTTGCCCACGCCTCCTTTTTGGTTTGCAACTGCAATAATTCTAGCCACGCTTTTCATCCTCTATAATCACTAAATGTCGCTCAGCAGTGAGCAAGGGTACGTCCAGTTTTGCTACCTCATAAGAAACTGTTAACTCAGCCAGCTCATCTTGCGGATAACTGCCTTTCATGGCATACCAATGTCCATTTGGACATAATAAATGCTTACTACAATGGATTAAGTCATTTATTGTGCCAACTGCACGTGAAATAATACCATCAAAACAATTTTCTGTCTGAAAATTCTCAGCACGCTCCTGAATCGGCTCGATATTGTTAATTTTTAAATCATGCTTAGCCTGCACCAAAAAACGTATCTTTTTGCCATTACCATCTAACAATACAAAATGGTGCTTGGGATAACACACCGCCAACACCAAGCCAGGCAGCCCCGCACCTGTGCCAATATCCAATACACGCCGATGATCGGATATATATTTAGCAACCGCCAAACTATCCAAAACATGATGTGTTAACATTTGATCAATGTCACGAATCGCCGACAGATTATAATGATGATTCCATTTATCCAAAAATGCTAAATAATCTAACAATAGCTGTTGTTGATCATTTTCTAACGATAAGCCTAGCTGATGGATGCCACGGTGAAGCGCTTTATTAAGATTTTTCATAGAAGCATTCTAAACAAAAAGACTAAAAGGTGCATTAGGATCTTGATTTTAGTAAATCACACATTTCGGTATTCCGCCGTTTTCAAAGATAACAATGCCATTTCATTACTTGCTGCTTCCTCTTCTCCCGCTGCTTCTACCGCAAGAGGCGCTCTTTGGGGGAGCCCCTGAAATAATCTTA
>JAUIDD010000025.1 GCA_030429175.1 Gammaproteobacteria bacterium
AACAAACGATTAAACACATTAAAACAGCAGGTATTGCTATTCTTGCGTATTCATCTGTGTATCGTAGTGAGGCACTACTCACTGATCATGCACCACCTGAGTGGAACCGACCTTTTTTAAATGCTGCCATACTCATTGAAACAAACCTCTCCTCAGAGTCATTATTAACTTTGATTAAAAATATTGAAACCCAAATGGGGCGCAATCCAGATCATGCCAAATGGTCTCCACGTGAAATTGATATCGATATCTTATTAACAGATAGTAAGCCTGTAGCACAGTCGCATTTAATCATTCCACACCGAGAACTCTTTAATCGATATTTTGCACTGGCACCGTTATTAGAAATCTACCCACTAGATCAGAATGCTGATACCAGATGCCAACAGTTAACGCCTTCACAAAAAATACATTTAAAGCTTGATGGACCATTGATGATGGGCATTTGCAATCTTACTTATGATTCCTACACTGAAACAGGTGATGGCAATAAATCTATCGGAAGCTGCTTTGACCATATTAAAAAATTAGTTAACGATGGTGCTGACATTATCGACATAGGCGCTGAATCAACACGCCCCGGCGCTGAAACTATGACTGCTCACACTGAGATTGCATTACTTAATCATATGCTTGAGCATATTCAGCAACACCAGGATCAATTACTGTATATGCCTTTGGTGAGCATCGATACGCGCAAGCTAGAGGTGATGCAAGCGGTATTGAAGGCACATCCTTGGGTCTGGATGATCAATGATGTCGAAGGTAATCAACTAAAAGAAAAAGCAATACTTATCCAAAAATACAACACTAACTATGTACTCACGCATAACCTAGGCGTTACAAAACGTAACACACAACTCGATAAAACTGAAGTAACACAGCATATTTGTGATTTCTTTAAAGAGAAATCAACACAACTCAAAAAATATGGTTTTGATCTTAACAAGCTCTATCTAGATGTTGGTTTTGGTTTTGGCAAACATACTGATGCTGCACAGCAAATTCTATCCGACCTAGAACATATTAAACAAACACTCAATCTACCCTTGCTAATCGGCCATTCACGCAAACCATCAATTTTAGGCCTACCCAAAGACGCAGCGCTCGAAACACTCGACCGTGCCACCCAAAACCTATCAATACAACTAAGAAAAAAAGGTGCGGATATCCTGCGCGTGCATTGTATTTAGTGCACATATGCCCTAGGGGCTAAGGTATTCAACCAGATATTGGCCAGTATAAGATCCTTTTTGCTTCGCAACCTGTTCAGGTGTGCCAGTTGCAACAATCATCCCGCCACCATTACCACCTTCAGGGCCGAGATCTATAATCCAATCAGCCATTTTAATCACATCAAGATTATGTTCGATGATAATGACCGTATTGCCTTGATCGCGTAGTTGCAGTAACACTTGGAGTAGCTGCGCTACATCGTGAAAATGCAAACCAGTAGTTGGTTCATCTAGAATATAGAGTGTGCTACCTGTAGCACGTTTTGATAATTCACGCGATAGCTTGATTCGTTGTGCCTCACCACCCGAAAGCGTTGTGGCACTTTGACCAAGCGTAATATACGAAAGGCCTACATCCACAAGTGTCTGTAGCTTACGTTTGACAATCGGGATCGCATCAAAAAATTCATATGCATCTTCGACAGTCATCTGTAACACATCATAAATATTTTTACCTTTGTATTTAATCTCAAGTGTTTCACGGTTATAGCGTTTGCCTTTACACACATCACAGGTGACATATACATCGGCTAAGAAGTGCATCTCGACTTTAATCACACCATCACCTTCGCAAGCTTCACAACGCCCGCCTGGCACATTAAAACTAAAGCGTCCAACCTTATAACCACGTGAACGTGCCTCTTGAGTACCAGCAAACAATTCACGAATTGGTGTTAACAGGCCTGTATAGGTGGCTGGATTCGATCGTGGTGTACGCCCAATCGGGCTTTGATCGATATCAACAACTTTATCAAGATGTTCAAGACCCGTTATTTCTTTATAACTGCCCACTTTCTTAAGATGTGCACCATTAAGTTCGTGTGCTGCAACCGGATATAATGTGCTATTAATTAAACTTGATTTACCCGAACCAGATACACCTGTAATACAGGTAAGCAAGCCAATCGGAATATCGACGTTAACATGCTGCAAGTTATGACAACTTGCGTCTTTAATCTTAATCTGTTGACGACAAATATTTTGCACACGCTTTTCAGGTACAGCAATTGCTTGTTTGCCTGATAAATACTGACCCGTAATTGATGCGCTATTATTTTTAATTTGTTCCGGTGTACCCTTTGCAACAACTTGCCCACCATGCACACCAGCACCTGGCCCAATATCAACAACATAATCGGCGGATAAAATCGCTTCTTCATCATGCTCAACCACAATCACTGTGTTACCTAAATCACGTAGATGATACAAGGTCTTAAGTAACCGGGTATTATCACGCTGATGCAGACCAATAGAAGGCTCATCTAAAATATACATCACACCAACTAGGCCTGAACCAATCTGACTTGCCAAACGAATACGCTGCGCCTCGCCACCTGAGAGTGTTTCTGCAGAACGATTCAATGTTAAATAATTAAGTCCAACTTGATTTAAAAATCCTAAACGTGCATTCACTTCTTTTAATATCTTCTCAGCAATTTCGGCACGATTACCCTTAAGGGTTAATCCTTCAAAAAATTCAATTGCCTGCCCAATCGACATCGCTGAGATCTCGGGTAAATTTTTGCGATTAATAAAGACATGACGTGCCTCAATACATAAGCGTGCACCATCACACCCATCACAATCATCGAGCGTTAAATACTTAGCAAGATCTTCACGTACTTTGTTTGATTCGGTTTCGCGATAACGACGTTCCATATTGGGTATAACACCCTCAAATGAATGGGTGCGTTTGACTTTTTTACCTTGCGGATTTATGTAGGTAAAAACAATTTCCTCATCATCACTACCACATAAGATAATTTCCTGAACCGACTCATCAAGCGCCATAAACGGTGTATCAAGATCGAAACCATAATGCTTAGCCAAAGAGGATAACAATTGATAATAATAAACATTACGTCGATCCCAACCACGAATTGCACCATTCGCTAAACTTAATTCAAAATTATGAATCACCTTCTCTGGATCAAAAAACTGCTTAACCCCAAGACCATCACAATCTGGACACGCACCAACGGGGTTGTTAAATGAAAATAAACGTGGCTCTAATTCTTCAATACTATAACCACATTCAGGACACGCAAAGCGCGCTGAAAAAGTACGCTCGCTACCACCTGCATCTTTTTTCATAAATGCAAGCGTGACCAAACCTTCAGATAAATTTAATGCTGTTTCTAGTGATTCTGCAACACGAAGCTTTTGGTCTTCTCGTATTTTTAAACGGTCTACCACCACCTCAATCGTATGTTTACGACGCAAATCTAATTTTGGTGCCTGATCTAAATCGACCACGACGCCATCGATACGTGCACGAATATAGCCTTGGGTTTGTAGCTTTTTAATGAGATCAACATGCTCACCTTTACGTTCACGTACCACCGGTGCGAGTAACATAATCGCCGTATCAATGGGTAACGCCATAATTTGATCAGTCATTTGACTGACTGTTTGTGCATGCAACTCAACGTGATGCTCTGGACAACGGGGAATACCTACACGTGCATATAGTAGACGTAAGTAATCATAAATTTCGGTAATAGTACCCACTGTCGAACGAGGATTATGTGATGTGGATTTTTGTTCGATCGATATGGCTGGCGATAAACCTTCAATCGTATCCACTTCAGGTTTTTCCATCATCGATAAAAACTGACGTGCATACGACGACAATGATTCCACATAACGTCGCTGCCCTTCAGCATATAACGTATCAAATGCAAGCGACGACTTACCTGAACCGGACAGCCCAGTAATCACTACCAACTGATCGCGTGGTAAATCTAAATCGATATTTTTTAAATTGTGGGTGCGTACACCACGGAGACTAATTTTATTCATAAGGCGGCTATTATACCTGATAATTTAGCTGATTACCTCATCTCGTTTTTGCATCTGTAGTGGACGGGTCTTAAACCAAAACAACCCCAACAACATCACACTGCGCGCAGCAAACAAACTCATAATTGCAACCCATAACCCCTCATTCCCATAACCTAATCCTAAATACCAAACGCTAAAATAAGTAGCGACGGCGCTTAACATACCATTACGTAATGCGCCCCCCCATGAAGCACCAATAAAAACACCATCTAGCCAAAAACACCACGTTGTTATCAAAGGCGAGATGACAACCCACGGCATATAGTGCTGTGCCAGATGAATCACTATTGGAATCGTGGTAATCATACGTATAATGGCATGCCCAAATAATAAAAACACTATCACCGAAATCATACCAACTACAACAGACCAAAAGCATGTCGCACGAATAGACTGCCAGAAATAATGAATGTTTTTTGCACCTAAGCTACTAGCCACCAAAATCTCAGCAGCATTATTAAACCCATCTTGACCATATGCCATAAACATCATGATATTGATTAACACTGTATTTGCTGCCAATATATCTTTACCGAGCATGGCACCCTGGTAATCAAAAAATAAAAAACACAACATCAAACTTGCAGTACGAATAAAAATATCACGATTTAATGCCAGTAATTTTTGAAATTGTTGCCACTGAAAAATAGCCTTGGTTATATAGCCCTGCATATGCTTTTGCGTCCACAACACATAACAAGCATAGGCAATACCACACCATTGCCCAAGCACATCAGCAAGTGCGACACCTTTAACGTTCATATGCAGATCATAAACAAAAACAATATCGAACAAAATTGCCAAACCATTAACAACTAACATCAAATACAAACAATAACGCGTACGCTTGGTACCCAGAAACCAAGCATTAAAGACATAATTCATCAAGGCTGCCGGTGCTGCCCAAATGCGCACATAAAAGTATTGTGCAGTATAAGCAAATAGCGCTATGCGCTTGTGCAACATAAAATGGAGTAAATCAGCAATAGGCTTTTGCAACAGCAATAAGAAACTTGCGATCACTAACGCCATAAAGATACCGCGCTCGAAAAACGCCACACAGCTTTTTAAATCTTGGCGCCCGAATGCTTGGGCGATAAAACTGGTCGTACCTTGGCGCAAAAACCCAAAGCACCAGTAGATAAAGGCAAATACACTCGAACCAAAACCTACTGCAGCCAAATAATAAGCCGAATGCAAGTGACCGACAACTATCGCATCTGTCAATGCTAATAGCGGCACCGTCAGATTCGATAGAATCAACGGCAAGGCAATTTTAGGTACGTCAAAACGCTTTAAGCTATCAGTCATACATCCACAAAAAACTTGAAACAAAAATCTAACCCTGTATCCTTTATATACTCAAAAAATTACGAGATGTACATATGATACAGCACGAACGTTCAGCCATATTTTCATTGTCACTCATCATGGCGTTCCGCATGCTTGGATTGTTCATGATACTACCAGTATTCTCTACATATGCAAGCCATATGGCAGGCGCTACCAGCTTGCTTGTCGGTGTTGCACTTGGTATTTATGGCTTAACTCAGGCCCTTCTACAGCTACCTTTTGGTATGCTCTCAGATAAGTTTGGACGCAAGCCCATTATCACCATCGGATTATTATTATTTGCCGCAGGCAGCGTTGTAGCTGCTCTTTCACATAATATATATGGAATTATTATCGGACGCGCGCTTCAGGGTGCTGGCGCCATTGGTAGCACCTGTATCGCTATGGTCGCCGATCTTACTAAAGATGAAAATCGTAGCAAAGCTATGGCCTTTATCGGCCTTTCTATTGGTAGCGCATTTACACTCGCACTGGTAATCGGTCCCGTACTCAATAGCTGGTTTCAACTTACAGGGATCTTCTGGGCAACAACTATTTTTGCAGGCACAGGCCTACTCTTACTTTACCTTAGCGTACCGACACCACCCAAGCTTATCATCCACAATCAGACACAAACGATAGGCAGTCGCTTAAAAAGCATTCTCACTAATGGACAACTTGTGCGTTTAGATATTGGTGTTGCCTGTTCTCACTGCATCTTAACTGCGACCTTTATCGCCGTACCCATCTTACTTACCCACGCGTTAAAACTCGGTGAATGGGCTCAGGTAGTACTCTATCTAGTCGTCTTAGGTTTATCTTTTATTGCGATGGTACCATTTATCATTATCGCTGAAAAAAAACGTCGTATGAAAAACATTTTTTGTGGGGCAATCCTAACATTAACCCTCGCACAACTCTGTCTATTGTGCTTTCATAAACATGAAATCATCGTTGGCTTAATTCTATTTTTCTTTTTTACTGCATTTACTTTATTAGAAGCAACACTACCTTCACTCGTCTCTAAAATCTCACCTATCTTAAACAAAGGTACTGCAACTGGTATTTACTCGACTGCACAGTTTTTTGGTATTTTTGTTGGTGGTGCAGTTGGCGGGCTTATATATGGTCATTTCGGCTTAATTGGTATTTTCGGCTTTAACACTGTAATTGGCTTTGGTTGGTTTGTGTTAGCGAGCACAATGAAACATCCACCTTACCTATCGACGATGATCTTCCCATTCAGTCGCGAAGTACGTGAACACAGTCAAGATTATTACCACAAGTTAAAAAATACTATAGGTATCGGCGAAATTGCCTTTATGGCTGACGAAGATTTGATCTACATTAAAGCGGATAAGAAAATTATTAGCGAAAACGAATTGCGTATCTTATTACAACAAGGTACTCTACACCTTTAGCATCTTACTTAATATTGCTTTAAGTAATGTGAAATAAGTATGACAACAATTGTATAGCTATATGCTAAAACTTAAAGGATGAACCAGGAGTAACAACATGGCCAGAGGCGTCAACAAAGTACTATTAATTGGTAATTTAGGGCACGATCCTGAAGTGCGCTACACCCCTAACGGGCACGCTATTGCAAACGTCGTTATTGCAACCAGCTCTGCATGGCGCGATAAGCAATCAGGCGAATTAAATGAACGCACTGAATGGCATCGTATTGTATTCTTTAATCGCCTAGCAGAAATCGTTAATGAATATCTTCGCAAAGGCTCTAAAGTCTATGTCGAAGGCAGCCTACGCACACGTAAATGGCAAGATAAAAATGGTGTTGATCGTTACACAACAGAAATCATTGCGAACGAAATGCAAATCCTTGATAACAAAAACTTCAGCGGTAGCCCTGTCAACCCAGACGTACTTTCTTCTAAGCCTGGCATGCAAGGTGGTTCACCTGACGAATCTATGGAAACAGTCGACACCAGCTTTGATGATGACATTCCATTCTAAAAATGCAACGCGCTCTTAAACAACTTCTTGTAGATCACCAAACCATCATTGCCCCCGGCGCTTTTGATGGTTTGTCTGCACGCTTAGTCGAACAAGCTGGCTTCAAAGCTATTTATGCTAGCGGTGGTGCTATCGCGCGTAGTTGTGGCCTACCCGATATTGGCCTGTTAAGTTTTAATGAAGTACTACAACGCCTCCACCAAATTGCTGAGGTCACCAGCATCCCAATTATCGCCGATGCCGACACTGGTTTTGGTAATGAAATCAATATCAAACGCACGATCCAAGCTTATATTAACGCCGGCATTAGCGCATGCCATATCGAAGATCAAGTATTCCCCAAACGCTGCGGTCACCTTGATGGCAAAGAGCTGATTTCAAGCAATGAAATGGTTACAAAAATCAAAGCGGCTAAAGACGCACAAAAACAAAGTGACTTTATATTGATTGCACGCACTGATGCAATTGCCGTTGAAGGCTTCGATAAAGCGCTCGAACGTGCACAAGCTTATGCAAACGCAGGCGCCGATATGATTTTTGTTGAAGCACCAACATCACTCGAACAAATCGAAATAATTGCCAAAGAAATCATAACACCCAAACTGATTAATATGTTTTACGGGGGGAAAACACCACTGGTACCACTCGACACACTTAAACAGCTAGGCTACCAAGTTGTGATTATTCCTTCAGATTGCCAACGTGCCGCAATCAAAGCAATGCAAAACACGCTTAACACAATTAAAGAAGACGGTGATAGCAGCCGTATCAGCGATCAGCTTGCTACTTTCGCGGAACGTGAACTGATCATTGATACCCAGTCTTATCTTTAAAACAATAGACCCTTGGCTTGATGACCAGAATGATTCTGACTGTTACTAACTGGATCACCATTACCACCCCATAACCCTTGTGTATTAGCACTAAGCCTAGCTGTTGATTGTTGTGGTGGTACTGGTATATTTTTATCTTCAAAGCTCGTATAGGTTTCATTTTTTAAAGCAACACTAGGTTTACTATTATCTAAACCTTTTGACGCTTGATCAGGCTTACTGAGCTTTCTATTCTGAGATTCAAATACTCCAGTATGCAATACAAACGCTGCGACAGCGCCCACAAAAATACAAAATAGCGCTGCGACCTTAAAAGCGATAACACTAGCAAAAAAACCTAGTGGTGTTAGCAATAATGCAGCATTACCTGCAAACGTCATCAACCCTGAAGCTAGAGGTGCAAGTGCCCCCACAATACCACCAAGAAAACCATAGCGCTGTCTCATTTTCTTAGACCAAGCATTAGCCAAACGCATACTCTTGATAGGGGATGATATTGGACGTAAGATGATATGAATTACTTTAAATAGATTTTTACACAACCGGTTGACGCCATTAATATCCCCCCATTGCTCAAATAAAAGCTCAAAACAACGTGGCAAAAATTCAAAACAGCATTTCTGAACACCCGTCACAATATTCACAAACAGTGAGTTACCTGCATAAGTCTCACGCCATGCTTGTTTAATGATATCTGTAACCAAATTTCGTGACCACGACTTGAATATACTACCTGCAGTCACTGCTGCTTCATTCGAAGGCATATCTGAATTTTGATTTGCATCCTCATAACCCGGCCTAGGCAGTGCTTTTTGTGGCTCAGCTATTGCTTGTTCTGATGGATAATAAATATAACCATCAGGCCAGTACACCTGCTGACAGACACGATCACTAGCAAATGCAGTAGTATTGCCATAGCAATTAATTGGCATAGCTTCAACCGAAACAATATCATCAACAGCTATTTGTGTATTCTTAATCAAATAAAAAAACTGCCCTGAGGCTGCATTAAGCGCATGAGAAAAATCTTTTTCTGCTTTCTTGGATTCACTGAGACGCATCAGAGCCACTTCTACTTCAACAATTAGCATCCTACAATGATGCTTATGTTGATTATTAATATTGATCACCTCATCTTTATCGAGACCTACAAAATTTGCTTGTTGGGATAAAAAAGAATTAATTTGATTTACGATCGGCGCTAATGCAGGATTACGACCTTTTCTAATGTAGCAGTAATTTTCTTCATCTCTTGGTTGTTCCTCAAGGGGGACACGATAAGCAGACCACGGGGTTAATACAAACACTCTGATATAACCATGGCGAGGAATCATCAGCGCATCACTTTCTTCAACTACTGGCACTGCAAAAGACTGTGGCATCGATGTTGAAGCATGCGCAGATCGCGTCGCTGATGGTTGGCTATTTCTATATGCTTCCCATGCTGCTTGTATATCCAAGAACTCTTGCAGTTGCACGCCATTGTTGCGATCCGGATGCAATTCTAAGATTTTACGTAAATAAGCTTTTTTAACAGCACGCGGATGTGCTTGCTGATTAAGATTAAGTAATTCGAAAATATTAGCCATATCCTGATTTTCCCACTCATTATTGTTATTTTAAGAAAGCACGATGTCACATTATATTTTTGCACTCATAGGCGTCATGCTATCATATCGTAGATAAATAAAAAATCAATTATGAGCCATACTTTAACTAAGGGCGGAGCGTTTTTTTATGTTGATTTGCAACAGGCTGTTGATCTCCTACCTTGGAAAACAAACCTGTTGCCTGCGATAATTCAGATAGTTGCTCTGCTCTGCTCTGCTGTGGCTGTTGGCATTTATCAAGCCCAGTCATAAATACAGACTTAACCATATGAGCAAAACGATGTATATCTTTATGTACATAATCGCTTCTTAATGCATTATGTGCATCTGCATCAGAAACCTGATCTTGATGACATTGTGTTGCATAGCAATGTAGTGATTTTAACAATGCTAATGCATATAAATAATCTTCGAGCTGATGATCTTCATGACATTTACACGCTTTTTGATGCTGTTCTTTAATATGCGCATGAAAGACTTTATGCGTGTTATCACCTACATATTGTTCTATTTCAGGTGGCTGTGATTGGAACGCTGTTTCTAATACATCGACAACAGTATCAATATGATAGATATCAGTAATTGCAGCACGCATGGTCTCAACTAACGCTTGTGGTATATCACCACTTTCAATTGCAGCCGCAAGATCTGCAAATGCAGCTTTTTGATCTTGCTCAACTTCTTCGGCATAATCACGCGACAAAATTTCCATTAATTTATTTAAGTTTTCACGCTGCCTCTTAATCGCCTCTTCCTCTGCTAATATCGCTTCATCATGCTGTCTATGCGCATGCCAACGCGTCATCCAGCTAATACGTTTTGGACCTGATTTATTTTTCCTAAAAAGTTTTTGCAAATAAAGACGGTTACGGTTTAACGTACGGTTATCAAACAAGCCTACAATCAAGCGCTTTAAAAAGTGAAAACGTAACAAATAAAATCGACGGGTATTATCATCGATATACGGGCCTGTTTTAACTTCTTTTTTAGACATACCCTAACTCTCTGTTTTTTGATCTTAGAATCACTGTAACACAGCTAACTTAACGTACTCTTATTATAGATCAAAATTTTTAAGTATTATCACAAAAAAACAATAAGTTAACTACGGCAACTGCTTATGATGCTTAGTTTCAGGAGGTATTTCCTCAGCAGAAGCAGTACTGAGCTTACGCTTGCGTTTACGACTCTCTGGCACGGCTGGCTGTTGCGCCTCAGCGCCTTCAGTCACTTTAGGTTTTTTATTTTTAGAAAACAGACCTGATTTTGATGGCTGTTGTTTGCGTTTACGATCCTTAGACCCTGACTTTAGTGGTTTATATTTTTGATCAACTTCAAGGTCAATAATTTGGCTCAATAATCCCAGCGCTTTATCTAAATCACACTGACTCAGCTCATGAGCAATTTGCTTGATAACAGCATAGTTTTCACTTTCACAGATACCTTTTCTAATTGCATCAGGACTCATTAATTTTGGTAGCACACCTGATTGCTCAAGTGCTAGCAAACTTTGCTCGAACTCATCGTTATACTTCACTTCGACTAATGAGGCCAATCTCGAAGGCCCCTTATAAATAGTAAATGGCTTTCTAGTAGATTCTCTTTCTTTCCTCATCAATAGAAATTCATTCTCTTTATTTGTAACCTGCTCAATTTCGTCAACAACCAAACCACAAAGTTGACTATAGTCGGCATCCATAGGCCTACGCTCCTCTGCATTCTTACTGTATACACGTGTAAACTGTGTTGGTGCAATATTGAAACTCGCGCCCGTTATATGATTCAAAGTAAAATATTTTTTGGTAACTTTGTCAGAAAATAGCTCAGAGGGTACTAAAAACGCCATAGTACATTGTGATAAAATTTTATATCCACGCTCTTGAGACCCAAAAGTATCTAAAAATAGTTGTCTTTTTTGCCAAATAATCTGTGTATGCGCATGCTGCATATTCAACCACAAACAATTACTTTGCAAATCAGTTACTTTTGGCATACAGCGCTGAAATACAAACATCAAAATTGATAGTGGGGACATTAACCAATCCAAAGGCGAGTTTGCTTTGATAAGATCCATATGATTACTTGGAAACACAACCTTATTTTCCCAACAGCAATGCGCATAACTATGTATACGTTCACTCGATATCAAATCTTTATATGAAAAATCACCTTGCTTTTCTAAAAAAGTGATTAATTGCTTAATCATAATTTTATAAGTGTCTTTGCCTATCTCTGAAAAACAGTCTTTTTCAAATAATTCGTCTGGAAAAGCACGCAACCGATTTATCACAGAATTTTTATAATCAGTATGCAACTGAGATAAAGACTTACAGAGTACTTCTAATTTTTCTGCATGAGATGCTTGCCAAAACTGGGTAACTTGCTTTTCAACTTCATCAGATGAAAGTAAATTCATAGCTTGAAATTTCATCGGTTGATCTGATTTATCGTTACTCTGTTCATTATGGTAAGCTTTTGTTTGATAAAATTTCTCATAATAATAACCCTTATCTATAATAAGGTCACCTATGTTATCATTATCCAATGTCATAATTTTAACTATGCTTTCAAGAGAATCTATACTATTACGCCAGCGATGGTTAAAGTACGCATCAAGATTCCCAACCCACTCCATTTGAAAGAAAGCATAACTACTCGGAGCTACATTCCGTTCTTGTTCAGCTTTTGTGATAAGTCGTTTGTATCGATCAGATGAACACTCTAAATAACCTTCTTTAACAAGATGTAACAACAATTGTTTTAGCTCATCAGTTTGCGCGTTAGATAACAGAAAGATATTTCCTAGAAATAATACCTTTAAACTGTCTAGTGAAAACTGCATATCCTTAGGCAATATACAACGAATAAAAATATCAATATCACGTAACAACACTTGACACTCTGACTCGTTAAGCTGCTGCAATTTACACATTGGGCCAAATTTTAAATAATGTGGTGGTACGAGTGAATTTGCTGGTAGTGATGATGGTGATCCAGCAGCAGATAAGTATTGTTTTTGATAGGCAAGCGCTTGCGCAAATTGTTGCATCTGCGCAAACGTTCTTAACTTAAGCACGCGTTCTTTTGCTTGTTGTAGCGTAAGCTTACTTTGTTTCACGAGTGTCGCAATAATAAATTCTATTAATTTTGTCATTTGAAGCTTAACACCATTAGGCCTTATTTCAGTAAGTGCACGAAGTAACGAGCGCTCTAGTGGCATCTTTGTCACAAAGTCACCACTACCCACTGCTGCCAAAACGCGCTTCGATACTAACAGTTTCTCAGATATAGATACTTCTGTTTGATAATAGGGAATAAGAGCTTCTGCTGCAGAATAAAAAGGATGCGTCGGTTTTGTCGCTTTTTGTATAAATGCCTTTACACACTCAAATGAAACCTCATCTATAAGCGCTAACCATTTTGCAGCTTGCACGAGCCAATCTTCAGTTTTACACTCACTTTTAAATTCAGAATACTTCTTATAAAGTGTCAGAGCTACTTTCTTTTCTAACATACTTTGTGATACAGAATTTAAAGCTTCTTCAAATTCATAAGGTAACACACGACATAGCAGTTCTGATAAACTTGTAGTGATAAATGTTTTACCCTGTTTTTCATAATAACCAAAATAAAATAGCTTTGGCTTTCTTATACCAGATTCATGATCATCGTCACTCTGTTCTTGCGCAAACATTTCGCTTGTACGATCAAAAAAATGAGCTATCTTAATTGCTTTACGAATACCTCTGGCATCAAAAAATTCATGTGTGATTCTACAGTTCACATAAATACCCTTAAGATTTTTAAATGATACTGCAATCAAGCATTCACTACTCGACTGAATGGGTAACTCACCTTTCTCCAAGTGAGCTAACATATTTCTCGATTTAAAATGAGCCTTATCTTTATTACGCTCAGAGTAAGCTTTCACTGTAGAAAAAACTAAACCAGCAACTGACACCTTCTTCTCGACAGCTTGTGTCAGCATTTTCTCACCATAGACGTGTAATTGCTTGCATAATACGCTACGTTCTAATTTTGTAAGCCGAGAAAAATCTGCGCACAAAAAATCATCCAAATATTTGTTATGTATGCTTTGCAATGTATGACCGATCAACTCTTCACGACGCTGGTCAAATTCAAACACAAGTGATACTGTTAACATATTAACGACTGATGCTTCTTTGTCAGCAGCTTTATCTTCAGTAAGTAATGTTGCATCCTTTAAGCTCAACAATTGATAAATTAGTGCATCCTGTTTTTGTAGCCACTGTATAAAATAACAGTATAAGTTTTTTGTATGCATGTCTCTTGGTATTTTATTTAATAAACGTGCATTATTTTCAATAAGCTTGTCACGCATGTCTGCGACTGTTTTTGGCCGACCGCCCTGCTGGCGCATCTTTTCGCGAATGCGCTCGATTTCCTCTGGTTCTGTTTTACCTATTAAAGCATCACTCCCTACAGCGCGTTTATAACATTCATGATCACCTGGTTGCGCATCTTCGTCTACAATATAGATGAGACCTGACTCATACTGCCAATGAGAACCATAAAGCTTGATCGCAACTTCGCAATCAGACGCATGCTCACAATTAGAACCAGAAGTAATAATCGCTGTTGTAGGTAAGGTAATTTTAGTTTCTAGCCCTTCCCACAGTCGCTTTATTTCTATTTCAAGTGGATCCTCAATAGAACTATAATCGTATTGGACTACTTTACGCACAAATACAATACTGCCACTTTTGAGATCTTGCTTATCATTGTTAAAAATCGGCACTGCCGCAATTTGCTGTGTATAATCAGGCACAACAACTGGTACTGTAATCAATTGCTTGTCGAGCTGTGCTGATGCACTTAACGGCCAGCTCGGTAGAGTAAGCTGGACAATAGATTGTTCTGTCAACGATGACTCAGAGTCACTCCCAATCGAGAAACTCGACATTAGGTGAGGAGACATCATACACAGTTCTTTTGGCTCTTTTTCTGCCACAGATTCTGGCACTTTTAATGCAGATAATTGAGAGATATATTCGGCACAAAAGTTTGGCAGCATAAGCGTTATTGTCTCACCCTGATTATTAAGCTGCACGCTATTCACATATACCCGCATTAAATGTTGATAACGACTAAGCGGTCTATTATGCTGGATCGCATCCAGAAGCATACGAATAAAATCATTATCACCTATAGCCGGCTCTAAATCGTATAATAAAGGCCTAAGCCGATAGGGCTGAGCAAGGTCTACCTCAAATAAAGCAAGCGGCTTTAGCTTATCACAAGATGTGGGTAATTGTGCCGCAGCTGAAATCTGTTCCTTCTTAACTTTTATTTCTGCTTGATGTAACACAGCTGCTAACAAGGCTAAGATTAGCTGCTGTGTTTCTTTAGTCATATTTTTAGATAAAGTGATACGTAGCTGATTTTTAAACTCATGAGAGGTGTTTATAGTTATAAGTTTGGCTAACTCAGTTGGTAGCATAAGCATATCATTGGATGAGTCTACCGCTTTTGGCATCACAGGCATATTGCGAACATCACAAATACGCTGCAAAACTATCTCTTCAAAATCCAAAGCACGTAACTTAGCTTGGATATGCGAAAGATCTAGCTGCACGATAACACCTGCACCATAGTCCGTATTATAACCCAGCTTTATAAGTGCCTGCACACGCTGTTCCGTTTCTTTAATCACCTCTCCTTTATAGTTATTATTCCCTATGGCATTTTTGACGACATCGCCTAATTCAATGTTTATTGGCGGAATTGTTATCGTTTTAAAAAGGTCCTTCATAGCTAACAATGCTTCTGTTTGAGATGCATCAGTATCTTGTAATGCAAGATTTATTTTGACACACTCACCTAATTGAGAAGCATTACTGAGACGAAATAGTAGCAGCTGACCAATTTCGATTCCCAAACCACCTTTCAGTGATTCCTGCACAAAAGCACCATTATATGTTTGACTTGGGTCAGTAGTTCTATTTTCGACCGTGATTTCATGGAAAAAAACTTGTGATATTAATAACGCATAAAGCGAACGCAACGTCACACGAATACTCGATGTTTCACGAATTTCTTTTGCCTCTTCATGAATGCGACTATAAAGGCCAACACCCTCAACAAACATTGCACCCACAACTTCTTTACCAGGGCGCTCAATTTTTGTTACGGCACCTTGAAAAATAAATTCAATTTTAGATAATTCAAGACGTTGTTGTGGCGTAAACTCTTGGGCCCGATCGCCAAAGAAATAAGCCAACACCACAAGGAAGTTCTCTTCATTTGCTTCATTACCATCAACCATAATATCAATCAAGGTTTGAATATGTGGCAAATTTTGATTGACCAGTAAAAGTCGAAGGTCTAATTCAGACATAGGACGAGTTGTGTTAAACCAAAGCTGCCCCTTTCCTGCTAATAATTTCAATAATTCTTGAGGTGTACGCATAATTTTTTCCTACCATTTATTTATGCAGTTGAAGTTACAGTAGGGTAATAATTTTGTCAAACTCATATCTCGCTCAACATGAAACATGAGGACATTCTAAACTAGGGGCTTGTATCTGTTGACATTTGCTTTTCTAAAAAATATTTTTTGTGTCTACCGCAAATTTGCGAAATGCTCTGAGGCTAACATAGTAGAGTGATATAAAAAAAATCCCGCAGCAAGTGCGGGATTAATAATAGGCGTGAAGTATTATTTATTCAACAGCTTCAAGCTGATCACGGCGATCGCTAAATTCGATCAGTGCCATTGGGGCGCTGTCACCGGCTCTAAAACCACATTTAAGCACACGTGTGTAACCACCAGCGCGGCTGGTGTGACGTGGACCTAGGCTTTTAAACAGTTTTGAAACTGCATCTTTATCACGTAGTCTGCTAAAAGCAAGACGTCTGTTAGCAACAGAGTCTTCTTTTGCTAACGTAATTAAAGGTTCAATCACTCGACGTAGTTCTTTTGCTTTTGGCAAAGTCGTACGAATAATTTCATGCTTTAATAGAGAAGCCGCCATATTACGGAACATCGCTTGACGATGTGAGCTTGTTCTATTGAGTTTTCTACCGCTTTTTCTATGATGCATTGCTCTAACCCTTTTTTAGTCGTCGTGCAAATCAGCTGGAGGCCATGGGTCAATCATCATACCCAAGCTTAATCCACGCTGTGCCAACACAGTTTTAATTTCCATCAATGACTTCTTACCTAAGTTAGGTGTTTTTAATAAGTCATTTTCAGTGCGCTGAACCAAATCACCGATATAGTAGATGTTTTCTGCTTTCAAGCAATTTGCCGCACGTACCGTTAATTCTAAATCATCCACTGGACGCAATAATGTTGGATCGACTTGATCTTGTGCATCGTCTTCTCTCGTCATACTTTCATGACGTAATTCAACGAATGCGCCTAACTGATGTTGCAAAATAGTCGCAGAACGGCGGATCGCTTCTTCGGGATCCAATGTGCCATCAGTTTCTAAGTTAATAATAAGTTTATCTAAGTCAGTACGCTTTTCAACACGTGCATTTTCAACTTGATAGTTAACTAATTTAACTGGGCTGAATGACGCATCTAAGTGTAATAAACCAACTTGCTGGCTTTCTTCAGTATCTACTCGACGTGTTGCAGCAGGCACATAACCACGACCAACTTCAACTTTAATTTTCATGTTAAAGTTAGTATTTTGAGTCATATGTGCAATCACATGTTCTGGGTTCATGATTTCAACATCGTGTTCTAGCTGGATATCCGCTGCTGTTATAGGACCCGCAGTTGTTTTATGCAGTGTTAATATCGCTTCATCACGCGTATGCATTTTAAATGCGATATCTTTAAGGTTTAACAAGATGTTAACCACATCTTCACGAATGCCATCGATACTACTGTATTCATGTAGCACGTTATCAATTTGCACCTCTGTAATCGCAGCACCCGGCATCGATGATAATAAAATACGACGCAACGCGTTACCTAAGGTATGCCCAAATCCACGTTCTAACGGCTCTAGTACCACTTTAGATTTGAGTGGGTTAGACGCTTCAACCTGGATATTTTTGGGTGTTAAAAAATCGTTATAAATTTCTTGCATTTATTTTAGCCTCTATTTGGAATAAAGCTCTACCACTAAATTCACTTTAAATTCAGCTGGCAATTCAGAGAGATCAGGTTGATCTTTGAACGTACCCTCTAATGCTTTCGCATCTACTTCAATCCATGAATTTTGATTACGTTGCTGCGCTAAATCAAGTGCAGCTTGAATTCTTAATTGCTTCTTAGCTTTGCCACGAATAGAAATGACATCACCAGGTTGTACCTGATAAGAAGGAATATTGATAACTAAACCATTAATCAAAACCGCTTTATGGTTTACAAGCTGTCTTGCTTCGGCACGTGTTGCCGCAAAACCCATACGATAAACTGTATTATCGAGACGTCTTTCAAGTAGCTTTAGCAGATTACCACCAGTTGAACCCTTTTGACGATCCGCCTCTTTATAGTAGTTACGGAATTGACGCTCCAGTACACCATAATAACGACGAATCATCTGCTTCATACGCAGCTGTGCACCATAGTCAGAATCACGTGTACGACGTTGCCAGTGCTGGCCTGGAGTACGATCTAATTTACACTTGGTATCGATAGAACGAATACCACTTTTTAAACCTAAGTCAGTCTTTTCACGGCGTGATAGACGACATTTTGGACCAAGATATTTTGCCATACTATACTCTCCTACACCCTACGTTTCTTACGTGGACGACAACCATTGTGGGGTAAACGAGTTTTATCTTTCAAACGAATAATCTCTAATCCCACGCTATGCAATGCTCTGATAGCTGAATCACGACCAGCTCCCGGACCACTAACCTCAACCACAATTCTTCTTAAATCATATTCATCTTTAGCAGCTCTGGCAGCCGCTTCAGCAGCTAGCTGTGCTGCATAAGGTGTACCTTTACGTGAACCTTTGAAACCAGCGCGTCCAGCTGAGTTTTGACACAATACGTTACCAGCTGAATCACTGATGGTTACAATCGTATTGTTGAAGGATGCTTGAACATGAGCTATACCTTCTGAGACTTTACGTTTTCCACGATTTTTAGATGCCATTAATAAGTACCTTTATTTCGATTATTTAATTGCTTTCTTCTTACCCTTGCGAGTACGTGCATTCGTTTTAGTACGCTGACCACGAACAGGTAAGCCACGACGATGACGAATACCTTCATAGCAGCCCAAATCAACCTTACGCTTAATATGCATAGACACTACACGTCTTAAATCACCTTCAATTGCATAGTTATCAGTGATTTCTGTACGGATTAAATCCATTTCTGCCTCTGATAGGTCTAAAATCTTTATGCTCGGCTTAATATTAACCTTTTCTAGGATTTTCTTGGCACTCTCACGTCCAATACCATAAATAGACGTTAGCGCAATTACAGCATGCTTATTTACTGGTAAGTTTACACCTACTATACGTGCCGTTGCTGGCATAATTTCACACTCCAAAATTTATACAATATCAAGTCTAAAAGCCGCTAAGGATAGCCTTCAAACCCTCAAAAATCAAGACAAATTAACAATTATTTAGCCTTGACGCTGTTTGTGTCGACCATCTTTACAAATCACCCGAATACGCCCGTGACGACGGATAATTTTGCAGTTTCGACAAATTTTCTTTACTGAAGCTCTTACCTTCATCTTCTTCTCCAAATTAGCGAATCAGCCCCATTTTCGAGCCTTTCACCTTCGATTTTTTCATCAAAGACTCGTACTGATGGCTCATCAAGTGCGCTTGCACTTGGGCCATGAAATCCATAATCACAACGACAACAATCAGTAATGATGTACCACCAAAATAAAATGGTACATGCCAGAATACAATCAAAAACTCTGGCAATAAGGCAACCGCTGCTAAATAAATTGAACCAATCAAGGTTAAGCGTGTCATTACCTTATCAATGTACTGAGCCGTCTGCTCACCTGGCCTAATGCCCGGTATAAATGCGCCACTGCGCTTTAAGTTGTCGGCAGTTTCTTTAGGATTAAATACCAAAGCGGCATAGAAAAAACTAAAGAATATCACCAATAATCCATTTGCAATCATGTAGCCGGGTGAACCCATGCCTAATAACAATGTCACTTCACGTAGCCAACCAAACCCTTTTGTGGTCTGAAAGTATGTTGCCAACGTTGTCGGAAACAACAAAATACTTTGGGCAAAAATCACCGGGATCACTCCCGACATATTGATTTTCAGTGGAAGATGGCTCGTTTGAGCTGCATACATCTTCCTACCCTGTTGTCGCTTCGCATAATTAATCGTTATACGTCGCTGCGCCCTTTCGAAGTACACTACGATCATTACTACAATCGCTATCAAAAACATCACCGCTAATAAGCGATACATCGGCATTTGGCCCATGCGCACTTGCACAATAATCTCGCCAAATGCACTCGGTAGTCTGGCACAAATACCAGAGAAGATAATCAAGGAAATACCGTTCCCAACACCTCTCTCTGTCATCTGCTCACCTAACCACATTAAGAACATGGTTCCGGTTACCAGTGTTACCGTCCCTACAAAATAAAATCCAAAGCCTGGATGAATCGCTACACCACTTGCTGCAAGCCAACGACAAATACCCAGTCCCTGAACAATCGATAAACCCAATGTGCCATAGCGGGTATATTGATTGATCTTATGCTTACCCTGTTCACCCTCTTTTTGTAACTGTTTTAACTGAGGTGAAACAGCCGTATACAATTGCACAATAATCGATGCCGATATATAAGGCATGATTGAGAGTGCAAAGATCGTCATTCTTTGCAGTGCCCCACCCGAAAACATGTTAAACATTCCCAGAAGGCCACCACCATGTTGTTTAAACAACTCAGTCAATCTTGCAGGATCCAAACCCGGTACAGGGATATAAGATCCTAAGCGAAAGATAGCGATTCCAATCAATACGGCCAATAACCGCTTCTTCAATTCCGATAGTCCACCAGAAGATAAACCACCACCCAATTTCGCTTTAGCCATTTAGTCCTCGACTTTGCCGCCTAGTGCCTCTATTGCAGCTCGTGCACCTTTGGTCACAGCGACTCCTTTCACAGTAACAGAGCGAGTCAACTCACCCGATAAAAAAATCTTCGCACGCTTGATGCCGCTATGGATCAAGTTTGCTTTTTCTAGTGATGCCATATCAATAACATCCCCAGAAACCTTTACAAGTTCACCTAAACGCACTTCAGCTGTCACCAATGCCTTACGTGATGAAAAACCAAATTTAGGCACTCGGCGATGCAAAGGCATCTGACCACCTTCAAAACCAATTTTGTGGAATCCGCCCGAGCGTGAACGCTGACCCTTGTGACCACGGCCACAAGTTTTACCTTTGGTACAGCCTATACCACGTCCTACACGACGCTTCGATGGTCTTGAACCTTCTGCAGGCTTAATGGAATTTAATCGCATAACTATACTTCCTCAACTTTCAACATGTAGGCAGCTTTATTGATCATACCTCGATTACATGCTGTGTCTAACACTTCAACACTTTGGTGTATCTTCTTCAGGCCAAGTCCTCTTACACATTCAGCATGACCTGGTATACGACCGTGTAAGCTTTTAACTAAGGTTACTTTTACTTTTTTTGAATCGGTCATCGCTTACTCCAAAATCTCTTCGACTGTCTTACCACGCTTAAGCGCGACCATTTCTGGTGTCACCATATTTTTAAAGCCATCAATGGTTGCACGCACAATATTAATTGGACAGTGTGAACCAAGACATTTCGCTAAAATATTTTCAACACCCATCACTTCGAATACAGCACGCATTGCACTTCCAGCAATCACACCCGTACCTTCCGGTGCTGGCAACATCATAACCTTACTTGCTCCATGACGGCCATTAATCACGTGTTGAATCGTGTTACCTTTCAATTGCACTTGAATCATATTACGACGCGCAGCTTCTGTAGCTTTCTGAATCGCAACTGGCACCTCAAGAGCTTTTCCTCTACCAAATCCGATTTTACCCTGACCATCGCCTGCAACGACTAGCGCTGCAAAACCCATTTTACGACCACCTTTCACAGTCTTAGATGTACGATTTACATCAACGAGTTTTTCTATAATACCGTCGGTAGTAGCTTGTTGTTCGCCTCGCATATAATATCAACCTCTTAAAATAACATCCCACCTTCACGAGCCGCTTCAGCTAATGCTTTTAAGCGACCATGAAATTTAAATCCTGAACGATCAAAAGCAACCTTTTTAATGTCTGCCTGAATCGCTCGCTTAGCTAGTAAAGCACCTACCGCTGCAGCTGCTTTTTGATTACCTGTATAAGCTACGTCACCACGTAACTCTTTATCGAGTGTTGACGCACTCGCTAAAACACGTGAACCACAAGGAGAAATCACTTGCGCATAAATATGCTTTGGCGTGCGATGCACACTCAAACGATTTTCACCAAGTATCTTAATTTTTGCACGCGTGCGTTTAGCGCGACGCAACCGTGATTTTTTCTTGTTGTTAACCATTATTTTTTCTTACCTTCTTTTAAGGTGATTTGCTCACCTACATAACGAATACCTTTACCTTTATAAGGTTCAGGTGGTCTCACACGCCTAATATTAGCCGCAACTTGTGATACCAATTGCTTATCCGCTGACTTTAAAACAATCTCTGTCTGTGTGGGTGTTTGCACTTCAACACCTGCTGGCATATCCATTTTAACTGGATGTGAGTAACCTACACTCAGTTCTACAGCTTTACCTGCAGCCTTAGCACGATAACCAACACCTTTAAGCTCTAAACGACGCTCAAAACCTTCAACTACACCATGCACCATATTATTTACAAGTGATCGCATTGTACCTGCCAAAGCATTCGCCTCGATACTACTATTATTGGGCGAAAATGTAATCTGATTGTCTTCATGCATCAGAGTCACTAAAGGATGAATCGCTTGCTGCAATTCACCATTCTTACCTTTGATTCTTACCAACATATCTTTATAACTAACCTCAACACCTTGAGGTACTTCTACTGGATTTTTTGCAACACGACTGACCACAATCGATCTCCTAGCTTACATAGCAAATAATTTCACCACCTTCACCGATGCGACGTGCTTCACGACACGACATCACACCTTTAGAGGTAGACACAATAGCAATTCCAAGGCCACTTTGTACTTGTGGCAATGATGCTTTATCTTTGTAGACGCGTAAACCTGGGCGACTCACACGTTTCATCTTATCGATGACAGGTCGACCTTCAAAGTACTTAAGCTGAATCACCAATCGGTGCTCTGGCCCAGGCGTACCTTCTTCACGCCAATCAAGAATATAACCTTCGTCTTTTAACACTTTTGCAATAGCACACTTCGATTTTGAATGTGGCATCACAACTTGTTTTTTGTTAACTGCATGCGCATTTCTAACGCGGGTTAACATATCTGAAATTGGATCTTGCATCGTCATAACTAATCTCCTACCAACTCGCCTTACGTAAACCAGGAACTAAGCCCCAATTGAACGCCTCACGTAAGTGAATACGGCATAAACCAAACTTTCTAAATGTACCATTAGGGCGACCACATTCCTGACAACGATCACGGATACGAATTGGACTCTCATCACGTGGACATTTTTGCAACTTTAACAAAGCTTCTTCTTGCTCTTCTGGCGATCCAATACGAATCTTTTCTTTTAGTGCAAGACGCTTTGTACGCGCATTCTGTGATTTTTTAATACGTCTGTTATTACGTGCTTTTGCTGCTTTTGTAGCCATAATTATTCCTCTTCCTTCTTAGCGTCGTCTTTTAAAGGAAATCCAAATGCCTTAAGCAAGGCACGGCCTTCTTTGTTAGTACCAGCACTTGTCGTAATGGTAATATCTAAACCACGAATGGCATCAATCTTATCGTATTCGATTTCAGGGAATACGATTTGCTCTTTAATACCGAGACTGTAATTACCACGACCATCAAATGACTTCGCGCTATAGCCACGAAAATCTCGAATACTTGGAATTGCAATCGTGATCAATCTTTCTAAAAATTCATACATACGCTCTTTGCGCAGTGTGACTTTACAGCCAAGCGGCCATCCATCACGAATCTTAAAGCCAGCAATCGACTTACGAGCCAATGTAGTGACAGGCTGCTGACCTGAAATCTTTTCCATATCGCCACGAGCATGTCCGATAACTTTTTTATCACCAACCGCTTCACCAAGACCCATGTTAAGTGTGATCTTTTCGATTTTCGGAACCTGCATTACTGACTTATAACCGAACTCTTTCATCAGTTGATCAACAATTTTCTCACGATAAAGTTGCTTAAGTGCTGCCATTATGCGCTACCTTTACTAAACATCTAAAACTTCTCCGTTTGATTTAAAATAACGGACCTTCTTACCATCTTCTAGAGTCTTAATTCCAATACGATCTGCACGATTCGTTTGTGGGTTTAAGATCGCTAGGTTTGAAACATGAATACCAGCTTCACGCTCCAAAATACCACCCTGTTCGTTTTGATTAGGGTTTGCGCGAACATGTTTTTTAATCATGTTAACATTCTCAACAATCATACGACTGTTTTTAATATTTTTAAGGATACGACCTGTACGACCTTTATCCTTTCCCGCCAATACGATAACTGTATCGCCTACTTTAACCTTATTCATGATCAGAGTACCTCTAGCGCTAATGAAACAATTTTCATATAACCAGCACGCAATTCACGCGTTACTGGCCCAAAAATACGTGTACCAATTGGCTGCTTTTGTGCATTAAGTAGCACAACAGCATTTGAATCAAAGCGAATCAAAGAACCATCTTCACGTCTAACACCTTTACGTGTACGCACTACAACGGCAAACATGACATCACCTTTCTTCACTTTACCGCGTGGAATTGCTTCCTTAACGGTTATCTTGATCACATCACCAATACCAGCATAACGACGCTTGGAACCACCAAGTACTTTAATACACATCGCTTTTTTTGCACCGCTGTTATCAGCTATGTCACATACGGTTTCTGTTTGAATCATCTCACTCTCTCCAGTCTGGTGTCTTTAGTTCGCGCTCTCAGCACGCTCTTTAATTTCAACCAATTTCCAAGTTTTTGTCTTAGAGATTGGACGACACTCACGAACCAACACCAAATCACCTGCGCGACACTCGTTTTTTTCATCATGTACATGTAATTTAGTTGTACGCTTAATATATTTACCGTATTTAGGGTGTGCAATCTTACGCTCAACACTCACTACAATACTTTTATCCATCTTATCACTGACGACGGCTCCTAACATTTCACGCGCCTTTGTTTCTTTATTTGTCATTATTGACGCTCCTTTTCAGTCAAGATAGTTTTCACACGAGCAATATCTCGACGTACTCGTTTAAAATAATGTGGTCTAGGAGACTCACCCATACCTTGCTGCATACGCAAGTTGAATTGTTCACGCATAAGCTCGATCAATTCAGCTTTTAATGCATCTGCTGTTTTTTCTCGTAATTCAGCTACTTTCATTTTTATGCCACCACTCGTTGTACGAACACTGTTTTAACAGGTAACTTCGCACTTGCACGTGCAAATGCCTCTCGTGCCAATTCTTCTGGCACACCTTCTATTTCAAACATAACGCGACCAGGCTGAACTAATGCTGCCCAGTATTCAACGTTACCTTTACCTTTACCTTGGCGTACTTCTAATGGTTTTTTACTGATTGGCTTATCTGGGAAGATACGAATCACAATTTTACCACCACGTTTTACATGACGCGCAATCGCACGACGTGCTGCCTCAATTTGACGTGCTGTAATTTGGGCATGTGCCGTAGCCTTTAGACCAAATTCACCAAAAGACACTTTGCTACCACGTTGTGCAACGCCTCGGTTACGTCCTTTAAAATCTTTACGAAATTTTCTATTTTTTGGTTGACGCATTACTCGTCCCCTACTGTCTCTGCTTCTTGAACTTCTACAGGTGCCTCTTCTTTCACGTCGATGATTTCACCTTTAAAAATCCAAACCTTCACGCCAATAACACCATAAGTTGTATTTGCACGTGCGATACCATAATCTATGTCAGCGCGGAATGTGTGTAATGGCACACGACCTTCGCGATACCATTCAGAGCGTGCAATCTCAGCACCACCCAAGCGGCCCCCAACACATACTTTAATGCCTAATGCCCCTTGACGTAATGTCGATTGCACGGCACGCTTCATTGCGCGACGGAACATAATACGACGTTCTAGTTGTTGCGCAATACTTTCAGCTACAAGCGTTGCGTTTAACTCAGGCTTACGCACTTCTTCAATCGTAATATGGACGGGCACCTGCATGATCTTGGAAACTTCATCGCGCAAACGCTCAACTTCACCACCTTTCTTACCGATGATGACACCAGGTCGCGCAGAGTAGATCATAACCTTTGCATTTTTTGCAGGACGCTCGATCTTAATATGACTTACAGATGCATTCTTTAATTTATTCATTAAATACTTACGTACACGTAAGTCTGCATTTAAATTTTTCGCATAATCACTCGTATTCGCATACCACTTTGATTTCCAATCTTGGGTAATGCCCAATCGTATACCAATTGGATGTACTTTTTGACCCATTAAGACTCTCCTCGACTATCTGATACTTCAACCGTAATGTGGCTTGTACGCTTCTTAATGTAGTTGACACGACCACGCGCGCGAGCACGAAAACGTGTGGCTTGAGGGCCTTCATCTACAAATACTTTTGACACAAACAATTCATCAATATCTGCACCATGATTATGTTCTGCATTTGCAATCGCAGAATCTAGCACCTTCTTAACGATGTCAGATGCTTTCTTGATGTTAAAGCGTAAAAATTCAGCTGCTTTCTCAGCAGACAAACCACGAATTTGATCAGCAACCAAACGCGCTTTTTGTGGCGATATCGAAGCAAATTTTAATTTAGCTTGAGTTTGCATGATTATTTACCTCCCTTCGCCTTACGATCACCAGAGTGACCACGAAAGGTTCTTGTTAATGCAAATTCACCTAATTTATGCCCAACCATATTCTCAGAAATATAAATAGGCACATGCTCTTTACCATTATGCACAGCGATGGTTTTTCCAACGAAATCAGGCGTGATAAGAGAACGTCTTCTCCACGTCTTGATTGGCTTATTGCTTCCGCTTTCATCAGCCTTTTGGACCTTGACTGCGAGATCATGGTCTACGTAAGGGCCTTTTTTAATTGATCTTGGCACGTTCTTACCTCTTGTTATTTCTTACGTCTATCGCGAATAATCATTTTCTGAGTACGCTTGTTGCTTCGGGTGCGATACCCCTTAGCAGATACACCAGTTGGGCTCACTGGATGACGACCACCCGAAGTACGGCCTTCACCACCACCATGAGGGTGATCAACCGGGTTCATAGCAACACCACGAACCGTAGGTCTACGACCACGCCATCTGCTTGCACCAGCTTTACCCAAAGAACGTAAACTGTGTTCTGAGTTTGAAACTTCACCGATACTAGCACGACATGTCGCCAATACTTTTCTCATTTCACCAGATCGCATGCGAATGATAGCATGCATACCTTCTTTTGCTGCTAACTGCGCATAGGTACCGGCACTACGCATGAGCTGTGCACCCTTACCTGGTTTTAATTCTAAGCAATGAATTGTTGAGCCTAATGGGATATTTGAAAGTGGTAAACAGTTACCAGTCTTAATCGGAGCGCGCTCTCCTGACTGAACCTGATCACCCGCCTTTAAACCTTTTGGTGCAATAATATAACGACGCTCACCGTCACCATAAATCACCAATGCAATATGCGCACTACGGTTTGGATCATACTCAAGACGCTCTATCTTTCCAACAATATCATCCTTATCACGCTTAAAATCGATAATACGATAACGCTTTTTGTGACCACCACCGCGATGACGTGTAGTGATACGGCCCTGGTTATTACGACCATTAATACGATTTTTTGTGCTGACAAGAGGTTCATAAGGTGCACCCTTATGTAAATCTGGCGATGTTACCTGCACGACAAAACGTCTACCCGCCGAGGTTGGTTTTGCTTTAATTACTGCCATTAACTCTCACTCCTATGCTGCTTGACCGACAATATCGATGTCTTGATCTTTTTCTAACGTAACGTAGGCTTTTTTCCAATCATTACGCTTACCCATCATACGGCCAAAACGAACACGTTTACCTTTTACATTGCACACACGTAGGTTTCTAACTTTAACGTTAAAAAGTTCTTCTACAGCGGTACGGATCTCTATCTTGTTAGCATCACTTGCCACTCTAAAAGCATACTGATTATATGCGCCACCAGTTGATGCTGTTTTTTCTGAAACATGTGGCTCAAGCAAAATAGATAATACTCTTTCTTTATTCACTGAAGATTCTCCTCTATTTTCTTGATGCAATCTTTAGTCATAATTACTTTCTCATGTGCAATCAGACTAACAGGATTTAGCGACTGCATAGTACCATATTCAACCTTGTACAAGTTACGAGAAGCAAGCGCTAAATTATTATCTAATTCAGCAGTGATAAGTAAAACATCTGCGCCCAAATCCTGTTCCCTTAACTTAGCTAATAATTGCTTAGTCTTTGGCTCTTCGATTTTAAAGTCATCTACCACAACCAAACGGTTAGTTCTTAAAAGTTCAGATAAAATAATCGACATTGCTTTGCGGTACATTTTACGATTTACTTTTTGCTTAAAGTCTCTTGGCTTCGCTGCAAACGTAATACCACCCGTACGCCAGAGAGGACTACGAATAGTACCAGCACGCGCACGACCTGTACCTTTTTGGCGCCATGGTTTAGTACCACCGCCGCTCACTTCACTACGTGTCTTCTGTGCTTTACTACCTTGACGACCACCTGCCATATAAGCTGTTACAACTTGATGTACAAGGCCTTCTGAATACGCTGCATTAAATACTGCACTATTGCTTAAGTCCATTATTTACCCCCCTTTGCTTTCTTTATTTTAACAGACGGGATGATAATAACTTTGCCACCTGGCGCACCTGGCACAGGACCTTTTACTAAAATAATTCGGCGCTCTTTGTCAACCTTGATAACTTTCTTATTCAATGACGTTGTTTTTACATTACCCATTTGACCTGGCATTTTTTTGCCTTTAAATACACGCCCAGGTGTTTGACACATACCAGTCGAACCAATAGCACGATGCGATAATGAGTTACCATGCGAATTACGTTGATGGCTGAAGTTATGACGCTTAATACCACCAGCAAAACCTTTACCTTTTGAAATGCCTTGCACATCAACTTGTTGACCTTCACTAAACAGATCAACTGTTAACTCATCGCCAAGCTTGTATGCTTCTAACACATCTGCTGGCACTTGGAACTCTTTGACGATATCACCTGCCTCAACATTAGCCTTTGCAAAGTGACCCGCTTCTGCTTTATTTACACGAGAGGCACGACGCTTACCAGCTGCAATCTGTAACGCAGTATAACCATCTGTTTCTTCAGTTTTTATTTGGACAACTTTATTAGAGACGACTTCGATCACAGTAACTGGTTCTGATGCACCTGTTTCTGTAAATACTCTCGTCATACCACATTTTCGTCCAATCAAGCCGATTGACATCTTAATTTCTCCAATCTTAACAATCATCTTCTTCGGGCCAAAGAAAAGGCGATAAGGGTACATCAAATTGCCCTCTTTGCCAATCAGTTTTAGCCTTTATGTTTCAAACACACTTTGCAGTGTATTTAAAAGGTACATTTGAGCTTTTACCGCATTTTTATGCAGTAAAAAATATTACTCAACGCTAATCTGCACATCCACACCGGCAGCTAGATCCAGCTTCATTAACGCATCAACCGTCTTTTCAGTTGGATAGTGTATATCAACAAGACGCTTATGCACTCGCAACTCATACTGATCACGTGCATCTTTATCCACGTGCGGCGAAATCAAAACCGTATACCTTTCAATCTTTGTTGGGAGCGGAATTGGGCCTTTTATTTGAGCACCAGTACGCTTCGCCGTATCTACAATCTCGCGAGTAGAACGATCAATCAGCTTATAGTCAAACGCTTTCAGCCTAATTCTGATACGTTGATTTTTTTTAACAACAGCCATTTAATTTCTCCAAAGTGCAACAAAAAGAGGTGTCAATGCCACCTCATTCACTATTAATCTAATATCTTCGCCACAACACCGGCACCTACTGTACGTCCACCTTCGCGTACCGCAAAGCGCAAGCCATCATCCATCGCAATCGGACAGATTAAATCAACAACTACCTTAACGTTGTCGCCT
>JAUIDD010000026.1 GCA_030429175.1 Gammaproteobacteria bacterium
GAGATAATCTTTTTTCTTAATTCATTTATATTCGTTACCATCTCTTTAATCGGCTTATGAGCATCATCCTCATAAAATTACACAACACCAATTCCTTCCATGAGTTGAAATATCCATCGCATTGTTGGATTTTGCACCTGCTTTTTAAGTTGATTTGGTAATGCGTCATTCTGCTGCTTTAGTTTATTTCGAAGTATGTATTGAGAAATATTGTAAACCATCAAACAAAATGTCATAACCATCATAGGCGACTCAATTCGTTTCGGTGACTTTAGAAAAACCGAGTCAACCATGAACCATGGATCTTTTAAAAATCTAAATCCTCCTTCAACTTTTTGTTGGTCCTTATATTTTTCAAGCATTTGTTGATCTGTATAGTTTTTTGAATCCATATCATTGGTAGCTAAAATAAACCTACCTTTGCTATTTAATAACATCTGCATCTCTTTCAAAACTACTCTTAATCTTATAACCAACAACTGATTTCTCTTGACCGGACTTTGGCTTGCCTCGTTTCGCATGTTTCATGATAGGTACAATAGCGCTGTTTATCTTATGCAAAGCTTGATCCGAATAAACTAATAACCAGCGTTGTGCTACATCGCCATAATTTGAAGCAAAAGATGATGTTTTATAGCCTTTATCTAGCTCTTTCCACTCAATATTATCATCCGATTGTCCAACAATTTCTTTTGCCTCTCGGATAGTTTCCGGCACACGTGTTAACCAAAGATATTTGTTTTCCCCCAGCAATTTATCTTTACTATAAAGGGCAGAATCAGCAACCCATTTAATATTTTTGTCGAGATTAATTTGTTTTTTAAATGCATCAACTTTTTTTATTGTTTCATGAAAGCTTGCCTTATCAGAACTGTTACCATTCAAGGGCTCCATAAATATTGGCATCGCACTTGGGCCATTCACCACTAATGACAACACAACCTGTTTTAAATCAGGGCGATGATCCTTTGAGTGACCATGCGTCACCTCAATAACTGCCGGCTCTACATCATCTGACTCAACATTATACGCTCCTTGCACCGATATACTTGTTGTATCTAGGTGATTTAAGTTGCCAAGCAAATTATTTTCCAATGCAATATCAAACCCTATTTCACTAAACAACTTACTTGATCCATATGCTGCTATCTCATCTAATGCATGTCCTAACGTATAGTCGGTGATATCTGATGACTGAATATTTTCATCCAATAAAACCTCTGTTGGTTTGCTGGCGAAAAATTGATGCGTTAAATATAAACGGCGGTTAGTAAACCCTAAACCATTTAATATCATTGCCATTACTGCTTTGCCCGTCGTTACAATACGTCGATCATCGTTATTTATTATTTTACTGTTGATTTTTTCTGCTATCCCTAAATCTTTGCAGGTGGCAGCAACCAAACCATGATGATCCATCGCTAAAGTTTTAATATTTTCGTTCGCTAACTCCATGACGGCAACTCTCCATTATTAAAAAATGGCAACAAGATAACCTTTTCGCATGAAAATCGTAACTCTTTTATTATTAATTGTTCATCACGCGCTCAAATCAGCACCGGTAATTAAAAATAGTTAAGTTCTTGTTCTAGGAATGTAGGGTTCATATAATAAAATTGCTCAATGGCTGGAGGGGCATGCAAAGATTCCAGGGGAGACTGGGATAAGATTTTTCTCACAAGTTTATTTGGCATACTTGATTGGTAATAACGATTTACATTTAAAAAATATTGCAATATTGACAGCAGATGGTATTAGCGTATCTCCGATTTTTGATTTTGTTTCAACACAGCTTATTGACTATGAGCCTGACATCAATTTGACATTATCAATGAATGGAAGAGATAGAAAATTACGTCGTAAAGATTGGTTTATATTTGCAAACGACCTTGGTTTAACTCCAGCGGCTGTGGCACATATTTTAAATTATTTCCAAGCTAATATAGGTCTTATGGAGTCTGTGATTAAACGTAGTTTTTTATATCAAGATTATCAACAGAAGTTGATTACATTTATAAAAGAGCGCATGGAGCAGTCTTCTTTTTAGTGTTAGAATGCGCCCATGATTTTATTCCGTTACATATGTCGAGAGATTTATCTGTGCCTATTGATCATTACAGTCATTTTGGTATCTGTTTTGGTGATCAATGAATTCTCACATTTCCTTAAAGGTGCTGCTGCTGGTCGATATTCGATCATGAATGTGGTGATGCTGGTAGGGCTACAGCTACCGCCTATGCTGACTTATATATTACCGCTGGGGCTGTTTTTAGGGATCCTGATTGGGATTGGTCGCTTGTATACCGATAATGAGATGACGGTGATGACGGCTTGTGGTATGAGCTTGGTGCGGCAAGTGGTGACAGTGATGAGTCTGGCCGTCTGCGTGGCATTGTTTGCTGCCTGGTTATCCTTGTGGGTGAATCCGCGCGCGCTAGATTTGATGTCGCATTTGCGTATTAGTGCACTCAATAATTTTAGTGTCGGTACATTAATGCCGCATCGTTTTGAAGCGTTTGGCGATGGGCGCATGGTGTATGTCGGTGATGTATCGCATTCAAAGAACCAAGTCAAAGATGTTTTTCTTGCCATTGCCGATCAAAAATCATTATCTAGTGATCAACCAAAATGGAATATTATTCGTGCCGATGAGGCGCATCAAGCAACCAGAGCCGATACACCTGGTAAGTTTGTGGTGCTGCAAGATGGCTCACGTTATAGTGGTGTAGCAGGGCAGTCAGATGTCACGCGTTCTCATTTTAACGATTACGGCATTAATATTGTCAATCAATTATTGTATGGCAAGCATCATCAACTACGCAAAATTGAGCATAAAGTAATTGTACGTGCATTACCATCGATGGTGCTCTATCAGCAAATTGGCCATGATCGACTCGCCGATGCCGAATGGCAATTACGCCTGTCAGTTCCGATTTCAATTTTAATTGCCTCATTAATTGCTGTAGCGTGTAGTGAAGTCGACCCAAGACGTGGACGTTACTTTAAAATGATCCCAGCAGTGATGCTCTATATTATTTATGCCTGTATGATTTTCTTATGCCATTCGTGGATTAAAAGTGGCAAGTTGCCACCTACAGTTGGCATGTGGTGGATTCATGGCGCGATGTTATTCGTTGCGCTATTACTGTTTAGTTATCGCGTTGGATGGCGACGCTTGCAGCATATGGTGGGGGTCACTGCATGATGCATATTTTAGATCGTTATATTCGCCACACGGTTATTTCTGCGACAGTGTTGGTGGTGTGGGTGCTTACCGGTGTCGAATGTTTTGCGCAGTTGATTACCGAGGTGCCGTTTGTCGGCATACATCAATATGATGCGATGATGATGCTTTATTATATTGTGATGCAATTGCCAGCAATTGTTTATATGGCGTTTCCGATTGCCGCATTTATTGGTTGTTTGCTCGGTATGGGGCGGCTGGCAACGGCCAGTGAGTTAACTGTGATGCGTGCCAATGGCGTGTCAATTGGTCAGATTACTTGGTCAGTCATTAAAGCGGCATTATTAATGCTGATTGTGATTACTGCTTTTGGTGAGTTTGCAGCGCCGCAGTTACAAGTTAAGGCTGATGTTATGCGTGCTAAAGCATTACATAAGCCGAGTAGCATGCAAGCAAAATCAAAAATTTGGTTGCACCATCAAAATAGTTATATCTATATTGATCGGGTTAAGAGTGCGACTGAAATTGCGGGTGTGAGTCAATTCTTTTTTAAGGATAAAAAACTCGACCGTCTGCGTTATGCTAAAACAGGCCGTAAAATCGGCAAACGTTGGCAACTCTACGATATCGTTTCAACCAAAATCACCCAAACGCATACTTACACTGATCATGCACAAACAGCATGGCTCAATTTTAATTTTACCCCAAATAAGCTGCATGATTATGAGGGAATGACATTACAAGGTTCTGTATTAGAGTTGCATGATATTGTGAAATTGCGCAAATCTGCAGGTTTAGTCGCCACATTATTTCAATTGACATTTTGGCAGCGAGTGATACAACCGATTACGACCATTGTGATGATTTGCTTAGGCGTTCCCTTTGTCTTTGGTTCTTTACGTAGTGTTAGTGCAACTGTGCGTGTGGTTGCCGGTATTGCCGTTGGTATTACCTTTTATATGTTAAATCGATTCTTTGGTCCAGTGACACTGCTCTATCAATTTCCACCGGTATTAGCAGCATTCTGTCCGACATTATTATTTTTATCGATCTACGCTTATATGCTACGTCGAATTTCTTGAGGTTATAACTATGAGAGAAGCTATTGAGGCGCGTCGTACTTTTGCCATTATTTCGCATCCGGATGCGGGTAAAACGACACTGACGGAAAAACTATTACTGTTTGGTGGTGCAATTCAGCTTGCAGGTACGGTTAAAGGTCGTAAAGCATCACGTCATGCGACATCCGATTGGCTTGAGCTTGAAAAGCAACGTGGCATTTCAGTGACAACCTCGGTGATGCAGTTTCCTTATCAAAATTGTATCGTCAATCTTTTAGATACGCCGGGGCATGCGGATTTTAGTGAAGATACGTATCGCACCTTAACCGCAGTAGACTCGGCGTTAATGGTGATCGACGGTGCGAAAGGTGTTGAAGCACGTACAATTAAATTAATGGAAGTGTGTCGTCTGCGTACTACTCCGATTATGACTTTTATTAACAAAATGGATCGTGAGAGCCGTTCACCTATTGAGCTGCTCGATGAGATCGAATCCATATTAAATATCCAATGCGCGCCGATCGATTGGCCAATTGGTATGGGTAAAGCATTTAAAGGTATTTACCATATACACGAAGATGCAATCTATCTATATGAATCTGGTAAAAACGCTGAAATTGGTGCGGTGCAACGCATCGATGGAATTGATAGTAGTGAAGCACGAGCAGCATTGGGTGAAGATATGCTGCAAGAATTACGTGATGAAATTGAATTGGTGCAGGGAGCGAGCCATCCATTTGATCTTGAGGCTTATTTAGCAGGTAAGCTGACGCCGGTTTATTTTGGCTCAGCGATTAATAATTTTGGTATTCGCGAACTGCTTAGTGACTTTGTCAAATACGCGCCGATGCCACAACCACGTGAAACGCAAACCCGTACGATTGCAGCTACAGAGCCTAAGCTGACTGGTTTCGTATTTAAAATTCAGGCAAATATGGATCCACAGCATCGGGATCGCATCGCGTTTTTACGCATTGTGTCGGGCGAATATTGCAAAGGTATGAAGCTTAAACATTTACGTTTAGGTAAAGATGTGCAGATTAATAATGCGATGACATTTATGGCAGGCCAACGTGATAATATCGATAGCGCTTATGCTGGCGATATTTTAGGTTTGCATAATCATGGTACGATTCAAATCGGTGATACGTTTACCCAAGGAGAAGTGCTTAAGTTTTCTGGTATTCCTAATTTTGCGCCGGAGTTATTTCGCTTGGTGCGATTAAAAGACCCACTCAAACAAAAAGCTTTGTTAAAAGGACTGGTCCAATTATCCGAAGAAGGTGCCACACAAGTATTCCGCCCCATTAGTCGTAATGACCTCATTTTAGGTGCTGTTGGTGTGTTACAGTTTGATGTGGTTGCACACCGCCTACTGAGCGAATACAACGTTAATTGTGTTTATGAAAATGTCAATGTTGCTACAGCACGTTGGGTGTATTGTGACGACCCTAAGCAGCTTGAAGCTTTTAAACGTCAACAACAACGCCATCTGGCGTTAGATGGTGCCGAGCAATTAACTTATATGGCACCGTCGCGTGTTAACCTCGATATTGTGAAAGAAGAGTGGCAGGACATTGAATTTCGCGAAACAAGAGAGCATTAATGGAAACACATAAGCAAATCACAAAACGTATCTTAAAAATTGCCTTTCCAATGGCGGCAGCGCGTTTAATCAATATGCTGAGTGTTTTTATCGGTATGATTATGATTGCACAATTGGGCTATGCTGTATTGGCAGCGAGTGCGCTTATGTCGGCGGCGTATTTTACTGTGATGGTCATCTTTATGTTTGTGCTGTTTTCAGTAGGTGTGGTCGTCGGTCGGCACTATGGTGCGAAAGAATATGAACACATTGGGGCGGTGATGCAACAAGCATTTGTGTTGGCATTTATGCTGGCAATTGCAATGGGTGTGCTGTATTGGTTTCTTGATCGTATTTTAGCGCACTTTGGCCAAGATCCGGCACTAATTCCATATTTGACCCAGTTTTTTCACGTGATTGCGTGGATTGGTCTGCCTTTATTATGGGGTGTTTGTTTATCACAGTTTATGATTGCAATTACCAAAATGATGAATGTGCTCTTTGCACATGTGCTGAGTATTATTGTCTTCGTGTTAGCAGCTTATGCGATGATTTTTGGGCACTGGGGCTCCTCTAAATTAGGTGTTGCTGGATTTGCCTATGCGATTTTAATTCAAGATATTACGATCTTATTATATTTGCTGGGCTGCTATATGACGCAAAAAAAACTGCATATCTACGGTTTATTTCGTTGTCGCTGTCAGTGGGATTGGTCTGTGTTTAAAAAACTGTGGTATGTCGGTTGGCCGATGAGCATGCAATTTGGTGGTGAACTTACCGGATTTTTTGCTATTACCATTTTAGTTGGTTTAATTGGTGTTGATGAACTTGCAGCTTGGCAAGTGGTGCAGCAAATGATGATGGTTTTTGTGGTACCGATTTTTTCATTCGCTGAAGCGGCTGCAATTTCAGTGGGTCATAGTATGGGTGCGAAAGCTTATATCGATATAAATAAAGTCAATACGCTTAACTTACTTATTGCATTACCTTTTGTTGTCTTTGGAATGTTGGTCTTTTTGTTTTTGCCAAAGCACTTGGCAAGTATTTATATGAGCAATCAAATTAATGGCTATCAGGCAGAGTTGCAGCCAATGATTTCAATGCTGTTTTTTATCAGCGCGTTTATTTATCTGTGTGACAGTTATCGAAATTTATTATCAGGCTCATTGCGTGGCCTTTACGATACACGCTATCCGATGGTTATCGGTACGATTGTCGTGTGGGTGTTCGGTGTTGGTATGGGTTACGTACTCGCATTTTTCACACCGCTTGGTGTCTATGGTTTTAGTACTGCGCAAGCAGCAGCGTTTTTTGTTGGTGCGGTGTTGATGTATTTCCGCTGGCGCTGGCAGCAGCGTTGTTTAGATGCGTAGGGTAGGTTTGATTCAGTCATTTGCATGTATTTTTTCTTGTACAGCAGTGTTTAATAAGTTACAATTCTTGCACAATTTTGTTTAAGTTATGGGGGGGTATCTAACTATGGGAAAAAATAATATGATTGATGTACGAAATGTACAGCATGGAATTTCAACATCCTTATCAGCTGCAGCAATTACAGGTGTTGGTGTTGCGGGATCTATGTTTTATTCAGTGGGATCAGCTATGGTTTCAGCTGGAGCGTTCCACTCTATTTTTGGTGCAACATTTGCAGCAATTGCGTTACCTGATGCTGGTATTGTTTCTGGTCTTTGCATTGGTGCCACAGCAGCCTGGGCGTACTATCATGGTGGTAAAAAGTTTTGCGAGATGATTGATACATCTGGACTAACTGTGGCAGTGTCAGCAAAAAATACTAGTGATGAAAGTGCCAATATAGCGAAACTGGCTACTATGCAAAATAATAGTTTATTAATTGTGCCAGCTGAAAATTCTGAGAAATCCTACCGTCTTTTCTATAAATTTAATGAATCATACTATGCTGAGTGGTCAATTTCTCGTACTTCAGATCCTGAACTGTATCGGGATATTTCAAATGAGCGTTCAGCTTCAGAATTTTCTATAAAGCTGGCCAAAGAGCTAGTCACATCAAATAAATCTGCTGTTCTGCGTTATCACAAAAAACAATGTTTGGTGCGATCAACGAAACATTCCTTGAAAGCAGCTTTGCCTATTCTAGCTTTAGTTGTAGGTGTTTTGGCACTAACAGCCTGTCCTCTAACTTCAGCTTTTGGGATTGCTGCTGGATGTGTCTTGGCTGCTTATATTGCAGGTGGTATTTATGGCGCTAAAACATACAAGGCAGAAGCACCTAAACAATCAAATTCTGCTGCGCTTTTTTCATGTAAAAAAGGCAATGGTAAGCCCGGTAAGCCCACTATATCTACAGTTGAGCAATATGGTGATGTGGAGGTGAGCCACTACAGCTAGGGGCTTGCGTGATGAAGAAGTGGTCGTAGTCTGCGACCACTTAGTTATTACTCTGCAACAAACCCTTGTTCAAAAAGTTCATCTGGATTTTTTGTTTGGGGTAGGTCGGCATTGGTCGGGCCGACGTAGTCGATGTCAAATTCAGCAATACGTTTGAGTGTATCAATATCATTGATAATCACTTTTTTGCGTACTGATTTAATTAAGCCTTTTTTCTGTAATGAGTGAAAGCTACGGCTAATCGTTTCCGGTGCAATACGTAAATAGTTAGCAATATCTTGATGGGTCATTTGTAGTCTGCATTGATAAAAAGGATAACCGAGTAAGGTGTTTTGTTCTGAGAGTTGGAGTAAAAAACTTGCCAGACGTTGCTCTGCACTAGTGCGTAATAAATTTAAATTGTCACGACGGATACGCCGGCTGACCATTTGTAAGAGTTGTTTTTCTAAGCCAGGAATCAGTGCGCTAATCGTCGCGAGTTTTTCGAGTGGGATTTCACAAATGTTACTGTGATCGAGTGCTACGATTGATAATGATTTTTGTGTTTCATCGATACCTTCCCAACCAAATAGTTCAGGTGATGAATGAAAACCCATTATATATTCTTGGCCATCAGACTTGGTGATATAGCTTTTAAGAAAACCAGAACGTAGTGTATATAAGTTCTTTTGATTTTCACCTTGACGACATAAGTATTCACCAGGTTTTAAAATACGGGAATTAAATTTTAATTCTGCTAATTTTTTTAAGGTATTTTTTTCAACATTTGCAGGCAAACAAAGTGAAGCGAGACGACAATACTTACATTTGTTTGAGAAAGATCGCTTATCGGCAACTTGTTTTATGGGCATAATCATAGTGTTATCCTTTTGTTATATCGATCATCCATGATCTTTGATATGCATCATTTGCGTTTATCGTGTTGTCCATTATACTGCAGACGTGACTGAAAAGTGAACTTGTTTTTAACAGTTTTTTTAGTTCAAATGAGCGTAGTATATAAATAAAAATGAGTCCACAAGGACTTGTGGTGTGACTAAATTAAGTCAACAATAATTGGATGTGTATCATTTTCTTTAAGGTTTCCTTAAGGGAGGTGTCGCATGAAAAGACCTAGTATTTTAATGCCGGTAGTTGAATGCCTTGATGTTCGGACAAGTACGACAAGCGATTCTAAACTACAATCAATGGAATTACCGATTGAGTTTTATCAAAATTTATTTGATCAATTCAATACACGTGTTCCTCAAGTGACAGAAACACTCAAAGAACAAGGTAAAACATATACGCGTTGTTATGTTGAGCCCATGGCTATTTACGAATTATTTGGCGTATTAGCACAAGAAGAATTAGTATTTATAGCAGAGTATTATACTGATGAACGTACCCTTAAGAAAAAATTATTTCAGCTGTCAAAACTTTTAGAAGCGTTAGCAGGGTATTTAGATGATGCAGCCCAAGAGATGGTTGAAGAAACTGGGGTGCTCGCTCAGATCGCACAGTGTTTTCAGATGCGTTACGATCCAGAACTCTATGATGCATCTAATCATGAATTATTGGCCGGATGTGGTTTTCAAAATGCTGCATTGTCAATTTTGCCGGGCCTTGCGATGCGTATACGCGAATTTTGTGTGATCTTCATAGGTGAGGTAAGCAAGCAGTATGATTTATCAGCCGAGCGGCGGTCATCGGATGACAGTTTACAAAGTGCTGATTTAAGCAGTTTGTCACGTTACTTCGATACGCGCTTGCAGGAGGCTGTAGCGGATAGTTTCCCGCAAAGTCGCAGCTTAACACCGATGAGTACACCGCCGCCGCAATTTTTTGAGAATCGTGTGGGGCGCGGACGTTCTTATTCCGATAATGAGTTAGAATATCAAGCACAACCTAGAGTGAACAAAAATTCTAAAAGTAGTTTAGTTACTTGTGTTTCAGCGTCTGGCTTGGAGCCAATGACATCAAAGCTTGGCTTTTGGCAAAAATGGCGTACATTATCGACGACAAAAAAATGGTTGTTCGGTGCGCTTGTGTTAACTGAAGCCGTGGCAATTGCGGTATTAGCCGTTTTTGCGCCAGGTTCTACTTTGTTTACAGCACCGGCAGCTAGTTGGATGACGATGAATATATTGGCTGCTATGTCGGCAGGAATAGTAGTAGCGGCGGGAGCTGGTAGCTATTTAATTTCAAGATCTCGTCCTAAGCAGCACAACAGCAAGCTTGGTGTAGAAGAGCAGTTATTAGGTTGTATCAAATTGAAAAAAAATAAAGTGCGCCAGCATTATGGGCTGCTAGCTGAATCAATTCCACGAGATTGGGATGAATTAAGCAGTGGTAGTAGTGAAGACTCAGGCAACAGTGATGCGGACGAATCACAGTGTGATTCAACACCAGCGTCACCATTTTAAATGTACGAATGGTGCTTAATGTTAAATTAATATTACTTTGTTATTGTGCTTTTATTGAATATTGGGTAGGGTAACCATTATGAGAACGGAAAGGTTGTATGGAGTAATAGCAGATGGATTTGGTTTGGAGGCAGATAGCTCACTGAACAGTGAAGCAGTTACTGATCATGTTATGGCACTGGAGCGCCATATAGCAGATGGCGGTATTGTTGCGTGTTTAAATGATGTTGCGAAATTAATGATAGACATTATGTCTTCATTTTCTGTCGTCTGTGAAAAAGCACATGGATATAGCGGTGCAACTAAAGAGACTGTTCTATCTTTAGCACAATTATATAGGCGCATTCAAAAAAATTTTGATCATGTCTTTCGAAAAATTAATGAAGCTTTGCGTTTGCCTCAGCCAGGTCTTGATTTGAGCGCTATCGCTGTTTTTATTGATTATCTCGATAAATCAAGTAAGTGTTTATTGCCAAAAAGCTTTGATGGGTGGCTTGGTTGTTTAGCGAAAAAGTGGGCTACTGAGATTGGTTATGATCACGATAAGATAAAGCAAAGGGCTGCAAGGCAGCACACTACATTGTTGCAGAGCTATCAAGCCTATCAAAAAGTCATTAAACATGTTATTCATGAGTTTGATCTTATTAGAGCTTTGAAGCCGATTAAACCGATGGTCGGCATGATTATTCACTTCACACGTGATTGTAAGGATTTAAAATTAGATAGGGAGTTTGTTAAAAGAAATTTAGAAGAGCCACTAAATCATATCGAAAAAAAACAATCAGAAGATGCCAATGTTAGTGCTTGTTTATTGCAACGTCCTAATGGCGGTGATAGCCTCTTAGAAAAAATTAATGTACATGCTTTTTTATTATCATTAGCGCTTAGAGCCATCATTAAAAGAGAGCAGGTAGTCGCCTACAGGCCAATTGCTTCGCCGGACTTAATCATCGAACCAGTAGAGCAATTATTTTTTAATACAAGAACAACTCTAGTCGATCTAACTAAAAGATATGATGCTATGTATGTGCGCACACAATCACCACTGCCATCGAGGGAGCCTAAGGCTGTGAAGTTAGGCTTTTGGCAGAAGTGGTCGGCTTTATCGACACAAAAGAAATGGATGTTTGGCGCATTAGTATTAACTGAAGCCGTGGCAATTGCAGTATTGGCATTGTTTGTGCCTGGTTCAGCTTTGATTACGTTCCCCGTGTTTGCTTGGGCCACGACCAATATTCTCGCTGCAATGGCAGGTGGTATTAGTGCCGTTGCGCTGGATTGTTATCTTATTTCAAAATCTAAGCCAAGTGTTGCAGGTTTATATAAACAACACCAAAGTAATTCCAATATGACGCACTATGATAATCATGCTACCTTTGATCCTTCATTATAAAAGTTTATATGGCAGATAATGTGGTTCCCAGCAGGTTTTTTTGACTAGTTCTTCAATAGGTTTATTGGTTATTTTAGCGAGTCCAGCTTTCACAGCTGCTTGTGCTACTTTGATGGCAACAAGGCGTGAGGCGTCAATCGACTGGCTAATGCTGGGCAAGAGCGTGTGTTTTGAGTCGTGAATATAATCACTCAGTGCCGTCGATGCGGCCCATAGCATATCATCACTGACGTGGGTTGCTTTTACCGCTAAGATGCCTAAGCCTAAGCCTGGGAATGCCAGAAAGTTATTGCACTGGCTAATTGTAAATGTTTTATTTTTGTAGGTTACTGGTGTAAAAGGGCTACCCGTTGCAACGAGTGCGCGGCCATTGGTCCATTCGATTAGATCTTGTGGGCATGCTTCGCTGCGTTCGGTTGGGTTTGACAGTGGAAAGATAATGGGGTGTTCGACATGCTGTGCCATTTCTTTAATGATGGCTTCATTAAAGCTACCTGCTTGCGCTGAGCAGCCAATTAGGATGGTTGGTTTTGCATGACGTACTACTTCAAGTAAATCAATTTTATTTACGTCAACTACTTCCCATTGTGCGACTTCTTTGGCGCTGCGCACATAAGGTTGTTGAATATTGTGAATATCAGGTGTGTGCTCGGTAATCAGGCCATTACGTCCCACCAGATAAAATTGTCGCTGTGCTTGTGTGTCATTAACGCCAAGTCTGCGTAAGTTTTTATAGATTTGATCGGTAATGCCCATGCCAGCGGCACCTGCACCAAAAATCACGATACGTTGGTCTTGCATTTTTTGTTTACTACGACGCAGAGCCGCTAAAATTGCTGCAACAGCAACGACACCAGTACCTTGAATATCATCATTAAAGCTACAAATTTTTTCGCGATAGGTTTGCAAGTTGCGATCAGCATTAATTTTACCAAAATCTTCCCAATGTAAAAATACATCTGGTAATTTGCGTTTCAGTGCATCGATAACTGTGTCGATAAACGTATCGTATTGTTTACCACTAATACGTGGATGGCGCCAACCGAGATAAAAAGGTGAATCGAGTAATTTTTTATTATTGGTGCCGGCATCAAGCATGATTGGCAGTGTATGGCTTGGATTAATTTTACCAATCGCAGTGTATACCATCAGTTTAGCAATCGGTATCATCATTGCGCCAACACCTTGGTCTCCGATACCTAACACACCTTCGCCATCGCTAATCACGATTAGTTCGATCAATGCATTACTGCGATTATCAAGAATTTCGTCGATATAAGCGAGATCACCATAGCTAATGTAAATGCCACGTGGCTGTAGAAATTTTTTATGAAACTGTTCGACGGCATTGCCGACAATGGGTGTGTAAATGGTCGGTAGCATTTCTTCAAGATGTTCACTGATCAATTTGTAAAAAAGAATTTGATTGGTATTGGCAATATTATTTAAAAATATATTACGGTTAATCGGTTCATCATAACCTAAAAACTGATGATAGGCGCGTGCAACTTGATCACTTAATCTTTCCACTTGATCTGGGAGTTTGCCGAGTAAGTGAAATGCATGACGCTCTTCCATCGTAAACGCTGTGCCTTTGTTAAGTTGTGGAATGGTGAGTAGTGCTTTGCCACAGATATCAGTTTCTAGATATGCCTTGCCATCGGCATCTATTTTTTTAGTAATATTTAACATGGGTTTTATTCTTTGTTTTTATTTATCATCTGGTTTATGTAGACCGAATTCGTCATTGCTATAATATCCTTCGCTCCAGGGTAGGTCGCGATAATGTGCAGGACGTGCAATATGGAAAACAGGGTACTTGATGATATCAAAGTATGGTGAATAATCGAAGTCACTTGGCGTAAAAAGGCGGGGGTTGCGTGGTACGAGTTCATAGGCTTTATTGTCGTGTTGGTGGATGACAGGTAGGATTGGGAACTTAACCGACATAAATGCTTCGGCAATCATGGTTGTGCAAATATCTTCCGTTGCTTGGCCTGGTTTATAGTTAAACAGTGATGAGCGAAAGTGTCTTGGTATGAACTTACTGCGCAAAAACAATCGTCCCAGATCCAAAAACTGGCGAATATCATATTCTCGCCCGAGGTTTTCACTAGCGCGTGCAATCACATGCTGTGCATCTCGATGCGCAAGCCCGGCAGGTCGGCATAGGCGAATATGATCATCCTTATAATCATAGATCGAGTTGATTACAGTACCTTTACCAACGATCGACTCAATGATCAGCTGATCATTGGGTTTACCTTTATAATATTTACGCACCCGCTCGCGAATATATGGGTCCTCAATATCGTGTAACCGCCCAATATAGAGTGCCGCATGACTCCAGGGACTAAAGGTCACATGCTGGATAATTTGGCTAATCCGGTTACGTCCCTCAATCAACAGTACATCGCATGGCCGCACCTCATGACAAATATGATCAAAATCACATAAATAGGCACGTTTTGAAGGTTTGTTCTTCGTAAAATAGTTGCCAAGTGCTTTGTAGAGACGTTGGGTCAAAGGCATGCTGTTTCCTTGCTTGTGTACACTATCTTAACAAATCTCTACTTTTGAGGCATCTCTATTTTTGAGGTTGGCTGATGATTTTTTCCACTGTTTGCTCTATGTAGAGAAGATTCTAAAGTTTTTAACCTATTAAACCATTAGTTACTGTTGTTGCTTTGAACATTTATCCAGAATTGAGGTTATTGTAACTAGTTACTACAATATGATAAATATCAATCATGACTAGAGATTTTAAATAAAAATCTCTAGTCATGATTGATATTTCAATGATTAAGTGCTACTGTTAAGTATCGGAGGTCATTGTGTATATCCCAAGAATTCTCGATATAAAGCAGCTGGTTGAGAAAAAGTCCCATTTTCTTTTTGGGCCACGAGCGACAGGTAAGTCATCATTGATCAAGCATGAGCTTGCTGATCAGGCTATGATTGTGGATTTGCTCCACAGTGAGACTTATATGCGCTTGCTTGAAAATCCAAGCCTTATTGAGTCGATGATTGATGCGCAGGGTCAGTCTCTTATTGTGATTGATGAAATTCAGCGCGTTCCAGAATTATTGAACGAGGTGCATCGCCTAATTGAAAATAAGCAATTACGATTTTTATTAACAGGGAGTAGTGCGCGTAAACTAAAACAGTACTCAGTAAATTTATTGGCTGGTAGGGCTCGACAGGCTGAATTGTTTCCTTTGACTTATCATGAGTATCGGGAATTTAATCTTGAAAAATTTTTACAATATGGTGGACTACCTTTTGTTACGATGAGTGATGAACCTATTGAAGAGTTAGATGCATATGTAACAACGTATCTTGAGCAAGAGATTAAAGCTGAAGCGTTGGTGCAGAAGTTGCCAGCGTTTAGCCGCTTTTTGCAGCTCGCTGCATTAACAAGTGGTGCAACACTTAATTATGCTACTATCGCGAGTGATGCCGGTGTGTCTGGCTCGACACTTAAAGAGTATTATCAAATATTAGAAGATACTTTTTTAGGTTTTACGGTTTTACCCTGGCAACACTCGGTAAAGCGTAAAGCTGCTTCTACAGCACGTTTTTATTTGTTTGATACGGGAGTCAAAAATAGGCTTGCACAAATTAATCAATTACCGCAACAAACAGACTTGTATGGCCAGGCATTTGAGCAATTTATTGCAATGGAGTTGCGTGCCTATATTAGCTATTCAAGAAATAAATTGCCGCTTTGTTTTTGGCGTACGACGGCTGATTTTGAAGTTGATTTTATTGTTGGAGGAATTGCTGCAATTGAAATAAAGTCCACACGTAAGGTAACAACTAAGCACTTAAAAGGGCTTAAATATTTAATGGAAGAAAACAAAATTAAAGATTATTACCTGGTATCCCATGATCCGCTTGTGAGAAAAGAAGGTAATATTATGCTCTTACCTTGGGAATATTTTTTAAAGAAATTATGGGATGGTGAGGTTTGTTAATAGCACCGTAAAAAATTCCTGAGTCCAAAGCGCTATCGCACTAGGGTCATTGAGAAAAGGTTTGATATCTTGTTTGGCGTTTTCAAAGTCAGTATTTGATATTTTTATTTTAACCAATTGTATCAAATCACTTTTAGTGAGCTTTTTGTTTTTGGGCCAGGCATTGCTTTGTCTGAGTCGCTCTTGGAGGTGGATAAGGTTGACTGGTATTTGACGAGAAATATACCAATAAAAATCATACCAGTCTCTACCTTTAACGCGTTTTTGCCATGGTCTACATAATAAGGCATGTATTTTTCCAGCAAATAAATCGGGTTGTGTGACTGTTTTAATTGAATAAGGGATTGGCAATAATACATTTTTAACTTCTGTATCAAACTTACCTGGTGGATCTGTATCAACTTCCATTTTTATCTTAATTGTGTGCATATTATGTATATGACTCGTTATGGTATTTGGGGCTTCGATAATGATAAGTTGTTTTTGTGTTTGTGCTTTTATAAAAGCTGATTCGATATTACTATCATGTTGTTTTTGCTTTCCTTGGACGCTCACATCAAAACCAAAACTATTTAACTCTGCTGTGATTGCTTCATTGTAAGGTGTTAGATCAAATTGTTTAGAGGGTTTCGTTAAGGTGAAATCAAGATCCTCAGAAAAACGATCCAGGCCATATAAAATACGCAATGCTGATCCACCGTAAAACGCAGCTTTTTCATAAAATTTTGCACGCCATAGTCCAAGTAACGCGATTTCCTGAAAGATTTCTTTTAGTGCATTGATATAATCTTGCTGTGATTGGCAATTATATTTATCAAGCATCGTTATAATAGCGGCATGAATCATAATTTTTTCCATTTAGAAAGTAATTGTGCCAGTAGTGTGAGTCGTATATCTTGATATGTATCACTGATTTGCGTTAAAAGATTTTTGCGCATTTTTTTTAGTAGCGTCTCATCTAAACGCATATCGTAGAGCAAATATGCTTCTATTTCTTCAAGGTTTTTTATCTTTATTTTCTTATCCGTCAAATATATGTGATCACATAATGCTTTTTCTGGAGATGCAATTAAAAAATGATTCAAGAGCTCAATGCCGATAGGGTATTTTTGGGAGTTAAGATAACGATAGCTAAAATTTCCAACGGGTGTCGTAAAAGCTTTGTTGCGTTTGTTGGTAATACTCGTAATTGTCACGCTGCGTTCTGGGATAAGGCCATAAAATGATAGTGCGTAATGTAGGGAAATAGCGGATGGCCCATAAATTAAATTAGCGAGCACTTCGGTAGAGTAGGGGCGTTGGGCTATTTTTTTTGAAAATACATAGAGACCTTTTTTAACACGTATCAGTGTGCCTGATTGTAACCAAGTAGTAATTTTATCTCTCGGGCATGCATAGCCAGATAATGCTGATAGCAAGAATTGGTAGTCTATTTCTTCTCTGTCTGCGAGTTTGCGCAGCGCTTCAATATTCATATAAAAACTCCAGTATGTCGACAATTATACGACATACTGGCTGTTTAATCAATGATCAGGTTAATTGTTTGCAGGTTCTGCTATATGGCCTTTTTTATGTGCAAGTTCGGCAGCATAGCCGATATAGGTTTCTGGGGTGAGGTTGAGCAATTGGTCTTTGGCTTCTGCTGGGATTTTAAGGCCTTTAATAAATTTCTTAAGATCTTTCTCAGTGATACGATTGCCACGCGTAAGTGCTTTAAGTTGTTCGTAGGCATCGACAATGCCGTAACGACGTAAGACAGTTTGCACCGGTTCTGCCAATAATTCCCAGCAGTCCTTAAGCGCTGCTTGGATTGCGTCGCGATTGACTTCAAGGCGGCTTAAGCCATTATCGAGTGCGGCATAGCCAATTAAACTATAGCCAAAAACGGTACCGAGGTTGCGCATCACAGTCGAGTCGCTTAAATCACGCTGCCAGCGCGAGATGGGTAGTTTGTCAGCAAGGTGGGCTGCAATGGCATTTGCCATACCAAAGTTACCTTCGGCATTTTCGAAATTAATTGGGTTGACTTTATGTGGCATGGTTGATGAGCCGACTTCGCCTGCAATTTTAAGTTGTTTAAAGTAATCAAGTGAAATATAGCCCCACATATCACGTGCTAAATCAATCAGTACGATATTAATGCGCATTATATTATGCATCAGCTCAGCAATATTATCGTGTGGTTCTATTTGAGTCGTATAGGCATTATGAGAAAGGCCAAGTGATTCGATAAAGTGTTTTGATAGTGCCAGCCAATTGAGTTTTGGGTAAGCACTTTGATGGGCATTAAAGTTTCCTACTGCACCGTTAAATTTGGCGGTAATATTAATATGCTGTAAATGCTGTAGTTGCTGTAGTAAACGCTGTTCAACGTTGCGCATTTCTTTACCTAAAGTTGTCGGTGTCGCAGGTTGGCCATGCGTGCGTGACAACATTGGCACATCTGCATATTCAATTGAAAATGCATCTAGTTTACCAAGTATCTCCATCAGTTTTGGTAATGCAACCGTATCGCGTGATTTTTTAAGCATTAAAGCATAAGCAACATTGTTGATGTCACCTGAAGTACAGCCGAAATGTATAAATGGGATGTAGTTCTCGAGATTTGGGCCTTTTTTAAATTGTTCTTGTAAAAAATATTCAACCGCTTTCACATCATGATTAGTGGTTCTTTCAATCTCTTTGATCTGCTCAGCATCTTTCGCATTAAAATCATTAATAATTTGATGTAAGAAATTCAGTTGATTTGACTGCAGATCTGCAATTTCAGTGACTCCAGGGTGTTTGGCTAGTGTAATCAGCCATTCAACTTCTACAATCACTCGGTAGTGCATAAGCCCAAACTCACTCATTAATGGCTGAAGCACTGTGGTTTTATTGCCATAACGTCCATCTAGGGGGGAAATTGCAGTTAATGTGTCGATCATCTGAGCTCTCTAATATAGTTAATCAAAGCGGAGATATGATAGCTGATAAAGAATTGGGTGTCACTTCTCGGCCGGTTTTGGGGTTAAACTGAGGATAATGCATAATAGCTAATTTATAAGATATTGATATTATGCATATATATGATAAACTAGACTAATCTATTAGTATAGTTTAATGTAAATTAGACTATTTCATTAGTATAGTTGAGGTTTATGGTGGAGTTATTAGAAACATTGCTGTTGGAAGCATTTGATGTTATTTCAAGCGTTCAAAGTAGCGTGTTGCGTCAAATACAGTTTCCTAAGTCAGACAATATGATTAAGGTCGCAATCGGTATGCGTCGTACGGGTAAAACGTATTTGATGTATCAGACGGCAGCCCAGCTATTATCTGATGGGGTAGAGCAGTCTCAAATATTAATGTTAAATTTTGAAGATGATCGTTTACTACCAATGAACGCAAAAGAGATGGGGGCATTGCTTGATGCTTTTTATACACTTTATCCAGAAAATCATGAGCGTCAATGTTATTTTTTTCTTGATGAAGTGCAGAATGTAACAGATTGGCAATTAGTCGTCAGGCGTTTCTTTGATCGTAAAAAGGTACAGTTATATTTAACCGGTTCATCGGCAAAATTACTGAGTAAGGAAATTGCAACGTCATTACGTGGCCGCTCGCTATCAGTTGAGGTCTGGCCCTATGATTTTAGCGAATATTTGGGTGCGCATAATATCGTAATACCAGATCAAGCCTTTGGTCAAAAAACATTTGATATAATGTACAAACACCTTCTGGGATTCATTTCAAAAGGGGGCTTTCCGGGCTGTACAGCATATGCCAGACAATGAATGGCGTGAAACACTGCAGGGTTATGTAGACACTGTTATTCTACGAGATATTGTTGAGCGTTATAATATCGGAAACATCACTTTACTTAAGTATTTAATCACGACTCAATTAAAAAATGCAGCAGCACCATTTTCGATTAATAAATTTTTTAATGATGCAAAAAGCCAAGGATATAAGGCATCTAAAGAAACAATTTACTCCTATATTGATTATGTTGAAGATGCATTTTTAGTAACGCCAATTCCTTTGTATAGTGAATCTGCACGAGTGACAAGCACAGTCTCTAAAAAAATATATGCGGTTGATAATGGTTTGATTAATGCGATGTCATTTGGTACAAATGACATATTGAATAAATTTCTTGAGAATCAGGTTTACTTAGATTTGCGTAGACAAGGTAAAGCTATTTATTTTTATCGTACATCTGATGGTTATGAGGTAGACTTTGTTGCTGTCGATAAATCAGGAGCGCGAGAGCTGATTCAGGTGACTGTGAATATGGAGGACCCTGAGACAGAAAAGCGTGAAAGGCGTGCGCTCAGTTGTGCTGAAAAAGAATTAGGGATTAAGGGACGTATTGTTACGCTAAAAGATTACCTGCGCCAAGCACAAAAAATAAAACACATATAAAACAATAAGATAAATTTTCACTCGGAGACAGGAATAGCAAAAATGCTGTTTTTGTCTCCGGAGGGTTTATGGTTAGATTTGTGGGTTCTCCTGCCGGCCAGTATTAATTCATGTTAATGGCGTTAGTGATGCGGTCATTGATGTAGATTATTTTTCGGATATTATTTTGATATGGGTTTATTATTGTTAGATTAGATATGCGTGGAAGATTTCTGTATGGCAAAGGGTGGCTCTTTTTCTTTTGAGGAAAAAAGGAAACTCCTGACTAAATCTGACGCCGAATGTTATAGGTGTATATGAAAGCTTTGCCACGGTAGTGCAAAAATATTTTTTTCAAGTTCTACTTTATGTTTGACCTGGCAAATGACGTAACCAAATTTGGTTTGCTGATATTCTTGCATAAATAATTTTAGATACTTGATATGCTTGGTTTTGGGGGTATCTGTTAGTTTCACTTCAATAGGTATATATTTTTCTGAGGATTCAATAACCCAGTCTACCTCTGGGCCATCGGGTGAGCGCCAGTGACGAAGCTTCGCTAACGGCATATTTAAGTTTAAATATTGCAAAATTTCGAGCCCTATAAACTGCTCAAATAAATGACCTAGTGTTTCACGATTTGGATTGATGCCTTCATTAGCACTGACACGCCTTACGCCTAAATCAAAAAATATATACTTAGGCGATTTTATTAAGCGTCGGTTTGTTTGTGATTTACTAATTGGATCTATTCTATGAGCGATCATGCAGTCGTCAAGAATTTGATAATATTCTTGAATAGTGGTTGAGCTTACGCCAACATTTTGTGAAAGAGCTGAAGCATTAATGGTATGTCCAGATTCGCCTGCAGCAAGCTGTAAGAAACGTGAAAAATGGCCTACATTGCGGACTAATGCTTCTTGTCTAATTTCTTCTTCTAAATAGATGGATACATATGAGCTTAGGTCAATTTCTTTTAGATTATCTGATGGCTGTAATATAATTTCTGGTAAGCTGCCATAATTTAAAATGGTTTGCAGTTCTGGTTTTGGGTTGGGTATTTCTTCAAAACACAGCGGTAATAAATGTAATAATACAACGCGCCCAGGTAGGAGATTAATTTGCTTGCCATATTTCAGTTTTCTAGCAGACGAGCCTGATAAAATAAACTGTGCGATCTTGCGATCAATCATATCCTGGATGCTATCCATTATATTTGGCACTTTTTGCACTTCATCAATAAAGACAATAGGTGTTGAGGCTTCTGCTTGTATTTGTGCCTCAAGCATTTTTACACCCCACACAATATCTTTCTCAAATTGGAGACGTGTTTCGGCATTGGCAAGCGAGAGCGATATATTAGGCTTTATAGCTTGCTCTATGAGCGTGGTTTTGCCTACCTGGCGGGCACCCAATAAAAGAATGCTTTTGCCTCTCTTTAGGTGCATTTTGATTGTGGGTTCAAGTTGACGTTTAATTACCTTCATAGCTCTAACTTCTTGAAAAAATTAATCTATACGCTAATTTTAGCAACAAAACCCGTATATTTCAAGTGACATTCAAAATAACGCCGTATATTTCAAGTATAATAGAAAAAAACGGCGAATATGTGAGGTGGGTCTATATTAGGCAGGTTGAAAGAGCTTTTGCAGATCTGCTTTGTCAAGTTTTCCAGTATTGCTGTTTTTGTCAAATAGCGCATCGGCGAGTGTTTTTTTCTGCGATTGCATTTCTATTATTTTTTCTTCGATAGTGTTGGTGGTAATCAGCTTATAGACGAAAACGGCATTTTGTTGGCCGATGCGGTGTGCACGGTCAGTGGCCTGCTGTTCAACTGCGGGGTTCCACCAAGGGTCATAGTGAATAACCGTATCGGCAGCAGTTAAATTTAGGCCTACGCCGCCAGCTTTAAGACTGATTAAAAACAAGGGGGTGTTGCCTTGTTGGAATTGAGAAATTGGTTTTTCACGATTTTGAGTGCTGCCTGTGAGTTTCACATAATCAATTTTGCGCTCTTTAACACGATCTTCAATCAGCGATAACATGCCAGTAAACTGCGAAAATAAAAGTATCTTACGACCTTCGCTAATCATTTCCGTTAGCATTTGCATTAAGAGATCAAGCTTAGCGGTTTCTGTGACTTTCTTTGCCTCGGCAATCGATAGCAAGCGTGGATCACAGCAGGCTTGGCGTAATTTCAATAATGCATCGAGGATGATAATTTGACTGCGCTCAATGCCTTTTTCATCGATAGCCTTACGTACTTTGCGATCCATGGCAAGACGAATACCTTCATACAGATCGCGTTGACCTTTTTCAAGCTCGACATATTTGATGATCTCAGTTTTTTCTGGTAGGTCTTGCACGACATTTTGTTTGGTGCGTCGCAACATAAAGGGTTTGGTAAGTTCGGTTAGCAGCTGTTGCTTCTCTTTGTTTTGGTGCTTTTCAATTGGTGTTTGAAATTGCTGCTTGAAATGATTTATTTTGCCAAGTAACCCTGGCATTAAAAAATTAAATTGTGACCATAACTCACCTAAATGATTTTCAAGTGGGGTGCCGGTTAAACATAGGCGGTGTTCAGCATTGAGCTGCTGGACGATTTGGGTTTTTTTAGCCGCCTTATTTTTAATATAATGCGCCTCATCAAGAATCACATAATAGAAATCTTGTTTGGTTAAATGTTCTTTATCGCGTGTGACTAGTGCGTAGGAAGTAAGTACGATGTCGTGTTGTGGAATACTGTCGAATTTAAAACCGCGATCAGCACCGTGTAGCACAAGCGTTGAAAGCTGTGGGGTAAAACGCTCAATCTCATGCTTCCAGTTAGTTACGACACTGGTGGGTGCAATAATCAACACAGGTTTGGTGAGTCGTTGCTGTTCCTTCTCAGTGGCCAGATGTGCGAGCACTTGCACGGTTTTACCAAGGCCCATATCATCAGCTAAAATACCATTGAGCGCATATTCACGCAAAAACTGCAGCCAATCAACACCGGTTTGTTGATAGGGCCTGAGTGTGGCTTTGAAGTCTGGGCTCACCTCGACCGTTTTTAATGTCTCAAAATTACTAAGCTTGTCAGCAAGCGTTAATAATTTTTCATCGCCGAGCCAGCGCAGTTGCGTTTGCACAAAGGCCTTTTCCATTTCCTTTACGAGTGCAAGTTTGTGCTTGTCAATTTTAAGTGGTTCATCTAGATTTTGTTTTTTACTGGTATCAATTAGATGAGATAATACCGTTAAGATACGTTGCATACGCTCATTAGGGATTTTAATACTTTTGTCCGAAGATAATTGTAAAATGGTTTCATTATTGGCAGTAGTCACCATATCAGCTTGTTGAATCGAGCGTAGTAAAATGGGCAGTAAATCAACTTGTTCGTTATCGACAATGATGCCTAATTGTAGGTTAAACCAGTCATAGTCACTGCTTTCATTAAGCTCACTATACCACTCATCGGGTTCGATAAAGTCATAGTTTGGCACATCATCTTTATATTCTAATGCCCAACCAGCTGACTCAATTTTTGGTTTAAAATACGCATTAAAATGCACCAGCGCATCGTAGTCATCTTTGAGCGCCACAAAATAACTAAATTGATAGTCTTTTCGATACTGAGTTGGGTCATCAATGTCTTCTGCCTCGTCTAAAAAAGTGAGGCCAATTTTATTAAGCTGTTTAAATGCTTGAGTTTCAAAGTCATAGTTTCTGTGATACTGATATACTTTGTTATTTTTGTGAATATAAAAGTGATCAGCTGTTGTGAGCGCTGGATCAATATCGTGACCATCATAACGCACCATGCATTTTGCCATGATGGTATCGAGCTTTTTGAAAGAGCTTTCTGCTTCAAATTTTTTATGTGAAATTTCTAAATACAAATACGGTTTTTTATCTGTAATATCGATGGTATCGAGTACCTCTGGTATCGGCAGTGTGACATTTTTGGGGACGACTTTTTGTAGTGACTCAGTAAATTGTGCCAGTTGCTTTTGCTGGATCGGTGGTAAATGATAAAGCTGCCTAGTTAATTGTGCAGGTAGTTCAGTTGTCGTTGCACCCAATGTGTTTTGTTGTGGTGCGTAATACCACAGTGGCTCCGTTGGTAGAATAATATCTTTCGGATCATTGGTATTGAGCTTAATGCGGTGGCTACCATCGTGGTTGATTTTCCAGCTTATCTCTAGCGGCTTATCATCTGCAATTGATAGCGCTTCAGATTTTGTCGACTCCCAAAAGCAAGGACCTGCTTTAAGCACCATTGCTAAGGCTTTTGTTGCGTTTTTATTTTTGAAATAGAGATCATCTTCGTAGTAATAGCTACTCTCTGCTATCACCTTGAGTGTTTCTAGTAGAATATGTTGCTGCTGGCTGATGTTTTTATTCAGCTGTAAACGGAAGTCATCTAAATCTAATTTTTTAAGTGCACTCCACCCACCCTTTTTTAAGGGTTTAATCAGGCCTGGTTTAATATGCAGTGCGGCTGCACCTTCCTGGCCAATATGCAAGACAAATGCCAAGGTTAACGCTGCAGTTTTGTTTTGATCAGTCTGGTCTAACAGTGATGTTGTGTCTTGTAGCCATTCGCTCAGATCTTTATCGAGCATGTTGTTGTTTTGTGTGTGTTCTTGAGTGGCAACCAGCATCACTGCGCACACGTGTTTACAATCTGTACGCATCGGGCAGCTGCATGTGTTCGAAAAGCGATTTGAGTTTTTATAGAGTCGAATATGTACACTGTATTTTTTACTACCTGATCCTTGAACTTTGCCAGTCACCACCACTGTATTGGGTTTTTCCTCAATGTCATAATTCAGCACATGGCCTGTGTTGGCATAGCCCACCCCGCGTTCCAGTGTGCGTTGGTCAAAAAATAGATCTAGAAAATTGGGCCCTAAGATATCAATAATCATAATGCAGAGGAAAGTAGCATATGTGCATTGATCGAACAAGCTATAGTAGTTGCACTATCGGCTATTTCAGCCAAAAATTTGCTAATCTCTTGACATTTATCGTGTTGGCGTCAAACTATCAACATCTTATTATTTAGGAGTGCGATTTGAAATATCTAGACTTGAGTCCGCAATATCAACGTATCAAAAGCGATGTGGATGCAGCTATTCAACGCGTGTTGGATAATGGATTGTTTATTATGGGCCCTGAGGTGGCGCAGTTTGAAACCGCATTGGCTGAGTTCGTTGGTGTTAAGCATGCTATTGCTGTGGCAAGTGGTACGACGGCTCTGCAAATTGCGTTAATGGCACTCGATATCAAGTCTGGTGATGAAGTGATTACAACACCTTTTAGTTTCTTCGCAACTGCTGAAGTGATCTACCTCCTTGGTGCAAAACCCATTTATGTCGATATCGATCCCAAAACATATAACTTAAATCCAGCTTTGCTAGAAGCTGCAGTTACCGAGCGCACGCGTGCCATCATCCCCGTCAGCCTCTACGGTCAGTGTGCCGATATGGATGCGATTAATGCTGTAGCAGCTAAGTTTAATATTCCTGTGATCGAAGATGCGGCCCAAAGCTTGGGCGCGACCTATAAAGGGCGTAACTCTTGTGGGTTGACTACTATCGCCTGCACCAGCTTCCATCCCGCAAAACCACTCGGCGCCTATGGCGATGCCGGTGCGTGTTTTACTAACGACGATGCGTTAGCTGAAAAAATGCATTGTATATTGAATCATGGTCAGACTGGTAAATATAATCATGTTAGCATCGGCATTAACGGTCGTTGCGATACACTTCAGGCCGCGATCCTGATCGAAAAGCTGAAGATCTTTAATGATGAGTTGGCTCGAAGGCAAGAAGTGGCAGGGTGGTATAACGATGCTTTAAAAGATGTTGAAGGTGTGACGTTGCCGTTTATCGAATCATTTAACACTTCTTCTTGGGCGCAGTACACCATCCAAGTCGATAACCGTGAGGCTTTTTGTTCTGCGTTAAGTGAGGCTGGGATTCCAACTGCAGTGCATTATCCCAAAGGCCTGCATCAGCAGCCTGTTATTAGTGAATTGGAAAAGGGCTCGTTGAGTTTTCCCATTGCGGAGCGCGCAGGGGAGCGGGTAGTGAGTTTGCCGTTTGGGCCGTATATGAATAATAATGATCTTCAAACTGTGGCCAATTTAATTTTAACCAGGGCTTTATGTGAATATTAAAGCATCTGACTATCGTCCAGATATAGATGGTTTGCGTGCAATATCAGTATTGCTCGTTGTTTTCTATCACTTGGGTGTCTCATTTGCTCAAGCAGGTTTTATCGGTGTTGATGTTTTCTTTGTGATTTCTGGGTTTTTGATTACTAAGCATATATTATTTGATTATGAAAAAGGTACGTTCAGGTTGTCACAGTTCTATTTGCGTAGAATGAGACGAATTTTGCCTGCTGTCTTAACGGTATTAGTCGTTACAACTATTATTTCATTTTATGTTTTTTTGCCAAATGATTTATTGAATTATACAAAATCAATGTTAGCAACATTGCTTTCTGTTTCAAATTTATATTTTTTCAAAACAATTCATCTGGGTTACTTTTCAACTGATGCAAAGGTTTTCCCGCTTTTGCATACGTGGACATTAGGTGTGGAGGAGCAGTTTTATATTGTATGGCCCCTAGTTTTGTTGGTTATGTTAAAAAGACTATCGGTGCGTGGCGTTTTTGTACTGAGTTCAATTTTATGCTTTTGCTCCTTTGTAATATATTATGTTTATCACTGGCATCATGTATTAGCTGTTTTCTATTTACCAATAACAAGGGGCTTTGAGCTTCTGCTTGGTGTGCTGCTTGCGATTATTTGGAAAAGGCAAATTCAATGCTCCTCTAAATTATTTAATGATATTATTTCCATTATTGGATTGGGGTTGATTATATATGCGGGTTGTTTTTTAAAGGCTGATGATTATCCAGGTGTTTTCATACTATTTCCATGTATCGGTGCTGTTATGTTGATTTATTCTGGAAGAGAAGATGGTATTGTAAATAGACTGCTATCTTTAAAGCTCATTGTCTTTATTGGTTTAGTATCTTACTCATTATACCTTTGGCACTGGCCCTTTATTGCATTCACAAATTATTTTAATGTGCCAATAACAGCTTCAATAGCCGCAGGGATCTTGTTTCTAAGCTTTGGTTTGTCAATTATCACATGGGGATGTGTGGAGCAGCCCTTTAGATTTAAATTCAAATTCGGTTTATTAAAAACTTTTTCATTTTTTATTGTTATTCCTGTTTTAATTGTGGCAGCTATTTTATTTTTTTTGAAAAAGCATCCTGAGTTTAGTTTTAACACAATATCTACTAAAGCATATAAAATTGCAAATAATAAAGATTTGACGGGTGGTTGTCCCATGGATACAGGTGCTTTGACACCTTCAATAAACACACATTGTTGGGTTGGAGATCAAAAAGCAAAAAGAACCTCTGTCTTGATTGTTGGTGACTCCCACACAATGGCTATTACGGGTATGATGCAAGTGCTGCTGAGTGATGCAGGATTAAAGGGGCGTTTGGTTGCACAATCTGGAACTCCATTTATACTAGGAAAAATCCCTAATTGGCGAAAAAACCAGCCAATGATTCGAAATGAATTTATAAAAAAACTTCTAGATAATAATCATTATAAATTTGTAGTTATGGCTGGTTATTGGAATTATTATCCTGATTGGGCTTTGACTGGTAATATGAAAGAGATGGGAACGGGACATTTTTCTATATTTAAGAATGGATTAGAGAAGGCAGTTAAAGAAATCATAGCACATCACAGTATTCCAGTGATAGTTTATGATGTGCCGCCTTTGTTGAATGTATCGAAGTATTGTGGGTTTACGCGCTTGTCAAAATTTAATCGGTGTTATAACGATCGTCGTGAAATTGATAGCGTGCAGAAAAATACTATTAATATTCTATCTTATTTAAGGGCAAAGTATCCGGCTGTTATTTTTATAGATCCTAAATGGGTCATATGTGAGGGCGCCAAATGCTATTCTTCATTTGGTAGTATTCCACTATATTCCAGTGGTCATCAAAATAGTCACCTTAATGTTGTCGGCTCAGCATTACTAGGTAGGAAATATTTAAAGAAAGCCGGCAACCCATTTTCGAGTATACGTTGACAGGAAAACTCTCCATTTTGATTCATTTTAGCTGTAATGTTATCATTTTTTATTATGTGCGCCAAGCAAATTTGGCGTTTGCTTGTTGGTGAATTGGGCAGCACTGCTCAAGTCTAACTAAGGTAGTCTGTAGGCCGAAGTTTAGTAGGAACCGCGGAGCCTTGTATCGAGCCTTGCGCAAGTTAGGTAACGACACTCGTGAAGCGTAGGCAGAGTGTCGATAGGCCGTTAGGGGAAATGCCCCCTTTAAGTGATAGAGCCTCGAGAGATATTAGAATGCGAATCTAAAGCTAAGCAGTTTCAGTTAATTTCATGATAAACATAGCAGCAGCTAACCTACCAAAAACATGCACAATTAATCCTTTGTAAGAGTGGACCTTACTTGCGACTTGAATGCCTGTTTTCTCATTAATCTAATTAAATAGTTAACCCTGAATAACACCTTATAATTCAAAAAACATCTTAAAAAAATCATAATAGCGAAAAAAACTATGGTAAAATTCCCACTTTCTAGAGGAAGCACATAAAAAACTGGGAATTTTTTGATGAAACCGAAGCAAAAATGTGAACCTAACACTGACCTCTTCCGAGAAGAATTGGCACAAATGATTAATTTGAACCACGCCATGTGTATCATGTCTGCTCAAGTTGATTGGGCTAGAGCAGATAGTATTGTAAACGGGTGGTTTGATAGTGAGACAGGACGACCAGCGAAAGATAGTCGCCTCATAGCCGGTCTAATTTTGATTAAGCAAATGTTTAATGTTTCAGATGAAGACTTACCCATACGTTGGGTAGAAAACCCATATTGGCAATATTTCTGTGGGGAAGTGTACTTTCAACATGAATTTCCAATACATCCCACTTCAATGACTAAGTGACGTAAGCGAATGAAAGCAGAGGATGCTGAAGCATTGTTATCATTAACGATAGATCTTGGCTTAAAAACAAAAGCTATCAAACGTAGCGACTTTAAGAAAGTTAACATTGATACAACTGTACAAGAAAAAGCTATTACATATCCTACAGATTCAAAATTGATGCAAAAAGCAATACAAAAAATTGGTACGTTATGTAAAGAGCACAATTTGCCAATCAAGCAAAACTATAAACATGTATCTAAAAGGCTATTATTTAAAATTAATAATTATGCAGGAGCACAGCAACATAAACACAAGAAAAAAATGATGAAGAAGCTGAAAACGAATTTAGGTCGGCTAACAAGAGATGTTGAGCGACAGCTAAAAAAGCTACCACATTGCAATGTCTTTTTTGAAACGATATTAAATCAAGTCAAGCAGTTATTAGAGCAGAAGAAAGATAGCAAAAATAAACTTTATAGTTTGCATGCACCAGAAGCTGAATGCATTGCAAAAGGTAAAGTAAATAAGCGCTATGAATTTGGAGTTAAAGTCAGCATTGTAGCTACACAAAAAAGTCAATTTATCATTGGAACGCAGGCCT
>JAUIDD010000027.1 GCA_030429175.1 Gammaproteobacteria bacterium
ACATTATATGAACAAAAATGGCGAGTGATTAAACAAAGTATAAAACACGAAATGAAGCTGTTATTGGTAGCAAGCTAGTCAAGTGCGAAACTCCTGTCAAAATTTTTTGCGTGTCATTGAAATTCGAAAAGGTTGCTCTTTATCTACACGTGCTGGATTGACCACGGTTTCATTTTTTGTATCTTCTATGGCAAGTCTATTAACAGCACAGCATATTGTTGGGAAGCGATTGACTTTGCCTGATAATGTTATGGCAGTAGTCCAATCAGCTTATGAATTTAAACGGCAGAATTATACACAAGATTTGGATGCTGAGCCTAAAGTTGCTTCAACAATCTATTGAGAGGTTGGAAGGAAATAAGCGAACTCTGTTGAGCTAATCAGGTTTTTAACAGTTGTGATATCTGGAGAAAAATATCTGTCTTCACCATAGTGCGCTACCTTTGATCGAATATATGCATGAACTTGTTGCAGTTTTTTAGAGGTTTTAAGTGGTGCTCTAAAATCAAGTCCTTGGCAGGCAGCAAGTAATTCAATCGCTACAATGCCGGTTGTATTGGCTACCATTGCATATAAACGTCGTGCAGCAAAAGTTGCCATGCTGACATGATCCTCTTGATTGGCAGAGGTTGGGATGCTATCAATACTGGCTGGGTGCGCTAATGATTTATTTTCACTTGCCAGTGATGCTGCTGTTACTTGTGCCATCATAAAGCCTGAGTTAAGACCGGGCTCTTTAACTAGGAAAGCAGGCAGCTGACTGAAGTGCGGATCGATTAGCAATGCAATACGCCTTTCTGATAGTGCGCCAATTTCAGCAATACAAATAGCAAGTGCATCAGCCACAAATGCAACGGGTTCTGCATGAAAGTTGCCGCCAGAAATGATGGCTTGATCATTGGCGAATATTAGTGGATTATCCGAAACTGCGTTTGCTTCAGTGACTAATATTTTTTTAGCATAATTTAACTGCGATAAACACGCACCCATGACTTGTGGTTGACAACGTAGCGAGTAAGGGTCTTGTACTTTGCTGCAGTTAATATGTGATGTGCAAATGCCACTGTTGGCAAGCAATTCACGTAATATTCTGGCGACTGTGATCTGCTCTTGGTGACCACGTACTTCATGAATACGCGCATCAAAAGGCGCATGACTGCCAGCTGCAGCATCAACAGACAATGCACCGGCAATTAAAGCGGTATGGAGTAAATTTTCACAAGCAATCCAATTGAGTAAGGCGAGTGCGGTTGACGCTTGAGTACCATTAAGCAGCGCAAGACCTTCTTTAGCGCCAAGTGTGAGTGGTCGACGCTTGATAATATCTAATGCTTGATGGGCTGTAATAATGTTATTTTTATGGCGTGCATAACCTTCGCCTATCAATATTAACGCCATATGCGCTAACGGTGCTAAATCACCAGAAGCACCGACTGAGCCTTGGCAAGGAATACAGGGATAGATCTGTGCATTATATAAAGCAATCAGCGCTTCAATCGTTTCTAGAGTTACACCGGAATGCCCACGTGCGAGGCTGTTGATTTTAAGTGCGAGCATCAACCTAACACAGTCATCATGTAGTAATTCACCTGTGCCACAGGCATGAGATAAAACGATTTTATATTGTAATTTATCAAGATCATTATTGTTAATACGTGTATGTGCTAACGCACCAAAGCCGGTATTAATGCCATAAACAATTTTATCTGCTGCAAGTACATCATTAATCACTTGTTTAGCGCGTTTTATATCATCATGATAGGCGGCATCAAGATGAATGTGCGTTGTTTCTTGCGTTAAAAGTTTTAAATCATCGATGCTAAGCTTGCCTGGATGTAATACAAAGTGAGTGGTCTGTTGTTTTGTCGGTGTTTCAATCATGCAAGTCTTCCATGGGTAGTTTTAAGCTATGCTGCTTGGCGCAATCGATGGCGATTTGATAGCCTGCATCAGCATGTCTAGCCACACCTGTGGCTGGATCATTCGTTAATACGCGCGCTAAGCGTTTGGCTGCTGCATCGCTGCCATCTGCTACGATAACCATGCCGGCATGTTGGGAATATCCCATGCCGACACCGCCACCATGGTGAATGCTCACCCAAGTGGCGCCACTGGCGCAATTTATCAGTGCATTGAGTAATGGCCAATCAGATACGGCATCGCTGCCATCTTGCATGCCTTCAGTTTCGCGGTTGGGACTGGCAACTGAACCTGAATCTAAATGATCACGTCCAATAACAATCGGTGCTTTAAGTTCACCTGTGCGCACCATTTCATTAAATGCAAGACCGAGTCGTGCACGATCGCCTAAGCCAACCCAACAAATGCGTGACGGTAATCCCTGAAAGGGAATGCGTTTGCGAGCCATATCAAGCCACCTGTGTAGGGCTTTATCGTTTGGCATCAGTTCTTTTACTTTTTCGTCGGTGCGATAGATATCTTCTGGATCACCCGACAGTGCAACCCATCTAAATGGGCCAATACCACGACAAAAGAGTGGTCGAATGTAGGCTGGCACAAAACCAGGAAAATCAAATGCATTATCAACACCGACATCTTTAGCGCCTTGACGAATATTATTGCCATAGTCGAAAGTGGGAATGCCTTGATGATAAAACTCAAGCATCGCTTTTACATGGATTGCCATCGATGCTTTGGCAAGTTGAACGAGTTTAGTCGGATTTTCGCGGCGCATGATTGCAGCTTGTTCCAGGCTGAGTCCTGTTGGGAGATAGCCATTTAGGGGGTCGTGTGCGCTGGTTTGATCGGTAACCATATCAGGTTTTATGTCGCGCTTAACCAGCTGGGGATATATGTCAGCAGCATTTCCTAATAGACCAACAGAAACGGCCGTGCCTTTTTTATAGTGTGCATCTATGATTGCCAGTGCATCATCGATGTTGTCAGTTGATGTATCAAGATAGCCTATTTTTAGGCGGCGTTCGATATGCTCAGGATCACATTCAACGGCAAGCATCGATGCGCCTGCCATAGTGGCTGCTAATGGTTGTGCGCCACCCATACCACCCAGACCTGCGGTTAAGATCCACTTGCCATCGAGTGAGCCATTAAAGTGTTGGCGGCCTGCTTCCATAAATGTTTCGTATGTGCCTTGTATAATGCCTTGGCTACCAATATAAATCCAAGAGCCTGCTGTCATTTGGCCATACATCATGAGACCTTTGCGATCGAGTTCGTTGAAGTGTTCCCAGTTTGCCCATTGCGGTACTAAGTTTGAATTCGCAATTAAAACACGTGGTGCGTCAAGATGTGTTTTTAATATGGCAACTGGTTTACCGGATTGAATCAATAATGTTTCATCTATATTTAAGTTGGTTAAGGATTGAATGATTTTGTGATAGCATTCCCAGTTACGTGCAGCCTTACCAATACCACCATAAACAACGAGTTGATCTGGATTTTCAGCAACCTCTGGATCGAGGTTATTCATTAACATGCGCAGTGGTGCTTCGGTTAGCCAATCCTTAGCCGTAAGTGTGTTGCCTCTAGGGGCATGTATGTTGCTTTTCTTTTGTGTCGGTATTGCTACTGTCATGATGATCTTCCTTAAATGAATGGTTATGAATAATTTCGAAAATTAATTGTGTGGCAAGTTTTGCAGTTATATTATCTTGATCAAAGGCGGGCGCTAGTTCGGCAATATCATAAGTGAGTACTTTGCCACTTGCAGCGAGCTGGCGAAGGCTAGGTATGATTTGAGCTGGAGTCAGTCCATAAGGTTGTGGTGCACTAACACCAGGTGCGTACGGACTTGCAAAAACATCCAAACAAGTGGTCACATAAATATTTTTTGCAGTAGCGATGATGGGCGTTAAAAAGCTATGCTGTACCTGTGTGTGTATATCATCTGCAAAAACAATATTCACATTGTGTGTCACTGCAGTGTCAAGTAGCTGTCGTGTATTTCCAATCTTTTGTACACCGATACAATGATAGTTAAAATCACGCTTTTGCTGCTTGCATAATTGTGCAATTTGCAAAAATGGTGTGCCTGAACTACCTTGATTGTTTTCCAGTAAGGGGCGCATATCGAGGTGAGCATCAAAGTTAACAATATCGAGATATTGTTTTTTGATACCGAGGAAATGCCCATAAGCAACTTCGTGCCCACCACCAATCACGATGGGCGTTATATGATGCTTGAGCAGTAATGAAACCGCTTGCCCAAGCGCTATTTGAGCGCTTTCAAGGTTGTTATCTACGCAGACAATATTACCAGCATCATAAAAACACAGTGCCTTATGTATGGGGATTTTAGCTAAAACAGACCGTAAGATATCAGGACCTTTTGCCGCACCCACACGACCACGATTGCGACGCACGCCTTCATCCGAGCAAAAGCCTAATAAGGCGAAGCTATTAGTCTGATTAGTATCCAATGTGGTGAGATTTAAAAATTTGGTGATTTGGAATAATGCGGCATTTGGTGGTGTATCTTTACGACCTTGCCACAAAGAAAGGTCGGGTTTTTTATAATGAGATTCTAAAGCCATAGCTGAAAACCTATTAAAGTGATATTCTGAGTGCCCGTTATAGAGTCGAGAAGATTTATGAGCAATACTCCTTTATGGGATTCGTTATGGCTACATGCCAATATTGCAACGTGCGAAGCGCAGCAGGATTTATTAACGGATGCGGCGATCGCAATTTCTGGTAGCAAAATAGCATGGATTGGACCTGTCGATCAACTACCAAAGTTAGCACAGCCATTAGCTAACAATATTATCGATGCGAACGGCAAATGTATTACACCTGGTTTGATTGATTGCCATACACATTTTATTTACGCGGGTGATCGTGCAAGTGAATTTGAAGCGCGTTTATCTGGGAAAACGTATGCTGAAATTTCACTACAAGGCGGTGGCATCAAAGCAACTGTCGCGGCAACGCGTCAAGCCACAGAAGCGTCATTGCTCGCGCAAAGTTTGCAGCGCGCACAAACTTTTTTACAAAATGGCGTTACTACCGTTGAGGTTAAGTCAGGATACGGACTTAATTTGGGAACGGAAGTTAAAATGTTACGTGTTGCACAGCAAATTGAACAGCAGCTACCAATAACAATTAAAAGAACGTTTCTTGGTGCGCATGCAGTGCCAAACGAATTTAGTCATAGTGCTGATGATTATATTAATTTGGTCTGTGATAATATGATCCCTTATATTGCTCGCGAAAGATTGGCAACAGCAGTAGATGTGTTTTGTGAGCATATTGCATTTAATATTTCACAAACAGAAAAAGTATTTAAGACAGCACAAAAGTATGGTTTAGATATCAAGTGCCATGCAGAGCAATTATCAAATTCTGGTGCTGCAAAACTTGCCTCACAATACAATGCACGCTCAGTTGATCATCTTGAGTATTTGGCAGTTGCGGATATCGCAATAATAGCACAGCATCAAGCAACGGCTGTATTATTACCTGGCGCATTTTATTTTTTAAAAGAGCGACAGTTACCACCAGTAAATGCACTGCGCCAATATCAAGTTCCAATAGCGATTGCGTCCGATTGTAATCCAGGTACATCACCTATATCATCATTACCCATCATTATGAATATGGCATGTGTTTTATTTGGCTTGACTCCAAAAGAAGCGTTGGCAGGGGTGACACGTCATGCTGCGCGAGCACTTGGTATTGAATCGACACATGGTACATTAACAGTTGGCAAAATAGCCGACTTAGCTATATGGCATGTTTCACATCCCCGAGATATTATTTATAACTTAGGTAATGCACCATTGGATAGTCTTGTAAAAAATGGCCATACTTATAGACAAAATCATAAGAAATTCACTAAAGCAGAAAGTATCTTGTAAGAATGATTGTAAATGGGCGCTAATGTATGCAGAATTTTTTGTTTCCAACTACAAGTATTATGCGATCGTTTTTCCAGAGATAGGTGCAAGTCAAGCCATCAACGCTATAGTTCATAAAAACTTTATTATCTTTGTTGGTTAGAAATTCATCTGCGAAAAAATAATACCAATTGGATAATTCAATGTTAAAATTTTTTTTGATGGTATCTTTTAGAGATATTGGTGTTAATTTGTTGCCTTGTGGTGCACCAATAAATGCGACTGAATTGTCATTCATTGAGCCTTCAGTTGTCGTGATAATGATTTTATTGCTACCGGTGTTGTTAATGTCTGCATAATAAATGACTTGGTTGAGCTGAGTAGCTATGGGTTTTATGGCACTTCCATATAATGGATTTGGTGTTATATCAGTACCTTTAATTGCATCAGCATTCAGCGACATAATTTTGCAGCTTTGTGGGTCAAGCCATATATTACCATTTGCAAGTCCGATGCCACTCGCACGTTCAATCGGTGCGGTTTTAATTTGTAAGTTTTCAATTAATGATTTTTTGGCAGCAGGTGTGAGTAATTGTTTTGATGCTTTTATAAATGCCTCACTTGATGCAATACCACGTGTGCCATTTTTAAGATTAATACGTAATGGATACTGAAATAAGCTAGAGAGTTTTTGAATATTATTCTGTTGTAGCGCATTAATAACAGCGGTTTGGCTGCATGATTTTGTAAGTGCTGAGCTGTTTAAGGTATAAAAACAGAAAAGCGTCATCAAAATCAATCTAATTAAAAACATGGCCTATCCTTGAAATGAGTGAATTAAGACTGATAGGATAGGTGAGTTTACGATATTAGGGAAGACTTGATATGAAATCTTTTTTGCTTAAGCTTGCCGTCTATGGGCCACTCAGTTTCTTAATCGTCTGTGGGCTTGTCTATTTTGGTTCAAACTATATGATTTTTGTACCACCTAAGCCATCGCAGTATACAACGTTGCCACATCTGCAATATATCAATACCAGTAAAGGTAAGATTGCAGTCGTGTATCTTGATAATCCAAAAGCGTACTATACAATTTTATACAGTCATGGAAATGCTGCTGATCTTAAATTTATTTCATCTATTTTGGAATCATTATATCAGCATGGGTTTAGTGTGTTGGGTTACGATTACAATGGTTATGGCATGAGTGAGGGTAGTCCCTCTGAGGCGAATACTTATGCTAATGTTCACGCGATGTATGAGTACCTTACTAAAATCAAACATATTGAACCCAAGCATATTATCTTAATGGGGCATTCTGTTGGCACCGGGCCAACGGTAGAACTTGCAACCCATGTTAAAGCGGCAGGCATGATTATAGAGAGCGCATTTATGAGTGCTTATCGTACCCAAACCATAAACGGCTGGCCACTATTACTATTCGATAAGTTTAAAAACATCGATAAAATAAAAAACGTACATATTCCAGTGTTGATTATTCATGGTGCCAATGATGAGCTGATTCCACTTTTTCATGGCAAGCGCTTATTTAAAGCTGCTAATAATCCTAAGTTTTTTATGTCGATTAAAGGTGCTGGCCATAACAACTATATTCGAATTGCAGGTAAAAGCTATTGGCAACGATTAGACCAGTTTGTTAGCTTTATTCGAAAGAATCACGTATCATAACGCCCATGTTTGATTCTTTAGCGTTTTACATCGGTTCACGTTATACACGCGCGAAAAAGCGTAATGGCTTTATTTCATTTATATCATTAGCATCGATGCTAGGTATTGCATTGGGTGTGATGGTTTTGATCACAGCACTGTCGATTATGAACGGTTTTAATTATGAAATTAAATCACGCTTTTTTGCATTGATGCCTGAAGTGACGGCGATGACCGCAAGTGACATTAGAAATGATTGGCACGATACTATCAAGCAGATCGAAACGCTGCCAGGCGTCAGTGGTGTGGCACCCTTTGTGACAGGCAAAGGGATTATTATGCAAAATGGACAGACCTTTGGTGTACAAGTGATGGGTGTTGTGCCGGGTGTCGAGCCTCAGGTGTCAAAGTTGCCCCAGCAGATGGTTGCAGGAACGCTATCCGATTTAACCGATGGTAGTTATAACATCGTCATTGGTCAGGAGCTCGCAAACAGTCTTGGCGTGATGATTGGTGATAAGATTACCTTATTTACACCGCAGACGAGTGTGACTTTAGCTGGTGTATTTCCGCGCTATCGTCGTTTTACTGTTTCCGGTATTTTTCATGCTAGTGATGCGTTTGGTTTTGATATGGCCTATGCTTTTATCAATATGGCTGATGCTGCACGAGTCTATCCGCCAGGTAAGGGAACCAGTGGCTTTCATATCAAAACACAAAATATGTACCAGGTAGGACAGATTGGTGATGCAGTGCAGCGGTTGCTGCCAGGTGACTATACTATTACTGATTGGACCCAAACCAATGGCGCTTTTTTTCAAGCATTATTTATGGAGAAGACGATTTTGTACGTGGTGTTGTTGCTAATTATTGCGGTAGCGGCGTTTAACTTGGTCGCAACATTGGTTATGGTGGTTAACGATAAGCGAGCTGATATTGCGATACTGCGCACACTCGGCGCCACTCCAGGAACGATTCTACGCACCTTTATCGTCCAAGGATTAATCGTGGGTGTGCTCGGTACTTTGATTGGTTTGGCGACGGGACTTTTATTGGCATACTATGCAACTGCAATTGTGAATTGGTATCAGCATACGTTTCATATACAGCTTCTGCATGCTTCAGTTGTATTCGTCGATTTTTTACCTTCCAGGATTGAAGCTGCAGATGTGGTTTCAGTAGCTATTATTGCTGTGGTGTTAAGCTTAATTGCTGCGCTCTATCCAGCCTGGCTGGCCTTTAAAACACAACCGGCGGAGGCGTTACGTTATGAATAGCGATGTAATCATACGCTGCTGTGATCTTAACAAGACTTATGCCGATGCAGGTCTTGAGGTTGAGGTGTTAAAAGGTATCAACCTTGAAGTATTAAGTGGCGAGCGAGTCGCGATCGTTGGTGCTTCTGGTTCTGGCAAATCAACACTACTGCAAATTTTAGGTGGGCTTGATGTGCCAAGCAGTGGTTCAGTTAGCATTGGTGATCAAGATGTTTTTGTATTGACCGAAAAAGAAAAAAGTAGTTTTCGCAATCAATACTTGGGGTTTATTTATCAGTTTCATCATTTGCTGCCTGAGTTTAATGCGCTTGAAAATGTTGCAATGCCCTTATTAATTCGCGGTATGATGAAGTCTGATGCGCAAGCACGAGCCGCTGATATGATCGAACGAGTAGGTTTAAAAGCACGCATTTCGCATCGGGTCGGTGAGTTATCGGGTGGTGAGCGTCAACGTATTGCGATTGCACGTGCATTAGTAACTGAGCCACGTTGCGTATTAGCAGATGAGCCCACAGGCAATCTTGATCCCGAGACTTCAGCGTATGTATTTGCGGTGATGATGGAGTTAAACCGCGCGTTTAATACCAGTTTTGTAATGGTGACACATAATCGTGAGTTGGCAAGTCAGCATGATAGAGTGTTGTTGCTAGACCAGGGTATATTACAGGGTGCATAATTAATTTATGGCAGAATTATTTCTTGAACGGCACGCCGGTGGTGAGCGTGCACTCCTAGTCCACGTAGACTTTTTCAAACAAACACCGGAAGGTGCTGAGGCTGAGTTTGTTGAGTTGGTAAACTCAGCAGGACTTGATACGTTAAAACTGATTTCAACTAAAAAAGATAAACCCGAGCCTAAGTATTTTGTGGGTAGTGGTAAAGCCGAAGAAATCCAACAAGCGGTACATTTTCATGAGGTAGACGTTGTGATTTTTAATCATGAATTGACACCAGCACAGGGGCGTAATCTTGAGAAGCTATTCAATTGCCGTGTCATTACGAGAAGTGAGCTGATCCTCGATATCTTTGCTCAGCGTGCACGTACTTATGAAGGTAAGCTGCAAGTAGAATTGGCACAGTTACAACACATGAGTACACGTCTGGTGCGTGGCTGGACCCATTTAGAGAGACAAAAGGGTGGTATTGGTCTTCGCGGACCAGGTGAAACTCAGCTTGAATCAGATCGACGTTTGATTGGCGGACGCATTAAATCAATTAAAAAGCGTCTTGAAAAAGTGATTAAAACACGCCAAGAGGGGCGGCGTGCTCGTATTAAATCGGCGATGCCTACAGTTTCTTTGGTTGGTTATACTAATGCGGGTAAATCCTCTTTATTTAATAGCATGACTGCAGCTGGTGTGTATACCGAACAACAAATGTTTGCGACACTCGATCCGACACTGCGCTTGTATCCACTTAAGGGAATGGAGTCAGCCATCTTTGCTGATACGGTTGGTTTTATTCGTGATTTGCCGCCTGATTTAGTTGCGGCCTTCAGAGCAACACTCGAAGAAACACGTCAGGCAGATTTATTATTACATGTCATTGATCGTGCGGTAGATAACTATGAAGATACAGTCGGTGAAGTTAATGATGTGCTAATCGATATTGGTGCCGATCAAGTGCCACAGTTGATGATTTACAATAAGATCGATTTATTGCCAGGTCAAAAGCCTAGGGTTGACTACGATAGTCAGGGTAAGCCAGCACGGGTGTGGGTTTCAGCTAAAACAGGTGCGGGACTTGATTTGTTGGCCGATGCTTTAGGGCTTCTCTTGGGTGGAGAAATGAATGAACATGAGCTTGAGTTAACTGCCGACCAAGCCAAGCTGCGTAATAAACTCTATCAACTGCAACTCGTGGTGCATGAAGAAGTGATTAAGAATGGTTGGAAGTTACAGTTACGTGTTCGAGATGATTTTTTTGGTGCGCTGGCATTGGCCACTAAAACAGCATAGAATAGTAAGCTATGTTTTCACTGAATTAGGATATCTCACATGGCAGATGATAATAACCCCTGGCAGCGCAAGCCTGAAGGCCCACCTGATCTGATCAAGCTCCTTAAAAAATTTTTTTCGGCTAATAATACTGGTCCGGATGGTGGAGGCAATGCCGAGCTATCATTGATATGGATTTGGGCTTTAGTTGGGTTTGCGGTATTAATTTGGTTATTATCTGGGATTTATATTGTTAACCAAGCTGAGCAAGCGGTGGTGCTGACATTTGGTAAATATGCGCAAACGGTGGGTCCAGGCCCACATTGGATTCCACAGTTGATTTCATCCGAGCGTAAGGTCGATATCCAGCAGATTCGTAACTTTAAATATCAGACTGAGATGCTAACCGAAGATGAAAATATCGTTAACGTGTCTCTAGCGGTACAGTATAGGATCGATGATCCACGCGCATATTTATTTAACGTAGTAAATCCAAGTCTAACACTTCAGCAATCAACTGCAAGTGCTTTGCGCCAGATTGTCGGTAGTATGACTTTAGATACGATTTTAACGACTGGGCGCGTTACGCTAACTGATCAGGTGGCATCTCAACTTAATAAAACCATAGCTAATTATAACATGGGCTTACAGGTAACTGATGTGCGCTTATTGCCTGCTCGTCCGCCCGAGGCTGTGACAGAAGCTTTTGATGACGCCATTAAAGCGCGTGAAGATAAGAAGAGTTATATCAATAAAGGCGAGGCTTATGCACGCAAGGTCACCTCAGAAGTGGTTGGTACGATTGCCAAATTAACGCAGTCAGCGGATGCCTATGGGCAACAGGTTATCCTGCAAGCTCAGGGTGATGTTGCTCGTTATAAAGCTTTGTTAAAACCATATCTAGCAGCACCCAATGTTACGCGTGAACGTTTGTATTTGGATACGGTGCAAGAGGTTTTATCAAAAACACATAATGTCATTGTTGATAGTAGTTCTAACAATGTCTTGTATCTACCACTGAATCAACTGATCAAGCAGCATATTGGTACAGGGCTTGCTAATGAGCAGGAAAAATTATCACAAGAAGAGTCGACATCCGCAAGTGTACGTGAGGCTAAAGCACGCGTTGAAGATATTATTAATAAGGGCCTACACGCTCGCCAACGACCCAGCTATTCGAGTAGTAGCTATCAAGCGGGAGATCGCTCATGAGAACGAAATCATATGCCTTACTTATTTTAATCGCGTTATTCCTGTTATTTCTCTACGCGTCAATGTTTACCGTTGTTGAAGGGCAAAAAGCAATTGTCCTAAAGCTGGGGGAAATTGTTCTTAATAAAAAAACAGGTAAGCCAGAAGAGCTTGACCCAGGTTTACATTTCAAAACACCGTTTATCACGCATGCACGCGACTTTAGTGTGATGCTCCAAACCATGAATGTGGATTCATCACGTATACTAACTGCTGAGCAAAAATATGTGATGGTGTCTTATTATGCTAAATGGCGTATAGAAGATTTGCCACTATTTTATACTCGTACGGGTGGTTATACCGTGCGAGCTGATCAGCTGCTCGAGCAAAAAATTAATGGTGCCTTACGTGCGGCGTTTGGTACGCGTAAAATTCAAGAGGTGATATCAGAGGATCGTGTTGATTTGATGCAAAATCTAAAAGCGCAAGCTGAAAAAAGTGCAAACAGTTTGGGTATTGATGTTGTTGATGTGCGTATTGTCGGTATTGATTTACCACCGAATGTACAAGAATCTGTTTTTCAGCGCATGCGTACCAAACGAGAACAGGTAGCAACTAAGCTTCGAGCCGAAGGGCGGGCCGAGCAAGATGAAATTATGGCCAAGGCTGATCGCCAGGTTGTTGTTGACCTTGCGCAAGCAAAAGCTAAAGCACAACAAGTGCGCGCTAATGGTGATGCCACTGCCGGTAAGATCTATAGTGATGCGTATACTCAAGATCCTAGCTTCTATGCCATGTATCGTAGCCTCGAAGCTTATCGCAATGTCTTTAAGAAAGATACGGTGATGGTGTTGCAGCCTAAAGGACAGTTCTTCCAGTATTTTAACTTTAATGGCAAACATAAAAGTTAACTTTCAGCTACTAAGGTTGGTAGTCAACTGTACAACTATATTTGAGATATTTTTAGAGGATTTATCCGCTTTTTAGGTTATAATGCCCGTTTTTCGGCACTATACAAGGAATAATAATGGGAAAAAATATCGTCATCTTAGGCTCCCAGTGGGGTGATGAGGGCAAAGGCAAGGTTGTAGACTTATTGACTGATCGTGTATCGGCGGTTTGTCGCTATCAAGGGGGGCATAATGCCGGTCATACGATTATCGTCGATGGTCGTAAGACGATTTTACGCTTGATTCCATCAGGTATTCTGCATGATCATGTCAGCTGTTTAATTGGTAATGGGGTGGTGTTATCACCTCAGGCGCTGCTTGCCGAGATGGGTGAGTTGGTTGCCCAGGATGTGCCCGTACACGAACGTTTAAAAATCAGCAGCAGTTGTAGTCTGCTGTTGCCTTATCATATTGCCATTGACGAAGCACGCGAACATCAGCGGGGTGACAAAAAAATCGGTACGACTAAGCGTGGTATTGGTCCTTGTTACGAAGACAAAGTTGCACGTCGTGGTTTGCATGTGTCAGACTTACGCCATCCTGAGCCTTTAAGGGAAAAATTAGAAGCATTAGCCGAATATCATAATTTCCTATTAACCAAGCTCTATAGCGCCGATACGATTGATGTGAATCAAGTGTTTGATGAGCTTTGTGATCAAGCAAAAGTAATTCTACCGATGATTACAGATGTGAATCAGCGCTTGGCTGAGTTTCGCCAACAAAATAAAAATATCGTATTTGAGGGTGCGCAAGGTGCCTTATTGGATATCGATATTGGTACTTATCCTTATGTAACCTCATCTAATACCACTGCCGGCGCTGTTGCTACAGGTGCGGGTTTTGGGCCACTGTATCTCGATGCCATTTATGGTGTGACTAAAGCATACTTAACCCGCGTTGGCTCAGGACCATTCCCAACTGAGCAACAGAATGATATAGGGGCAGAACTTGCTAAAGTTGGCCGTGAATTTGGTTCGGTTACGGGGCGCCCACGTCGTTGTGGTTGGTTTGATGTACCGATGATGCGTCACTCAACCCTTGCCAATAGTTTAACGGCAATGGTGCTGACAAAACTCGATGTATTAGATCAGTTTGAAACAATCCAAATTTGTACTGGTTATCGCTATAAAGATCAGGTCGTGCAATATCCACCAAGTGATAGTGCTGAGTTGCTTGAGTGTAAACCAATTTACGAATCTATGCCGGGCTGGCAAACCAGTACTTTTGGTATGACCGACTTCGAACAGCTGCCACAGCAAGCACGAGACTATGTGCATCGTCTTGAAGTATTGTGTGAACTGCCTGTTGTTATGATCTCAACCGGCCCTGAGCGTGATCAGACGATTTGCCTAAGTCCAATTTTTAAAGATGAAGTTGTAACAGTTTAGTGAAATGAGTGAGATCAAATTTTAATTAAAATTTGATCTCAGGTGATAAGTCCTATTATTTAGCGCATACAGTCAGAGGGCGCTCCTTCTAAACGTCGTGTGGCTTAGTGACTACTTTTTTTGATTGGCTTTGTGGATGCGTTTAAGCTTGTTGAGTTTTCCTTCAAGCCGTTGTCTTTTTAACTTAGATAGATGATCCAAGAAAATTTTACCGTTAAGGTGGTCAATCTCATGTTGGATGCACTTGGCCATAAAGCCTTCAGCTTCAAATTCGAGTAGTTTGCCATGACGATCATAGGCTTTAACCGAGATTTTAGCAGGGCGGGTAACTTTCTCGTAAACACCACTGCCAATATCACAGCCAACCGACATACAGCCTTCGGTATCGGTATGTGTACCTTCGCATGAAATCACTTCACCATTAACGAGGCATAAAGGCTCATTTTTATTTTCAGAAAAATCTATCACAGTTATATGTGGTGGGTCTTCAATATCAAGTTGGGTTGCAGCAAGGGCTGCACAGTTGTCTGCAGCATAATGCGTTTCAAACATATCATCTATAATTTGTTGTAATTTAGGATCGTCAAAGTTTTCAACTTTACGTCCTAGTGTTTTTAAGCGTGGATCAGGATATTGTAAAATACGTATCAGTGCCATTGTGCTTCCTAGTTACTGCCGAGAAGAGGACTTGAACCTCCACGGGGTTACCCCCACAAGCACCTGAAGCTTGCGTGTCTACCAATTTCACCATCTCGGCTAAGATAGTTCAGCCGATACTTTAACGAGAGCAATTTAGGATGTCAACCGCACTTAGAGCTGCCAGTTGATAGTGTCTCTGTTCATTTCGGCAAGTAATTGGTTGGTTTTAGAGAAGTGTCGACAGCCCAAAAAGCCACGATGGGCCGACAGCGGTGATGGGTGTGGTGCGACAAGAATATGATGCTTTGAGGTATCAATGAGTTGTCGTTTGCTTTGTGCGTAGCTGCCCCAGAGTAGGTATACAATTGGCTGCGGATGTTGATTGAGTACTTCAATGACATGATCGGTAAATTGCTGCCAGCCAATCTTGGCGTGAGATTGTGGTTGATGTGCTTGCACGGTTAGTGTTGCGTTGAGCAGCAGCACACCTTGCTTCGCCCATGCGTCAAGATTACCGTGCTCAGGAATTATAAAGCCTGTGTCTTCATGGAGTTCTTTGTAAATATTAACCAAAGATGGCGGCGGTTTAATCCCGGGTTTAACCGAGAAGCACAGCCCATGTGCTTGGTTTGGGCCATGGTAAGGATCTTGTCCTATGATAACAACTTTTACCTGATCGAACGGTGTCATCTTTAAGGCATTAAAGATTTCATCTTTCGGTGGATAGATCACTTTGCCTTGCTGATATTGTTTTTTTAAGTAGTCCAATATTGCTTGAAAATACGGTTTATGCTTTTCATCTGCAAGTGTTTTTTTCCATGTGAGTTGTTGGGTATCTGTTGTCATCTAACTGCTATTAGTTAATTTCTTTTATTTGCCAGTAAACCTGATTTTTCGGTTAAGGGTGCTCCTTTTTCGTGGCTAGTACTAGTAGTTCTCCATAAGAGCTGCCATAGTGAGCTTTTTTTAGCTTCGGATTTTGTTGATTGTTGTGGTGGTTTATTATCCTTATCACCTTTTGTGGATCCAATTTTTGTATCTGATGGATAACTGCGCATAGTTATATGTCCATTTGTTATTTTAATAGTTAGTCGGCAGTCTAACTAAAACAATCACTAACGTAAAGTGTGTTAACGAATGATTGTGATGGCTTGGCCAAGGTTGGCGCGTATTAATGCAGCTTGAAGTCGATCAGACTCAACGACATTGTTAATTGGGCCTATTTGTACGCGGTAGAGGTGACGACTGGCACTTGGAGTTGTTTCGATGTGTGTGTGCTTGTGAGTGAGTTGTGCCACTTGATGTGCCAGCATATCGGCATTGATTTGATGACTAAAAGCACCTACTTGCAAATACAGTTGTGGTTTATGACCTAATTCTGGCAATGATAATAATCCAGGTGAACGTGTATCAATAACAGCAACATCGACTAAGGCAGTACCCTTTCTAACGTAGCCGAGTTTAGTTGCTGCTGCATAAGAGAGATCAATAATTCTATTTGGTGCAAAGGGTCCTCGATCATTGACTTTAACGACGATGGAGCGATTATTTTCTAAGTTGGTAACGCGCACAAAGCAAGGAATAGGTAACACTGGACTTGCGGCAGTCATTTTATAGGGATCATAGCTTTCACGTGTTGAGGTTAGTCTGCGGGTAAATTTTGAGCCATACCAGGATGCGATGCCACGCTCATTATAACCATGTGCTGAATTGAGCACGCGATAGGTGATACCAGCAACGCTATATGTTGATGGGTTGCCATAACGGCTTTTGGGTAGGTAATGTGGAATAGGCTGTTTAATTTTGCTGATATCTTGATAAGTACGTGGTGGACCATCTTTGGGTTCACTCGCATGAAAGCAACCGCTGATGATCAGCAAGAGCGTTATAATGATAAAGACAGAGATCCTTTGCATGTGGGTAATTGTATCATTATAATGCGCCCATGAGTGAAGCAATTTATGGTCTACATGCAGTTAACGCCTTATTACAATGCTATCCAGAGCAGGTTGAGCGTTTATTAATCCAAGAACGGCGTAAAGATAACAGCATCATCGCCTGTCAAAAGCAAGCACTGGCTGCGGGTATCACAATAGAAGTGCTACCGCGCCAAGATTTAGAAAAGTACCTTGGAAAAGGCAGCGTTCATCAAGGTGTCGTCGCACTATGTAAACACTTGCCGATTTATGCCGAAGCTGATCTTCAAGGAATCATCCAAAATGCGCAACAACCTAGTTTGATTTTAATGCTTGATGGTGTCCAAGACCCGCATAATTTAGGTGCGTGTCTACGTGTTGCCAATGGCTTTGGTGCGTGTTGTGTGATTGCGCCCAAAGATAAGACGGCATCATTGACGCCAACAGCGATTAAAGTGTCCACTGGTGCGGCGTTTACCACCCCATTTGTGCAAGTAACCAATCTAGCGCGGTGTATGCGTGCACTGCAGGCCACTGGTATTTGGATTGTGGGTATGAGTGCCGATACTGATGTACCCATCAGTGATATTGACATGACAGCTAATATAGCAGTGGTAATGGGTGCCGAAGGCACAGGTATTCGACATTTAACCCAAAAACATTGCGATTATCTCGCCAAAATTCCGATGAGCGGTACGGTCGAAAGTTTCAATGTGTCAGTGGCAACGGGCGTGTGTCTGTATGAAGTATCACGTCAGCGCGCTAATGCAGCAAATTGAATGTCTGCAAGCGCCTCAATTGTTTTTTTACGTTGTGTTTCAAGTAATTTCATTTCGGCATTGCTAATTTCAGCCAATGGTTTTTTAAGTTTACTCATAAAGCTTTGGATTTGCTTGTTATCGTGAGGTAGCTGCTGACGACTTAATGCATTTAAGATCATTAATTTTGCTTTCATCATAAAGTAGTCATGAAATGATAGTGGGAAGGTAACTTTGGGCAAATCAATATTGTAATTTTGATAGCGCTCAAATAACTCTGATAACGGCTCTGCTGCGCTAAACTCATCGGTATCGTTGGCGTTTGCACCAAGTTTGGCGTCATTAAGTGCGCTGATGATGCTGGTTTGCCAGAAAAATAATTGGCCCTCCCATTGTTGATTATGATCGGCGACCAGGGTATCAAGCTTATCTTGAGCATCTTTAATGTGTTCTCTATCAAATTGCTCTGTCACATCTGCTTGGAGTTGTAACTCTGGGTGCAGTGTGTTTAAGTGATCTTTAAGGCTATCTTCATTTTGGATGTGTGATGCCATGCGTAAGCGGCAGAGGGTAGCAAAAGCACGTATTTTATCGCGAAGGAAGGCGGCGTAGGGGCCGCGAAAGGCGTTATCAAATTGTTGATCCGAGAGTATATGAGTGGGCTCGTTGTTAAAGGCTTCTTCATCATAGCCACCATCTTTAAGTAAGGCCGAGTGCTTAAAGATTAGTTTAGCCATTACCGTCCAATCAGACAATAGCACCTTTTGATCAGTACTAATAAAATGTGGAAAATCATTGTTAGTTGCCATAGCGCCTCTAGTGTGATCATATAAAACACAATGATTATACAATAATTATATAGATCTGTCGCTTATTCGAATGTTTTAAGTTGCGCATTAAGCGTTTGCATTAGCTGCTCTAATACAGGTTTAAAGTAAGGGTTATATTTTTGTAAATCCTCAAAGAGTTCGCGCGTATCATTACACGTTTGATTGACGATGCCAAGTAAGCGAGTAAAGCCGAGTGTGTCAATAGGGGTTTGACAAATACCCATTGATTCTAGGGTGCGTCCAAGTACGTGTGTAATGCCTTGTGAGCATGCAGCAAAGCGATCATGCGCTTCGGCACTCATTTCTAAGATGTGAATTGACTGAGATTCAAAAAAATTTTTCCATTGCTTATAGATTTGGTTATCACAACGGGTTGGTTCCATCATCATACGACATGGTCCAGCTTCTGAATAGGAATCAGGTCCAAACAATGGGTGTGTGGCAATGATATGGGTGTGTTCGGCTAAGTGTTCGAGCATGCATTTGACGGGATGCAGCTTTACCGAGCAGGTGTCAATGATAGTTACTCCAGGTTTTAAATGGGTATTGATGGCCTTAATAACTGTTTCGAAACTACGAATCGGTACACATAAAAAAATGCTATCAAACTGATTAAGAGGTTCTAATGAATCACCTTTGTCAAACATGGTGACTGTATATTGTGATGATAATATGTTTCCAAGTAATGCACCAAAGCGTCCATGACCAATAATGGCAGTGTTCATCCGAGTTTCTCCACAGCTGCAAATAGGGTTAAATTGTGTTTGAGATCTTGAATGTCTTTGGTAAGCAGCTCAAGCTCATAAAGTTCAGCACAAAATTCATTAGCAATTACTGCTGTTTCTGAACCGTAATCACCACTATGTAAGCGTCTTGCCGATTCAGCAGTGTCATCTTCTTCAATTAATTGGCAACTCCAGAAATGATCAGCAAGATAATTACGACATTGGCGTAGTGCTTGTTGGTGCGAACGAATTTCTTTGATATCAGTCATGCGAGTACCTGGAAGCACTAGCAAGTTTTGCGATATTTCAACGTGAAATAAACTTAAGATATTACAGTTATGGTGAGCAAGTGCATGAATACTTTCGATTACAACACCTCCTTGAGCATTTTCAATGGCAAAAATACCATGATCGACATCGTCATTATTAATGGCTGAGAGTACGTTTTCTGAATTGATTAAAAAAACAATTTCAGGGTTGTTGATCTTGTGCATTTGAATGAATTGCTGAGCTGCAAGCTCCGAAAAGCTACCTTTACCACCTTGGATGCCTATTTTTGTATCGTTCATGTCGGTGATCCTAGTTGTAATTCACGGCTATGCTCAATGATTAATGTAAATAATGCTTCAATTTGTGCGCTTGAAAGTGGTCCATTATTTTTGTTGATAATGCGTTTTATGATGACTTGCTCACGGGTAGAGTCAATAATATTATTAAGGCTGGGGTCATGTTGTTGCTTTATTTCTGCAATACGAAGCGATGTTTTAGCGCGTTGATTGAGTGACTCCAGTATCACATCATCGATAATATCGATTTGTTTGCGTGCATCGTTAAGTGCTTCATCGAGTGTGGTCATGATTGGGCTCTCTTTTGTTGGATGGTTTGGGCTAATTGTTCGAGTGCTGCTTCGGTATCCTCGAGATCGATGCAGGCATCGGTAATGCTCTTGCCATATTCGAGATCTTTAATGTGAGTCAGCGGTTGGTTGCCTTCCTTAATGTTGCTTTCAATCATAATACCAGAAATAGGGTTATTCTTTAGGAGTTGTTGGCATACATCATCAACTACGACCAGTTGTTGTTTATGTTTTTTTTGGCTATTACCGTGACTGCAGTCGATCATCACGCTGTCGATAAGTTTTTTAGCTTTTAGGGAATGACTGACTTCTTTAACATGAGTCTCACTATAATTTGGGCCAGTTTGTTTACCACCGCGTAAGATAATATGACACACATTATTACCACTTGTGCTGACAATAGCGGCTTCACCGCGCGTGGTCACGCCGAGAAAATGATGTGGATGTTTAGCAGCAAAAATAGCGTCAACAGCGATATCAGTATTGCCTTGAGTACTATTTTTGAAGCCAACCGGCATAGATAAACCAGAGCTCATTTCGCGATGTACCTGACTTTCGGTGGTGCGTGCACCAATCGCAGCCCAGCTAATCAGGTCAGCTATATACTGTGGAATAACAGTGTCGAGAAATTCAGTAGCAGTAGCAAGCCCCAATTGATTGATATCTAGAAGTAATTGCCGTGCTTTTTTAAGGCCGGTGTTGATTTCGAAGCTGTTATTGAGGTGCGGATCATTAATTAATCCTTTCCAGCCAACGGTGGTGCGTGGTTTCTCGAAATAAACACGCATTAAGATGCAAAGCTCCTTTTGATACTTTTCTTGAAGTAGCTTTAGCTGGCGTGCATAATCGAGTGCCGCATCACTATCATGAATAGAGCAGGGACCGACGATAACAATCAAGCGGTCATCTTTGCCGGTAAGGATGTTTTCAACATCTTCGCGACAATCAATAATATGCTGATGCAAGCTTTCGGCTAGTGGTAGTATCTGATTAATTTCAGCGGGTGTGATAAGTGGGGTTAGTCTGTCGATACGGGTATTGGTAATGCGATTCATTTTTATCTCTTTGTTTTTAGTAGGTTTTGATCAGTTTAGTGCGAATGATTAGCTGTAAAAATAAAACTGACTAAATCGAAAGGCATAGTAATAGTTACGGCTTGCCGCAGCAATAAGAGATTGGAATTGTTTGATAAGGCATAACATAGCATTCTTTATAGCTTAGGTGGTGATAGATTGTCAACAGTTTTGACTCGTGCTAAGCTATTTTGGTATCGTTTCATGGATACCTAATATAAGGAAATAGATCATGGCTCAGCTCAGTCCCTTCCAATTTATAATGTTACCAATACTTTGCCTGCTTGTTATAGTGGGTTTGGTTGGCTGTAATCATAGTACTAAGTCTAGTGATGATAATCCCCTGCCACAGTATATTGAGCAATACAGTCATGAGAGCAAGCACGTCACAATGTATTCTTGTCGAATGCTCAATAGACGCACCCGCAACTATTATCGTGGTGTTGGTTCTACTTTGCAAAAAGCAAAAGAAACTGCCATCGAGGAATGTAAGACAACCTCTCGTTTTTATGGGTCTTGCAGCGAGCATATTAAATTTGAGTGTGGCAAGCGCAATCAGTTAGTCAAAAAATAAGGAGTTAACATGTCTCGTTTTACCTTTATATTTATTTTAGCAACTTGTGTGATATTTACGTTGTCTGTACAAGCAGCTCAAAAATCTAAACGTACACAGATTAAGCTAGAGCATTATTATGTTGATGAAGAAATGTATGTATGCCGTGTTGAAAATAATAAAACCCATCGTGTTTATGAAGGACGTAGCATTAAAGAATCTTATGCGCGTGTATGGGCTATTACCAGTTGTCAGATGCAGTCTTATGAAGGGCAGTGCTTCTATCGCCGCCCGATATGTAACAATGAGTGGGTGCAGATACGTAAGCGTCGCTGGGTTCGAGTGCCAGCATAATAGAGATAACCGGCATCATTGAAAATGAAATGCGATAAGCGCACAATTAAGCACCTATCTAGTGAAAACAATGTCATTATCACTCGATAATTTTTTATTAAAACGATATTTTTCTTCGGCAAAGTCTATCAGTTTTTTTGGATTATCAATTTGGTTGTGAGCAATGTAGCGCGTCATTAAGCCACGGGCGCGTTTGGCATGTATGCCAATTACTTTATACTGATCCCCTTTTTTTTCTTTGAAAGTGATATTAATGATATTAGCTGGTAGATTGGTAACCGCTTTAAAGTATTCGCTAGAAGCTAGATTAATAAACGTTTGGTTTTTGTGTTCTTTGAGCTGTTTGTATAATTGTTTGCTGATTTTATCACCCCAAAAATCATAAAGGTCGCGACCCACTGGATTAGTAAGTGGTGTTTTCATTTCTAGGCGATAGGGTTGAATTAAATCTAATGGACGCAAGCTGCCATATAAGCCTGAGAGAATACGTAAATGTTGTTGTAAAAAATTTAAGCTAGGCTTATCAAGTGTATTAACGTCCAGTGCGCGATATGCATCGCCCTTAAAGGCAAAAATTGCTTGTTTGGCATTATTGCGATTATATTTTTGTGGGTCAAATGCTTTGAAGCGCTCAAAATTAAGTTCAGCAATTTTATCACTCACCCCCATCAGCTTGCCAATTTGACTTTGTTTAAGCTTTTTAAGTGTATCTACCAAGATGCTGGTGTCTTTTTTGGCAAGTGGCTGAGTTGCTTCAATATCTGGATAGTTAGTTTCAAAATCTTGTTTTTTGGCTGGGGAAAGTAAAATAATCATTTTCCAGCCTCAACAAATAGATTCATACGTTGTTGTGCTTCATCACTAACGCGGACTTGCGCTAGCATATCGGCAGTAAAATCGATCATTTGAACGTCGATGGGGTAGAATTGATCGAGTAGTTGCTTCGATTGTGCCATCGCCATCGCACCGTTTTGTTTAAGTTGTTTGATGAGCTTAAGCGCTTTGCTTTCAAGTTCTTCTACTTTACAGAGTTTGTGTACGAGGCCATATTGGTAGGCTTTTTCTGCTGAAAATATTTCTGCCGAGACGAATAAGGCGCGACAGTGGCTATAACCAATTTTACGAATAACGTATGGTGTGATGGTTGCAGGAATTAAGCCGAGTTTTACTTCGGAAAAGCAGTAAGCTGATTTTTCACTAGCGATAACGATATCGCAGCAGGCAAGCAAGCCCAATCCACCACCATAAACTTTACCTTGAACGACACCAACTAAAGGTTGTGGCAGGGTGCTGAGCTTATGAAAAAGCATACTTAAATTTTTTGCATCAGCTTTATTATCATTAAAATTATTGTTTACTTGACTGCGCATCCAATTGATATCGGCGCCAGCACAGAAATTACGTCCATTTGCTTTAAGGAGTACGACGCGGATATCGCTTAATTTGGCAATAGTATCACATAAGGATGACAGCTCATCGATCAACTGTGGAGATATTGCATTGTGTTCTTCGGGGTTATTGAGTGTTATATAGGCAGTTTCGCCTTCTGTACGGAATGTAAGATGTTCAAAGTTTCGCATTTGCTGGCCTCTGTAGTAGAATCATGGTTTTGTATTATAGAGACATAGTAGGAAATCAGCAATGAAAAGGGCACACTGGTCATCACAACTCGCATTTGTTTTAGCACTTACTGGTGCTGCGGTTGGACTTGGTAATATTTGGAAGTTTCCATATATGGCGGGCGATAATGGTGGCAGTGCATTTGTTTTAATTTATCTGATTTGTATTGTATTAATTGGGCTGCCGGTTATGGTCTCTGAAATTGCAATTGGTCGTCGAGCACAAAAAAATCCCGTCGATGCCTTATCAGAGTTAGCTGTTGCTGAAGGACGTAGCCGTCACTGGTCATTGCTCGGCTGGTGGGGCATGGCTGGGCTTGTGATTACTTTATCATTTTATAGTGTGATTGCAGGTTGGTCGATTTTTTATTTGATTGAAGCCTTAAGTGGCGCATTGGTCCGTCAATCAAGTGAGCATTTGCAGCTAATCTGGTCGCATTTTTTGGCGCAGCCAGGTGAGATGTTGCTCTATCATATTATCTTTATGTGTTTAACTATGTATGTCGTAGCGCGCGGTGTGCATCGTGGTCTTGAGCTAGCAAATGTCTATATGATGCCGATTTTGTTCTTGATTCTCATAATATTGGTATTATTTGCTTATGCTACAACAGGAGGTGCATTTGTCAAAGCATGGCATTTCTTATTTGATTTTAAAATGGCTAAGATTACCGGCCGTGTAATCATCAATGCATTGGGTCATGCATTTTTCACCCTCGCTGTTGGCGTTGGCGCAATGGAGGTTTATGGATCCTACCTTGATAAAACAGCATCGATTGGCAGGGCGGTGGCTGCAACTGCAATACTTGATGTCTTAGTCGCTTTTTTAGCGGGGATGGCCATTTTCCCTGTTCTATTTATGCATCATATTCCAGCGCAAGAAGGCCCTGGGTTGATGTTCTTAGCATTGCCAATGGCATTTAGTCATATGCTACTGGGGCAATGGGTAAGCGTATTATTTTTCTTATTGTTATTATTTGCGGCATGGACTTCATCAATTAATATTGCTGAGCCGATGATTGCGTTGCTGTGTGAAAAAACACATTGGAGCAGGGGTGGCGCAAGTATTTTTGTTGGTGTGATTGCAGGAAGTCTAGGTATATTATCTGTGCTATCGTTTAATGTGTTGCACAGCGTACAGTTGTTTCATGAGTGGGATCTTTTTACAGCGATTACCGACTTATCAACAAATATATTCTTGCCTGTTGGTGGTATTTTCTATGCAATTTTTGCCGGCTGGATTTTAAGACGTGAAATCACATACAATGAAATCAACTTCAAATCAAATTTCTTATATAATATTTGGCTGTTCTTAACGCGCTTTGTTGCTCCAATTGGGATCTTGGTTGTGTTTATCGATGCGTTTCTTCCAAGCTAAGCGGACGTAAAATTCCTTCAAATGTTTAAACAATCCTTGCCTGTGGATCAGGTTGCGCACTATGTATTGATAAATGCATCTAAACGATGTATTATGCATCCCTGGGTTCAAATAGGAAGATTATCATGCATAAGCCATTTGCCAATCAAAGTATCTATGCCGTCTTAGGTTTCTTAAGTGAATGTGAAATGTCAGGTTACGATATTCGTAAGCGTGTAGCTGACACGATCGGCTATTTTTGGCATGAAAGTGAAGGACATTTATACCCAACGTTGTCGCGTATGGTACAGATGAAGCTAATAGAAGAAGTTGGGGTGCGTCGGCGTAACTCTCGCAAGCGCAAACAATATCGCATTACTACGCACGGTCAAGAAATTCTAAAAGAATGGCTGATTGAGTCAGTTCAAGAATCACGTCTACGTAATCCATTTTTATTAAAATTATTTTTGTCTAAAGAGGTAAAGCCTACAGTTATCCGTGAGCACCTTGAGCGCGAATTGTTTAAACGCAAAGAACAACTTGCGATTTATAAACGTATTAATGATGATATAGAATTGCAAGTTAAAGTTAGGCAACAAAAATTACTGTGGGAAATGACATTAAGTTATGGCCTTAAGATGACAAAATGTTGGATTACTTGGTTAGAAGAAAGTTTAGCCAAAATTTAACTTGAGTGTTATACGCGTAATCAAATATAAAATAAATTTAAAAACACGGGGTTTCACAAGCTAATTTATTTGTTAGGCTATCCTTTTAGCTAAGGATAGTTCAATGCCATGCAAGTCACACGATAGTATTGTCAAGAAAACATTATCAGATAAGAAAATTGCAAATTCATTTTTAAGGCATCATTTACCGCTAAATGTTCAGTTATATTTTAAGTTTGAAACGTTGAGACTCGCTAAGGATTCCTTTGTCGATGATACGTTAAGCCAGTCATTCACTGATGTGTTATATTCCATGAAGATGGTCAATGGAAAAAAAGGATTCGTTTATGTTTTAATTGAGCATCAGCGTAAGCCAGATCCTTTTATAGTAATACGTGTAGAAAGGTATAAGGCCGATATCATGTTGCAACATATACAAGTTCATAAAACCCGTAAGGCACCAGTTGTTTATCCTTTAGTTCTGTATAATGGAAAGTATTCATATAAATGTGAAACTGATTACTATAGTATTTTTGAAGATCCCGTAGCTGCAAAAGAAATTATGCGGCATCCATTACAACTTATTGATCTTACTCAATTTGATGATGACTCGTTACTAAAGCATAAGTGGCATGGTGTTGTTGAAGTGATACTAAAGCATCGTGAAGTTGGTGATTTTTTTGTTTTCTTTGAAAAACTAATACAGCCATTAATTTTATTAGATGTTACTGGCTCTAGTCAGGCTACTACGGGTTTGATAAACTATCTCATAAGTCAATATGAAGTTGATGATATTGATAGATTACATAGATTAATCATCCAAAATTTTCAACCAAAAACATCGGAGAAAATTATGACAGGAGCCGAAACTCTAATTCAAAGAGGTATAGAGCAAGGTATAGAGCAAGGTATAGGGCTAGGTGTTGGACGAGGCAGAGAAGAGGGGCGGGTAGAATTAATTCAAAGAATGTTAGAAAATGGGCTGTCTCTATCACAAATTTCTCAGTGCACTAGTATATCCGAGCAAGAGCTCGAAGCTTTATGTCAACGTAATTTTAATTAACTAATTTACATCCTAAAGACGCCATAAGTTGTATTGTGTATCGGTGAATGTAGTGTTGCATGTAAGCATTGACAGATGACACTGCGTGTATCTAGCGGACTAATAATCCCGTCGTCCCACAGTCGCGCGCTTGAATAAATAGCGCTAGATTTTTCTTCATAAAATGAGATAATGCGTTTTGTAAAGCTAACTTCATGACGTTTTGACCACTCTTCATTATGACGTTTTTTCTTGGCACGTTGCACATCTGTGAGTACGCCAGCAGCTTGTTCACCGCCCATCACAGAAATTTTAGCATTTGGCCACATAAACAAAAAACGTGGCTGGTAGGCGCGGCCACACATGGCATAGTTTCCAGCACCATAGCTGCCACCAACGATAACAGTAATTTTAGGTACGGCAGCACAAGCAACAGCATTAACCATTTTAGCACCATGCTTTGCGATTCCTTCAGCTTCATATTGTTTACCTACCATAAAGCCGGTGATGTTTTGTAAGAAAACGAGAGGAATTTTACGGATACAGCAGAGCTCAATAAATTGTGTGCCCTTGTTAGCTGAGTCTGGGAAGAGTATGCCGTTGTTTGCAATAATTCCTACTGGAACGCCTTCCATATGCGCGAAACCACATACGAGAGTTTTACCGTAGAGTGCTTTAAATTCTTCAAATTGTGAGCCATCAACGATGCGTGCAATGATTTCACGAATATCAAAGGGCATGCGGCTATCAGCACTGACAATGCCTAGTAATTCGATGTGATCATATTTGGGTTCTTGAGCGGTTTTAATATCTATATTGACGATTTTTTTGCGATTTAAATTATTCACAATGTCGCATGCAATCCGTAGTGCATCTTCATCACTTTCAGCATAATAATCAGCAACACCAGATTGGCGACAATGTAGATCTGCACCACCAAGTTCTTCAGCACTGACGATTTCTCCCGTAGCTGCTTTGACAAGTGGTGGACCACCTAAAAAGATTGTAGCCTGGTGTTTAACCATAATCGTTTGGTCTGCCATTGCAGGTACATAAGCACCACCCGCGGTACAAGAACCCATTACAACTGCAATTTGTGGGATGTTTTTAGATGACATGCGTGCTTGGTTATAGAAGATGCGACCAAAATGATCCCGATCTGGAAATACTTCATCTTGCAACGGTAGAAAGGCACCACCAGAATCAACCAAATAAATGCAGGGTAAGCAGTTTTCTTCTGCTATCTCCTGCGCACGCAAATGCTTTTTAACGCTAATTGGGTAGTAGGTGCCACCTTTAACGCTGGGGTCGTTAGCAATAATCATACATGTCTGACCACTAACATTACCCACCCCTGTGATGACACCACCAGCTGGGACGGCATCTTCGTAAAGTTCATGTCCAGCAAATGCAGATAGCTCGAGAAAACTATCTTTATCGACCAGTGTTTTAATTCTTTCTCTAGCTTGCATTTTTCCAAGTTGTTGCTGGCGAGCACGTGCTTTTTCTGGGCCGCCTATTTTGATTTGTTCTAGTAGTTTATCGTGTTTATCAATGTGCTGCTGCATCATTTTGCTATTAGCTTTAAACTCATCACTGTTAAGTTTTATCTTCGTTTCAAGTATCGACATGTTCTACCCTATTAGGTTAATTCTATGGCAATCGCTTGTGCCTCGCCGCCACCAATACAAAGTGCTGCAACGCCACGTTTGAGATGACGTTGTTTTAGCGTGTGAATTAGCGTTGTTAATATGCGCGCACCTGAAGCGCCTATCGGGTGTCCTAGAACACAGGCGCCACCGTGTATGTTAACTTTGTCTTGTGGAATCTTTAATGCTTCCATAGTTGCCATCGTAACGCAGGCAAAAGCCTCATTTATTTCGAATAGATCGATATCATTGATAGACCAGTTAATTTTGTTAAGTAGTTTTTTTATTGTATCAATAGGAGCTGTTGTAAACCATTCAGGCGACTGAGCATGTGTTGCATGACCTTTTATTATTGCCATTGGTGTTAGGTTAAGTTTATGTACTTGGGTTGCGCTTGCAAGTAACAACGAAGCTGCACCATCTGAAATAGAGCTTGAGTTAGCTGCAGTAATACTACCATTGGGGTCGAATGCAGGTTTGAGTTTTGCAATCTTCTCTGGTTTCGCTTTTAATATGCCTTCATCACGATTAATCTTTTCCTCGTTAATGATGATTGGCACAATTTCATCTTTAAAGTCTCCACGCTTTGTAGCAGCAATAGCACGTTCTACGCTAGTTTTAGCAAATATATCGAGTGCTTCTCGGCTAAAATTAAATTCTTTAACACACGCTTCTGCATATAATCCCATTGATTTATGTGAGTAGGCATCCTCGAGTCCATCATACTGCATATGATCTAGTATTTCGGCATGACCAAATCGATAACCAAAACGTGCTTTAGGAATCAAGTAGGGTGCTTGCGTCATGTTTTCCATGCCACCAGCAACAGCTATTCGAACTGATTTTGCAAGAATTGCATCATGAGTTTGGATAACGGCTTGCAGCCCGGAGCCACACATTTTATTAACTGTGATACAAGGTGTGTTTATAGGTAAATTAGCTTTTAATGCAGCTTGTCTTGCTGGTGCTTGTCCTAGTCCTGCGCTTAATACACAGCCTATAGTGACAAGATCTATATGATTAGCATTGATGCCAGCGTGTTCATAGTTAGCATGTATGGTGTAACTTGCGAGTTCTGG
>JAUIDD010000028.1 GCA_030429175.1 Gammaproteobacteria bacterium
CATTCCTGTTCTAACTCAATTTTTTTTGAGTTAGAACAGGAATGACCCGTCGTTTTTAAGGTTTTAACCAATTGAAAAAAAGCTAGTTTTAAAAGTTAGAACAGGAGTGTCCCCCCTAAAAAATAGTGAGAGCTTGCACCAGATGTGCGACGGGAATAATCTCGATGCCATTTGGTGGATTTTTAGGTGCATTCGCTTTAGGTAGCATCACAGTTTTGACACCATGTTTTTGTGCCTCTTTCAAACGTTCTTGACCACTTGGCACAGCACGAATTTCACCTGATAACCCTATTTCTCCAAAAACGGCAAAGCCTTCTGGCAATGGCTTATTTTTAAGGCTAGATAATACTGTTAATAGAATTGGCAAGTCAGCTGCCGTTTCTCGAACACGCAAACCACCTACTGCATTCACAAACACATCTTGATCGAACGTGGTAATTTGTCCATGACGACTGAGTACCGCTAATAACATCGCTAAACGATTTTGATCGAGACCAACAGTAACACGGCGTGGGTTTGGTAAATGTGTATCATCAACTAAAGATTGGATTTCAACTAACAACGGACGCGATCCTTCCCAGGTTACCATTATGGTACTGCCCGGCACTTTAGCGCGAAAACCCGATAGAAAAAGTGCCGAGGGGTTACTCACCTGCTTTAGACCAAGATCCGTCATCGCAAATACACCCAACTCATTCACCGCACCAAAACGATTTTTTACCGCACGCAACAAACGATAACGCCCATCACGCTCACCCTCAAAATAAAGCACTGCATCCACCATATGCTCTAACACACGTGGTCCTGCAATCGCCCCCTCTTTCGTCACATGTCCTACAAAAAATAACGCAATACCTTTTTGCTTGGCAAACCGTAATAACTGCGCACACGACTCACGCACCTGACTGACACTACCTGGTGCCGATTGTACCCGCTCGGTAAATAACGTCTGCACCGAATCCACAACCATAATCTGTGGGTGATACTTTTCAGCATGCTTAATCATGGTCTCGACATTGGTCTCTGTTAGTAACATCAGCCTTTCAGCCGATAAGCTTAAACGTTTGGCTCGCATCGCTACTTGTTGCAAAGATTCTTCACCTGTTATGTAAAGCGATTTATAATTTTTTGAAAATTGACATAACACTTGCAGCAATAACGTCGATTTACCAATACCCGGATCACCTCCCACTAACACCACTGCATCCGACACCAAACCACCACCGAGCACATGATCCAACTCTGCCATACCGGTACCTAAGCGTTGCAGCGATTCAACTTGAACCTCAGTTAATGCTGTTAACTTCGCCGCCGTTCCTGCATAACCTATCGCACGCTCAGTCGCTGCTATCGAATTAATTTCTTCACTAATCGTATTCCATTTCTCACAGTCACTGCATTGACCTTGCCACTTGGGATATTGCGCACCACAGTATTGGCAGTTGTAAATCGTTTTAACTTTCATAAAATTTTCGCTACATCCTTAGCAAAATAAGTAATAATAAAATCACAACCCGCACGTTTCATTGCTAACAGACTTTCTAGCATGATTTTGTCATGATCAAGCCAGCCTTTTTCAGCTGCCGCTTTTATCATCGCATATTCACCGCTGACTTGATAAGCACACATTGGGACTGCTGGAAACGCTTGTTTCACACGATAAATAATATCAAGGTAAAAGCTTGCTGGCTTGACCATTAACATATCAGCACCTTCAGCAACATCAAGCTCTGCTTCTCGTAGTGCACGATCACCATCAGCACAATCCATCTGATAACTACGGCGGTCACCAAACTGTGGCGCGCCTTCTGCCGCCTCACGAAAGGGCCCATAAAGACTCGATGCGTATTTGATCGCATAACTAATAATCGGCACATTTTTAAAGTCAGCCACATCAAGCCCACGACGAATCGCTTGTACCATACCATCGATCATACCACTTGGTGCCACCACATCAGCCCCTGCTCTTGCAAAACTGACTGCCTGTTTGGCTAAATTTTCTAATGTAGCATCATTATCAAGCTCAAAGTCATCATTGCTTTTTTTCACCACACCACAATGGCCATGATCGGTAAACTCACAAAAACACACATCAGCAACAACCAACAACGTGGTTGATAGTGATTTAATTTTTTGAATGGCTTGCTGAATAACGCCACCATCTTGCCATGATGATGAGCCCACTGAATCTTTATGCTGCGGGATACCAAATAGTAATACTGCCTTAATACCCAGTTTTTCAATTACAGTGATTTCTTGAGCAAGCTGGTCAACACTCAATTGGAACTGCCCTGGCATCGAGCTAATTGGTTCGCGAATCTGTGTGCCTTCTTTTATAAAAAGTGGCAATACCAAATCATCTATCGATAATTGATGTTCGCGTACTAAATCACGCAAGCTTGGATGTTGGCGCAAGCGCCTGAGTCTAATATTAGGATACAATTTTCCACTCATCATATTTATCTTTACACACATGACCATAAGCTTCGGTCTCTTTACCTTTAACCATTACTGTCGTGCGATAACGACGACATATACGATCGTGATGTGCTGTATGCTCACGATACTGCTTCACTGGTGTTACCGTATAAGTCGTATCGGTACGACGATTGGTCCAGCGTGCCTCTTGACCCACCGGTGTATTCACTACCGCACTGCGATAATTAATCTTATCTTGACGATCCATATACTGACCTACGCGGTTACCCACAAAACCACCAATCGCAGCACCTGCAAGCCCGGCAGCAACCTTACCACTACCACCACCAAAACGACTACCTAGCAATCCACCAGCCGCTGCACCAATTAAAGTACCACCAACCTCATTTGGGTTCTCACCACAACCCACTAAACTCATCACCGATACAAAAAGACAAATATAGCAAATAAGCTTTTTGGTACGTTTCATGATACTGTTCCTTCGACATTTGAGATCGAAAAATAGTACACTGATCTGACACAAGGTTCAATTGCGATAGTAACTCATGTGCAATCAGCATACTTTATATTTTAAGGAAACCCTCATGAGGCACGTCAATTTTGAAGCGTTCAAAAAAAGGCTCACTATTAACCAATCTAGCGTAGCCCTAGTAGATTGGCAATAACAGCTTGGAGCTGCTCTACTTCCTGCTAATTATATATTTGTAATAATCTACCCAAACAGCTTTGAGCATTTCCTTCAGATAGTCCATATAGTCTCTCAGAGACAAGCTCAGCACATATTTGAATACAATACCCCTCCCTCTCGCTCTCGCTTAAATTATTATAGCAACTCCTACCATTTAATAAAGCTAGTCCTGCGCTATTGCAAAGAATACAGTTATTATAACAAGCTGATGCCTTAATTTTATCTACTATATTTCGAATAGATAAACCACATATTGTTTGTGTGAGATTCTTGTAATTCATGTTCAATAGTTCAATTGGTGCTGGTAGAGCAGTGCCCATACAAGTCATCATCACTACTGATAAACCAAGTAAAATCCTTTTCATAATGTATTCCTCATATTCTAGTTTAAAGGTGCTATCTTTTTCAGCTAAATCATAAAATTGGGTTGAAGATAAACAAGCACCACACACGACTATCCTAGCACCTTCCCTATCTCACTCAAAGTAATGTTAAAATATTATCCAATATGATCAAATTTTTACCTAAATGAACTTGTTATGCTATACTTTATTTTCTTGGGTTTTTTCTAGTCAGGGAGACAATAATGATATCATTCAATGAACTCAAAGCGGCTTACAAAGCGCAGCATACCAACAGCACCAATAAGCTGATGCATCTGTTTGGCGTGCCTATCGTTATCTTCAGCATTTTTATGCTACTACACTGGGTGAACCTCGATTTTGGCACCATGTGGAAAGTAAGCTTCACTTGGCTACTCGTTATCGTTGGTGCCGGCTATTATTTTAGTCTCGGCGTGCATAAGCTTGCTGCCACAACAACCGTTGTCATGATATTCGTACTACTGATTGCAGGCTGGGTTGCAGGACCTTTTCCAACTAAATCGAGCGGTATCATCTTTATCGTATTATTCGTCATCGGCTGGGCATTAATCCTAACTGGTCACAAAATCGAAAAAAGCAAACCCGCCATTATGAATAGCCTATGGAATTTATTTATTGCGCCATTATTCTTAGTTAACGAGCTACTCGAATACTGCGGTCTTGACCAGCAGTTTAGTGAATTACCTAACGAAGAAGATCAGCCCAAGCGCCCTCACAATAAACATGATAATCATCATGATTAATTGATCACTTCTCTTTAATGGATCCCGGCTTTTGCCGGGATTTTTTATATTCATAATATATATTTTAATATTAACAAGGTATAATATGACCTTTGTAATTACAACGACCACTCAGAATAAGACAAAAATATGACAACAGCACTAAGATCGCTTCTGCTTAAATCTAATCAAAAAATAGCTAAAACAACTGACCCAAAAAAACTTAAAAGTTTTTTTGAAATGGTACATCCTGTTTCAACAAATCATAAATTAGTACGCTTTGGCAATAAGCATGACGGAGGCTATCTCATCCCTTATGACATAAAAAATATTTCTGCTTGTTATTCACCCGGTGTTGATACCACATGTGACTTTGAAAAAGATTTAATAAAATATGATATCCCTTGTTATCTGGCTGATGCTTCTGTATCTCAGCCGCCTCAAAGTCATAGCTTAATTGATTTTGAAAAAAAATTTCTTGGACAAGAAAACTCTGAAAAATATATGACATTAGAAAGCTGGGTAGAATCAAAAACGCCAACAAAAACTGAGTTTATACTACAAATGGATATTGAAGGTGGTGAATATTCGGTAATATTAGATACTGATCATTGCATATTAAAAAAATTTAGAATACTAATTATAGAATTTCATAACCTCGAAAATTTATTTTATGATATTGGATTTGATCTTATTGATATCACCTTCAAAAAACTATTAAAACACTATGAAATAGTCCATATACACCCTAACAATTTTGCCAAACCTGTACGACATGGTAATTACTTAATTCCACCGTTAATGGAGTTTACATTTTTACGAAAAGATAGAATAAGCTACTCAAAAAAAACTGTCTCTTTTCCGCATTCCCTTGATACATTAAATAACTTAGACAAGGAAGATATTGTTCTTCCCAAATGCTGGTATACTTGAAACACTATGAAAATTTAAACTATAAAGCAAGCAAGCGGCGTGGTGCGACACGACCATCATCAATCACCTCACCAATACCGAGAAATTTTTCATTTTGGGAATAAAGGCGCATCCATTTACCTTCAGGCAAATTGGGCACTTGCACAGGCGAGCCTTGGTTAAGATAAAAAGCGAGTGCTTCACTGACATAAATCGCAGGCCAACCGCCCACTGCTTCATCAATGGGTAAAAGTAATCCATCAAGTTCGGCAAATTGTTTTTGTGAACGCATCTCTTCAAGAGTATCGAGTGTAATCATATCTTGTTCTTGGTAGTGACCAACACGCGTACGGCGTAGTTCAATCACATGCGCACCACAACCTAAATCTTCGCCCAAATCATCGACGATCGTACGCACATAGGTGCCACTCGTACAAGATAAGGTAAATGTAATCACGTCATTTTTATAGTCCAGAACCGTGAGATCATCAACATAAATCTTACGTGGTTCACGTGGCACCGTAATACCTTCACGCGCATATTTATACAGAGGCTTGCCTTCAAACTTCAGTGCAGAATACATTGATGGTACTTGTTCAATATCACCACGAAAACGGTTACATGCTTGATCAATTTTTTTTAGGGTAAGGATTGGCACATCACGCGTTGAGACCACTTCACCTTCAGCGTCTGAAGTCGTCGTACGAACGCCCAGCTTTGCGCGTACAAAATAGGTTTTGTCTGCCGCCAACAAATATTGAGAAAATTTTGTCGCCTCACCAAAGCAGATCGGTAACATGCCCGACGCCAATGGATCAAGACTACCAGTATGACCAGCTTTTGCAGCAAAATAAAGGCTTTTTAAGGTTTGTAATACCGCATTAGATGTTGGCCCTGTCGGCTTATCTAATAATAAAATACCATCAAGCTGACGACGATTATTTTTGCGCTTCTTCATCGTTAATATCTAATTTGTTAATCAGGCTAGAGAGTTGCTCAGCCTGTTCTAAATTCTTATCGTATATAAATTCTATTTTAGGCACATAACGTAAGGTAAGCTTATCTGCCAGTGCATGACGCAAAAAACCTGTACCTTTGGCAAGTGCTTTCTTGACTTCATCTAATTGACAGTCATCTAACAATGTATAATAAACTCGCGCATTACGTAAGTCTGGAGACACATTTACTTCTGTAACTGAGATTTGATTTAGCCGCACATCGTTAGTTTCACGACGTAAAATAAGCGCTAAATCACGATGAATTAAGTCGGACACCTGACGTGACCGTTTTGATTTTGACTCACTACTCATAGCGTGCGCTTGACCTCAACCTTCTCATAACATTCTATTTGGTCGCCCACTTGTACGTCATTGTAGTTCTTCACACCAATACCACATTCCATACCATTACGTACTTCTGATGCGTCATCTTTAAAGCGCTTAAGTGATTCTAATTCGCCTTCAAAAATCACAACATTATTACGCAACACACGGATGGGTTGATTACGTTTCACTGTGCCTTCAACAATCATACAACCAGCAACAGCACCTAACTTAGATGAACGGAATACTTCACGCACATCAGCCAAACCAAGAATTTTATCTTCGTATTCTGGTGCTAACAGGCCTGTCATCGCTAGTTTCACTTGATCGATTAAGTTATAGATGATGCTATAATAATGCAAATCAACACCTTCCAACTCAACTAAGCGTCGCGCTGCGGCGTCAGCGCGCACATTAAAACCAATCACAATTGCATTTGAAGCAATCGCTAAGTTAATATCCGATTCTGTGATACCACCAACAGCAACAGAAACTAAATTTACTTTTACTTTGCTTGTTGATAACTTAAGTAGTGCATCTGAGATTGCCTCCGCAGAACCTTGCACATCAGATTTTAATACAACATTTAGGGAGCTAAGCTCTCCTTGCTTCATTTGATCAAATAAATTTTCAAGGCGTGCGCTTTGCTGTTTAGCCAAACGCACATCACGATATTTACCTTGACGAAACATCGCAATTTCGCGTGCACGTTTTTCATTAACAACCACTGATACTTCATCACCCGAAATTGGCGTACCCGACAAACCTAAAACTTCAACTGGCATAGAAGGACCAGCAGTCAGATGGGTTTGACCATCATCACCAATCATCGCACGTACACGACCAAACTCACGCCCAGCTAAAATAACATCACCTTTTTTAAGCTCACCTGCCAATACTAATATCGATGCAACCGGGCCACGACCTTTATCAAGACGAGACTCAATCACAATACCACGTGCAGGGCCTTCTGCTCGAGCCTTAAGCTCTAGCACTTCAGCTTGCAATAAAATACCATCAAGTAAGCTATCAACACCATCACCTGTTTTTGCTGAGATATGTTGAAACATCACATCGCCACCCCAATCTTCGGGGAGAACATCATGTTGTGATAATTCGCTTTTAATCCGGTCTGGATCAGCTTCAGGTTTATCGATTTTATTAACCGCCACAACTATTGGCACACCGGCTGCACGTGCATGTTGCACCGCCTCAACTGTCTGGGGCATGACGCCATCATCAGCTGCAACTACCAATACCACTAAGTCGGTACATTTTGCACCACGGGCACGCATGGCGGTAAACGCTTCATGTCCTGGTGTATCTAGGAAAGTAATCATGCCTTTGTCGGTATCCACATGATAAGCACCAATATGCTGGGTAATGCCACCCGCTTCTGTGCTAGTTACCTTGGTACGTCTGATGTAATCGAGTAAAGATGTTTTACCGTGATCAACGTGTCCCATAATCGTCACGACAGGCGCACGCGATTTTTGCTCTACATCTGTAAATTTTTCTTCAGCAAGCATATCTTCAATTGCACTTTCTGAAACAAGTTTTACTTTATGACCCATTTCTTCGACAAGCAGTGCAGCCGTATCTTGATCGAGCATCTGGTTGATTGTTACCATCGCACCCATACCCATCATAATTTTAATGACTTCAGTCGCCTTAACCGACATCTTAGCTGCCAAATCTGAAACTGTGATCGATTCAGGAATAGATACTTCATAGATAACAGGTGCTGTCGGCTTAGCAAAACCATGCTCTAATGATGATGGTGAAGACACATTTGTGTCAGTGTAATGTTTTTTCTTCTTACGTTTGCGTGTTGATTTATTGATATGCAACTCTTCACGATCCTTACGATAACGTGTTGAGCGTGAACCGCGCCTCGGTGCATCTTCTTTAGTAAAAGCAACTTCTTTTTCTTTCTTCTTACCTTTAGGTTTTTCTTCTTCGATCACTACGGGCTGTTCTGGTAATTTTGCTGGCACCTCTTCTACAGCAACTTCAGGCTCGACGATTGTAGCAGTCATTTCTTCTACAACAATCTCAGGCTTAATTTCTTCTTTAGCAATCACTTTTGGTTCAGGTTTAGGCGCAGGTGGTTCTTCGACGACCACTGCTGCTGCCGGCTTTGCGTATGAGCGCTTAGCACGAATCACAACATCAACTTTTTTGTTGCCTTGCTTAGCAACACTCAATTTCTTGCGCTTTAAGACAATTTTCTTACGTGGCGCAACATCTCCATCACCACGACTTGTTTTTAGGTATTGTAACAAGCGGCGTTTTTCCTCTGCCGAAACCATATCGTTGATGCTTGAAACCGATACACCTGCTTCCTTTAGCTGTTCTAATAGGCGCTCAGGAGTCGCCTTTACTAAGGTGGCAAGTTCTTTGATACTCGTTTCTGTCGACATTAAGCGTCCTCACTTGCATTGTTAACTAAATTAATTTTCAAACCAGTGGGCACGCGCTTTCATAATAAGCTCTGCTGCTACTTCTGGCGTTAGGTCGACGATTTCTACTAATTCATCAACCGCTTGTTCTGCTAAATCTTCACGCGTGGTCAAACCTTTGCTTGCCAACTGATGCGCTAACTGACTTGTCATACCTTCGAGGTTAAGCAAGTCTTCTTCTGGCCCTGCATGGCTCATTTCTTCTTCGGATGCAATTTCTTGCGTCAACAATACATCACCGGCACGACGCTGTAACTCTTCTGAAATCTCTTCATCAAAACCATCAATCGCTGCCATTTCTTCTAAAGGCACGTAGGCTACCTCTTCGATGGAAGTAAAACCTTCATGCACAAGCACATCGGCAATCTCTTCATCGACATCGAGCTTCTCCATAAATAATGTCTTGGTAGAAGAAGTTTCTTTTTCATGTTTTTCAGTCGCACCTGCTTCCGTCATAACATTAAGCGTCCAACCCGTTAATTGACTTGCAAGTCGCACGTTTTGACCATTTCTACCAATCGCCTGTGATAACTGGTCTTCATTGACGATGATATCCATTGAATGAGAATCTTCATCAACCATAATCGAAGCAACTTCTGCTGGTGCCATCGCATTAATCACTAATTGAGCAGGACTATCATCCCACAAAATGATATCGATGCGTTCACCACCTAGCTCACCTGATACTGCTTGTACACGTGAACCACGCATACCGACACACGCACCGATTGGATCAATACGGCCGTCATTTGTCTTAACCGCAATCTTTGCTCTCGAGCCCGCATCACGCGCAACCGCACGCACTTCAATGACTTCTTCACCAATTTCTGGCACTTCAATCTTAAATAATTCACGTAAAAATTCAGGACGGGTACGACTTACTTCTAACTGTGGGCCGCGTCTATCACCACCTACTGCATACAAATAAACACGCGTGCGATCATTCAAACGAAACGCTTCGCGTGGAATCATCTCATCTCTATTCATAATTGCTTCAGCATTTTCACCCATGTCTAACACAACATAATCACGTGTCACACGTTTGACAACACCAATTATAATTTCACCTACTCGACTTTCAAATTGTTTTGAAATCTTATCGCGCTCAGCTTCACGCACTTTTTGCATGATCACTTGCTTAGCTTGCTGCGCCGCAATACGACCAAACTCTATTGATTCAATTTGTTCTTCAACCACATCATCAATACCCAAGCTTTCATCGATTTCTTGCGCCTGTGCCAAAGTTAACTGTTGATCCGGCAATTCAAGTTCTTCTTCGTTCGTCACAACCCAACAACGAAAAGTTTCGTAGTCACCCGTCTTACGATCAATCGCAACACGCACGCTAATCTCACCTTCATGGCGTTTAGCCGTAACCGTCGCTAACGCTGTTTCGATAGCTTCGAATATCACGCCCTCATCAACCCCTTTCTCATTTGAAAGCGATTTTGCAACAAGTAAAATATCTTTATTCGCCATAGCGTCCACCTTAAATGTCAGGTATTACCTGAGCTTTTTCAATTTGACTGTATAGTAACTGTATATCGTCTGCCTGATCACATCGCAAAATTATCTGATCATCATCTGCTGCAATCAAGACCCCTGTAAAATTTCTTCTATCTGCAAGTACCACTCGCGTTTTCACTTTAACTTTTTCACCAATGTATGCTTTATATTGCTCAGCTTTAAACAACACTCGGTCAAGCCCTGGGGACGAGACCTGTAACTGATAAGTACCTGAAATAGGGTCTTCCACATCCAATACAGAGCCCACTTGACGGCTCACCTCGGCACACTGATCGACCGTAACACCATTCTCACTCTCGACATATACCCACAGCTCAGAGGATTTACCATGTCGAATCAACTCACAGCCCCAGAACTCAAGACCCAAGGCCTCTACTGCTGGCTCAATAATATCTGTAAGCTGTCTATAAATCACGCAGATCTACCATTCTAACTATAAAAAAAAGGGCCTAAGGCCCTAATTTATTTACCAATATTTTTTTGGTAGCGGGGGTAGGATTTGAACCTACGACCTTCGGGTTATGAGCCCGACGAGCTGCCAGACTGCTCCACCCCGCATCGAAGACGACATATTATATATTTTAATAGAGAAAAACAAGTACCTATTAAAAATTTTTAGTCTCGACTAAAAACATCGATACTCACTAAACTCATCATTATTAACCGTTCGCGAATCGTAAGTTTCCATGGCCTCACGAAGATTTTTTAAAGGAGTACAAGATGTCAGTGCATATAGCATTTCCTCATATAGTTCTTTCCAGTACCGCCTTACATAATCCACACTATCTTTTCTCTCAACAAATAACTGCAAAGCAGCCTTAGAATCACTTCTGTGAGAGTAAGACAAAATATTATTCACCGAAAACCCCATATCCATGAGGCGTGACATATTTGTTTTCCCTTGGGATGTTTGCAACAAAAACTCAAAGGTGGAAACTTGAAACCGAGGACTTAAAAAAGCTGCTGCCAAATCTTCTTTTGAACAATGATATCTATCATGTAAAATTTTTTGTGTAGAACACAGCTTATGCAACCTCTCATTAAATGGCGAACCCAAATGTTCTCTTAAGTGAGACTCTTTTTTCTTACCATTTTGGTATATTTTAGCCACAAGAAACTTATATTCAGACATAAAATAATGCTCTTTGTCTAGAAACTCATTAAGCGCTCTAATACGCTTTAGTGTTTGCCTAGGGAAATTAGCATCAGACACATGCGAAAATAACCCTGGAACATATTCTGGAGCTGCTTGTGAACTAGCACTAGCAGCTGAAGCAAATACTTTATTTGGTGCAAGTGCTCTGAGTTGATCGTCAAAAAATCTCAGTCGGTCGTCTGTCAGTTCAACAAAGCCTCTCTTTGTAATTTCTTTAGTGACGGCTTCGAATTCATCTTCTACACGTAATTTTTTTTTCATATACAAACCCCAAGTTTTTTATTAAGAAGTCAATGTATCAAATTAAGACCACTATATCTATTACTTTTAACCATAAAAAGTATATTAATTCTGACTTAAGCTACCTTAAATCTCTTAAGAATTACCTTACTCTGCACCATACAAAAATTCATAGAGTTATATCAACACTGGCAATGTTAATTGGATTTGAATCAAGGTTACAGTTAATTTTTGAGCTCAACACACACTTCACGCCACTCAATTATTTTACCATTTTCATTAAACGTTAATATCATGACAGCTTCATAGTGCTTTTCTTCTTCATTCTTATACATGATTGAAGCTCTCATTGGCATAGTCACAGCATTTTCAGATTCCAAATACTCATATACCTCATGATTTAGCTGTTTTATCTTTTCTTTAAAGGTATTTAGAAAATCTAGATAATTATCGTAGTTTGCATCATAATGACGATCATTAGCAATAACCATAAATTCGCTCGCAAAATATTCTGATAAATCTGTCTTACTAATACAAGAGTCACTCTGTAAATTTTTCTGCTTCCAAGCTAATAATGCTTTTGCTTTTGTTATTAAGTCAGCCATAGTTAATCTCCCACACATTTAATTAATTTACTAAATAGCCCAATCAAGCTATCCACATCTTCAGCTGTTGTAAACTTACCTAATGTTAATCGCACGCCATTACGTGCCTCAAAGTCACTACGACCTAACGCCTTTAGCACATAAGAAGGCTCAAGCTTACGTGAGCTACACGCCGAGCCAGATGAAAAAGCAATATGTGGTAATAATGCTTGATGTAGTGCTTCGGTATCGATACCAGTCACACTGATATTTAAGTTGTTAGTAAGCCTATGTGTCATATCACCATTGATTAGAATATGTTTATATTTTTTTAATGCGTTATAAAGTTGGTCGCGCAACGCTTTAATCCGTTGCTGCTCTTCATTCATTTCTGTGACTGCAAGTTCAATCGCCATAGCCATACCAACAATTAAAGGTGTTGGTAATGTGCCGGAGCGATAGCCCTGCTCATGCGCGCCGCCATGTGCTTGTGCTGTTAAAGTTAATTGAGAGGCTTCACGAATATATAAGGCACCAATACCTTTTGGTCCATAACACTTGTGCGCTGATAATGATAATAAATCAACGGGTATTGCTTTTAAATCAATTTCAATCTTACCAAACGACTGTGCTGCATCAACATGAAAAAGAATATTGCGTTCTCGCAGTGCCGCTCCAATCTGATCGATATCTTGAATAACACCAATTTCCGAATTTGCATGTGCCAATGTAACCAGTATCGTCTCATCAGTTATAGCATCAATAATTGATTCTAGTTCGATTAAACCTGATAATTCAGGCTTTAAGTAGGACACCATGAAACCCTGTGTCTCTAGATACTGACAGGTTGCTAACACACTACTATGTTCAATCTGGCTGGTAATAATATGCTTACCACGATGGGCATTCGCCAATGCAACACCTTTAATCGCTAAATTATTTGCCTCAGTTGCACCTGATGTAAAGATAATATCACGTGCAGTTGCATGTAAACTTAATGCCATTTTTTCACGCGCCGTCTCAACTGCTGCAAATGCTTTTTTGCCATAATAGTGCATCGATAAGGGGTTACCAAATAAGCCATCATCAAACATAAAGTAAGGTTGCATTGCTTTGAACACGCGTGGATCGACAGGTGTGGTTGCTGCATAGTCTAAATAAATGGGCGCTTTTGTCATGAAGATGTTATCCGAATCATATTTTCAAGGGCAATGCGCGCATTATCACGAATCCATTGCTGCCCTTCAGCCTCAAGTCGCGTGCGATGACCGGTGGTTTCATTAACAATATCACCCGGCATTACTTGATTAAAATCAGGCAAAATATCTTTGCCAATCAGGTCAATTAAACCAACTAAATGTGGTGGATCATTGCGTGACATCGTTGCACAACCGCAACCCATTGTTGTGGTATTCGGTATTTTAGCATCAGCAATATTAACTACATCAATGCCCATAGTTTTGGCTTGTTGTTTTAGATTTTCGACCATATGATTCTCGGTCGCAATGGCATAGCGTTTTGTTTTAGCACGATCGTGCATCACCTGATCCCAAATATGTGCCGTAGAACCGGCACTATCAACAACCTTAATCACGTCTAATTGACATTCCGGATGTGCAATAGTCGTATAACCTTGTTCCTGCCAATAACGCACCATTTCAGGGCGATAAAAGTCATGTACTGCACACAAACTTGAAAACAATATCAATGGTGATTCATCAAACAGTTTTAATGTTTTCGCATCTTGCTGATGGAGATTAAACTGCTTCGCCGCAAAACCACCTGGCCAATATGCAATTTTGTCTGCCGGTATATCGAGCCAATAGGCAACGTTCTCACCCATATTTTTGTCGGGAATAAACAAGATTTTTTTGTTTTGCGCAATCGCCCATTCAAATATTTTTTTAACGTTAGAGCTAGTACACACCGCACCGCCTTGTGCACCCGTAAGCGCCTTAACTCGACCCGAAGTATTCATATAACACACGGGCAAAATATTTTCAGGACCATAACGCTCATTTAATGCGTTTAATGCTGGCATCACCATTGAATCTTTAGCATGCATTTCCATCGTGCATCCTGATTTAGGGTTGGTGATAAATACTGATTGATCTGGATGAGCAAGAATAGAAATCGACTCTGCCATAAAATGGACGGCAGATTCGACAATAATTTTTTTCTGTGGATTATCATACGCCAATAAGGTTAACTGATACGAATCACCAATCGAACCACCAAACGACTCAACCAGCTTTACGATCTCACCGCCCATATAATAATGTGCAACCAACAGCAATTTATCCTGCATTTTCTTCAACACAGGTTCCATATATTTTTGCATCCATGGCAATATCGTCGATAGCTTACGATCAGGTAATGCTTGATACTCTTCTGCATAAGGCACAAATTCTTCTTGATACCAATCCAGTGGATAATCTGACTGGCAGATTGCCATATCTGTCGTAACAATCTTAGGCGATTGTGTCCAATTTTTTTCGGTTGTTTTAAATTGTTCTAACATATCGGCGCCCTTAAAAAACTTTCATTGAGACTTAATAACGTATCAAATTTTTCATCTGGTTTTTGTGGATAATCTTCCCTAAAGTGACAACCAGTACTGTTTTCACGTAACAAGGCACTTTTGACAATAAGCTTTGTTACCAAACAAATATTCCGTAATTCGATCAAATCACGAATTACCATATGACGTGAGTAATAATCTTCAATCATCGTGCGGCGTACTTTAATCAATTGCAATAAATCACGTAAGCCCGACTCTGTTCTAATAATGCCCGCGTAAGAATTCATCTCGCCACGCAAACCACGCCAGTGTGCATTAATCTGACTGGCTCTACGTTTATCGACAACACGACTGGCATCCCAGACTGGAATACGATCCATATCAGGCATCGCACTTTGCACGAAGGAAGTAGTCGCATGTGCTGCATTTAATGCCATTACCACACCTTCGAGTAATGAATTACTCGCCAAGCGATTAGCACCATGCAAACCAGTAAACGCAGTCTCGCCAATTGCATATAAGCGTTTTAAATCTGTCTCACCATCGGCATTTGTTAATACACCACCACATAGATAATGTGCCGCTGGTACGACAGGTATCATATCTCGTGCCATATCAATGCCAAGTTCTTTAAGGCGGTCATAAATCATCGGGAAATTATTTTGTAGAAAAGCTTGATCTAAATGTCGTGCATCTAGCCACACAAACCCTGCTTCTTGATTTTCAATCTCATTAAAGATTGCACGTGCTACCACATCACGTGTCGCCATTTCCATCTGCTCTGGCGCATACTTTTTCATAAAACGTGATTTATCAACTGGAGAGCGTAGGTAAGCACCTTTACCTCTTACGACTTCTGAAATTAAAAAATGGTTTTCTTCATTCGAATATAATAATGTTGGATGAAATTGATAAAACTCCATTCCCCCAACACGTGCACCAGCACGATACGCCATTGCGATGCCATCACCAGTGGCATCTTTGCTGTTTGTCGTATAACGATAAACTTTACCAGCACCACCAGTTGCTAACACCACACATTTAGCTGCAAAGGTATCAATACGGTTTTCTTTTTCATTTAATACGTAAGCACCGATAATCTCGTTGACTTGTTGTGGCTTATGTCCTGGTGACATTTGAATTAAATTGATCGCAATATGATAGTCAAATACGCTAATTTGTTGGCAATCAGCGACGTTTTTTTTGAGCGCCTCAATTAAACTATAACCCGTATGATCTTTCACATGATAAATACGTTTCGCTGAGTGCCCACCTTCTTTTACCAAGTCAGGGCCGTCATCACTCTGATCAAAACTAACGCCTTGTGATACCAAGAAATCGACTGCATTAGGGCTCTTAGCTAAAATCGCTCTTACAGCTGATTCAAGACATTGACCATCACCAGCTTTTAACGTGTCAGCAATATGCGCTTCAAGATCTTGCGTCTTTGATGCGGCCATACCACCTTGTGCCCATGGGCTATTACCATCACCTAAATCATTTTTAAGAATAAGTGCAAGGCGTACCTGTGGATTTAAGTAGGCTGCCTCAAGACAAAAACTCAAACCTGCAATACCAGCGCCAATTACTAATATATCGAATGTATGTACTTCTGACATATGCATTATCCAATTTTCATTGATAAATCTGCATTAAGCGCCGAATGGGTCAGCATCCCAACCGATGCATAATCCACACCTGTTTCGGCAATCTCAGCTACCGTATCTAAATTAATATTGCCTGACGCTTCTGCGTCTACCACACCCTTGCATATCTCAACACAACGACGCAAAGCTTCTAAACTCATATTATCCAATAATATACGATCTAAACGCGGTGGCTTAGATGCTAATAGGCTTTTTAAATCCGTCTCACTTTGTATCTCAAAAATGATTGGCACATTTTGCTGTGCAAGCAATGGCATTTTTGCTAGCACATGAGCAAGGCCACCTGCCATATCAATATGGGTGTCTTTGATCATAATTGCGTCATACAAGCCCATACGATGATTGACACCACCACCACTAGCAACCGCATGTTTTTCTAAAACACGCATACCAGGCGTGGTTTTACGTGTATCCAAAATCTTAAGTTGTGTATGCGCCACCTTAGCAACAAACTCAGCCGTTAACGTTGCAATACCTGACAGGTGACGTAAAAAATTAAGTGCGGTGCGCTCGGCTTTAAGCAATGCTAACTTATTACCCCTAATCATCAGAACCTTATCACCCTTGGCAACCACATCACCATCAGCAACACTGTGGCTAAAATGACACTGAGGATCCAATGTGCGAAATACATGCTTCGCTACTTCAATTCCTGCAATCACCACTGAACGTCTATCTTTGGAGCAAATATAAGCTCGTGCTTTCTGACAGTGATCGCCAAACAGTACGTCAGTCGTAATATCGCGTCGCGTAACCCCTAGATCTTCATTTAGCGCCAGTTGAATTAACGCTGCTGTTGTGTCCATTTCTAACACCTTGGTAAGCTTTAAAAAGATGCTCGATCTTAACACAATTAGTACTTGAATTCACCACTATATAAGTTAAATGCCGTTAACAGAGATGACATAAAAAACCTTGCACCGATACTATCGATGCAAGGTGTCTAGATATGTAACTATGTTTGCATTTACTTAGCAGAACTTGAATTCATCGGTTCTAATGACATATAGTATGTACCCACCTTCTGAAAATAATTATCAACTGTGGCGCTTAGATCCTTAGCTGTATCCACATCCCTATCGATTGATGGAGGCTGTTGTGTTTGCGAAACTTTTGAGGGGGCTCCTCCTATAGCACAATTTAAATTAAATTTAGTAACATCAAATTCCTTTTGAATAATACTTGCCATCTCATTACCTATAGCTTGAAAATTACTTTTAGTGTCATCTGCTTGAGCAATATCTTTCATAATTTTTGGTCCAAAAAGAAAGCCCGAGGCAGCAACTACATGAAATGTGCCATCAGAGTGCTTATGCATAGCTGAGATAGTACAGTAGCCATTCATTGCTTCTGATGGCATTTGACCTGCTCCTGTATCAAATTTATTTATAAGACAGCGCCCCTTACCTGGACTCTGATTAGCAGCAAGTGCAACCGATGAAGCCATCACCAACCCTACACCTAACACACTTAATTTCGACAACTTAGACATTTTGATAACCTCTCTTTTCATTATACGAGTTATAACTATAGGCTAATATTTTCAAATTGCCAATTCAACCACCTATCTATGCCATAAGATTTTAGGCGGCAAGTTCTAAAATTCATTGTTTACTTGCTGAAGTTAAGGTAGGGCAATTAAAAGGCTCTTTAGAACCCTTCTGCAAGAAATTTGTCTGGCTTGCACTATCTAAATATACTCCCACCCTAGCATTAAACTCTGCACCGTCATACGCATAGCTTACAAGTCCAATGCTACACTTATATTTGTTAGATTTATTCGTGATACTAACACAGTTTGTGTTCACTTTAGAGCTGCATCGTTGACTTAAAAAAGAAGGGGCAGGCAAACACTTTGTTGGGGGGTTCATAGCGTCAGTAGGACAGCCATAGATGCCGCGTGGATTTTGACTAGCCTTATCGACATTTATGGTGACTGCACATACAAACTTATCGTTCGCTAATATGTTGACTGTAGAGTGTAAGCTAGACTCACCGCCATTAAACTTACCACCTGATACATTTAATCCGGAAACAGAACTCTGAACAATCACATCTCCTTCAGTCTTAGCCGCAAATACAGCAGGAGTTGCAGTGATCAATACTACACTAACTGCTGTCGCTATTATTTTGTATTGTGTTTTCATTTTTTTTCGTACCATATAATTAATCTTAGATTAATATAATAGGAAAATAATCATGATCTTTCCAATGCGTTACAAATTTTAATTGCCATGCTAGAATTAAGTGTCTTATAAATCATATGGATAGGAGTATAAGATGGAAACCTTAACTATATTTGCCGGTGTGTTTGTAGGACTTGGGCTACTCTCTGCACTGATCGTTTACATTGATATTAGCCTAGGCCGTTATCAAGAGATGGCGATTATGAATCTTGCCTGGGTAATTACCTGCTCTTATTCAAGCCTTTTAGGCTTGTATATGTATTTCAAATATGGTCGTGCTAATAAAGTGATGATGAATATGGGTGATATGAACAGCACACATAAACCTGAAAAGCCGATGTGGGTTAAGGTCTATATTTCTTCGACACATTGTGGTGCTGGCTGTGGTGTTGCCGATATACTCTCAGAAAACTTTATCTTTTATCTTGGCATTACATTTTGGGGGGCAACTATTTGGGCATCATTTATCATCGATTATATTGTTGCGCTTATTTTTGGTGTTATCTTTCAATATTTAAATATTCGCCCAATGCGTCCTGATCTGAGTACCGGACAAGCTTGGCTTAATGCTATCAAAGCTGACGTAGTGTCACTCACAAGTTTTCAAATCGGCATGTATGGCTGGATTGCGATCGTGCACTTTCTTACAAGCATACCGCTTGCAGCAAATACGTTTACATTTTGGTTTATCATGCAAATTGGTTTAACGATAGGGTTACTAACTACCTATCCTGTTAACTACTTACTGATTAAACTCGGCATTAAAACCCCTTGCGCTTAAAATACAGGATCATATATGACCATACAATCTCTTATTGATGAGTACACACCCGAATACTGTAAACTTATCGAATTAGCCTATGGTGAAAATTGGATGAGTGACGGCGGTGACTGGGCAATTGATCAAATCGCATTAAATGTAGACTTTAAAAACAAACGTATTTTAGATATCGGTAGTGGCCTAGGTGGCGCTTGTTTTCATCTAGCAAAAACATTTAATGCAACAGTAACAGGCTTAGAAATTAATCCATGGCTCGTTAAAGAGTCTACACATAGAACGCCTCAACAAATAAAATCTCGTGTTGATTTTAAATTATATAATGACGTAAAAGTACTTCCTTTTGATGATGGTATGTTTGATATTGTATTTAGTCATGGTGTGCTGGTACATGTGGCTGACAAGCTATCACTGTTTAACGAGATTTACCGTGTGCTCAACAATTCTGGCAGTATTGCATTCTACGATTGGGTTACACCTGAATCTGGCATGTGGGGGCCACATCTACTAGAAATGTGCGAAAAAGAAGGTCTGACATTAGAAATAACCACAAAAAAACAATACATTGATATCTTAACTCAAGCGAAATTCAAACATATACAATTTAAGAACATGAATCATAAATATGCTGAGCTTAATTTTTTAATTGCTGAAAATCTAGAAAATGAACCATTGAAAACAAAATTTATCAAATTGTTTTCCGATCAAGACCGCATTGATTTACTTGAAGGACATAAAAAAATTGCGAAAAGCATGCAAGCCAATGAGCTATTAGCACTTCGGTGCCTGGCACCTAAAGGTTGATAGTTTTTACTAAAACACGGTATTGTCATCCTTAGATTCCTCTATATTATGTATGTATGCCACGGAAAAGACGCATAAAATATGAAGGAGCTTGGTATCACGTCATGAGCCGTGGCATCAATCGAAATAATATTTTCTTTGAAAATGATGATCGTTATAATTTTTTAGATATTTTAAAACAAGCAACCGAAAATTATACTATAGAGTGTCACGCATACTGTCTTATGGGCAATCACTACCATCTTGTCATCCATACCCCTCTTGGAAATATCAGTGACGCCATGCATTATATTAATAATATGCATACACGCTATGTTAATAAACAACAAAATCGCACAGGGCCACTATTTAGAAATAGATATCATGCTATTCTTATGAGTGATGAAGCTTATCTATTAAGAGTTGTTAGATATATTCACCAAAACCCACTTAAAGCAAAATTTGTCGAAGATTTAAAAAAATATAGATGGTCGAGTTATCTTTATTATATTGAAGATATTTTTACACATGATTGGCTGGTGCAAGACCAAGTGAAAATGCGATTTAGGAATTTGAAATATAATGGTAGTTTCGAAAAGTTTACTGAGAGCACAGATGATGAAGAAATTTCTTATTTCTTTAAACATCTCAAATATAACTCGATATTAATGAGCTCTGAAGAACTCGAAAAAATAAAATTACATAAAAATCTAACGTCACTATCTACATACCTTAAAAGAAATGACATTATCAAATCATCAAAAATACCAAGTCTTGATCAGATCACAATAGCAACTGCAGATTACTTTTCAATATCACATAGTAGATTATTGACAGATAACCAATTCAAAAAGAAAAATTTAGCACGTAGAGTTGCCATCTATCTCTGTGACAAGCTTAACAAATCGACTCATAGCGAGATTGCCAAGCACATGGGCAATGTCACAAGAAGCACCATAACCACTTTACTTACTAAAGCTCAAGGTGATGCTGAAGTACATTATCACGCAAATAAAGTCGAAACCATCAACTTTTAGGTGCCTGGCACCAAAAGGTTGATAGAGGCTTGAGTGGGAAGGCGGTATTTTGCCGCCGTCTGGCCAGGGCCAACCCTGACTGTAGCATAAGATGTGTTACGCAGTTCTACAAAAATATCCTCATCCGTACGATCATCACCTATTGCAATACCATACTTAAACTCAGGATTGCGCTCCAAAAACCAATGCGTAAATACACCTTTATTCGCTTCCATCGCACACACCTCAATGACCTTTTTACCGTTAATTAAACGCGCTGGAAGCCGAGATAACCCATTTTCTAATTCTTCGTATAACTTTAATGCTTGCTGCCTAGCAAACTCTGGCGGTGATTTACGATAATGCCAAGAAATGCAAAATTTCTTATGTTCAATAAAACTTTCTGGAACCAATTGTGCATAATGCTCCATAATTTGCTGCGTGCTTCGATACCATTCATTTTGATCTGACACTGCAAGGTTATACCATTTTTCTCTATCAAAAAATAAAGCACCATGCTCAGCAGCAATATACACATCTAATCCAGATAATTGCTCTGTTAAAAAATCCTGATCACGACCACTAATAATGACGATTTCAATACATGGTTTTTCCGATACTTCTTTTAAAGCTTGTTTCATTTGTGCTGATAATATAGCATCTTCCGGACGTTGACAGATCTGCACTAAGGTACCATCATAATCCAATAACAATAATATTTTCTCATTTGGGTATTGCTTTATATAGTTATTTAAAAAATCTTGTGGGTGATGAAGAATGGTAATACTACGTTGCTGCTCTTGCATGGCTACTTGCTTCAGCTTTTCAATAAATAATTCACCCCAATCCGTTGCCGTATATTGACTTAAATAAGCTTGCATTTTTTGACATGCTGAATAGCGCTCAGTGACAGGTAACTGCATTGACGTTAACATTTTTTTCGCAGTACCTTCTATATCACGTGGATTAATCGAAACTGCTCCCGATAATAATGAATGTGCGCCTGCAAATTCACTAATGAGCACAACACCTGGATTATCGAGTGATTGGGCTGCCACATATTCAAGTGCGACAAGGTTCATACCATCACGCTTACTCGTCACCACCAAACCATCAGCAGCACGGTACAGTGACATCAACTCATCAAAAGTAACCGAATGAAACAAGTAAAGTATCGGCGTCCATGAGGGTGTAGCATATTGGCCATTAACCTCACTGACCAAATGCTCAATATCTAAACGCAATTTCACATACTCGTCAACATCTTGACGTGTTGGAATCGCCACTTGCACCATCGAGACCTTGCCATGATATTCAGGATAATCCTTTAAAAAACACTCAAAAGCACGTAATTTTAAATCAACACCTTTGGTATAATCGAGTCGATCAACACCTAAAAATAAAAAACCCACACCATGATATTCAGCTGCAAGTTTAGTTACTTCAGGTTTTTGTGCCGCTTTATGAAAATGATGATAATCAATACTTACAGGAAAAACGCCTAGATTAACTTGTCGCTCTTTATATTGAATTGAAAACAAGCTTGTTTCGATACCAAAGCAACGCTGCACCGAACTACAAAAATGGTGCACATAAGCATAATCTTGAAACCCAACCAAGTCTGCTGATAAAATTCCATTTAAAATTTCTTCTCGTACTGGTAACTCTAGATATAATTCTGAACTGGGAAATGGGATATGTAAAAACCATCCAATCACTAAATTAGGGTTCAGCTCTTTAAGATATTGAGGCACTAAACATAATTGAAAATCATGAATCCAAATCAAATCACCTGGTTTGGCAATGCGATGTATGTGCTCAGCAAAATCACGATTAACCTTCTGATACATTTCCCAATCTTGATGACGAAATTGCACACGTTCGGATTGATAGTGAAATAATGGCCACAACACATCATTACAAAAGCCATTATAATAGCTATCATAGTCTTCAACGGTTACGGGTACCGGTTCATAAGAAAAAGCAGCAGAATCCACTACACGCTTTTGTTGCCATTTTTCAAGCTCCGGCGTTAGTACTGCACCCACCCACAGCTGTGTTGCTTGGCTATGCATACCTGTAATAGCGGTGACTAAGCCGCCCGAACTTAAGGTAAGTGATTGGGTATTAATGTCATATTGATAGGGTAAGCGGTTGCTTACAATAATCCATCTCTCGTGGGATGTCATACATTTCTCTCCAATGCACACGCTGGTCAAGGATTTAGTATATCAAATAACAAAGTTACATGCTAAAATTGATCAAATGGGACTCAAGGAGGATCTCCATTATGTTTAGCACAAAAATCAATACGCGTGACGTTAACTCTGTTAAGCGCTATATCAATAAAACCTGGGACACGCTTACCCGCTCTTTCGAAGACGTATGTAAAAGTGCTGAAGACCCGAAGACCACCGGTATGGGATACTCACAGCCAACTGTTTATATCCCCCCGACTGATAACTTTAAAAAAGCTTACAACAATATCAAAGACCAAGTATCCTCAAAAGTTTTTAACAGAATGCGGATCGAGCCACTAAAGCCGCAACACCACCATACCGATCCAGACGCAATTCTTTACCTACCACACCCCTATATTGTACCGGGCGGGCGCTTTAATGAAATGTATGGCTGGGATAGCTTTTTTATCATCATTGGCTTAATTAAAGATGATCGAATTGAAATGGCAAAAAACATGGCGCGTAACTTACTCTATGAAATCAAGCATTATGGGAAAATGCTCAATGCCAATCGCTGCTATTACCTAACCCGATCACAACCGCCTATTATTAGTGATTCTGTCCTTGCCATTTATTATCATGAACGCGATAAAAAATGGCTGAAAGAAGCTTTACCAGATTTAATTAAATTTCATGAATACTGGACCACAGGTCCACGCAATATTCCTGAATTAGGCTTATCGCGTTACTATGCTGAATCAAACAAACCTCTGCCTGATGCAGAAGTTGGCTATCATGAACGCGTAAAGCGCTTTTATCGTACCTATCATGTCACTGGTTACAATGTCAATCGCTTCTACGATGCTAAAAAAGACGAATTAAAAGCCGCCTTCTACCGTGCTGACCGTTCAGTACGTGAATCTGGTTTTGACTTATCCAATAAGTTCGGACCTTTTGGTGCCAATATTAATAGCTTTGCACCGATTAGCTTAAATTCATTACTGTGTCGTATGGAACAAAACATCGCTGAAATTTATCGCTTAATCCGCCAGCCCAGAAATGAAAAAATCTGGATTAATAAGGCCAATAAACGTCGCCAAATCATTAATGAGTTTTTATGGGAACCTGATCTAGGCTATTACTTTGATTATAACTTTAGAAGAAAAATTAATCGTCTTTATATTTATGCTACGACATTTTATCCACTTATAGCAGATATTGCTAATACAGATCATGCTGAGCACGTTATTAAAAATTTACCTGCACTCGAGTCAAATGGCGGCATTATGGCAAGTTGTTACGTCACCGGTATGCAATGGGATGCACCCTTCGGCTGGGCACCACACCAATACTTTGTTGTTAAAGCACTGGCTGAATATAATGCCATCGATGATGCAAGGCGCGTTTCAACCAAGTATATTTCCATGATCAATCAAGATTTTCGACGCACCGGCAAAATTTATGAAAAATATGATATGGTTAAACGTACCTCAGATGTGGTCGAAAGCATTAAATATGGCTATAAAATCAATGTCGAAGGCTTTGGCTGGACTAACGCCGTCTATTTACATCTTTTAGATTATTTATAGTTTGATTTTTATCATCTTGCTAAAGTGATAGTATACTAAACTCGTATAAATCTTTAGTAAGGTGAATTTATTATGCCATTTGAACAACGCCATCTTAATCAACTCAGCAAAAGTTTATTACCACTGACATTTTTTGATCTAATTAAAATAATCCTGACAGAACAAAAAGCGATTTGTATTTCAACGCATGAATCAGAACTATGGTTACATAAAATTATCGCCAAAATACCTATGCAAATACCCAAAGATCACTTTATCTATGGTGCATGCGGTATTACTGACATTCATATTGAATGTAGCAAAGAAATGCATGAATTTTTATTTTCACAGGATGGTGATGAAACACCCTCACGTTTTTATTTAGATCTTACTATTACCATTAAACGCTATATACAAAGTCATATCATCTATGAACTTGAACCACAAAAAAAACTCAGGGGTTCTGGGGATCTATGATGAAGGAAGCAAGTTCACGTGAAATACTTCTTAAAGCAGCACAAGAAACTTTACATGAAACATACAGTCTCAAAGCATTAATACAGGTCCATCAAGAGCTGTATGGTCTGGTATGGAAACAAATTACAAAACAACAACGAAAGGAGCGTGATCAAATTACAATTTCAAGAATTATGCATAATGTCGCTATTCAAGAACAGGCTGATCAGGCACAAGCCCAAAAAATTACTACACAGCATGCACACTCAATAATAGAAAATAGTATCTTAGAATCTCTAGGTACGCTTGTTTTGCATTATATTATAAGACTACAAATAGCAGATGATCATAGCCACTTTATTATCTCAACTATATATAAGCCGATGCTAGTTGCAATACAGCGCTTATTTAAACTAGAGGCGTCACAAAAAAAACTAGAGTATGAACTATCTAACAATGATCAAGATACATTAAAGGTGAATCAGAAGAAGAACTGATTGGCAAAGCTGAAAATATTAATACTTGTGTCTCACTCTTTGTCCACTTTATGCAAATTTGTAAACGCCCTTCACAGCAAGACATACAATGTGTTACGCTCACCCCTACTTAAAATAGTGATCTGACGCTAACCATACGCACACTTCGGCTACATCTTCAGTCGAGGCATGATCTGAAACATAATTTACAATAACATCGGCACCCGCTTTACCTCGTGTAACCGCACAAGCGAGCCTGATGCCAGAGTTGGCACCAGTGACAATGGCTTTTTGGCCTTTTAAATGGCGATAAACATCATATTTAGGGAGTATGGGTGTTTCAGGTAAGCTCGGCGTGTTTGACATTATTACATCCTTATTAATAATTAAAAAACCATAACCATGATAGCAAAAAACACTTAATCACTATGGCTACATATCACCTTTTTATGCTAGACTCCCACCAAATTTACAAAAAGAGGCATACCATGGGCTTAGACAGTATTATTAACCCACCACTCGGCAGAAAATCAACTGACACTAACTGTACGGCCCCGTTAACCGAAATATACCTGTCAAAACATATCTGGAGTTATCATTATGAGAAAATTACTCGAAGGTTCGACTAAAACAAAGAGTTATCAGGAACACTACCCAGTAAATAAAATACAAAGCACAAAAATCGAGAAAAATGACGGCGAAGGAACAATACATATCCATCATTCACATCCAAAAGATATTAGCTCAACTTGCTATAGTTTCCATGGACCATTAGGATCTTGCATGACTTTCTTTCAAGCTCTAGCAGCATCGGAAAATACCGAAATAACCGATTTGGAAAGAGCCGCCTACGCTGCTGCAGCTGCATCTGATAGGAAAACCATCAAAGAGATTCAAGAACGCAGTGACTCTTATGATGAGGAAAAACAACGAAAAGCTCAATTAAAAGACATGGAAGCCAAATCTAAAAATAAGATCGAAGCACAAAAAAAACTTAACCAGCTGGAAATCGAACATAAAGAAGCTCTTTTTCAACAACGTAGAAAGCACCAGTCACCGCTACGTAAATTTTTTAGATGTTGTTGTGCTTAATCCAAATAATTATCATATACGTTCTAGCAAGGCGCGCTAAGTACGCATCAAGAGTAACACAGGCATTATAAGATAGCGCGTCGATTTTTACAGTGTCTAAGCTCAAAAATCTAAAAGCCAAAAACACACTGCCACAGCACTCCGCCGATAATACCTCCTATCAAGGGGCCGATTATTGGCACCCAAGCATAGCGCCAATCAGAGCTACCTTTATGGCTAATTGGCAATAATGCGTGGGCAATACGTGGGCCTAAATCACGTGCAGGGTTAATCGCATAACCGGTAGGCCCACCGAGTGATAGGCCAATACCCCAGACCAATACACCAACTAAATAAGGTCCGAGGCCACTTGCTGGATGATGCATGGTCGCTTTACCAAAAATCGCACCAACAATGAATACCAGCAGAATACTACCAATGATCTCACACACCACATTACTTGGATAACAACGTATTGCGGGTGACGTACAAAATACAGAAAGCTTTTTCAACGGGTCTTCAGTTACTTTCCAGTGTGGCAAGTAAGCCAACCAAACAATAATACCACCACTAAAACCACCAAGTAATTGCGCCAACGAAATTTCTAGAAACGTTTGCCAGCTATATGCGCCCAAATAAAATTTAGCGAGCGACACGCAAGGATTAACATCGGCATTAGGAGCACCCGCTGAACGTGCAACAAATACAGCTAAAACGACTGCAACAAACCAACCCGTTGCGATCACAATCCAACCACTATTTTCAGCTTTAGATTTTGCTAATAGCACATTAGCACATGCCCCTCCACCAAAAATAATCAAGGTTAACGTGCCTAGATATTCACCTAAAAAATATGGTGTCATCTCAAACCTCCATACCATGTTTAATTAGTGACAATAGTATCCACGATTAAACTAAAATATGAAATCGTTTTTTTGAGATTCACTCAATTGATTTAAGTTTTTGCAAACAATAGCCAAACTATTATGTATAAACATCAATCTCTTCATATAAGTAATCCTACAAAATCTACCAATACAAGACTATTTTTTATTATTCGGGAACGAATGATCACCCGATTGAGAAAATACGTTTAGTTTTTTAAACAAACCTACTAAAGAATAATGCCTCCGCCTTACAGGTTGAGCTGGTTGAAACTGAGCCTTCTTTTTGTCCAAAAGTTGATTGAGTTCAATTATATCTGATGGCATATATTTTAAAATATTAGCTATATATTTAGGTAAATATCTATATTCTCTATCTATTAGCTCAATTATTGCAGAATAATATTTTTTACGAATAAAATCACTGCATTTCGGAAGATCCGCTTTCATAAACTCAGAAACTGATTCTTGGATAAAAGGACTATAAATTTCGAGTAATTTTATAAAGTTATCAAGATTATTTTCAGTATATAACTTTACTCCTAACCTTGGCATTATACACTCTAAAAATATTGAGTAGAATGTGGATACAGATATTTTTTCACTATTAAGAGCATAATTATCAAATATTTCATAAAAATCGTTTTTAAATAGTTCTAATTCACCTTGGTTTAATAGTGTGCGTAAATTGTGCATGTGAAGAGCCATCGGAGAATTCTCGTAATCTTCGTCTAGGTTCTGTGTAGGAAATTTTAACGTATCCATATAAGCGCTCCCGCAAAATTTATAAACCCTAAATAGCATGATGTTGTTTTGTCAAACCGTGAAAAAACACGTCTGAAATGTTTTATTTTGGAGAAAAAATTTTCAATTAAATGCCTCTCCTTATATATATGCT
>JAUIDD010000001.1 GCA_030429175.1 Gammaproteobacteria bacterium
TCAGTACCTGCTGATAATGTAGCACCATCAGGTACGCCACTAACTACAACACTTAAACTTTCTGAGCTATCAGTATCAGTAAGTGCACTATTAATATTAAGTGCAATAGCTGTATCTTCATCTCCTGAAGCATTACTAACAGTTAATGTTGGTGTATCAGCAACAGCATTTACAGTCACGGCAATATTGCCACTGGTGCTGGTAGTATCATTACCATCGGTGCTGATTGCAGTTACAGTTAAGTTAAAGTCAGTATCGCTGTTTGCAGGCGGTATGATAGTTAATCCTTCAAGTTCTTCCGAACTTAAGGTCCAAGTGCCATCACCATTATCAGTACCTTCTGATAATATCGCCCCATCAGGCACACCACTAATGACGATACTTAATGATTCAGAACCATCAATGTCAGTGAGCGCTGAGCTAATACTTAATGGGATCGCTGAGTCTTCACTGCCTTCTGCATTACTGACACTTAAGCTTGGTGCATCAGCGATTGGATTGACCGTCACGGCAATATTGCCGCTGGTGCTGGTAGTATCACTACCATCGGTGCTGGTTGCTGTTACGGTTAAGTTAAAGTCAGTATCGCTGTTTGCAGGCGGTGTGATAGTTAACCCTGACAGTTGTGCAGAGGTAAGTGTATAACTACCATCACCATTATCAATACCTGCTGATAATGTTGCACCATCAGGTACACCACTAATCACAATACTAAGTGATTCAGAGCCATCAGTATCAGTAAGTGCAGAGCTAATACTTAATGGAATTGCTGAGTCTTCACTGCCTTCTGCATTACTGACGCTTAAGCTTGGTGCATCAGCCACTGGAATAATATTAACATCAGAGGTGCTATCGTTGCTACGTACCGCGTTGCTATTTAAATCTGTTACAGTAACCGTTGCTGTAATAGTGAAGTCATTGGCGTAATGTTCAGGTGTGTTAATTGTTAATCCAGATAGTTGATCTTGGCTTAGTGTCCATGTGTCGCTAGCTGTATCATAACTACCTGCTGAAAGTGTTAGACCACTTGGAATCCCAGTGAGTTGAATGTTGACGCTTTCATTTGCGTTAGCCATACTTTTTGTATCGACGGTTATATTAAGTGCAATTGTGCTATCTTCATTAGCTGAGATATCAGCAACGGATATACTAGGTATTTCGGTGTTTACAGTATTAGTGGTATCTGTGATTGTTTCAGTACTATTATCTGTAGTTGCATCAGTACTTTCATTTGTTGTAGTTGTGTTCGTTGCTTCATCAACAATTTGGTTATTTTCAGTGGTACTTTCAGCGACAGCAGTGGCAGTTTGTGTATTATCAGTGCTTTCTACGCTCACGTCATCAGGATCGATTCGGTTAGGCACTTGAGTTGTTGAGCCATATGACTCATCTATTTGTCCATTTAAAGTTGGCGTTGCATTACCAGTTTCAGTAGACTCTGTTGCATTAGTGCCTGCTTGTGAATTGGCATCACTACCGTATACTTGACTTGTATCACCTTCGTCAATTGAATTACTTTCTGAGTCACCTTCTGTTTTAAGTTTTTGTGTTGAAGTCTGCTCTTTTTCAAAGTCATCAATTTTTTCTGTAGCAAGGGTGCTTTTACCACCAACAGTTTTTTCGTATTGTAGGTTAGTTGCTTTTTTTCCTAAGTGTATATTTGAGTAGTGATACTGGTTATCTTGAGAGGGGCTGTTTTCAGTTAAGTGTGTTTGTCCTGACACTTTTTCTGGATCAGTCGGTTGGCGAGTTGCAGCATTATCCGCATCAGGAGTAGGGTTTTGATTACCCCTATTCTCTTGAGAGGGTAGCTCTTTTGGATCACTTGGATCGTTGTTAATAGGGTCTGCCACTGTCCTCACCTTAATTAATAATGAATCTGCATGTCTATTATAGTAAAAATAGAATTATTTTTAGCGAAGATTACTTGAAAAAGTAACCCTATCTTGTTGAATATTTTGGATAATTAAAAATTTTTAGAAATAAATTTGACAAGGTATAGTCTATTGATAATTTGATGGTTTTTTTTAGGTAAGCAGTTTATTCCGTTAATAGCTCTAAAAATCAGGGTACTATCGTTTTCGAGGACAGTGTCTTTACCTCGCGCTGTAGCAGCTAGTAGCTTAAATTCGTTAGCTGGTATTTCCATATGACTGGGTTTTTGTTGAACAATGCTAAGCAACCACGTTATTATAGAGTATTAAGGAGTTAGCGTGCTATGGAAGCAGAGTCGCCACAGACAAACGATCCACAATCAGGCCTTAAGCGTCGACGCTTCTTTGGTTTTAAATCATTTAAGCGGTTTTTAGATGCTTCTGATTATTCGTTGCCATTAGAGGCATGGAATGCGACTACGCATGTATTAACGAGTATTTTCTGCGCCTCGTTCTGTATCAATCTATTATCACTTGCTTTTCCGCTATCTTTATTACAGGTTTACGATCGCATTATCCCGAATAATGCGATGAGCACATTAACATTATTAATTGTGGGCGTAGGCTGTGCGCTATTACTTGAAATTTTTTTTCGGATTGGGCGTAGTTATGTTGGTGCGTGGGCTGATTCTAAATTCGAGCATATTACGGGATGTCGTGCTTTTACAACATTGATTGAGAGTTCACTATTAGATTATGAAAAGGAAGGCTCTGGTATTCATTTGAAACGTATGAATGCATTAGGTATGTTACGTGAGTATTATGCAGGACAGGCATTAATATCAATTGCTGATATTCCTTTTGTTATCGTTCTATTTCTTGTGATTGGCTATATTGCGGGTTGGATTGTATGTATCCCCATAATTGTTGTGATTGCTTATATTTTTCTAACAATTAGAGAAGCAAAGAAATTACAAAATGTATTACAGGAAAGATACAGTCATGAAGAAAGACGCTTTAATTTTATTATTGAGACTCTGGGTAATATTCATACGGTTAAATCAGTAACGATGGAAGCACAGATGCAGCGCCGTTATGAGAGATTACAAAAAGTGTCAGCGATACACGATTATGAGTTGAGCTTAAAGGGCTCAACTTCAACTATAGCTGGTGTATCCGTATCTCAGCTTATGGTGATTCTTATTGTTGCGCTTGGCAGTATGCTCGTTGTTAGAGGGCAGTTAACAATAGGTGGTTTAGCTGCTTGCACATTATTATCAGGTCGTTGCCTACAGCCAATTAATCTAATAGTTGGATTATGGACACGTCTACAAACGATTAAAATCGCTAATGATGAACTGAAAATACTACTAAGCATGAAACGTGAATGTAATGCTGGCTTACCAGAAATGCCTAAGTGTAAAGGTGCCATTGAAATAAAAAATGTAAATTTTCGCTATGAAGAAAGTAATACTTGGATATTTAAAGATTTGAATCTTAGTATTGCGGAAAAGCAAACAATCGGTATTGCAGGAAAAGGACAAAGTGGTAAAAGTACGTTAATCTGGCTGCTGATGGGTTTGTTTCAGCCAAATGATGGTCATGTATGTATTGATAATCAAGACATCTCAAATTTCCAGTGTGAGAGTGTGCGCAGGCAAATTGCATATTTGCCACAGAAAGCAGTACTTTTTAAGGGTACGATTATGGAAAATCTAACGATGTTCAAGACCAAAGAATTATTTGATTATGCAAAAAAAATCTGTAACGTAGTCGGTATTGGTCAGGCGATAGAACGCTTGCCAAAAGGATATGACACAATGTTAGGTGACCAGACCATCGATACATTATCACGTGGTATGAATCAACGTATTGCTATTGCACGTGCCATTATTCAAAACCCAAGAATTATTATTTTTGATGAGGCAAATACTGCATTAGATATGCAAAGCGATGCGCACCTACGTAAGATGTTAGAGCAGCTAAAAGGACAGCGCACAATGATATTAGTGACACATAGGCCTTCAATATTATCTTTGGCTGATACAGTTTATGAAATTACGAATGGACAGATGAAGGAAGTAAATGGTCGTGCAAAATAACCAAGCAAAAATCATTGAAACCACTGCACTGGGTGCATGTATTGTACCACTTTTAAAAGCATTAAAGTGGCATGGCGCTAAGCGTCACTTGAAAGAAGCTATGCCACATATTTCGCAAGTATACACGCCTGCTATGATATGTGATGTGCTTGCACATTTAAACTATCAACATAAAGAAATAGAAGCAGATTTGAAATTAATTGACTCAAGATTATTACCGTGTTTATTTATACTTGAAAATGGGAGTCCGATGGTAGTATTACGCAAGCAAGGTGATCGAGTTGTGGTTTTTAGTGGTGAAAGACATGCCATTACTCAAGTAGATATTAGCGATGATCGTGTCAGCCATAAAGGTGTGCTTTATATATTTCATCAAGTAAAAGAAGATTCTGAGGAGAAGGCCTTACATGAGAGTTGGCTTAGAATAACATTTAATAATAATCGTAGCTTATTTTGGTCGGCATTATTTTTAAGTTTTATTGTTAATTTACTTATGTTAGCGACACCACTATATGTAATGTCAGTATATGATCGTGTTGTCACAACGGGTTCTTATCAAATGCTGGGTGAGTTTGTCACTGGAGTCGTCATTGCATTAATAGGCATTATTACCTTGTATCGCATCCGAGCGAAGATTATTGCAATATTTGGAGCACGATTGGATCGTGCTATTGGTGTAAGTATTTTTCAGCGCTTATTATATTTATCTCCAGCCTATACTGAAACGGCGACTGTTGGTGCGCAAGTATCTAGGCTTAAAGATTTTGATCGGTTAAGACAATTTTTGGCAGGGCCATTGCTCACCACATTTTTTGACGTTCCGTATCTTGTTATTGCTTTAATTATTATTGGTCTTATTGCAAAACTACTCGTGATTGTGCCAGTTATTATGGTAGTGGCATTTATTATATTAGGGGTTAGCTTACATTTTAAAGTTAAACGAGCAACACGTATTGCTAGTTTTAATAGTTCTCGTCAGCAAGAGTTCATTCTTGAGGCGATTACCAATATGCGTGCATTAAAATACCTTGCTGCTGAAGAAAAATGGGAAAAACGTTACCGAGACATGTCAGCAGATTCAAATGTTGCCAGCTTAAAATTAATCGTACTTGGGTCGATTAATACTGCGATATCCGATGCAATTATGGTTACTTCAGGTATGGCAGTATTGGTATTTGGTGCTCTAGCTATTATTAACCAAGAATTAACTGTTGGCGCTATGATAGCAACTATGATTCTAATTTGGCGTGTTTTAGCACCTCTTAAAACTATCTTTAATACACTACCTCGCTTACAACAAATGGCGAGTAGTTTGGGTCAAATAGATAAACTCATGCATATTGAGCCTGAGGTTGAGCCACTGGAAAGACTGTCACGTTCGTCTCATAAGTTTAAAGGTGAGATTACATTTGTTCGGGTGAGCTTTCGTTATAGGTCTTCAATGGATCCTGCTTTGATGGGTGTGACATTTGAAGTTAAGCCTGGAGAAGTGGTTGGCATTGTTGGAAAAAATGCTTCAGGTAAATCAACAATATTAAAAGTATTACTCGGCTTATATCAACCTCAGGCTGGTTCAGTGCTTATTGATAATCAAGATATTCGCCAGCTTAACCCTATTGAATTACGTAATTCTATTTCTTATGTACCACAAAAGCCAGAGCTGTTTTATGGTACCATTGAAGCGAATTTGTTATTGGGTAAGCCTGAAGCAACTATGAATGAAATGATTCTTGCAGCAAAAGCAGCGGGTATTTATAATGATATTATGGCATTGCCTAATCAATTTAAAGAGTCATTACGAGATTTTAATTCAATACAATTATCGGTAAGCTTTCAGCAGGGGTTGTGTTTGGCACGTGCCTATCTTAAAAAATCTAAAATACTTTTACTCGATGAGCCTGCTGGTGTTTTAGATGATAACTTAGATCAATTTTTAATGCGCGCCATAAAATTATGTCATAAGCGGATTACGTTAATGATGGTATCTCATCGACCATCGCATTTAAAATTATGTGATAAAATTCTGCTAATAGATCAAGGCCAGGTTATATTATTCGGGCCGCCTGATGAAGTGCTACCTAAAATACCTAAGGATTACTTATGAGCCGGGACCAGCGTAATTACCAACAGTTACATCAAATTTCTTCTGCAACATTATTAGAGGAATCAAATCATTTACGGCTTGTGATGCAAGGTATTATCGTCGTTGCAATCGTTATTGTTGCGCTTATAGTTTGGGCTGCTTTTTCGAAAATACAAGAAACCGCAGTTACATTTGGTGAGGTAATACCGAAGGGACAAATTCAGCTAGTACAACACCTCGAAGGGGGTATTGTTTCTAAAGTATTGGTTAATGATGGCGATATAGTTAAAAAAGGCCAGCTGCTTATCGAGATGAAATCAGGGCCCACAGTTGCTGAGCTTGAGCAATTGCGTGGTCGTGAAATTACACTTATTTTAGATAAGGTACGTTTGAGTTCATTTTTAGAAAAGACATCAGATCATTCAGTTGATTGGTCTCAGGCAGTGGTTAAATCTAAGTATAACTCAATTAAAAACGCTAAAGAGATTAAGCAGTTAATTGTAGAAGAAATGGCGCATTTGTCCTCTCAATATAAAAGTTATAAAGATCAAAGTGAAATATTAAAGTCAGAGCTTGCAAAAAAACATGAACAAGTTAAAGAAATTAAAACACAAGAAGCAGTTATGGACCGACATATTAAATTACTCACTGAAGAATTTGATATGTATGCCAAGCTTAAAGAAAAACATTATATTTCACATCGTGATTATCTAATTGTGGTACGTGATTTAAACCGTGCTAAGGGTGAGCGTGTGCGTCTAGAAAGTCAAATGGAACAAGTAAAAAAGGAAATTGAAGAGGTGCAACATAAGTTGGAAGAGCATGAGTCAACCACACGTGAGACAATGCGTAAAGAACTCGGTATGACGACTGATAACTTAATTGAAACACGTCATAAGATTGAAAAGCTCGATGAGCGTCTTGCTCGTCTTAATGTTACATCTCCTGTTAGAGGAATTGTTAAAGGTGTCACTGTCTTTGCAGGCAATGTCGTTCAACCGGGTGGTCCGCTGTTAGAAGTAGTGCCTTTGAGTGAAGTATTATTGGTTGAGAGTCGTGTAACACCGCGTGATATTGGTTTTATTAAAATAGGTGATAAAGTTAAAATAAAAATATTAGCTTATGATTTTTCGCGTTATGGTGCAATCATAGGTAAACTTATTAAAATATCGGCCGCCACTTTTAAAGATAAGGATGGCAACCCTTTTTATAAAGCAACTATAAGCTTAGAAAAGCAATATATAGGTGCTGAAGCTCATAAAAAATATTTAAAACCAGGTATGACGGTACAAGCAGATGTGTTTACTGGTGAGAAAACAATATTACAATATCTACTCAAACCTATTCACCGTGCGCGCGATGCAGCATTTAGTGAACGTTAATACCCTATAATGCAGTGATTCTTGATGGCGTGTTGCTTTTAGTCTTTAATGCAGTAGATTGTGATTCAGCTTCTGTCACTGTAAAAGTAAATAATGCTGCCTCGCTACCAAGGCCTAATGTCGGTGCAACTACGCGTTGTTCTTTAAAGCGTTGTGGCAATAGTAATTCCATTGTTTTAAGTTGACTGCAATCACTGCTTCTATCTAATAGCGGTTGTCTTTCATTATGTCTTTCGTTTATCTGCATTTCATATTTTATAAAGTCTAATAACGCAGCAACAACATCATCTTTGTAGTTGAATTTTTTTGGTAATTCAATTGCTGCTTTAAAATTTTGATGTTCATGGTTGCTATGCACTTCAACTGAGTTAAGCTCTGCTGCAGCTATTGGTCGTTTTGTGTTACGGTAGTAATTCATATAGCGACCATCTTTGCCATCATTATTCCACTTGCAGGCAATATAGCGAATCATCCAGTCAAAATTTTGTTTGATTATCCCAGAACCATTAATTGGGATGTAACGCTTATTATTGTGTATCGCTGGATGTAATTTTGGTTTAAAAATCACATTACATGGTAACAGATATTTTACATTGCTAAAGCAGGTGTCAACAGTGTCTAATTCTGTTGTAGATTTGCCAATAAACTCAAGTATAATTGTTTTGCCAGGGTGGCGCGTTGCACAATCATGCGCGTGCATTAAAATCGTTAAAAATCCACTCGTATCAGTTGTGGTCTTGCTGTACTTTGTTTTGCTTATACCACGCGCTACATTAAGCATGTCTTTAAAGCTGCTGCCTACAACAGGTTTTTTATTGAGAATATCGGCTGTGGTGAGTGGGTTTATTTTAACATCGCTATCCTGCATTTTTTTGCTGATCTCGTCTTGTAGTAATGCTAAGGCAACAGCTTTTTGACCGCTGACTTGTCCAGATCTGTTGTCGAGAAAAGCTGATTGTTGCGTGGTACCTAGCGCTAATTCTACTTGTGGGTGGTTTTCTCCGGCAATGTAATCTAGTAAGGCTTGTTCATCTAAGGCAGGCTGGGTAGTGGAAGCAAAACAACTATCACCAAGTAATACCAGCTCGATGCTCTCGCTGGCAAAATACGAAGGCACTATACCTTGCGAAGCCAAAGCTGCTGGTGTGGTATATTGGTCACGTGTTGAATAACACACAAGCTTATTTTCAGCTTTTTCAAGCTCAGATAATAATCGCTCTAAGTGTTCTACAAGCAGTGGTTTACCTGACGTGCCAGGTGTTTTTAAATCTAAAATCATTGCTGATGGGTATCGTGTGTTATGTTCACAATGGAATTTGACTTCATTTAACGAGACATAATGTCCTGGCCTTGTCTTATTCTCTAGATAGCTAAAGGCTAAAAAGCGTGGTACCCATTCATAATTTGTGATGATATGATCGCGGCTTCCTTGAATGGGGAGATAGGTTTTTTCTTGTAGACCGCGAGCACGACTTGCAGGGACGTGGTGATGTAACTGAAGGGTCACATTGCTGGGTATTAAGCTACGACCATATTGTGTAAAGAAATCATAAACACTGTCTAGAATATCATCATCGATATCATCTATGAAATTAAAGTGAATGCGTGCTTGTGGGTTCATTGCCGCTGCGCGTAATACTTTAGTTAAGACTAACGAGATTTTTTTATGCTCATGTACTGTATTGTCACTAGTACCAACTTTATGGAGTTTACCTTCGTCATTATAGGTATTATAGACTGAAGTATTCCACTTACCCGATAAAAGTACTTGTGCTGCCAAAGCATAATTCTCGCCACCCTGTCTACCATTATAGATATCTGCCATTAATACAGGATCGACTACATGTTTAATTGTAGGGTATGCTTTCGAGAAGTTATCGCAAAGTGCCGGAGCGATTAGCATTGAGCTAGGTGTCGGTTTTCTCTTTTGTATGCCCACACTGTTGTATTTATCTAAATCTGCTGACTGTCGATTAGACCCTAGCTCATAGACAACGGTATCAGGGCGTGTTTGCATGATAATGGTATGTATGGTGCTAAGTAGTCCAGATTTGGCAGCACTTCTGAGAAACCACTCTAGCTCTGTCTCACCCGTGTTAGTATTGAAGCCACGCGGACTGTCAAAAGCACAACCGTCTGCGTCAACAGAACAGATGGTAACTCGCTTTGGTGGGATATTGTCTTGACCTGTTTTCCTCATATAGCACCTATCTTGCTTTTAACTACCTGACTCTTAATGGGTTCAATCAATTGAAGTGATTGTACCTAATGAAGGTTAAATTAGTCTTAAAAAGTAGTAGGGTCCGTCAGAAATCAGACTTCTAGGTATTGTGTAACAGCATGAATTTGATCAACAGTTAAAAATAAAGCGAGTTTGCTACGCCGCCACAGCATATCTTCAGGGGTTTGGGCCCATTCGTTTTTGATCCAGTAGAGGATTTCAGCCTCATATAAATCGGCGCCAAAGTATTGTCCCAGATCTTCAAGACAGTTTGCATCGCCAATTAAATCAGTACTATGTGTGCCATAGGCGCAAGCATAGCGGTGGCATTGTTGCTGTGGTAGCCAGGAGTAGGTGGTTTGGAGTTTAGTTACAAACGTTTGCCAATCAGAGTCGAGATCACCACCGGGTAGATAAGCATCTTTGGTCCAAGCTGGTTGCATCGCATTAAAATAGGGTTTGAGCTGAGATAAAGTGTCTTCTGCCAATACGCGTGCGGTAGTGATTTTGCCACCAATAACCGATAGATAGGGTGGGCAGCTATCAGTGCTGAGTTCAAGGTGATATTCGCGCGTGGTTTTGGCTAATGTGCCACTGTTGTCATGATACAGTGGTCGCACACCGGCATAAGACCAAATGATCTCAGATTTTTGTACCGGTTTTTTAAAGTAATGATTCATCAGTTCACACAGATAATCAATTTCATTATCGGTGATATGCACATTACCCGGATCTCCTTTAAAAGCAACGTCAGTCGTACCAATCAAGGTAAATTGCTCGAGGTAGGGTATGGCAAACACAATTCGTTTATCTTGGTTTTGTAAAATATAAGCATGATTACCGGTATATAATTTAGGTACGACAATATGACTGCCTTGCACTAATTCGACGTGGCTTTGGGTGTGTATGCCTGCCATGGTATTAAATTGATCGACCCATGGACCAGTTGCATTGATCACAGCATTCGCTTCAATATTAAATTGACGTTGATCGAGTTGGTCTTCGAGTGTGGCAAGCCAAAGGTTGTGTTGATGCGTAAGCTGTGTGCAATGCGTATAAGTAAAGATATGCGCGCCATGCTGATGTGCATCAAGCGCGTTAAGCAATGTTAGGCGTGCATCATCCGTTTGGCAATCGTAGTACTGAAAGCCAAATTTAAATTGATTATTGAGAGCATTCTCAGGGTTATCAGCTTTAAAAGTAACTTTAGATGAGCCAGGGATTGATTGACGTTTGGCGAGGTGATCATATAAAAAAAGTCCCGCGCGCAATAACAATGGTGAGCGCAAATGTTTTTCGTAAGGTAAAATAAACGGGAGTGGGTGAATTAAAAAAGGTGCGGAGCGCATCATCACTTCACGTTCTTGCAGTGACTCTCGTACCAACTTGAATTCGTAATTCTCGAGATAGCGAATACCACCGTGAATCAGCTTGCTGCTCCACGATGATGTGGCGGAGGCAAGATCATGCATTTCGCACAAGGCTACCGATAAACCACGCCCAGCAGCATCACGCGCAATTGCGCAGCCGTTAATCCCGCCGCCAATAATGAGTAAGTCTACTTTCATCCATTCATTCTAGCAGAATGATGTTTTTGGTGATAGGATTAGTCATTTTATTATGGGTTTAAATTTCTGCTTTCACAGGAGTGACAGTTATTAGAGGAGTGTCTTTATGTCTCAATATATGCTTGCAATAGACCAAGGCACTACAAGTTCACGTGCGATTGTGTTTGATCAAGCGGGTGTAGAGTGTGGGGTGCATCAGGTGCCGATTGCACGTTTTTATCCAAATGATGGTTGGGTTGAGCAAGATGCAAATGAGATTCGCGATACAACGATAACTTGTTGTCGAGAAGCGATTAGCAAAGCAGGTCTTGGGTCTAAAGATATTTTATCCATCGGTATTTCCAATCAACGAGAAACAACCATTGTTTGGCAGTGTAAAACAGGCAAAGTACTTTATCACGCGATTGTGTGGCAGGACCGGCGCACCGCCGCTTTCTGTAAGCAGTTAGCGCAAGATAAACAGATTGCTGATATGGTGCTACAAAAAACAGGGTTAGTGTTAGATCCATATTTTTGCGCCTCTAAAATCCGCTGGATATTAGAAAATGTTGATGGCGCTCGCGCGCAAGCTAAAGCTGGTGAATTATTATTTGGCACAGTAGATTGTTATTTGATGTGGTGTTTGACTGGTGGCAAATCATATAAGACCGATATTACCAATGCGTCACGCACACTATTATTTAATATTCATAGTTTAGATTGGGATCAGGAATTGCTAGATGTTTTTGATATTCCAAGAAGTATGCTGCCAGAAGTTGTCGATTGTGATGCACAGTTTGGTGTTACTGAAAAAAACCTTTTAGGTGCTGAAATTCCGATTACTGGTGTTGTAGGCGATCAACAGGCGGCAATGGCTGGGCAGGCATGTTTTGAAAAAGGTATGGTGAAATGCACCTATGGTACAGGTGCATTTATGATGTTTAATTTAGGCGATAAACCAATTGTATCATCGCAGCGTTTATTAACGACTGTTGGTTATCGACTCAAAGGCAAGCTTTGTTATGCGCTCGAAGGTAGTATTTTTATTGCAGGAGCCGTGGTGCAGTGGTTGCGCGATCAATTGCATTTATTTGAAAATGCTGCTGATACGTTAGCGATGGTTAAGCGCACTGAGTCAAATAATGGCGTGTATTTTGTCCCAGCTTTTACAGGGTTAGCTGCTCCTTATTGGGATCCTTTAGCACGCGGCAGCTTATTTGGCTTAACTCAATCAGCTACAAGTGATCATATTGTACGTGCTGCCTTAGAGTCGGTCAGTTACCAAACTGCGGACTTACTTAAAGCGATGACAAGTGATGCTCTTTCTGACATAAATTTATTAAGAGTTGATGGCGGTATGACCAATAATAGCTGGTTGATGCAGTTTCTATCTGATATCCTTAATACAGCGGTGCAAAAGCCACGTTGCATTGAAACCAGCGCTCTCGGCGCTGCATTTGTATCAGGTTTAGGCATTGGCTTATATGCGTCCTTAGATGATATTGCATCACTGTGGCAGATTGATAACACTTACCAACCTACCATATCAGCATCAGACAGAGAGCACGCATTAAGGGGATGGCATAAAGCCGTTGATAGCACTTTAAAATTCTCGAACTAGGAGTAAGGAGAGAGCCTTGATGAAGAAAAGCACAAAGAAGAGTTTTGTTGCAGTTGTTGGCCTTTTGGTCGTGATTGCAGCAGCCACATTAATCGCTATTTATGATCGCCAAAGCGATCTAGATGGCTACATGAAAAATAGTAATGGCGAAAAGGTTTATAAGCCTGTTGATATGAATCGGGTTGCACAACCATAAGCGTTCATACATCAAAACTATTACAGCGCGCCTCTCGGCGCGTTTTCTATTAAGATCCCATATCAAGTGTGGGATGACGCTATTGGAATTAATCTGGTAATAAGCAAATATCATGCAGCTTGGAGGCTTTGATTGCTTTAATCACTGCATCGATACCTTGGGCGTGGAAAGCTGGCACGCCAAGCGAGCGCGACTTGGCGATGTGGAGTGTACCTTTAAAAGGGCGGGTGCAGGCAATCAATTTATAATGTGAAATTTATGTAGCACTACTGGGTAAAACGGTGATGCCAAGTCCAGAAGCAACCATATGCCTTAATGTTTCGAGTGATGTGCCTTCGATAGTTTTTTGTAGATTATGATTTTGTTGGAGATTGGGGCATGCATTATTTTCATGGGCTTTGGAATAAGCAACGGATAGAGATAGGGTGATATAGCGTAGCTCGGTTAAAGTCATGGTAGACTTTCTTCTTTGCGTTTGGTAAAGACTTCACAGCCCGTGTCGGTGATGCCGAGCGTGTGTTCCCACTGTGCTGAGAGTTTGCGGTCTTTAGTGATTACGGTCCACTGGTCACCTAATAATTTTACATAACGCTTGCCTAAATTTACCATCGGCTCGATCGTAAAACACATCCCAGGTTTAAGCATCATACCGGTACCTTTTTCGCCATAGTGTAGTACTTGTGGATCTTCGTGGAACGTGCGACCAATACCATGACCACAATATTCGCGCACGATGGTATAGCGATTTTTTTCTGCCAGCTGTTGAATGGCCGCACCAATATCACCAAGATGCACGCCAGGTTTAGCCATTTTAATACCTAGATACAAACATTCTTGGGTAACGTGTACTAACTTTGATACATATTCAGGTACTTTGCCAATGATAAATGTTTTACTGGTATCACCATGATAACCATCCTTAATGACGGTCACATCGATATTGATGATATCGCCGTTTTTTAATTTTTTATCGGATGGAATACCATGGCAGACGACGTGATTGATCGAGGTACAAATTGATTTGGGAAAGCCCTTATAGTTCAGTGGTGCTGGAATTGCTTTTTGTACATCAACGATATAATCGTGGCAGAGGCGATCCAGTTCGTCAGTGGTTACGCCCGCAACGACATGCGGTTCGATCATTTCTAACGTTTCAGCCGCTAGGCGTCCTGCAACGCGCATTTTTTCGATTTCATCGGGGGTTTTAATTGTAACGGTCATTTATTGCCCAATCTCTAGCTAAAAAAGACCATAGTAACATACTTTAGGATATTTCGGAGGAGGGTTCTGTGAGGAGTGGCCTTATTAAGGTTTCTACTCTTAACAATATCCTTTTGGTGCCAGGCACCAAAAGGATGTCAGCTTAAAGATTATTGGTGTGCATCACCATTTTGATCAGCAGGAGCTGGTTTGGCCATGTTATTGTTTGCAGCAGGCATGGTTGTTTTAGTTTTTTGTGCGTCATCTGTCTTTGCATCATCGCTACAGCCCACTAATGCACCACCTGCAGTGACTGTTAATGCAATCGCACTTGCCATAATAATTACTTTTTTCATCGTATCTCACTCCGTGAAGTTGTTGTTTATCTGTGGTAAGTAGTCCACTGTTCAATTATCGGCTGTTTGAATGGTGCTTGCAAGTTTAATCTCGGGATTATCCAGTTCACTACTAATCTGTTCGAGCGATTTACCCTTAGTTTCAAAGCCTAAATACGATGTCATTAAAAAGCCTGCAAAAGTAGAGCTAGCAATGATAAAGACAGTATTGAGTATGCCAACTGAATCTTGCAGGAGTGGCATAATAAAAATGCCTAGTGCTGCGCCAATTTTGCCACAGGCAGTCGCAAAACCATGTCCTTTACCACGTAGTTTTGTTGGATATACTTCCGCTGGAATCATATACGTAGTGACATCGGGACCAGCGTTAATCGCAAAATTAAATAATGCAAATCCCGTTAACACACACAGAATATGGCTGCCACTTTCAGCATGAAAGAATTGGCTACCACACATCACTAAAAGCCCAACAGTCACAAAAAGAAAACCACGTGCTTGAAGTTTGATACGACCGACACGCTCAATTAAGTGTATTGCGGTGTAAGCACCTAGGATAATAAATATATTAGCAATCACCGTTTCCTTGCTAATCATCATAATTTGCTGGAAGAAGCCATGTCCGGTCTCTAGATGCAGCGAGCGGATTAAAGCTGGTGTAAAGATACCCACGCCATAATAAGAAATATCCATCAAAAACCAAGTGATGCATACGAGCAGTGTTTGCTTGATGTATTTAGGTTGGAATAAATCCTTATAAGTGGGATGGTGGTCATTCGCATGCATCTGATGTTGCTTAGTATCGTTAGTCATTTTATGAATAATATCTTGCGCTTCACTATGGCGATTATTAGCCATTAACCACCGTGGGGACTCAGGAATACGTATGCTAATCCGCAGTGCCCACAGCGCGGGAATTGTGGTTAAGATAAGCATGATGCGCCAAGCAAACAGCGATTTAAATACGCATAACACGAGATAGCTCACTACCACACCTGCCACAGCACCGGTACAGTTGACTAGCATTGCCTGACAAAATTTGCGTCCACGTTTTTTAATAGGCATGGTTTCGGCAAGGTAGCTTGCAGCAACGGGATAACAGGCACTTAGGCAAATACCAAGTAAAAAGCGTGATGTGACTAAGGCATTAATATTCCATGCGCATGCTGACAATAATGAGCAGCCTAGAATGCCGCAGATGCTGGAGATCAGAATAATTCGACGACCAACCCGATCAGCTAAATAACCACTCATCAAAGCGCCGATAATTGCACCAAATAATGCTGCTGAGCCAAGCAAACCTGACATAGTGCTTGATAGTTGCCATTGTTCATCGATCAAGGGAATTGCTAAAGTCAAAATAAAATAACCAAGCCCTGCTAAAAATAAAGCCAATGAAGCGATGGTGGTGATATCTTTGTGAATGCGTCCAGATTTTGATTGATCGAGTGCGTTAGTTGCTTGTGATTTTTCCATAAGGTTTCCGTTTAAAGGTCCAGTCGTTGGACATTGCTAACATACTACCTGGTTTTAGGGTGGATAGGAATGCAACATGTGTTAGTATATTCTAACTGAGCAATAAAAAGGCGTGCATGGCATACTTGAAAAAACATACTGTGGCAATCTTGCTGGCGTCAGGTGCGCTTTTTGCATGTGGCTACTATTTTGCACTCCAGCAATACCTATACGTGGAGGTGAGTTGGCATATTGAAGCTGCAAGACGCATGCTCGATGGTGGCAATTATGTCACAAATATATTTGATGATAATCCACCGATGGTATATTTAATCTATGCCCCATTAGTGTTGTTATCCCAGCTAATTGGTAAGCTTCATTATCAACTCGCTTATGCCTATATTTTTTTGTTATATGCTATGGGCAGCATCGTTATCTTCAAAGTATGTCAAAAAGCACTATCTCTAAAAATAGCGGTTTATAGTTTTTTCTTTGCAAGTCTTATTGCTACTTTATTTCTCGGTGTGATTAATTATGGTGAGCGTGAATGTGTGATGATGTTATTTCTGACGCCATATATTTACACAAATTTATTTAACTATAAGCCAAGCCTAAAATTTGGAGCTGCTATAGCGCTATTAGCAGCGATTGGTATCGTGCAGCTGCCTTATTTTGTTATTGTGTTGTTAGCACTTGATGGTATGCAGTATTTTTTTCGTGAGAAGAGAATACAGCTCTATCAATATCAGTTTTATTTTATTGCACTAACTTTTATGTTGGTTTTTTATATCCTTTATCCTGGGTATTATAGTGTGATTCTTAAGTATTATGTCCAGGCACAGGAAAATGTCAATATGACATTGACAGTATTGTTTCATGGCTTTGCAACACGCATAGTAGTGGCATGCTGGCTAATAGCAAGTGTTGCAACAGTGACTATATGTAAGCGCTTAATCTATAGCAAGCTGTTTGTCATATTAACAATAGCGATAATAATCTTTTTTTTACAGATGAAATCATGGACGTTTCATTTATATCCGGCATTATTTTTTTGTATGCTCTTTGGAGCAGTGTTAATGTTTGACGTGTTAAGTTCTGAGCCGCATGCGCCTAATCTTATATTTAAAAAAATTATAATGGGTATATACAGTGTATTGATATTTATTTTGCTTTTAGTAGCAGGGCTTGACTATATGCGTTTAACTCAGTTCTATCATGGTACAGTCAATAGTACGTATCAATTTAAACAGTTTTACAAGACAATACCGCCACATGAAAATACGACGTTATTTTTTCATACACTGTTATATCCTGCCTATATACTGAATATGTATGCTGGCGTGCATGTGATATCGCCATGGGCAAATAATTGGTTATTGCTACAAGGTCTTGCTGATGGTGTTGATCGCTCGCAAGCGCATAAAGATTTTTTATATCATTTAGTAAGCAGTACTATTGCCAAAAAACACCCTAACTATATTGTTTATCCCGCTTCCAATAAAATCCCCTATATAAAGGGTGAAGGTTTTAATTATCTTGAGTTTTTTAAACAGGATAAGCAATTTGCTCGTCAATTAAAGCAGTATCATTATTTGAAGAAAATTGATAATTTTATTATCTTGAAAAAGTATAGTGCCTAAACTTAAGTTAAAGTAAGCTTGTTATTCCAAAAAACTTCTGCCATTTTATGTCGAGTATTGCACAGAGTCTTTTTTGCTATTTTAGAGATATGATGCTCTACCGTTCTTGGTGAAATATTCAAAGCACGTGCAATTAACTTTGAAGAGCTACCTTTCGCTAATAAGTGAAGGACATGGTATTCACGTTTGGTAAGCAGCGCAGTACTATTATCGAGCTCAATCACATATTGATTAAGAGTAGCAGAACGCATGGATATATTATTAACATGATTAGCTTTATCGTTATTATGGTAGATAAGAGGGTCACGTGATGACTGTGAAATAATATTCTGCGCTTTATCTTTGAAGTAAAAATAATAAGACTCTAACGCATCAATATTATTTAGCATAAAGCTATGTGGATCTGGTGCTGATGTGGTAAACCCAATAACATCGAGAAAATGATCGAATTTCTTGACAATAACAGCAGTACTAAATAACCCAAATCGCTGATTTAGATCAGTGATGTCTTCATAGGTTTGATCTTTAAATAAATAAGTATTTTTGTTGAAAGTGATAAATGAATCAGTTACATCGTCATAATTAAGTAGAAAAGAGGGCGGAGTGTTTTTCTCAAAATAGTTATAGTTTGTCCATGTTAAATCCGTTACTAAATTAATAAATGTTTTGTTAGGAAAGTTACGTTTAAATGCAAAGTAAGTTAGCTGATTTTCAAGCATAATAGGCGACATAATTTCATTGACGTCTTGCGTTAAGTTAAAACTAATATTGTTTTTTTGAGCCTTTAGCATGATGTTGATTTTTAGTTTCAGATTGCTTATATTTTAGACAGAGAATGCTACTATATTTTGTACCTAATTACAATATATACTACTTTAATAACCATTCAAGCTTAAATATATGGTTTTTTCTTGTAAATTTCAGTAGGTTATGCCGATATTTGGTGGTGGGGCCCCAATACCGTCATCCCGTATTTTCTACGGGTAAAATTTAGTTAATTTCATTCGTATAATATGAGAGGCCAAATTCTGTGGCTATTTTGGATAAGTTTGAACTAAAGTGTATATAGCCGAGTTTAAAGCCAATTTCATGAACATCAGATAGCGTTTTGGCACCAAGTTTTTTTTTTATTTTTAGAAGATACTCCTCGATTGTGCGAGTGGAGAGATTAAGTACTTCTGCTATTTGACGCGCAGTTTTACCGTACAGTATAAGGCAAAAGCATTCAAGCTCTCGTTGTGTCAGTATTGTTTCTAAAATAAAACTTTTACAAGTCATAAGCACACCAAATAGGAAGACGTGAGTTATAATAAACGAATCAAAATATATAAAACATCCGTAAATATTACGGATAGTAATGGCTAAGATTAACGCTATAATGCAATGTGATATTAATTATCTTAATAGGGAATTTTAATGCGAATCATAGAAAAAGATTATTTATTAAATCTGGGGCTGTAAAAAGGATCGGTAAAAATACTCATTTAGAAGTACATGCACCGGGTTCTACAGTTGTTATTGATGGTCGTCTTATAGGAGATATAGAGTCTTCATCATTACATATCTATGCTGAAAATATTATAGTGACACCTTTTGGACGAATTAGGATAGCTAACGTTGAGTTATATGCAGTCAAGAATGTTATCATTAGTGGCTATGTTCATGGTGAAAATTTGAGAGTTTTTGCTGAAAACGTTAGATTAGATAGAGGTATTGATACCAACTGGATAATGCTACGTAAACAAATTCAATCAACACAAGATAAAAATGGTACTGTTATGGAAAAAATAGCATTATCAGAAAAACTAAAAGATGTAATTAAAAATGTTTCGGAGAATAATGAGCGAGCGGTTGAATGTTTGCAGCAAGGTAATTTAGATAAAGCTCTACGTTTATTCAAAATAGCAACTTTCGTGGAGAATCCTATAGCACTTTTTAATTTGGGTGCAACACTTCTTAAAGAAGGTGTAGCTGTTGGTCAAGATTATGCTATTGCAAAAGGGTATATCGAGCGATCTGCTCAACAAGAATTTCTACCCGCCATGTACCTTTTGAAAAAAATCTATTTACAAGGAATTGGTTGTAGAGCTAATGCCATAAAAGCAAGTGAGTTAACGAATGATATTGAATTGATAGAACGACAGCGTGCTGCTTCTATTTCGCGACAACAGCCATCACTTTTTGCTCGACCTGAAGTTCTTAGTGCTGATGAGCCACCAGCATATGCTGCAAGTCAGCAAAGTTATATAAATGATTCGAGCCTATAGCCATGAGTCGGGTATCAAAAAAAACAGGACCTCATCGAATATCAATAAAATGCAGTGAAGAAGATGAATATATTAAGCCTGTATTGAGATATTGGCAGTTTTTAAGCTTATAACTATTTTGGTAAATTTAGGGGCTGTTGACATTTGCTTTTTCGAGCGAAGATTTAGCTTTCAGAGATTAGTTTTGCTAAATTTTCGAGGAGCATAGTGAACTACGTGACGAGAAAATTTACAAAAATAAGCCGGAAAGCTAAATTTGCAGCCGGAAAGGGCAATTGTCAACAGGCCCTAGTAATTTAAATGCAATATGTGTTGGTATAATATGAAATAAACCGGATGCTAAGCAACGCTCAATTAATTGGCTTTTGGAGGTGCAGTTGAATTTGCCTTTAACTTTATTTACATGACTTTCGACGGTTCGTGAAGAAATATGTAAACACTTTGCAATCATTTTTAACGTGCGACCACGTAACAAATGAAATATGACCTCAGACTCACGTTGTGTTAATATTATTTTTTTATCAGATGTAGTAAAGTTCGTTTCTATCTTAATGGTTTGTTCTTTAGGTTTATCATGTTTGTTTGTATGTAGATATGATAGCAAACTATCAATCAGTTTTGCTTTTAGATTTGTGCCATGACCGATTACGCCTATAAGCTTGTCATGTTCGTTATAGAGGGGTTTTTTAATCGCATAAAATAAACGATAAACATGATCAGCGCAGTGCCTTAGTTGAATTAATTGCAACGTAGTTTCAGAATTCATAATATGTTGGTCCTGAACTCTATAAGTTGTAGCAAATTCTGATAAATTGTCAATATCATGGTCGGTTCTGCCCGAAAATTCTTGTCCATGCTTTAGACCTACAGTTTTCGCAAAAAAGCGATTGCCAACAATATAGCTTGAATCTAATGACTTTAAGCCGATGCTGCCAGGTATTTGGTTGATGATATGTATCATTTGGTTTGGTGTGTTATGCATGGTTATATTTTTCCTATGTTAAATTGGAGTATGATATAAATCTGTCTTTGTGATCTTCGGCCCAGTGATAGATAGTAAAATTTTCTTTAATGATATATTGGTTCATAAGATTCATTTTGGCTATATTTGTTCTCAAGACGTGAATTCTACTTGTTGCGATCAACGTATTATACCCGTAAAAAATACGGGTAATAGATTTAAATGTGCCTATTTAACAGTTATTCATGTACATTATTAGTTATCTGTTGGTAATGAACATGGGTTATCGAAAAAACTATTACGCTAGATACTCCTGGCTAATCCCGTAAATATTACGGATATACATTAAAACTAATTCGAATATACTGAATTTTTTAATAAATCCCGGGAAAAATATGAGATTTTTAAAATATTTAACTGCTGCATTGGTTTTTTTGTTTATTGTGACACAGTCTTTTGCAGACGATGTAGGCAACTGGACAGAGACATTTAAATTAAAAGGTGATCACTGGGTTTTGCACACGCCACAATATTTAAATTTAGACGGATGGATGCATGTAGGAAGTGAACTTAATATGAGTGCAGGTTCAGTTTATAATGATCTTATTATAGCTGGATGTGGCTTACATTTAAAGGTAAAAGAGTCTAGAGCAGATTTTGTTAAAGCGCTCACCTGTTCTGGATTATATCATAACTAGCTGGATGGTATTGTGAGAACATTAAAAATATTGGTTTTATAAGCGAGCTATTTGAAAACAGTGTAGCTTGTGAATGGAGAAGTGCTGCCTGTTTCGTAAATCTATACTGCAATATCATTTAAATAGAACTATCGATGGGTGGGTAATGTATTTAAAAATTAAATTGTTTTGCCATGAAAATAGTCGTAATGAAGACTTTGGTACATGCTTTGAGAATATTTATCTTGGACTGAATAAGATAGTATTCAAAAATGTGAGTTATGACGTTGGCTTGATTTATAATGTGATAGTGGAACATTATAATGGTGGTTGTCAGGAATTTGATATGCTTATCAATAACGAGATTAAAAATCTGTGGCTAGCGTATTTTAGTTATTATATTGATACTGATTTCTACAAAGAATATTTATCAAAACTTGATGATGCAACACAATCGATCAGTAATCTAAAAGATTTTTATTATTACTTAAGGACAAGGCTGACTGTTGGTCAGCTAAAGACTGGAGTGCCTGTAGTATTGGAAAACCCGGGTTTGTTGATCGGATTCGAAAATGTGATTCGTTTTAATCCGAACGAAGATAATCATGATTCAGCATATCACAGTGATAAATCACGAACACCTGCGGTTCTTCATTTTAATTCAGGATCGGGAGGCATATTCGAAGAGTGGATGAGTGCTTTCGAGGATGGTATATATAACTACTTAGAAAAAAAGGGCGTATTAAGAGATGCTTCGTATATGCATATATACTTCGCTAAAAATAAAATTCTGTCAAAATTTATTGACTATTTTTTTCCGCAAAGGAATGATACATATTGGACAAGAACACATAGCTGGTCTTTTCTAGTAGATATATTCAATAGAGACTTCACACTTGGTCGTTTTGATCAAAAACTTTATATTGAAATAGCACAAGATGAGCCTAATACTGTCACGCTACGCACTGTGTTACGTATCTATGTGCTTAGTTTGCGCGAGTGTCATGATTATATTATAGAATCATCAGAGATTCCATTCTTAGAGTTTGTACATTCATTAAACGTTACTGCTATAAATGGCTCTCTTTTCTTTGATAATAGTTTTCAGTTAACAGATAACACTGAAAATAATATATTTATCGAGCATTTAAAGAAGCGTGATAAATTTATTCCTCAATCATTTTTTTTCCCAACTTCTAGTGTTTTAAATGAGTCAGAAAAGATTGATATTTGTAAAGCGCTCAGGCAAAAAAATGCGGCGGGATTGACACCATTACATGCTGCGGTATTATCAGGAAATTACAATCATATCTTTCGATTACTTGAAATGGGGGCTGATATATCAATTAAAGATAATTATGGTAAGACTGCGGCTGATTATGCGGTCGAAAGAGGAGGCGAAATATTTGATACCTTTTTTAAGGCCAGCTGGGAAGTTGTACACCCCGGTGTAACGCGATTGGGTAAGCTTTTTTTGTGGTATGGTCAACAAGCACCTGTGCGTGAACTCTGTAATGATTCTTATTTGGTAGAAAATAAGGAGATACCTTCTCTATGTTCGCTGATGTTATTAGCGCTTTTCTGTCGTGACAATATCGCACTTATAAAAGTTACTGACCAAGTAAAAATGATTAATTGTGGTGCACTTTCATTTGGCTCGAAAGTGTCAATTATGCATGATGATTTAACAAAGAGATTGATTTGGTTTATATTGGTAGGTAAAAAATTTGTTGAAGAGCGTAAACAGCGTTTTGAGTCATTGCAGTCCGATTGGGGAGTGTCTGTAGTAGATTTTAAAAAAGAAATAGAAGTTCATGTTCAATGTAAAAAAAGGCAGCATGAGTCTATCAGTCCATTTTACATCCCTACTAAGGCTACTGTTAGTGTAAAGTATAGTTTGTTTAAGTTGAAAGATAAGCAGGGTAAACTTTATCAATTTCCAGATATGCTTGGTAAGAAGTCACAACTGGCTGACTATATCCAGCAGTATGATGTGCCTATTTTTGAGCCCAAATCTGCTCGGATTATGTATTTTGATAAAGAATTGAGGCTTGTTGATAGTGATATGCAGCCTTGTAAGCTTACAGAATCAATTACTGATTATACCTTTGGTCAAGTTTTAGTACAGCCACGTAAGGACTGCGACGGTTCAATTAGATTGCAGTAATTATAAATGAAGTATCTGTGATGGGTAGAAACACTGATAACTCATATTACTGATTTGATTTGGTAAATCCTGTTTCAATTTTAGCGGTGCTGTGGTATAAAGTGCCCTGAATTTTAATTAAAAATCCACACGCAGACCGTCACAGGTAGTAGGGTGCTCATAACTGATTGTTTTACAATCTTTTTATGGGTTACTAGCTGGGGTTTGTGGAGGAATAACCCGGAGACATAAGATGACTGTATCTATTAGCATGCGACAAATGCTAGAAGCGGGTGTTCATTTCGGACACCAAACTCGTTACTGGAACTCTAAGATGAAGCCATATATTTTTGGTGTTCGTCAAAATATCCATATAATTAACCTTGAGCTATCACTACCGATGTTCCGCGATGCGGTAAACTTTATTGGCAAGATTGCTGAAAATAGAGGCAAGATTTTATTTGTCGGAACCAAATATGCGGCGCGTGACATTATCAAAGAAGAGGCAACACGTTGTGGGATGCCTTATGTAAACTACCGCTGGTTAGGTGGTATGTTGACTAACTACAAAACGATTCGTCAATCGATTCGTCGTTTAAGAGACATTGAAGATAAAGTAGATGATACTAAATATCTTGCTAAGCTTACCAAGAAAGAACGTCTTAACTTGATGCGTGAAAAAGATAAGCTTACTGTTGTACTAGAAGGTATTAAACAGATGGGTGGGTTGCCTGACGCATTATTTGTGATTGACGTTGGTGCTGAAAAAATTGCTGTGCGTGAAGCGCAGCGTTTAGGTATCCCCGTGATTGGAATCGTTGATACGAATACCAGTCCTGAAGGTATCGATTACGTTGTACCTGGTAACGATGATGCGTTGCGTTCAATTCGTTTTTATTGTCAAACTATTTCAACAGTGATCTCTGATAACCGCGGTGTGCCTGAGATTGAAGAAAAGATAGAAGTACCTAAAAAAGCAACTAAGCCTGTTGTTTCTAAGAAGGTGATTGCTAAAAAAGCGAAACCTGCTGAAACTGAATCTACTGAAACAGAAGCAGTAGCAACTGAAGAAGCGCAACCAGCTCAGAAAAAAGTTGTGAAGAAAAAAACAGTAGCTAAGAAAAAAACTGTGGTAAAAAAAGCCGCTGCTAAAAAAACAGTTAATACAGAAGAAGGTGACAAATAATGACTACAATTTCAGCATCTATGGTTAAGGAATTACGCGAGCGCACTGGTGCTGGCATGATGGAATGTAAAAAAGCCTTGGTTGAAGCCAATGCTGATGTCGAAGAAGCGGTAACCATTCTACGTAAGAGTGGTGTTGCCAAAGCTGCTAAGCGTGCTGGTAAAGTTGCTGCAGAAGGTATGATCGTCACTAAAGTAGCTGATGATCGTAAATCTGCATTTATGATTGAAGTTAACTGTGAAACTGACTTTGTTGCACGTGATGAAAATTTTACTAAATTTGCCAATGCAGTTGCCGATAAGGGTTTGGCTGCGGCGACTGATGATATTGCGAGCCTCGACGGTATCGAAGAGCAACGTCAACAACTTGTGCATACTATCGGTGAAAATGTGCAATTGCGTCGTGCTGCATTTGTGACTGCGACAGGTTGCATTGCTGCTTATAATCATGGTGTGCGTATCGGTGTATTAGTTGCATTAGACAATGATAATGAAACATTAGGTAAAGATGTGGCTATGCATGTTGCGGCATTAAACCCGCAAGCATTAGACGAAAATGCGATGGACCCGGCTGTGATTGCAAAAGAACGTGAAATTTTCGCAGAAAATGCACGTCAAAGCGGTAAGCCTGATAACATCATCGAAAAAATGGTTGATGGTCGTATCCAAAAATTCCTAAAAGAAGCTTGCTTGGTTAGTCAGCCATTCGTACGTGACCCTGATCAAACAATAGGTGCCTTATTAAAAGCGGGTGGTGCGAACATCACTTCATATGTCCGCTTTGAAGTAGGCGAAGGTATCGAAAAAGAGACTGTTGATTTTGCTGCAGAAGTACGCGCGCAAGTGCAAGGAGACTAATTCACATGAGTACTGTGAAAGAAGGTGTGTGTTTTAAACGTATTTTACTAAAGATGAGTGGTGAAGCGTTAATGGGTGGTGGCGAGAAAGCTATCGACCCTAAAACCCTCGATCGTCTAGTAAACGAAATTAAAGAAGCACATGATCTTGGCGTCGAAATCGCTATTGTGATCGGTGGCGGTAACTTCTTTCGTGGTGCTGCATTGTCGCAAATTGGTATCGAACGTGTGACTGGCGATTATATGGGTATGTTAGCAACGGTGATGAATGCCTTGGCATTTCGTGATGCACTTGAACGCGCTAGCATTCCAAGTCGTATTTTATCGGCGATTCCAATGAGTGGCATTGTCGATCACTTCGATACACGTAAGGCACTGCATCACTTACAACAAAAGCGTGTTGTTTTATTTGCAGCAGGTACGGGTAATCCACTGGTAACGACTGACTCAGCAGCAAGTTTGCGTGGTATCGAGATTAAAGCTGATGTCGTCTTAAAAGCAACAAATGTTGACGGTGTTTATTCAGCTGACCCATTGAAAGACCCAAAAGCAACATTATACGAAAAGCTTACTTTTAAGGAAGCACTGAAAAATGAGCTTGCGGTTATGGATCTTGGTGCATTTTGTCAAGCACGTGACTACGATATGCCAATTCGAGTGTTTAATATTCATAAGCCTGGTGCCATGTTACGCGTTATTCAAGGCGCTAATGAAGGTACTGCTGTCAATAAGGAATAATGATGATTAACGATATTATTAACGATTCACGTTCTCGCATGAATAAGTGTGTCGATTCATTTAAAGCAAACCTCACTAAATTGCGTACCGGGCGTGCCAATACCAGTTTACTCGACCACTTAACGGTTGAGTATTATGGTTCAGCAACACCTTTAAGCCAGGTAGCCAATATTGCGGTTGAAGATGCGCGCACACTATCGGTAACACCATGGGAAAAAACAATGGTGCAAGCGATCGAAAAAGCGATCATGACTTCAGATCTTGGATTAAACCCTACAACGGCTGGTACGGTGATTCGTATTCCATTACCGCCTTTAACAGAAGAGCGTCGTCGTGGTTTAACTAAGATAGTGCGTGAAGAGGCAGAAAAAGCACGTATTGCAGTTAGAAATATCCGTCGTGATGCGATGGGTGATTTTAAAGATTTGCTTAAAGAAAAAGACATCAGTGAAGATGATCAGCGCAAAGCTGACGCCGAAATTCAAAAGGTTACTGATAAAGTTATTGCAGAAATTGATGCGGTCTGTGGTGCCAAAGAAAAGGACTTAATGGCAATATAGAGGAGCCTTATGGGCGAACAACATCAAAACCCCCAACACATTTCTATTATCATGGATGGCAATGGCCGCTGGGCTGGAAAGCGTAAGTTACCACGTTTTATGGGACACCGTGCTGGCGCTAAGTCAGTGAGACGTGCGATAGAGTTTTGTGTCGAGCATAAAATTTCTTACTTAAGCTTATTTGCCCTGAGTGTTGAGAATCGACAAAACCGTCCTCGCAAAGAAATCCAATTTTTATTGTCTTTATTTTTAGAATCGCTGCGTAAACACACAGCTGAGTTGCACCAGAACAATATCCGTGTCGAAGTGGTGGGTAATCGTGTCTTAATGGACGATGTGCTATGTCAACATGTTGCGCATACGGAAGCTTTAACGCGCAACAATACCGGGTTACGATTGATATTAGCTATCGATTATAGCGGTCGCTGGGACTTGTTGCAGGCAACACAGCGCATGCTTGCAGCAGGACTTGATGCCTCACAAGTAACCGAGCAAACATTCTCTCAATATCTTTGCTTTGCCAATATACCAGATCCTGATCTATTAATTCGCACGAGTGGCGAACAACGTATTAGCAATTTTATGTTGTGGCAGTTGGCTTATACTGAATTATATTTTTCTGATTTATTCTGGCCAGATTTTGATAAAGATGAGCTGTCAAAGGCACTGGCAACTTATCGACAGCGGGTACGCCGTTTTGGCTATACCAATGCACAACTAGAGATCATGCATGCTTAAATATCGACTACTTACAGCTATTATTCTGTTACCTTTATTAATTGCGGCAATTTTTAAATTACCCTTTGGCTATTTCGTTGTAATGGTTGCCGTATTTACTTTGCTTGGTGCGTGGGAGTGGTCAGCACTTGTTGGCTTTAGTCAATCGGTGTTGCGCTTTGTGTTTGTGCTGATGATTGCTTGTGGACTGTGGTTTATCCATGATGTCAATTTACAATTGTCGATGATGGTGGGTTTGATCTACTGGATTTGGATTTGTTTTGCGGTATTATTTTTTAATGCGGGCAAACAGCCTTTAGGTTTGCAACTGCCAAGTTTGCGCATTGTGTCGGGTATTGCATTTTTATTACTAGGATTTTTGGCAATTATTGCGCTGCGCCACCTATTAAAAGATGGTCCGGGATGGCTATTATTGATGCTGTTAGTGATCATGGCGGCTGATACAGGTGCTTATTTTAGTGGGCGTTTGTTTGGCAAACATCAAATGGCTGCACGTGTGAGTCCTAAAAAAACCTGGGCAGGTTTTTGGGGTGGGCTAGGTTTGGCTTTGGTGGTTGCGATTATTGGCTCGTTCTGCTTCGATTTAAATTGGATGCAGCGTGTTACATTTTGGGGTGTAAGTGTGATTGCCAGTTTCTTCTCGGTGATTGGCGACCTGTCTATTAGCGTGATGAAGCGCCAAACCAGCATTAAAGATTCGGGCAGCTTACTGCCAGGTCATGGTGGCTTTCTTGATCGTCTCGACAGTATTTATGCCGGCATGGTAATTTTCGCAGTGGGACTGTTATGGCTATAAAAATTTCTATTTTAGGTGCGACCGGTTCGGTAGGCAGTCAAACACTCAATGTGATTGCACAGCACCCAGATCGATTTAAAGTTGTGGCACTGACTGCTCATTCTAATCATCAAAAACTACAGCAACAGTGTGTCGCGTTTCAGCCAGAATATGTGGTATGTGTCGATGAGGATGCAGCAGTCAGTTTGCGTGCTTCGTTAAAGACACTTGGTTTTGCGATTGAAGTATTATCTGGCGCTGATGCACTTGTAACAGTCGCAACGGATAGCAGTATTGATATGGTGATGGCTGCGATTGTGGGTAGTGCGGGTCTTGTATCAACCTTTGCAGCCGTGAAAGCTGGCAAACACGTCTTGCTTGCCAATAAAGAAGCATTGGTGATGGCGGGACAACTGTTTATGGATGCTGTTGCAAAAAGCAATGCAATATTATTACCTGTTGATAGTGAGCATAATGCGCTATTCCAATGTATGCCAGATGATTATTTACCAGGTCAAGGCAGGCCTGAACATATTGATAGCCTTATTTTAACTGCATCGGGCGGCCCATTTTTAAAAACACCCATCGATACTTTTGCAAGCATTACGCCACAGCAGGCTGTTGCGCATCCAAACTGGGAAATGGGCGCGAAAATTTCTGTTGATAGTGCGACGATGATGAATAAAGGCCTTGAAGTGATTGAGGCACATTGGTTGTTTGCCATGCCATTGTCTGATATCGAAGTGATTATCCATCCACAAAGTGTGATTCATTCATTAGTGCGTTATTGTGATGGATCACTGCTGGCGCAGTGTGGTGTACCGGATATGCGCACACCAATTAGCTATTGCTTATCATGGCCTGATCGTCTGAATATCAATGTCGAACGCCTCGACCTACTTAAAGTAGCACGTTTTGATTTTAGCGCACCCGATGAAGCGCGTTTCCCTTGTTTAAAACTCGCTAAACAAGCACTAATTGCAGGGCCCGTGACTAGTATTGTTTTAAATGCTGCAAATGAAATTGCTGTAGATGCTTTTCTGAAAGGTAAGATTAGCTTTAACCAAATCGCCCAGCAGATCGAATTGGCGTTGGCTCAAGCAGACTTTTCCAATCCTACCTCTATCGATGATGTCATTGCTATCGATAAATCTTTGCGGAGAAGCGACATCCTTAATGATTTATCAATGTCACATTAAGTTAGAATTATTTCAATTTAGCTATCTTTATGATGTTGGTTTTTTGTTAGAAGCTGATGAGGCAGAAGATGGCTCAACGGTTTTTTCTTCACTCCAAAGATTAGCTTGAATGCTTTTTGTATTCGCAGTTATTTCTTTCTCTCTCTGTTTTAAAATGAGTTGTACGATGTCATTTTGTCCTGCTTCAACTGCTTTAAGCTGAATGTCATCTACAGTTGTATCGTTGAGTTTATACGCTCCAGTTATGTTTAAAAAAATCCTTACAATATTCCAACGCTGTTCTTCTACAGCTGATTTTAATATACGGTTTAGTCCTGATTTTGAAAGAGATAGCTCACTAGCTATTTTTAAAATCACCTGTGTAGTCTTCTCTTGATCCATTTTAATGGCATTTTCTAATGCAAATTGCACCTCAGATTTAGTCAACTCATCCTTAAACTTATCTAAAATTATTTTTACAGTGTTATTTTGTCCTATTTTAGCTGCTTTAATTAGAAGATCTTCTATTACATCAGTGTCAAATGAATCTTTTCCCGTCACATCCAAAATTATTGCTACTATATTCCATTGATTTGCTTTGGTTGCAATTTTTAATATATTACATGCGTCTGATTTATTATGGGGGATTTGTTTTTCAAATTTCTTGAAAATCATTAGCACAATGTCATTTTGTCCAATCCTAATTGCTGTTTTTAGTGCACTATTTATAGTTTCTATATCTGGCTTATTTTTTCCAGTCATATTTAAAATTATTTGTACAATATCTGATTGCGCTTTTAGAATCATATTGTTTAAAACAGACTTTATTGTTTCAGGATCAATTTGAGTTTCACATTGCTCTAAAATCAATTTTATAATATCAAATTTATTAGATATTGTCGCATTTTTAAGAATAAACTTTATGTCTTCTTGAATGAGCTTGATTTTTCCGCTTATATTTAACATCATCCGCATAATATTTAACTGATTTGTATCGATCACAGCTTGTAGTATGATTTCTAGATATAAGAGATTTATTTGGTTTTCAAACTTTTTGAGAATTAGTGTTACGATATTCAACTGCTTGGTTTTGATCGCCAAAGTTAGGGTATTAGTTACATCACTTACATCAGGTCCATTTTTTTCGGTCATGTTTAATATCATCTGTACTATATCCCATTGCCCATTTTTTGCCATAAAGCTTAATGCTCTTTCTATAGACTTGGCGTTAAGTTTATCTTTTGCTTCACTCATAATTAATGTCTTAGTATTTTCAATAAGGTTAAGTTGGCAAAGTTTGTGTATTATGTCGTTATAGTTTGTGTTTTTTGATATGATTTTATCTGAAATATACTCTTTCAATATCTTAAGGGCTTCAATGTTATTTCTATAATATAAAGCATAAATAACAGTTGGCGTTAGTTCTGACCAAAAATCCTTTGAGCAGTACCATTCCTTGTTTTCATTCTGTAACAGAATAATCAATTGTTCTCGAAAAGCTGAGTTCTTTGTAATAACAAAAGCCTGTGCTAATGCCTTACGTTTATATTGTAATAAAATCGCTTCTCTATGTTTTTCATCAGGCTGGACAATATCACTGGTAATATGAGACCAAGCGACCTCAGGAAAGCCTTTAGGGTTATGTAGGTAACATTCTTCCAAGTAAAAGGCCATACATTCATGTGAATTATAGGGATATTCACTAAATCTAATGTGTGGAAAAACATTTTTTATAATACTGCGTTTAACTTCATAGCTATTCCATAAATCTAATACATCTGCATAACGCTTAGTAGATGCTTCCTTTAATGCTGCCAATTGAATTTGAAGTTCCTTTTTGACTATCGGTAACAGGTTACAGTCTCTTAACGCTATAAGTAAGTCTTCCTGTAAATAATGATAGCCGTTATCATTTTCTAAGGATAATAATTTTGACACGAGGATGGATCGTATTTCAAAGTCGGCTTGAGGGTTATCTTTCAGTCTATCTGCAAGCATTTTATAGCTTTTAGAACCATAGTATAGTCCATCAATATTGGGTGATAAACTAATGAAAAAATTTTTGATTAGATTAAGTGAAATACGTTTAATAATTTTTTTCATGACTGCATTGTTCATTGATACATAAGTGATTAATTTGAGGTAGGCTGGACATGCTGTGAGTAATTTAACATAATCTTGCTGCTGTGCTTGATTAAAGTAATAGTAACCCATTGCTGTTAACAAGTTATCACGACTTTCAGGTGGTAGATTGGTAATCCGCATTAAGGTTTCGGAGGGTGTATTTTGCAGCTGATCTTTTATGTTCACTAAGGCTTTTTGTGCTGCATCCAAGTCACAAATATCTAGTATTGTTATAAAGTCAAAACCAAACAATTCGAAATAGTAACTCCAATTATCTACTAAAACCTCTATCGGAATTAATTCAGGAGCAATAATTTTTTTTACTTTCTCGCCATACCAGGTTTGGTACTCAAGTGTGAATAGAATCTCTGCATCGTCTTCATCTGAATTATAGCTAATAATCCCGTTACTTTCTTCGACACGCTTCCCCAATAAATTTGTATCAACTACAGATTTTTCACCAATTAAAGTAAAGTGAGCCATTTGATAAAGTCGGCTTAATTGATCATACTCTGGCGGAAGCTTGAGGCGATCAAGAAATAATTTATAGAAAGTTTTTTTATAATCAGGTTCTAACACGTTACCAAAATAGAAAACGTAGAGCACACTTAAAAGTGATGCTGGATTAACACCTTTATCTAATGCCCATTCAATCGTGGTAAGAAAATCATCAGCTTGTTGTTCGTCTGGTATATTTGAGTCGCTACCATATGCTGCACATAAACTTAGTAATGAACAAAAATAACTGTCAGACCAGCCGGATGTATTCAATTTGTTAAGTTGTGCACGTCTGTTCATGTATCCCTCAACTTTCTTTTCAGGTGATATTGTGTAATTAACCTCTTGTAAATATAAAGATAGTATAGATCATATTATTTATAAGACCCGTTGATTGTAAATAAAGTATTTTTTTCATGGAGTTAGCTGGGGTCTATTGTCAATTTAAACGTTACTAACTAGTGCTCTTTATGGTATATAGGATTTCCTATCATCCCGTGCTCGATGCGGGACCTAGAGCCCATGAGTAGCAATGCATCGCGCGGGGTGACAGAGTGTCACCCGAAAACGTAAGTGGCGTCCTACGCATTTGTTAGCATTCTTGTACGACTAAACTCATATAGTATGGTTGCACGGAGAAAATTACTACGGTGATAGTGGTGTCGATGGGCGTGATTCATCATCTGCTTCACTATCCCAATCACTTTCACTGTCTTCACCTTCATCTTCACCTTCACCTTCATCTAAAGAGGTAAACAGCAATGAAGAAGGATCACTATCTGATCCGTTTTCGGATTTTATTCGTGCCCCATATGTTTTATCAAAGCTTTTATTAGCGGCATCATCGATAAGCTGGATGTTAAGTTGGCAAAATTCACCAAACGTTATGACAAAGGTATAGAAGCTTTCTATTTTAAGTACCTTAAGGCAGCCATGGCCAAGTACATCATCATAACGTTTTAATATCTCTATAGAGAGGGCAGCAGCAGTATTGATAAATTGATCCATCTTTGCTTCATTGCCAACGGCGTATTTTTGCGATTGGATGAACCATATAAGTTTTGGTTTAAATATTTCAAAAATTTGCTCAAGAGCACTTGTATTGGCTTCATGTAGGTTTTTGCTGGTTTCCGAGAATACTCGATAAGCTTCTGGGTCAAATAGGGGCTGATAGACCTCATTTACTTTGGTATACATAATAATAAGTTGATTATATGCCATTTCTAGATGGTCCCAATCGCTATCTTTTAGAGGAATTGGCGAGTCTTTTGTGAGTTCTAAGCTTCCTGCAAGTGTTTCGAGTTGTTGAAAATAAAATACAATTTTCCTTTGTGATTCACGTAGTGCTATTAGTTTTTCAATTGCTGCATCCGTAACGATATCCTTATGAGCACGAGTAAACAACCAATCTTTATGAAACTGTTGTAGTGATTTAATTTGCTCTTCCTGAGCAAGACTTTGTGATTGCTGTTGCTGAAGAAGTTGTTGCATGTGATTAATGTGATCTAATAGTTCTTGATTTTGCTCTTCTAGTGCTTCTCGATCTTTAACGGAAGCCATCATTTCATTTTCATAAGCTTGATTTTGTGACAACAGCAAGGCCATTTCCTGCCGTATTTCCTGTACCTTATGGTCAAGTTGTTGTGCTTCTTGTGCCTTTGCTTCAGCCTTTAATTGTGAGGCACGCACGAGGGATTCAGATTGTGAAATTTGTAATTTTAAGCGTGCCTTGGCTTCTTCAGCTTCAAGGGTAATGGCGGCTTCTTGGGTTTTAAGTTGTGCTTGTAGTTTTTCTACTTCAGATTCAAGTTGCTCTTTAACTTGTGCAACGGTTTTTGATTCTTTGAGTTCCGCAAGTAATGTTTCCATTTCAGCTCTAGCAACTTCAAGTCTACTTTCAAGCGCCATGATTTTACCGCGACTGCCATCACTGCGTTGTGTTGATTCTCTTTGGGTTTCAGCTTCTATATCAGCTTCAATGGCTTTGGTTCGTTGGTCGAGTCTCACCAGTCGTTGGGCGTCGTCAATAGCGCTTCTGTCAGCAGCATTATCTTGTTGTCGTGCACCAGTGTCTTCAATTGATCCGCTTAAGTGTAACAAGGCTGAGCTTAAATCTGCTACGGCTTCTCGAGTGTGATGGTGTTGGGTCACACTATCAGCCTCAGGGACAATGCACTTTTGAAAGTCTTGTGTTAATTGCGCCACATGCTCACTTTGTTGAAGTTGTGCGTTGCGCGTTGAGAGAAATTTAATGGCTTCGATAAATAATGCGGCGCAGTCTCGATTGAAGTCAGTATCTTCACTAATAGCGCTGACGGTATCAGAAGCTTTAGTATAAAGCCATCCCCAAAGGCTCGGATCTGTTGTTTTTTGTTCAGGTTTAAGTACGCCGAGTGTAGTGGCGTTTCTTTTAAGTGTTTCGGCGAAATTTATCGGATCTAGTTGATTTTGATCGATCTCCAATACGCCTTTAAGGAAGCTTAATAATAAGCCGTATTTATGTGTGACATCAATTGGCGCATTACAGAGTAGGGTGTAAATGCTGTGGCGGACGTCTTGTGGTAGTTCTTCATTTATTTTAACTCGGACAAGCTTTCGATCGATCTTTTTCATTAATGGTTGCTCACCACGTATAACTGTACCAAAACCAGTAATACGACGGTCTTGCATGGCTTTATAGATGGTGGATGCTTGTCTGAAGATGTCGGCGATAGTAGTGATTGTCATGATATGTGTCCCTTACTTCTGTCATTAATTTTAACCACAGTAATTCTATAGGTTCTATGGATTATGGGCAAGGCCATTTTTCTGCTCAAAAAAAAGTCTGTGGAATCCTAAGGCTCTGATGTATAATCACGTGTTTTACGATTAGACCAACAGATTGGATACTATTATATGTTGCAAAAATTAAGACGGATACTGCTCACAACAACTTTGTTGTTCGTATTTTCATCAGCTGTTGCGGTACATGCTTTCGTTGTACGTAATATTGTGATTCACGGTAATCAACGTTTAAGCAACGGTACGATTTTTAGTTATCTATCGATTCACCCAGGCCAGCGCTACACTGATATGATTGGTGATACCATCATCGAAACACTATTTAAGACAGGCTTCTTTAACAATGTCAGGTTGCAGCGATCGGGTAATACTTTAATTGTGACCGTCTCAGAGCGTCCTACCATTGGTCTTTTAAAGATCGAAGGCAATAAAGAGATTAAGACTGAGCAGCTCTATAAGGTACTCAAGAAAATGCACCTGGTCGAAGGTGATGTGTTTGATACCTCGAAGCTGAATCAAATTCGCATCGGCCTTGAGAATGAATACAGTCGCCTAGGCCATTATGTGGCAGTGGTTAATACCCGTGTTCAAAAGGAGCCTAAAAATCAGGTTGCCTTAACCATTCAAATTACTGAGGGGCCGCTTACGCGGGTTAATAGCATTACCTTTAAAGGTAATAAAAACTTTAGCGATTGGACGCTGCGTGAAACTTTCCAGTTATCAACTTCACGTATTCTATCTTTCTTTAATCATCATGATCGTTTTTCAAATGAGCAGTTAGATAAAGATCTTACGTCACTTAGGGACTTTTATTTCAATCATGGTTATTTAAAGTTTAAGGTTGTCGATAAGAGTGTTAAATTTAATTCAACTCATACACGCGTTAATATTCAAATTACAATTGATCCGGGTCCTGTCTATCGGATTAGCGGTTTCCGCGTCGATGAGCATGATAAATACCTAGATCAAATTCAGAAGATGATTGACATTAAACCGGGTGAAGTATTTCAACGTAGTAAGATTATTGCCTTAAATAAACGTATTGCTAATTTCTTTGCTGATCGTGGTTATGCGTATCCGAAAATTTTCCCAGAGACCAAACTTAACGATAAAAATAACACGGTATTTATTGCTTATCATGTGAATGTTGGTGAGCGTATTTATGTGCGTCATATTAAGATATCGGGTAATGAGCATACCAATGAGCGTGTGATTCGCAGCCAATTACGTCAAATGGAAGCAGCACTTTATTCTCGTGGTAAAATTGAAGAATCTAAACGTCGTATTCAAAACTTGGGTTATTTGACCGATACCACCTATACGCCATCACCAGTGGCGGGGCACCCTGATCAAGTTGATTTGGATTATCACGTAAAGGAAGTGCGCGCTGGTAAAGCGAGTGTTAACGGCGGTTATTCAGATATTGAGGGCTTTATCTACGGTGCAAATGTGGCAGAACCTAACTTTATGGGTTCAGGTAAATTTGTATCGCTAGGCTTTACGCGGAGTAAATTTTCGTCGAATTATAGTTTTGCCTACAATAATCCATTTTATACGATTGATGGCGTTGGCCGTGGTTTTAATATTTATTACACCCATACTACACCAGGCAAAGTGAATCTTGAAAGTTATACTATGGGTGATTTTGGTACCCACTTCTCTTATACCATTCCCTTAAGTGAATACAATACCGCAAGCCTAGGTGCGGGTTATGACTATATCGATATTCGTAATGTTGACAGGACACGGATATCACCAACGGTTGTGCAGTTCCTTGATAAACATGAGCCTGCCTATAATAATTTCGTGGTTACCGGTGGTATTACCCACCAGTCACTTGATCGGATTATTTTTCCGAACAGGGGTAACTTGCAGCAGATCGCAGTTACAGCAAGCGCGCCAATCTTTAAATCGAGTCTTGGCTATTTAACCAGCACTTATAGTGGAAAATGGTATTGGTCACTCGGGCAATCAGGTTTCGTAGTTGAGCCACATACGATTTTAGGTTTTGGTGCGGGTTATGGTCGTGACAAGCTACCGTTCTTCAATAATTTCTATGGTGGTGGTATTAAAACATTACCTGGTTTTGAGCCAAACTCACTGGGTCCTAAAAACCCACATGATACTACACAGGCGATGGGTGGTAACCTTGAAATGTTTGCTGGTGTGAATTTCTTTGCACCGACATTCTTCCATGGCAAGATTCGTGTTGGTGGTGCTTTTAATATTGGTAACATCTATGACACTCAGCGCGTACATACCAACCCAAGCGTTCAATACGAGCAAGTTAAACTAAATACGCTGCGTATGTCGGCAGGTGTATTGGTATCATGGTGGTGGCCGCTGGGTGCGCCAATCGATATCGCACTTGGCTTCCCGCTTAACAAGAAAGCTGGAGATGAGACATCTATCTTTGGCTTCTCGATGGGTGGTAGTTTATAATGGCATCTTTTAACAGGAGGACTCACTATGTCAAAATCATTTATTAAATTTACTGTTGCGAGTTTAGCGGCGCTATTGTCTGTTTCGACTCTTGCTGCAAAAACAGGAGATCGTATTGGAGTTGTGGATATGCAACAAATATTGCATGAAGCACCACAGATGAAAAAAATCAATGCAGACCTTAAAAAACAGTTTGCTAAACGTCAAGCTGCTATTCTAAAGCAAGCAAACAAGTGGAAAGCCGATATGGAGAGTTTCTCTAAAAATCGCGCAGTGCTAAGCCCTAAAAAATTAAAAGACGCGCAATCAGGCATTGCTTCTGAGGAAGCTCAGTTACGTACGGCGCAAATGAGCTATCAACAAGACCTACGCAAAGCGCAAGATCAAGCGATGGGTGAGTTCTTAAAACGTCTAAAATTCTCAGTGACAAAAGTGGCTGGAAGCAAAGATCTAGAAGTCGTATTACCTAAGAATGCTTTACTTTATTCAACCAGTTCTACTGATATCACAGGTCCAGTACTGGCAAGCTTGAAGTAGGTTTTTTATGCCATCGATAAGTCTGGGTGCATTAGCAAAACAATTGAATGCAACCTTACAGGGGGCTGCCGAAGATGTTGTCATTACTTCGGTAGCACCACTGGCTGAAGCAGGCAGTGGTCAGTTATCATTTTTAGCCGATTCAAAATATACGAAATTCTTGATCGATACAAAAGCAGCAGTTGTGTTATTGACTGAAGAAGCAGCTGCATTATGTCCGGTACCTAAACTTATCGTCGGTAATCCTAAAGCCTGTTTTGGTAAAGTGGCAGAGCTTTTTGTGCGTAAAATTAGACAGCCAGCTGGCATTCATCCAACTGCAGTGATTGGTGAAAGCTGTCGGATCGATCCCAGTGTGTCTATCGGTCCATTATGTGTGATTGGTGATGAAGTTACGATTGGTAATGATACAATGATTTTACCTGGCACGGTGATTCAAGAAGCAGCTTCCATTGGTGCACACTGTTTAATCCACGCCAATGTTACGATTTATCCGCAGTCTATTATTGGTAATCATGTTGAGATTCATAGTGGTGCGGTCATTGGATCTGATGGTTTTGGTAATGCCAATGAAGATGGCCAATGGACTAAAACACCACAGCTTGGTCGCGCTATTATTCAAGATCATGTTGAGATTGGTGCAAATACAACAATCGATTGTGGTGCAATTGGTGACACAATAGTTGGCACTGGTGTCAAGTTAGATAATTTAATTCAAGTAGCACACAATGTAAAAATCGGTGACCATACCGCGATTGCTGCACAGACCGGTATTGCTGGTAGTACGATTATTGGTAAATATTGTATGGTGGGTGGGCAGGTAGGTATTTCAGGGCACCTTCAATTATGTGACGGTGTGATGTTAACAGCCCAGTCAGGCGTGCGTCAGTCACTATTAAATCCAGGTGTTTACTCGTCATCGGTTTCGGTGTTGCCGAATACGGAGTGGAATAAGGCAGCATCACGGTTGAAAAAATTAAATGTTATGTATAAAGATATATTAACCCTTAAAAAGGCGCAAAAAGAGGTGATCTCATGAGTATTGTTTTAGATAATGTTGAACTTCGAAAGCTCTTACCACATCGTTATCCATTTTTGTTGGTTGATCAGGTATTAGAGGTTGAGCCAGGCAAGTCAATTACAGCAATTAAAAATGTCACATGCAATGAGCCTTTTTTTAATGGTCACTTTCCAGGTTATCCAGTGATGCCCGGCGTTTTAATTATTGAAGCGCTAGCGCAAATCTCTGGTGTCCTTATTTTAAAAAGCAAAGATTACGACCCTCAACGAGATTTATTTTTCTTAGCGGGCGTTAATAACGCACGCTTCAAACGTCCGGTCGTACCGGGCGATCGCTTAACGTTGCATGCTACCATTTCACGCAATAAACTTGACCTATGGAAGTTTGATTGTGTTGCTAAAGTTGATGATGAAGTGGTGTGTAGTGCTGAAATCATGAATATCAAAGGTGTTGAAATACAAAAACAGCCTGATTGACAACGATTTCATTTCTCGGTATGTTTCCTGACATATATTTGAATTAAGGGAAACGTGATGAGAGATAACGATTATTTATTTAAAATATTGGTGTTAGGCGGTAGAAGTAGCGGCAAAAAATCGCTTATACGGCGTTATTCGGATGGTATGTTCTATGACGACTCTCCTCCAGAAAATCAGTATATAGATTTAAGAGTCAAGACTATTGATTGTCAGGATAAAACGATCAAGCAAATGATTCAGTTTAACCCTGTGACTGAGCATCGTGGACAGCCTCGTGTGGGTAACTACAGAAGTATGCACTACTTTTTTGTGTGCTGGGACTTAACGAATGTAGTTGCGTACCGTCATGTAAAGCTATATTTGGATCAGTTGGAGCGTGAAAAAAGCTTAGCGAGTGAAGTGTTTATCGTTGGTACAAAGTCAGATGGATTACGTGCTGCTGGCAATAGTGTCGAAGAGATTCAGCAATTGGCAATCGAGCATGATGTTGTTTATTTAGGAGATACCAGTGCGCGTGATGGTACGCATGTAACTGAGGTTTTTGAAGCAGCAGTTGCTGCAAAATTAGATTTTCTTGAAGGGCGTCGTCTACGAGGTGAATCTTGTATGATACCGCAGCTAAAAGAGCAGTTTCAGTGTCTAGAAAATCCTTTGGTTCTGGTACCCAAGAGAGATATCATGTTGCGTCAGATGACGGTGCATTGTTTGGGAGATATGATATCGCAAGTGCGACTGTATCGACATATCAGTCGGTTAGATCGTGATAAAATTCAATGCTTGATACAAAAAAAAGACTCAAATACCCAAAAAACTCTTGAGAATTTTGCGCTCACTTATGCATTAGGTGATCGTCATATGTGCGAAGGTAATGCAGCTATTATACTGATTGATGTAAATGCTACTGAGAATGTGTGTTTGTCATCTTTATTAAATAATATGCGAAAGCTCCAGGCCATCAAGCATAATGATCACTATAACGTTATTTTTTTGGTTAATAATTTTGTAGCGCATCCAAATCTACCACAGTCTCAGGCTTTTAGAGATTGTGTTTTTTCAATTAATATTGCGCTTGAATCAGAATTGATACATGAGAGTTTAAAGCATATGCTACTTACGCTCAGAGACAGTCAATGTGAATTTGGTGTGCATACCACAAAAGAACCAAGTTCATTTTGGGAAAAACTTATAGGCCCTAGTGGAGATAGGCCACTATGGCGGCCAGGTCCGCGTGTATTACTGCCTTTATCACAGGGATCTTATACAGCTATTGTGAGCGAGTTAGAAGTACGTATTGAGGCTGAACAAAGAGAACAGCAAGAGGCGCGACAAGAATATGAAAGACGTGTGCGAGAACAAAGAGCGCGTGTAGCACAAGAGCGACAAGAGCAGGAAAGACGTGAACGAGAACAAAGAGCGCGTGAAGCACAACGACTACGACTTGAGCAACAAGTACGTGACTGGCACCACCGTGCTGCAGCAGCTCGATGCGGATCTAGTGCTGTTGAGGCGAGTATATTTACTGTGCAATACCCCACGGGGATGGAGGAGCCACCAGCAGAATTTCAATGTCCTATTACTTATGACCTCATGAACGAGCCAGTTGTGGATCCAGAAGGTCATAGTTACGAGCATGCTGCAATTTTGGAGTGGATAAGCACACATCATACTTCTCCAGTGACACGAACAGCTTTAAGCGAAAATCAATTGGCACCTAACCGTGCGTTACGTGGGCTCATTGAGCGGTGGAAAGCAGAGCATCCACAGCAGCCACCAGCATCACCAACACCTTAAATCAGTTCGCAGACTAAATCAGCAGCTTTCTCGGCTGGGTTACCCTGACCGAGTTGTGATTGGAGTGAGGCCATTTTTTGTTTGATGCTAGTGCTGTAGGCTTTGTCTGTTAAGAGTTGGATTGTTTCATTGGTGAGATTATCAGCGGTTGCTTGGTACTGTAGATATTCTTTAGCAATCAACTCACCGGCAATAATATTACATAAGCCAATATTTTTAATTTTTGTCATACACATTAATGCCCAGTATGTTGGTGCTGATAATTTATAAAGAATAACGAGTGGCACTTGCATTAGGCCTATTTCAAGTGTTGCTGTACCAGAAGCGGCGATAGCGCTATCGCAAACAGAAAGTAAATTATAAGTATTGTTTTTAACGATGGTGACATCGCTAGGTAATTGCTTATAAAAATCTTCTTTGTCGAGCGTATCTGCAATTGGCATGGCAAATTGCACGTCGGGCATGGCTGTTTGAATGTGTTGTTTTGCCTCTAGCATAATCTTTAGTAGGCGTTCGATTTCCTGTTTGCGGCTACCGGGAAAGAGTGCAACAATTGGCTTGTTAGGGTCTAGATTGAGTGCCTTATAAGTTTCTTGTTTAGATAAAGTAGGTTTAGCTACTTCTTTTAGTGGATGTCCTACAAATGTCACCGGCACGTTTTCTTTTTGATAAAGCGCTTCTTCGAAGCGATACAGTACCGCCATATGATCAACGTAACGACGAATGCGTTTGATGCGGCCATAACGCCATCCCCAAATTTGTGGGCTCACATAGAACAATACTTTCAATCCCATCTTGTGTGCCGCTCTAGCAATATGTAAATTAAATCCAGGATAATCAATTAAAATCACAAGATCAGGGCGATATTGTTTGAGATAGCTTTTAACTTTCTTAGCGGTTTGATAAATATCTTTAAGGTGTTTGATGACTTCAACGCCTCCGACGACACCCATCTTACTTAAATCTTCAATCAATTCGACACCAGCGTTGCGCATATGCGTCTCGCCCATGCCGACGATTTTTAAATTTGGATTTTTTAAAAAAAGGGCCTGAGCTAAATTACCACCCAGCAGATCACCAGAAGCTTCACCGGTGCTGATAAAAATATGTTTATTTTGTGTCACAATCAAGGCTCCATTGTTTGGAGTTATGTAGGGTTTCGGTGATTTGAATCGCAGCTTTTAGTGCATCGCGTCCGGCACGACCGGTAACGATTGGCTGACTCTTGCTTCGAATGGCATGTAAGAAATCGATAATTTCATCAAGAATTGCATCGCTTTTTTTAAATTTTTTACGTTCATGAGCAATATCAGGCAGGCCGGTAATTTTGTTAATGGTTTTGTAGTGGCCGCGGCGATAAATATTCGCCTCACGCTTATGCAAATCAAGGCTCATATAACCTTCGTGTTGAAACAAGCGCATTTTACGTTCGTTTTTAAAACTGACACGACTGGCGGTAACGTTGGCGACACAGCCATTTTCAAATTCGATACGTGCATTGGTAATGTCAGCTGACTCTGAGATTACCGAAGCACCGTTGGCGCGGATGTCGATGATGGGCGACTTTACGAGATATTGAATGAGATCTATATCGTGAATCATCAGATCAAGGATCACGTTCACATCGGTGCCGCGTGGATTATAGGGCGCGATACGGGTTGATTCGATAAAGCGTACTTTACAGGCTAAGGGTTCGATATATTTAATTACGGGATTAAAACGTTCGAGGTGCCCCACTTGCAGTACCAATTTATTTTTGTTTGCTAGTGCGATTAATCGATCTGCTTGTTCAAGTGTGGTGGTGATGGGTTTTTCCATGAGTACATGTACGCCATGTTCTAAAAAAAATTGGCCGATTTCAAAGTGTGATTGTGTGGGTGTGGCGATGTTAACTGCATCAACAGTGCTAATAAGCTCACGGTAATCGCTGATTGCTTGACAGTGATATTTTTGAGCGAGTTTATGCGCAATGTCTGGGTCACTGTCGCATACGGCCACAAGCTCGGCTTGGGGTAGGTTGGCGTACTTTTCGGCATGAAATTTGCCGAGGTAGCCTGTGCCGATAACGGCTGTTCTAATTTTATCTGGGTTATGCATGGCGCGTATTATCTCAGAATCCCAAAATAATTGCTATTTATAGGTTGAAACTATCAACCTTTTGGTGCCAGGCACCTAGATGTTAGATGTATAGATTTCTGGTTTCTTCCTCGGTAAGCGGCTGTTCTTGGTTTTGAGGGCCAATAAATAAGCTGTTTGAATTTTGTGATACAGGTACTGCTGCTTCAGTTGTTGGATGGAAGAGTCTATTCATGCCAATTAAAGTCAGCTCTGCACCACTAAACTCCAGCACAGTCGACAAAGCACTCCAGCCAAGGCCAAGTGACCATGTTCTTGGGTTACGCAGTAGATTAAGCATAATTTCACGTGGTGTTGCTTTTATTGCAAATGTAGTTGGTGTCACTCGAGCACTTTCAATCATTTGGTTATAAGGTATATCAGAAAATTGTGAAGGTAGTGCTGCTAATAATCCAAAACCTAAGGTTGTACCAGTAGTTGCAATGGCATGCGCATTTCTACCAATAAATGAGTTTGGATTGTATCGCGTTTCTAATATATGTTGCACGCGTTTTGCTACAGGCATAATTCCTAAAAATAATCCAAGTCCAGTACTGTATTTTACAAATTTAAATGAAGAGCCAGTAGCATACATTTTCCAAAGTTCTGGTTGCGTTGTGGGCCTGGGGACCTCTTTGCCAACACCTGCAAGCGTTTTTCTGAAATTGGATGGTGCAAGTGCTGCTGTTTGAACAGCTGAAAGTCCAGTGATAGCAACTAGGTCATTAGGGTCACCGGTAATGCCTCTGCTTGTCGATTTAATTATGTTACCGCGTAAAAGTGGGCGTGCAAAGGCAAACATACCATTGCCGAGTAAGCCAAGACCCCCTGTTTTGAAATTTTTTATTGAAAAATCTTTAAAGGATATAGCGCCATTGCTATGGCCGGTTTGTGCTAGTAATTCTAATCTTTCTGGTATTGCGATTAGAGCTGTAACTACAAGAGAAGTGACACCTGTGGTGGCTGCAGTTTCAGCTGCTGACCGTGCAGAGAATTGTTGCTTGAATGCATTGAAATCAAATAGTGAATTTGGACTTTTATCGCGAGACATATGATTAACCCTATTTCTTGTACATTAAGATTTAATTGGTTGTTATAATATCATTTTAAAATTAAAATAGTCTTAAAAATAGTGACTTTTATGCTTTACATTGAGAATTAAAAACTGTTATCCTTGGGGTCAAGTGGAGATGCTTATGTTAGAACAAATATTAAAACAAGGCCTTTTCTCGCCTGCTGGCGTTAGAGCAACACAACGCGTGTTAGATTCTAACATTTTTGCTAATGGTTTTATGCTTTTCGGGTATGGTTTAGTTAAGATGATGGGATATGCAAATACAAATAATCAGCCTAAACACAAAAAAGCAGCACAGCAACAGACTGTCCCGCAACTTACTAATAAACTGGGGATTTAAATATGAGGCAATGTTTGTCTAAAATAGTCTCGCCTAAGGTGGTTGCTTATTCAGCAAACTTTCTAGTCCAATCAGGTTTGTTTGCTGCTTATGCGACGTGGGTGGACAATAAACAAAAGCAACAATTACCATCACCTGACTGCTCTAGCTCTAAACCAGATTAAGTAGAAGGCCCATGGTTCTCTTGTGCTTTCTCATTTAAACAATTAGAAGTAGCAGCGGTGACACCAAATACGAGTGCTCTACCACCAATAGCGGCTGGTGATGGGGTTCGTAATGCGCTAAACAAACCTGCTTTAAATGACTTCTTAAACTCTGTTACTAAAGCCTTATTGACGCTAGGGCGTGGTGTCATTAAGCGATGGTATTCATCGTATTTAGCCTCGTTTAAAACACTTTTATAGGCATTCATTAGAGGTGCTTGTGCTACGTGAGTAGCAAAGCTGGTTATGCCAGCAGCTTCTATAGTAGCTGCTATTTGTGCGACATGTGTCGCATAACCACGTTTTTGATATGCCCCTTGACGATTTTTAATGATTCCAAATACACCGAAAAAACCAAGCGTAACAATAGATTTCTGACCAAAGATCAATAGTGTTGGTCGTTGTGCTAAGAAATTTAAATTCGCATACCAAGCTTTTGGATGGCTGTATTTATTAAGTTCTTTGAGAGTTTCGACTTGTTCGAATCGACCAGCAAATAAGGTTTCTGCACTTGCTGCAGCAAAAGTGATCATTGTATCGGTGGCTACGTGTTTGATTGATGATGCATGGTGTTCTTCGCTACTAGAGTGATTTTCATGCTCAGCATGGGCAGATTTTATATTTGCAGTTGCGAGCTTACCCGGGCGTATATTACGTGCCGCAGCAGCGAATGCACCAGCAAAGATTCCGGCATGCGGATTATGATTAGTAAAAGCTACATGCCACAGTGCACCTGAAAGGATGCCAGCAGCGCTTGAAACGGCACAGTTGCTAAAATGCATTATGAATGTATTATCATTATTATTTTTTCTATCTTCAATAGCCATATTTATATTACCCCACTTCATAGCTTTTTATTTGTTGATCACATACTAACTGATCAAAATTAAATTAATATTAATACTTGGTAATTATTTGGCGTCAAATGTTGTTATTTTTTTTGTTGTTTTTAATCAGTTAGTTAGCATCAAAAAGACAATAAAAAAAACACTACACCTGACGTCAAATATGATAAGCTAGCGATTTTTGGAGGAATTTTGCAATGGAATTGTCTTATCTAATTGCAGGTGTTGATGAAGCGGGGCGTGGACCATTAGCTGGGCCTGTGATTGCCGCAGCGGTGATTTTAGATCCAAGCCGACCGATTGAGGGGCTTACGGATTCGAAGAAGCTCAGCGAATTTAAGCGCGAACGGCTGTATGACGAGATAATCAAAAAATCAATAAGTTATAGTATTGAGCGCGCTGATGTTGAAGAAATTGATGAGTTGAATATTCTGCATGCAACGATGCTGGCGATGAAGCGTGCAGTCGAAACATTAGCCACACAACCATTGCGGGTAATCGTCGATGGCAATCGCTGTCCTGACATTGCCATTCCAGTACAGGCGATCATTAAAGGTGATCTGACTGAGCCTGCCATCAGTGCCGCCTCAATTCTAGCAAAGGTTTCGCGTGATCGTGAGATGCTTTATTATGATGGCATCTATCCGGGCTATGGTTTGGCAGGTCACAAAGGTTATCCCACGAGAGCGCATTGTTTAGCATTGCAAACTTTAGGCGTGACACCGATTCATCGTAAGACTTTTGGTCCGGTAGCGGCAGTTTTAGAATCAGCCTAAAGGATTAAAATGAAAAAACAGATTGCAATTTTATGTGGTGGCCAGAGTGCCGAACATGCGGTGTCGTTGTTGTCGGCAGCGAATGTGGTTCGTGATTTAGATGCAGCGCAGTTTGATAAAGTTATTATTTATGTATCACGCACGGGTCATTGGTTTTTGGTTGATGATGCGGATTACTTTTGTGTGCAAGCACAAAAGATGCATATCGATACCAAAGCATTAGCGCTACTGAGTTTGCAGCCAGGAAACTCTGATTATCCGCTTTTAAATCAAGTGACCCAAAAACCACTGCATGTTGATTGTTTTTTTCCGGTATTGCATGGTGCTAAGGGCGAAGATGGTGCAATGCAAGGCTTGTTTGATGTTTTAAATATTGCTTACGTCGGTTGTAATACGCTTAGTAGTGCCATGTGTATGGATAAGCATATAACCAAGCAAATTCTACGTTATGCGGGTATCCCAACTTTAGACTGGCTGAATTTACATGTCTCTCAAAAAAATCAACTAAGCTATGATGATGTCGCAACGCAATTTGGTGAAGCTTTTTTTGTGAAAACGGTATCATCGGGCTCTTCTATTGGGGTTAACAAGGTGACAAATGCACAAATGTATCAAGAGGCGCTGGATGATTGTTTTCATTTTGATACGGATGTGATTATTGAGCCAGCTGTTAATGCACGTGAACTCGAGGTGTCGGTGTTGGGTAATATTTCAGTGCGATCAACGCCACCGGGAGAAGTGATTGTGCATGATAGTTTTTATACCTATGAGGCCAAATATTTTGATCCGAATGCAGCCGAGGTGGTGGTATCTGCAAAGGTAACAGATACAGTAAGCCAACAATGTCAGTTACTAGCTAAAAAAGCATTTCAAGCATTACGTTGTAGTGGGCTGGCGCGCGTTGATTTTTTTGTGGTATCGGATCATGAGGTTTATCTCAATGAAATAAACACATTGCCTGGATTTACCAATGTTAGCATGTATGCTAAAAACTGGTTGGCAGCAGGTTTAAGTTATGCTGATTTATTGACGGACTTGATTGATTTGGCATTTGAACGTCATGCAAGTCGCCAAAATATCCATAACCATTATGCGCAATTTATTGCAAAGCAAAGAGAGAAATCTGGTGCAATCTAGTTTTATACATTTACGTTGTCATAGTGAATATTCGATGCGTGATGGGTTATTGCGTATTCCCAGTCTTATCGAGCGTGCCAAATCATTTGAGATGTCAGCGCTTGCGTTGTCTGATCATAGTAATTTATGTGGTATGGTAAAGTTCTACACCAAGGCGATTGCTAATGGGATTAAACCGATTATTGCTGCTGATGTAATTATTAGAGAAGGTAGTGACTGTTTTTTAGCAACGTTATTTTGTCAAAATCAGCAAGGCTATTTAAATTTAACTTGGTTATTGTCAGAAGCCTATTTGCACGGCCAAAAAGAAAGTGGTCAACCACAGCTTAATCGCGCTTGGTTTAAAGGTAAAACCGACGGTTTAATTGCACTTTCAGGTGGCATTGTGGGTGATGTTGGGCAAGCACTGTTAGCCGATAATACGCTACTTGCAAAACAGCGTTTAGCTTTTTGGCATCAGCATTTTCAAAATCGTTTTTATTTAGAACTTACCCGTACAGGGCGTCCACGTGAAGATGAGTACGTGCAGGCAGCAGTGCGCTTTGCATTAAAGCATGATGTGGCTGTGGTAGCGACCAATGATGTGCGTTTTTTAGAGCAAGATGATTTTGGTGCACATGAGGCGCGTGTCTGTATTCATGATGGTTATGTGTTAGATGATAAAAATCGTCCTCGTCGCTACAATGAGTCTCAATACTTTAAATCGCCACAAGAAATGATAAGCCTATTCGAGGATATTCCTGAGGCAATCGAAAATACTATCGAAATTGCTAAACGTTGTAGTTGTCCCATCCGCTTAGGCGAAGTATTTTTACCGCAATTTCCAGTGCCAAAGGGTTTTACTACTGATAGTTATTTGGAGTCTGAAGCGTTTAAAGGTTTACATGTTTATTTAGATAAACATAACGTTGATGTAAAAGCGCGAGAGCCGTATACCACGCGGTTAAAGCATGAGTTAGATGTTATTATCCAAATGGGTTTTCCAGGCTACTTTTTAATCGTGGCAGACTTTATTGGCTGGGCAAAGCGTAACGATATTCCTGTAGGCCCCGGACGTGGTTCCGGTGCGGGTTCATTAGTGGCATTTGCATTGAACATTACCACACTCGATCCACTAGAACATGAATTATTATTCGAGCGTTTCTTAAATCCAGAACGTGTTTCGATGCCGGATTTTGATATCGATTTTTGTATGGAGCAGCGTGATACGGTAATTGATTATGTTGCTGAACGTTATGGGCGTGAAGCGGTATCGCAAATTATCACCTATGGCACAATGGCAGCTCGTGCTGTGCTGCGCGATGTTGGGCGTGTACTAGGACAACCTTATGGTTTTTGTGATCGCTTAGCTAAGCTGGTACCGTTTGAAATAGGCATGACACTCGATAAAGCGATGCTTGCTGAAGAAGAGCTGATGCGTCGTTATCGCGAAGAATCCGAAGTGACGACGTTAATTGATTTAGCTAAAAAACTCGAAGGTATTACGCCTAATGCCGGTAAGCATGCCGGTGGTGTGGTTATTGCGCCAGGTAAGTTAACTGACTTTACACCGCTGTATTGTGAGGCGGGTGGCAGTAACTTGGTGACACAGTTCGATAAAAACGATGTCGAAGCTGTAGGTCTAGTTAAGTTTGACTTTTTAGGCTTGCGTACGTTAACGATTATCGATTGGGCGGTAAAGGCGATTAATCAACGTCGTCAAAAAAATGCTGAACCACCCATTCGTATCGATGATATTCCTATCGACGATGCAGCGACGTTTAAACTGTTGCAAAATTGTGAAACGACCGCGGTATTTCAGCTTGAATCACGTGGTATGAAAGAGTTGGTTAGACGCTTGCGTCCAGATTGTTTTGATGAGATTACGGCACTGGTAGCGCTATTTCGCCCAGGGCCATTACAGTCAGGCATGGTGGATGATTATATCGATCGTAAGCATGGACGTGCCAGCGTGCATTATTTACATCCTGAGCTAGAAGAGATTTTAAAACCAACCTATGGGGTAATCTTGTATCAAGAGCAAGTGATGCAGATTGCACAGGTATTGGCAAATTACACACTGGGTGGGGCAGATTTATTAAGACGTGCGATGGGTAAGAAAAAACCTGAAGAAATGGCTAAGCAGCGTGCGATATTTATTGAAGGTTCGACCAAGCGTGGTATTGAGGCTGATGTTGCCGAACATATTTTTGATTTAATGGAAAAATTTGCTGGTTACGGTTTTAATAAATCACACTCGGCAGCTTATGCGTTAATTGCCTATCAAACGGCTTGGCTTAAAGCACATTATCCGGCGGAATTTATGGCGGCGGTATTATCTTCGGATATGGATAACACCGATAAAGTTGTTGGTTTTGTCGAAGAATGCGAGCGCATGAAATTAAAAGTACTGCCACCAAATGTTAATCAGGGTGATTATAAGTTTACGGTGAGTCAAGATGGCGAGATTATCTATGGCATAGGTGCTATTAAAGGCGTGGGCCAGGCGGTGATCGAACATATTGTTGAACGACGTAAACAGCATGGTAACTACACCAATCTATTTCAGTTTTGCCAAGTATTAAATCCGCAGAAGCTTAATCGACGTGTATTAGAGGCATTGATTAAGAGTGGTACGTTCGATGTATTTGGTCAAAAACGCTCAGCATTATTTGCATCAGTTGATCGTGCGCTTCAATCTGCTGAACAAAAACATAAAGCAGATATAATAGGTCAATCGGATTTGTTTGGTGGCACAGGTGTTACAGAAAGTGACTTAAAGATTGAATATGTTAACGCAGTGCCATGGGCTGAACAACAGAAGCTCCAATACGAAAAAGACACACTCGGTATGTATATCAGTGGTCATCCGTTTCAGTGTTACCAAAAAGAGTTAGCTCATATAACCAGCTGTACTATTGCTGAGTTAACCCGTCGTCATCAAAGGCAAGCAACTATTGCAGGTATGTTGGTAGCACAACGCTTGTTAATGACTAAGTCGGGCAAGCGCATGGCAACAATTCGTCTCGAAGATCAAAGTGGCAGTATTGAAGTCACTTTATTTAATCGTACATTTGAAGAAGTGCAGAAATTGTTAGTCAATGATGCCATTTTGATTGTAAAAGGCAAGGTCGAAGAAGACACTTATTCGGGTGGGGTACGTATTGTTGCTGAATCATTAAAATGTTTAGATGCCTTTCGAGTTGATAGTATTAAGCAGTTGGTGTTAACAGTTGTCAGTGAGTCACAAGTTACTGCATTGTTAGAACAGCTACCTGCAGTGATTGCTGAATACAAAGGGGGGAGTTGTCCTTTAAAGCTGCGCTATCATTCGAGCAAGGCGTATGCAGAGCTTGAGTTAGGTGTGCAATGGCGTGTGTCGCCTAAAAACCAACTTCTCAGTAAACTTGCGGAAATGTGTGGTAAAGATAGTGTTATGGTGGAATATTAGTATTCTTTGAAGAAGATACTCTTGCTCTATTATCGTCTTCTAAGATTTTTTGCATTTTTTCTATCTTAGGTGCTAACGCAGATTCATTTCGGGACTGGGTCAATCTCAAGGGCTCTTGTGTTAGCGGATATTGACTTGTTTGGGTTACGTTCCCAGTTTTAAAACCAAGCTTACCACTGCATCTGCATCGTCTAAGCTATTAGGATCTATATGTTTGTTTATATCTAGAAGCATTTCTAAAAGGATTTTTTTTTGAGTTTTGGTTAAATGTCTCATTTCAATTCGTAAGTTAGCGCTGAAAAATGCCATTGCTTGTAACGGTGTTTGTTTCCTCCCGTTTTCAATTTTTGAGATATTTTTATTTTTATTTTTATCACGAGCATTTTTGTTTTTTTCTAAGATAAATTCCCATGCTGTGGAATATTTATCAATTAGTGTGAGTGCTTGCTTCTTATTTTTGGGGTGAGCGGACGTTACTTCAGAGACATAGTTTTCAAGTAATAGATGCAAGACTGTTTGTTTCCAAGTGGGTTCTTGGTAATCGAGAGCTGGGTATTCAGTTGTTAATGCTTTCAAAGCATTTATATCACCCGTTCCAGCTTTTTCAAATAGTTCAAAGGTGGGCATCAATATATTCCTTATATACGGTAACGTATGTTAACACATGTTATTGTGATGGGCTATATTCTAACTAAAACTAACAAGTGGCCTTAATACCCTATTTTCTTTGTTCGCGTTATAGGGATGTGCGCGGTTATGTTTAGCTGGTTTGCCCATATATAAGCTTGGGCCATTAGTTGGTTTACTACTGTGTGTCATTGATGAAAGCTTGTGTTCTACCTTTTTATATACATTTCTAACGTCATCATAGCTATAGCTAGATATTCTTTTAAGTATCGTATTCATTTCATGCACTGCAGTCGCTGACTCGTGAAATTCCGACAAAAAATCTTTCACTTTTCTAGGATTGCTTCCGGGACGATTCAGTTCTTCTAAGCAAGCGCTATAAATTTGAAAGAGGAGGTTAGCTGTTATAAATTCTGCATTAAAATCTGGATGTTCAGTTACCAGCAATGCGTAGGTATCACAAAGATCATTTAAGGTAGCAAAACCGGCGATTTTAGCGTAGACCAGATTTGAAATAGAAAATGCGTTACAATTCTGCGCTTTATTAAAATGTATGATGAAGTCATCAAGATCTTTATATATGATTGTTCTAGGCTTTCTTGCTGGCATATTCTTCCCCAGTTACTTTAGATATTTAGAAAAGTGTATATAAAATCATAAAAATCTACAAGCTTTGTGATTGTCTGATTAGTATATGATGTACTTTTGATAAGCAAGTGATGAGTGAATTAAGCTCTGAAGGAATTGGAACGCATTTTAGAGTGATTATTGTTACCGAATTCTTATTTGGTACCGAGGGCGGGGCTCGAACCCGCATGATGTCACCATCACCGGATTTTGAATCCGGCGCGTCTACCAATTCCGCCACCTCGGCTTGGAGTATGATCGTCATTGCGAGGAGTGCACGGCAGCAGTCTGGTGCTTACTTTGGCTTCGCCTCGCAATGACGATCATACTAAACAGGCTGGCTACTCTACCATATCTCAGCGATCTGTCAAACTCTTGAAACGATAAGAAATAGTCAAAAAATTAACTAACAATCATTAAATTAGTAATTGTATTTGTTGTAATTTTGTATATACTGAGCACGATATGCCTTTTATGAGAATGATTCTCAATTAGATTTGCAGGTTAGATGATAGTGCGGAATTTACATGAATACACAGACTAAAAAATCCTCATATTTTTCAAGAGGTTTTGCAATTTTTCTCGGTGTTGGTGCCGCGGTGGCGCTTGGCCTATTAAGTTTTGGTGGTTTTTATACGATGGTGCCTATCGTAGGATTGGCTGCCGGTGCCTTTGGTTTAACCGCCATTTATGAGTCTGAAGTCTTTATCGAGAATATCAAGGGAGCATTTAAAAAGCTGTCACCAGCGTATATTCGTCAGCAAATGGCGGCTCAATTATTGATACAAAAAATACTTGATGGCAAAGCAACTGAATGTCAATTCTTCGAAGATTATCAAAAGCTACTCAGGAGACTCTACAACTATGAGCATAAAACCTTAACCCTTGAGGCTAAAAAGCGTAAGCGTAAGACTGAGGCTGAGCTTAAGCGTATGGAGGCATGGTTTAGCGAAATCGTTTTTAATAAAGGTAAAGATATTAAGCGCTCGGAAATTGAAGAGGGTGTTTTAACTGCTTTTAAGGATGATAAACTCGATGACTTAATTAATACTTATAAAAAGCGTGCGCCATATTACACAGCTGGAAAAGTTTTGGGTGCCATTGCAGCTGTTTGTTCATCACTGGGCACGATTTATCTATTTGGCCAAGCATTACCCTTGATGCCAGTGCTTGCTGGTCTTTCTGCATCATTGGCTTTTCCGATCATTACCTTATCTATTTTCGCAGGCTTGGGCTATGGTTATATGGTTTATAACGCTGTAGCGGATATGGTTACCAACCAGACACTTAAGAAATTTTATTATCGTATTCAAGAATATCGTAAAAAAGGTCCATGGCATGCTGTTGGCATGATTACCTTAACGGTTTCATTAGTAGCGCTTGCGGTAGTGTTAACGATATTTACCGCTGGTACTTGGTGGACGATTGCGACTAAATCGGGTGATGCACTGTTATGGCTTAAAACTAAAGCAACGGCTGCTTATGTAGTTATATCAGTGGTATCCGGCTGGTTTATGCAAGTGGTGACACCTATTGCTATGGCCTTAGGTGCATTTGTCTTCGATATTCAAAATGCCAGTGAATCGACAGATGCCGCACTTGAATTGATCACACGTACAAAAGCTGCGATGAAGCATGGTTGGAAAAAAATCACTAAAAGCTGGAGCGCGTTACGTGCCAGAGAAAATTGGGCTCAAATTCTAAATCCATTTCGCTTAACTCGTATTATTATTATGTCACCGGTAAGAGCCATTTTATTTATTGCACATTTGTTTGGTAATGGTGCTACTGAAAACCAAACACCTATCGTACCAGTTGCCTTACCTTCCACAACAGGTACATTGAACGAAGGGATAGAGGATATACATTATTTCTTTTGTCATAACGCGCATGATGAAGGTTTTCAGCATTTTGTTGAAGAGTATCAATCTGGTGATTGTGGTCATGATCACCATAAAGATATTCCAACGCGTGTATTGCAGCTTGTGACCAACGTTTTTGTAAACCCATTTGCTTGTGTGTGGGATTGGGTATGTAGTGGAAAGTGGAGTAGGACGCAGTGGCAGCAGTCTTGCGATAAGATTTATGATCGAAAGCCGGCTGAAGATGTCGAAGATAATCCTGACCAACAGCCTTCACCGGCATGGGAGCAGGCAAGTCAGGCGATTGATGTGCGTGAGTTCAAGCAGGTACATTTTGGTAATACAGCGCTCTGTCGAGATCACAAACTGGCACGAAAAAAGTGCCAGGCATTAGATCGTCTAGAAACAGCAATTCGCCTGAAGTCTGTAGGTGCTTTGACAGAAATACAAGGCGCCGATTTAGATCTATTTGCTCTGCAGCGCTATTCATTTTGGAAGGGCAGAGTAAAAGAGACGACTACTTCTAAATTTGTAGATAGAATTGAGCATCATTGTATCGACGATAGTTCCAAATATGTTAGAGAGCAGGTAGTGTAGGGTGATTTAGTTTAAGCAATTTGTTACCATTAAGCGTACAGTTTCTGACTAAAGGTCTACCCTATGAAAAAAAGGATTTTTTTCGCTGTGTTACTTGCTCAAATATCGCTGGCGAGCTTAGCAACTCAATTTACAATTCCTGTTAAAACTCAGAAACTTATCGCATCAGATCGGGCACGCCGTTTGATCTCGATTGGTTCGATTGAAAGTCGACGCACGACCTTTATTCAGGCAGAAATTCCAGGGCGGGTGATTGCGCTTAAAGCGCATGTCGGTGATGAGGTCAAGCCAGGCATGGTGGTGGCAGAGATAAATCCGAAGATTTCAGCTGATACGGAGCACGAAGCACAAGCCCAAGTTGAGAAATTAAAACTACTCGTCCAGACCCAAGCGCAGCTTGTGAAACGTGCGCGAAAGCTTGAGCAAGCAGGTGCCATTACTGGTGTAAAACTAGAAGAGCAAGAAACCAAGCTTAAGGTAGCCAAGCAAGATCTGAAGATTTTCCAAGCACAAGCAGCCAAGGCACAATTTGCATTACGCCATACTAATGTTAAATCAACAGTTAGTGGGCGTATTCAAGAAAAAAAAGTTACGGTAGGCAGCGTGATTCCAGCCGGTGAGCCGATATTTTTAATTACGAATACGGATCAATTGCAAGCAATTTTACCTTACCCACAAACACTGCGTAATATGATTCAAACCGGTGACCAGGTTGAATTGATTTCACCATTAACGCCAGCACCAAAGCCAATCACAGCAAAAGTATCTTCTATTACACCAATTATTAATCCATTGACACGTTCATTTAATGTATTAGTAAACTTCGATAATAAAGATAGCCGTTGGCACCCAGGCTCTAGTGTAACAGGTTACTTATCATTGCCACAAAAACGTAACTTTTTTGTAATACCAGAGGTAAGTGTTGTGCATCGAGATAATGCTAGCTATGTGTTTATAGTTGAAAATGGCAAGCCATTAAAACGCAAAGTGATGACAGGTAATTATGTTGGTAGTGATCAGATTGAAATTATAAAAGGGTTGCATATCGGTGAAACAATTGTGACTAATGGTGCTTACTTTATTCATCCTGGTGTTGGTATACGTGAGGTGACTAAAGGATGATAAATCTCACTCGGTTCGCTCAAAAGCGTCCTATCGTTATTTGGATTATTGTTATTTTTATCGTCATAATTGGTTTGATAAGTTATTTTTCTATGCCTATGATGATGTTACCGCAAATTAAGGTTCCGGGTGCGGTGATCGAAACAGAAGTGTCAGGTGGTAGTGCAAGCCAGGTCGATCAAAATGTTACTAGACCTTTACTACGCAACTTAAAATCACTTGGTCAGGTGAGCACTTTAGTTGGTACATCATATCCAGGTATTTCAGTGATTATGATTGAATTTCCGATTGGTACAGGTGCTTTGCAGGCATTTCAAAATGTGGTTACTCAGGTAAATCGCACCTCACTTACACTACCTAAAAGTGTAACCATGCCAAGTGTCACACAATTAAATCTAACCAACGTACCAATTATGACATTGGCTGTTTCGAGTAAATTTCGTAGTCTTACCGATCTAACTGAATTTGCTGAGGATAATATTATAAATCGTCTCATTGATATCCCAGGTGTTGAAAAAGTTGATGTGTCAGGGGGGCGTACACGTGCAGTTGAAGTGTATTTAGATCCAATTAAGATGAGTGGTTACGGTGTTGATATTCAACAGGTTGGTAAAGCATTTAAAAGTGAAAACATCGAATTTCCCGGTTATTTTGTCAACACACAAAATAAAGCCTTTTTATTAAACTTGAATGAAAAGTTTAAAAAGTTAAGTGATGTGCGTAACTTAATTGTTAAAATGCATGAAGGCAATGTTGTTCATTTGAGCCAAATTGCAACCGTGACCTATGGGGCAGAGTCATCACGTGCAGCTGTGATCTATAATGGCAAACCAGCTATTGGTTTAGTAGTATCAAAAGTTGCAAATCAAAATTCGATTAAAGTGATTGATAGGGTTGAGAAGTTTATGCATAACACCCTAATACCAAACTTACCTAAAGATATATATATTTCAATTGCACGTAACAATGCTCATGCGATCAAGCGTAATGTGAATAGTTTAGAAATGACGGTCTTATACGCGATTTTTTTTGCATCATTAATTGTATTTGCATTTATTAGAAGTTTGCGCTCTTTATTTATAATTGTTATAGCAATACCAATTTCATTGTTGATGGGTATTATTATGCTACGTTTAGTGGGTGGTTCATTTAATATCATTACATTATTAAGCTTGGTGTTATTAGTTGGGCTTGTTGTTGATGATGCGATTGTCGTTACTGAAAATGTGCATCGTGTACGTCAATTAAATCCACAGCTATCACCTGCCGATGGCACCTTAAAAGGAGTCAATCAAGTGACTTTTGCGGTGCTTGCATCTACTATTACCTTACTGGCGATATTCTGTTCATCAGTTGTGATGAAAAGTGATATTGCAGTTATTTTTCAAGCGTTTAGTGTAGCTATCTTAGCAGGTGTGACGACTTCCTATTTTGTTTCGATGACAGTAACACCATTGCTTGCGCAAGAGTTTATGAAAGTCGGCGAGGTAAAAAATCGTTTTTATGAATTTTTAGAGCGTTCAGTAAACGGGTATGTGAAAGCATACAATAAAATTTTACCTTATGTACTTAAATGGCGCTATCTAGTGGTTATTTTAATGATTGCTTATATGGTACCAAGCTTGTTTGTACTTAAAAATATGGGCAATGGTTTTTTTGCAGAACATGCAGATCATGCTGCGCTTAAGATTAATATCAGAGGTCCTTCTGGTGCAACACTATCATATACACAGGCAATCTTAGATGATATTCATAAAAATCTTACACCCATACCACAAATTAAAAGTAGTTATGCGACTATTGGTCCCATTCAGTCAAATATCGCCACTGTTTATCTAAATTTAAAGCCAATGAGCGAAACAGGTGTTGATTCTGAAATAGTGCTGGAACATGTGCAACACGCTATTGCGGATGTTTCTGGAGCGATATTTACTGTTACACCTGTACCAGAAAGTGCGGTGTTTGCACAACCACTGGATTTTAGCGTGTCTGATGTGAATTATGATCAGCTGATGAAGAACATTATTCCTTTTGCTGTTGCATTGGATGAGCATCCTGAGCTTGGTTCAATTTCATCAGATTTAGAACCAGATGTGGTTCAGTATCAGCTTAAGATTAATCGCCAATTGGCTAGTAGCCGTGGCATTTCAGCCGAAGATATTATGGAATCAGTCTCTTTATTTGGTGGTCATATAAAAGTTGGCTCAATTACGCCTCAATCATTTCATCCACGTCGTTATAATATTTATCTTGAGCCTAAGAAAAATAGTTTAATCAATACAAGCGACTTAGAGAAAATCTATTTATTTGGAAAAGGTAAGTCGATACAATTAAGCACGATAGCTTCAATTAAAAAAGTTCTATTACCATCAGTCATTCATCGTAATAATATGGAATATTCGATTAATTTTAGTGGTACACCCAAAATTGCAACTAACTATGCATTAGAGAAAATTCGAACAATTGGTGCCAAAATATTTCCTAAATCGACACATATTGTTGCCGGTGGTCAGGCAAGTGCCTCGAAAGTGGCAATGCACTCAACAATAATGGGATTGGGTTTTTCGTTTTTAATTTTATACTTTATATTAACGATTCAATTTGAATCGTTCTTGCAGCCCTTGGTTGTATTGGCCTCTGAACCGCTTGCTTTGGTAGGTGCAATATATGTTTTAGCTGTTTGTAACTTCACGCTAAACATCTTCTCGTTAATTGGTATGTTACTATTGATGGGATTAGTAGCTAAAAATGCGATTCTTCTTGTTAGTCGAACCAATCAATATCGTGCGCAAAATATGGATTTAATTGATGCGTTAGGCAAGGCATGCCCTGAGCGTTTAGTGCCAATTACAATGACATCCCTCACCATTATTTTAGCTATGATACCTGTTTTTACCCATAGTGGTGTGGGTGCAAAAAATCAAATTGTATTGGCAGCAACAATTGTAGCTGGTATTGTTGCATCGACGATATTATCAGTGATTTTTGTTCCTGCATTTTATGCGATACTTGAACATATTAAACAAAAATTAGGAGCGCGGTTTTTTGCAAAATCAGCTTAAATATATTTTTATTATACCATCATTAGTGATCTTGCTATTTTTAAGTTTAGAGGCATCTGCGCTTAATTTAAATCAGGCATATCATAAGGCGATGACACAAAGTTACTTTTTAAAATCGAAGTCATCTGAACGTGATGCGATAAAATCAGCCGCAGGTGTAACGCTAAGTATGTGGCTACCACAATTAACAGCTCATGGCTTTTTAAATACTGGCCATTTTGATGTCGATGGAGTTAATAGAAATGTGCATTTCAATGGCCTTGATGTAATGGCACGACAAACGATTTTTAGCTACGCTAAAATTGCTGAAGCAATGGGTAGTAAATATACGCGTGCTTTAGCTGATATTCGTTATAGTTTAGAAAAACAAGTTTTAACTAAAAAAATAGTTGATAGCTATTTCGATGTACTATTAGCCAAACATTTACTTGAATTATCTGAATTTAATCAAAAGGTAGTTAAGCTCGGCTTACATCAAATTAAAATTGCCAAAGACCTCCAATTTAAGACACCCGATGAAGTGGCTTATATTGAGTCTGACTATGATGATGCAATTGCCGAAAAACTAAAATCCCGCGCACTGTACAGCGATGCGATTGCCCAGTTTGAACATGTGATTAATAGTCGTGTGAATAAAATCCAATCTTTGCGCTCAGATGCCCTTACTAAAATGCCACCGCCACCGGGTTTGGCTGTTTGGGAAAAGCGTGCACGATTGCATAATCTTGATATTCGCGCACTCCAATTTGCCATTGTACTCGCAAAACTCGATGCTCGTGCTAAAAAATCTGGATTTTTACCAACAGTAGATGCCTATGCTGGTTATGATTGGCTACGTAATCGTGGTGCGATAATTGATGATGGGCAAGTACTTGGACTAGCAAGTACCGACGCAACCCGTATGCATGGTTATGTTGTTGGCTTGCGTGCATCATTACCACTATTTTCAGGTGGTGCAACAGTAAGTAAAGTTAATGCTGTTGCCCATACGATTTCACGCTTAGAATATGCGCTTGCTGATGCGCAAAGTGAAATCGCACTTAAAACACGCAACGATTACCTTATGCTAGTCACCGCACGTGAACAAGTTAAGGCTGAAAAGCAGGCGGTTGCTGCTAATCAACTTGCGGTTAAACTGTATCAAGTTGGCGTTAAAGAACATACCAAAACTCATTTTGATCTTATGAAAATGCGTGCGAAACTCGGCGTCTCCAAAGAAAAATACCTTAAAGCTTTATTCGATTATATGAAGCGTTATGTCGACTTGCATGCCGATGCAGGGCAATTGAATCGTTTTGTTATTATCGAACTGAATCAATACCTCGATCGTAAGCAGGCACTGCATATCTCTCAAATAGAACGCTATCCTATTAGTTCATGATAATTTAGAATCATACTGTAACCCGTCCATAAAATAACTTACTATAGGCGTAGAAGGTTTGAAATCTAATAGGAAGTGCGCACCGCATGTGTGAAACGCCCGTCTATGCGCACATAGGTACCTTGTTGGCAAGTGCTTCTAGTTTAGCTGTTGTGACTTTATTATCTTCGACTTTACTAGTGGTAGCTAAATTGTCGCCATTTGCTAATTTGATTAGTCGATTATCTATAGTCTTAAATAATGTGACTTTATTGTTACTTAAGACCACTGGTTCATTAACCGTTGTTTTATCGCGTTCTTTGCGTTTTTGTGAAATTTTGTAGAGTGTGTAGACGAGTATGGCTAATCCAATTACAGCAGGAATAATGCCACATGATAGTGTTGAGGCGCTACCTGCAATAGTTAAGGTAACAATGGTTGTGATCACTGAAACAACGCTAAGTGCACCAAGACTACAGCCCCAAATTTTTGCAGAAGCAATATGAAACTTATAATAAGCTTCTGATCTTGCAATGTAATTATCTAATGCTGTAATACGTTCATTTAGCTCGTTGAGTTCGACAAGATTGCTGCTTTGCACAAATTTATCACTTATTTCTTTTTTTTCCTCTTTCAGTAGATTAAGGCACATTTTATATTTGCGTGCGCGAAAGAATTCGATACCGATAGAGATGGCCATTGCGGGTATATAAGCGTATGCAGAGGCGAAACTAATAGCGACGGCAGCAGTACCGACGATGACGCTTACCATGCTCATAGTTAATAGGTATGCAATACTAATGCCGGTATTCATCAAAGATAAAATTAAGCGGACAAAGCCGATATTTTTTTCATGGTTGACGTGTTCATCATAACTCGTGCCAAGTTCAACAGGCAGTGAAAATAAAGTGCGCCAAGCTAAGCTGAATACTGCACTAATCAAGCCAAGGATGGGAATTTTATTGAAAGCAGCTTGATATGTTTCAATAGCTTTAGCCAAATGAGCACCAAATGATAACGCGTGAGTCATAATAAAGATAGATAATCGATGGCTTTTAATTTGTCTAATCAACCTAAGATAATAGGCTTCCTTTTCAATAATAGAATTCGCCTTTAAAAATTTTTTGTATGGTATATTGGAGTAGTAATGAGCTTTGATTAGCATTTGAGGAAGTGTTTGTTCGAGATACCAATAATAACGTGCTTTGATTAATTTCTTTCGAAAATCATTAGAATATGCATTCCAGGCTTTATTAATTTCGTTTTGCCAGCGCTTTTCATTTTCTTTATCAGTATCATGCGAATCATATAACTGCCAAAAGTCACGTGCTTGTGTATCTGCCTGTGAAGCCATTTGTGCTACTACAGGTTTACATTCAACCTTATCTTTGGTATTTTTTTTATCGGTTTTTAGACTCATTGCTTAGCCTCTGTTACAAAACCCATCTAAATAACTAACGCTCTATTTTACATAGAAGATATTACCACTTAATAGTTAAATTAATCTTAACAGAGGTCTTTGGATAGTATTAGAATGCTCTACTTGACGTATAAGACGTCTGTAATGTACGTTCTATAGTTTAATTCTAGGCGGTATAGGTGGTTTGAAGTCGCTTTTTACAAAGCTGTTTTTTGAGGTTAGCGTACGCTGGCAAACCCTGATGATAAGGCGGATACGACTCCCCTTGAATCAGTGGCAGCATATAATCACGGCATTTTTGAGTGATACTAAAGCCATCTTCGCTGATAAAATCACGAGGCATTTTATGCTCGATATTTGCAACTTTTTCGAGTGGAGCGGTACCAATCTGCCATTTGTAGTTTGGCATATTATTAAGACGCTCAATGGTGAGCATCACATTGTTACTGCCGTTGCGTGCGTGTTCGATCGCCGCTTTGCCCAGGGCATACGCTTGTTCGACATCTGTTTGAGAGGCGATATGAGCTGCAGCACGCTGGAGATAGTCACACACAGCCCAGTGGTATTTAAAGCCAAGATTATCTTGAATCAGATGACTAATGACAGGAGCAAGACCACCTAATTGCTTATGGCCGAAGGCATCGAGATTGCCACTATCTTGGAGGAAGTGACCGTCTTTATCACGTGTACCTTCCGACACTGCGATCACGCAATAACCATCACGTGCTTCAATTTCTTTAACACGTTTTAAAAAAGCATCTTTGTCAAAAGGGATTTCAGGAAATAAAATAATCTGTGGTGCAGGATGATTTTCATTTTGTGCAAGTCCAGCACTAGCTGCAATCCAACCGGCATGGCGACCCATGACTTCCATCACAAAAATCTTGGTTGAGGTGGCAAACATACTTGCAATGTCGAGCGCTGCCTCTTTAATTGAAAGAGCCACATACTTTGCTACAGAACCAAAACCTGGGCAGTTATCGGTAAGTGCAAGATCGTTGTCGATAGTTTTGGGCAGACCAATGCAGGTTAATGGATAGTCGAGTTTTTGGCTTAATTGAGAGACCTTATAAGCGGTATCTTGTGAGTCACCACCACCATTATAAAAAAAATAGCCAATGTTATGTGCCTTAAACACCTCAATTAGACGCCGATATTGGGAATCATCTGCTTCGATTGGTTTTAGTTTGTAACGACACGAACCAAAAGCACTCGCAGGTGTGTATTTGAGTGCCTCAATAGTGGCGTCAGATTCAAGGCTGGTGTCGATTAATTCTTCTTTTAGAGCACCAAGAATACCGTTATGACCAGCATATACAGTACCAACGTCATCATACTGTTTTGCTGTTTGAATCACACCACATGCAGTTGCGTTAATAACTGCAGTAGGACCGCCAGATTGTGCGTAGAATATATTTTTTACAGCCATCAGGGTGTGCCTTATATTTTCAAAAAACGCATTCTAACATTGCTATTGGTTGTAGACAATGTTCGCTGTATCAGCTAACTTGTACGTTTTTAGTGATGCAAGGAATCTATTGTGGCAGACAGAGCCAATTCGCTCGAGATCGTTGAAAGTGATCATGCCCTACAGGCACAAACGAATAGACCCATCAGTTATCAGCATATTCTAAAAGACTTTATAAAGCTAATGGGCCCGATTACGATCACTGAAATACTAGAAGCACTGCGTGATTTTATTAATAATATTTTATTAGCAAAACTGGGTAAGCAAGAGTTAGCTGCAGCATCATTTATTACGACGATGACAGACTTTTGTACGGCCGCTTTACCCGCATTTATTTTTTGTTTGCCTACGATTTTAGTACGTCATATAGTGGCAGAGGATTTTGAAAAAGTAGGTACCTATTATCGTATGTCACAGATGATGATGTTGATGGTGAGTGTGCCCATTATAGCGATTTATCTAAACTCGGAGCGACTTTTACAAGCATTAGGGCAAGATGCAAAAATTACAACGTATGTGCAACAGTATTATAATATCGCAACAATTGGTGTGCCTTTTTATATGAGTGTAATTTCAGGGCGACAATTGTTGTTTGCCTTAGACAAAGCAACGATAGCCGTAAAGATTAGTGCACTAGATGTTGCCATGTATGTGGGTATCAGTTATGCACTTACATTTAATGGAGGACTGGGTATTGAGGGTTTAGGTTGGGCTGAATTTATACGTGCAATAACAACGTGTTTTATATATGAAGCCTATTTTTATTTCTCAGAGTTAGGCGCAAAATATAAACTATATCAATTTAATATTAAGAAGCATTTCAATAAAGCCAAAGCACTCTGGTTTTTAGGTTATCCTTTGGTGATACAAATGGGTGCTGAGTTAGGTGCTTATTTTACGTTAGCAAATTTTGTGGGGCGTTTTGGTGAGATGGGTTTGATTGCTTATCAAATTGTCGCGAGTTATTTGTTATTTACATCTATTTCAACACTTGGGATTAAGCAAGCAATTGAAATTAAAGTGAGCGAAATGGTTGCTGCTCTTGATCTTGAAAATTTACACCGTTATGCAAAAACAGCTATTTTATCTATGTTAAGTATCGATGTGTTATTCTTTTTAATTTTTGCTATTTCTAATAAATATTTGATGAAAGCGTATATCGATGTGGATGATCCTGTTAATACCAATCTTATTGAGGTAACTCATTATTTATTTATGATTCGTTATGGCGGTCAAATTTTCAGTGGGCTAAAACATGTCTGCACTGGTATTTTACGCGGTATGAAATATACGTTTTGGCCGATGATTATTAACTTATTCGCGCTGTGGTTGGGTGGTATCGGACTTAGCAATGTATTTGGTATACATCTTTTCGATTCTGTAATGGCAATGATGGGTGGTTATAATATCGGTATGGCTGTAGGTTGCGTGGGTATGGCAGCATTTTGTCACTACAAAAGTAGGCGTTTACCAACTGAGCAAGCGCGACAGCCCATAGGACTGCTATCAGGGCTGAGTTCATTATTTGGTAGGCGGCAGCAATACGACATTGAAACACTGCCACTGCTAGCAGACAATGAGCGGCCAGAAAATTCCATGATGCAGCGCGCTTATCAATCAACATTTATGCATCACTACAGGACGGTTTTTTAATATGAAGATACATATACTCGGTATTTGCGGTACATTTATGGGCGGTATTGCTACGCTTGCGAAAGCACTTGGGCATACAGTAACAGGCTCTGATTTAAATGTTTATCCGCCGATGTCTGATACATTGGCACAACAAAATATTGATATCAAGCAAGGCTTTTTGCCCGAGCATCTGCTGCCTGCACCTGATCTAGTGATTATCGGTAATGCCTTATCGCGTGGTAATTCCGCTATTGAATATGTATTAAATCAAAATATACCTTACACATCTGGGCCTCAATGGCTGGCCCAGCAGGTGCTATCTAAGCGCCATGTATTAGCCGTTGCGGGTACGCATGGTAAAACGACGACAACCTCGATGCTTACTTGGATACTTGAATATGCAGGCAAAACCCCGGGTTTTTTGATTGGTGGTGTCGCACAAGATTTTCAACAATCGGCGCGTTTGGGTCAAGATTATTTTGTGATTGAAGCTGATGAATATGATACTGCTTTTTTTGATAAGCATTCTAAGCTGATTCATTATCATCCTAATACTTTTATCTTAAATAATGTCGAATTCGACCATGCAGATATCTTTGATAATCTTGAGGCGATAAAAACTCAATTTCACTATGGTATACGCACTGTGCCGGGCAATGGGTTGATTATTAGTAATGGCGCAGATGAAAATGTATTAGCTATATTAGCGCGTGGCTGTTGGTCACGCCAGCAATCCTTTAATAGTGAATCCAGTTGGTCAGCGCGAAAGTTACGAGAAGACTGTTCTGAGTTTGATATTTATTTTGAAGGTGTAAAACAAGGTCAGGTACAGTGGCATATGATGGGTCGCCATAATATGTCAAATGCAATGGCAGCAATTGCAGCTGCAAAAGATATTGGGATTGAGGTTAGCCTCGCTTGTGAGGCACTACACTGTTTTAAAGGAATTAAGCGTCGTCTTGAATTGCGTGGATGTGTCAATGATATTAGTGTGTATGATGATTTTGCACATCATCCAACCGCAATTAAAGAAACGGTTGATGCACTACGTGCACGTGTTGGCGCACAACGTATTGTGGCAGTATTGCAATTTGGTTCAAATACAATGAAGCTCGGTGAGCATAGTCAAGCAATTGCACCAGCACTTAAAAATGCCGATCGCACGATATTATTGGAGCCAGAACAATTTAATTTAGATGCAATTAGTCAAGCTATTGGGGGAAATGCCAGTTGTTTTAAAACAGTTGATGCGATCATTGAGAATGTTGCTACGCAAAGTCAACCGCAGGATCATATTTTGATTATGAGTAATAAAAGCTTTGATAATATTCATTTGCGTTTACTCAAACGTCTGGAGACACAATGAAGAAATATATTTACATAACACTTTTATTTGCAAGTTCAATATGTGCAAAACCGATAGCTTGGTGCCATTATAAAAATAGCCACTATCATTTTTCGCTGAAATATCCTTGCTATATACACCCTACAACACAGTTTAAACGCTTTTATCATTTGACAGATAACTGGTCTGCAGCAGCAATCGGCCCACATAAGAAAGGCCAAGTTAATATCGTCTCCTTTCCGTTGACTGAAATGGAAGGTAAAGATGGTTTCTATTATGCAGCAGCTGTCCGAGTAGGTGTCAGTACAAATTTAAACGATATAAAAAACTGTTATAACGTCAATATGTATTATAAAAACGTTCCTATTAAACGCATTAACATTCGGGGCATAACTTTTAAGCGCTTTCCGATGACTGATAATGGGATGATGCAGGTGATGCAAGGGCAATCATATCGATTACGTAAGTATAATCGTTGTTATGCGCTAGAGTGGGTGGAGACAGGCTTAAATAGCGAACACTTTTATACATTAAGCAAACTGTATCAACCAATAGCTAAAAAAATCATTTACTCGATGGCTTGGGGGTTATGAGCCAGATTTTTTTATCCCAATAGGGCGCTTCTTCGATATGTTCTGGTCTTTTAATGTGTGATGCATCAAAAGCTTTAGATTGCCACTGTTGTTGTGTATCAAGCAATTCGTGGATGGCGTGTAGTTTTGCAAATGACATCAGTTTGCGGTGGTGGATGGTAATCAATCCTTGCGGTGGTGCGAGGATGTTAAGCATGCCAATCCAAAGTGGTTGGTTTGGTTTGATATTAATGTATGTATTCCATAGGCGTAAAATGTAAATAGTTTTTTTACCGGGGGTTTTCTTGAACATGATCAGCACTGGGCGTTTATTGTGATAGAGCAACTCAAATAAAGGTAGATGATATTGTGGTAAATCACTGGCTAAGCGATTAACTGTATCTTGCATATGATTTTTGCGTGTAATGATGTCCCAGTTATCTTTGAGCAATGTATTTTTAATCTGTTGCAAATTACCGGCCCATTGAATGTTAAGTGGTTGAGCCAGATGTCCAAAGCGATTTTTACGAAACATGGGTGTAAATTTAAGTGGGTCCTGCCACCATTGTTGTTGATTGATATCGACATGTTTTAGGAAAGGTGTGTGATTGTACTTACTAATGTTATAGCCATAATAGTTGTTATAAGTCCAGCCTGCTAACACGATCAAGCCAACACCTGTGGCCCATGTCCAGCGATGGCAAGATATCGCCGAGTATGGTTTGGGGAGACGTTGATAGCTAATAACTGTTAATAATAAAAGTGTAAAACCAAGAAAAAGTCCGCCCAGTACATCGCTAAACCAATGTGCACCGAGATATAAACGAGACAATGAAATCAAGGTGATAATTATGCCAGTGCAAGTGTAGATAATCCCACGATTGCGTGTAAAGCGTTGTGCACTAAAAAAGGCGATTAAGCCATAAATAACTACGCTCAGGGTGGTATGACCACTGGGGAAGGATGAGGTCAGTACACTGAGCCTAAAGCCTGTAGGGCGGGGGCTGAAATTAGTACTTTTGATTAAATATACGAGAGCTGCGGTAATAATTGTTGCAATTAATAAATGTGCAGCAGCACGCCATTGCCTTAAGACCACGAGTAGTAGGGCGATAATGCTGGCGGTCAAGGCGAGTAGCGATGGTTTACCTATTAATGATAATGAAATAAAAAATGGATCGAGATGGTAAATGCGTAGGCTTTGCGCGAGATGGAATAAGGGTTGGTTGATATGGGGTAGTGTACTACTGAGATCAACATTATAAAGGATAACTACAAAAATAATTAAGCACAGACAAGCTAAAATACAACGGCTGAGCTGGCGGTGGCATTCAAGGTGTTGACGGTTGTGGATCAGTTTGATGATCCAGTGCGAGCTCTTATGTGTTTGTAAAAACTGCCAATAGCGGTCAACTTGGCGCGTGTAGAATTGGGTGATATTGCGAAAGAAGCGTTGAATCAGCCAAAAAATAAACCACAGTCCAACGATTACTGCAATGCCGATAACGATGTACTCGGTAAGTAACTTAGGTGAAATTTCCATCGAAAAGGCACCAAGAATAATGCCGGGTAAGCAATACACTATCGACCATAGAATAGCGGTAGGTAAGGCGGCGATATTAAAACGAATCCAAGACAAGTGTAATATACCTGCAACCAAAGGCACAGCACTGCGTACAGCGCCAACAAAGCGCCCGATTAAGATGCTTTTGCCGCCATGCTTTCTAATAAAAGCTTCGCTTAAATCGATAATTTTGGGGTGTTTGCGAAACGGCCAGACATGGCGAATTTTATCTTTAAAGATGCGGCCACAAGCAAAACCAACAATGTCGCCGATATAGGCGCCAATTGAGGCTATCGCGAGTGTTAGATAGCCAGGTATAAGTCCTGCACCTATCATCGCACCGACGGCGGTCATGGTAATCGAACCTGGGATAATGGTACCAACGATAGGTAACGACTCGAGAAAAGCAACCACAAATGCAAATAGTTCACCCATATGTGGATGTTGATGGAGGTAATGTACGGTGCTATCAATGAAGTGATCTAACATAAGCAGATAGGTTAGCGGATTTTTCAAGCGTTGTCATTGATGATAGAATGAAATCTTTTTTTAACGGAAGGATCGCATGTATCGTATTTGCATTTTATTATTGAGTATATTTTTAGTTGGTTGTATGCAAAAACCCCCTATGATGGTTTATAAGCAAATTAATCTTGGTCGCAAAAGAATCAAGCTGACCAAGCTCACTTTATGTAAACACTACCAGCTTTGTCATGGTTCGATTATGATACAACCGAGTATGATTATGCTGACCTGGACTAAGGCGCCTAGTTGGCGCGAGGTCTATCAGTATTATCGCCAACCCACACGTAACGGCAAGCTTAATCGATCGGTACAGTATTTGGTTGCGGCTAATGGTACTGTCTATCAACTGATGATGCCGAATAATTGGATGGCTAATTTCGATTCGAACATTAATGACCGGGCAATCATTATTGAAAATATTGATGCACCTAACAACATCAATCCACAATCACCACTGGCACAACAACATGCCGATATTTTTTTGATTAAGATGCTGAAGAAGCAATATGGCAGTATTAATTCGTTAGCGACATACAGATCACCGCAGTATTCGGCTGCCTTTAACCAGGTGAGGGATGCGTTGGATGATATGGATCTACATGTTAAGCGACTGCGATAAACCTCAAAACCAGAATAGAAGAAGCATATTTTTCTGTTGTATGCAGACCCTGAGTCTGGTGTTCTCTATAAATCAAACTGTCTTTGGCATATTTCCGCGAATTTTTGGCTGACTTCATCGATAGAAATATCAGGAGCAAAGTTCGCAATTTGGGTCATCGGTAAGGCTTTATAGCCGCAGGGGTTGATATTTAAGAATGGTGAAAGATCCATATTTACGTTTAATGCAATGCCGTGATAGGCGCAGCCACGTTTAACACGTAGTCCAATCGAGCAAATCTTGGCATCATCAACGTAGACACCAGGTGCATCGCGCTTGCCTTTGGCGTTGATATCATAGTGTGATAGTAATTCAATTACGGCATTTTCTAAGGCGATCACAAAGCTACGCGTGTTAAGTTGCATGCGTTTGATATCGAATAAGGTGTATGCCATTAATTGTCCAGGACCATGATAAGTGACTTGTCCACCACGATCGGTTTGAACTACTGGGATATCATGAGGATTTAGAATGTGTTCTGGTTTGCCTGCAAGGCCTTGAGTATAAACGGGTGGGTGTTCGAGTAACCACAGTTCGTTTTCGGTATCGCTATCACGTGCTTGAGTAAACGTTTGCATCGATGCCCAAGTAGATTGGTAATCAGACAACGGTAAATGTTTAATAATCACAGCACCGATACCTATAGTGCCATTAGTATCGATGGTTCGGCTGATAAGTCATAATAGAGTGCATCGAGTTGTTCTTTTGATTCTGCTTCAATGGTTATCGACAGTGCCATATAGTTATTATCTTTGCTGGGGCGTTGGCTAAATTGCCCTGGTTTAATTTGAGGGAAGTGTTTTTTTAAAATGTGTGTGACATTTTTTTCGAAGTTACTGTCAGTTTTACCCATTACTTTGATGGTGAATTGACAGGGAAAAGTCAGGTGTGTTTCTGTTTCATTGGCAGCGCCATTGAGTTTGCCATTAAGTTTTTTGTCTGACATTTATGCCTCCTTAAATTGTTGGTATAAAACGTAAAAACGTTGCCACATTGGGCCGACGTGGCCATTGCCGACAGGCTTGTTATCAAGTTGGATGATGGGGCAGATTTCTTTGGTGGATCCTGTTACCCAGATTTCATCGGCTTCACGTAGTGCTGAATCGGTAACAATGGTTTCAGCTACCGGTATCTGGTGGTCTTTAGCAAATTTAATGATAAGAGAACGTGTTACGCCAGCGAGAATATAGTCGGATAATGTGGGTGTAAATAGTTTGCCATCTTTAACAATAAATAAATTGCTAGAAGTGCACTCTTGAACATTACCATTACGCAGTAAAATAGCTTCGATACAATCTTGTTCACGTGCTTTTTCGTATAGTAGTACATTGGTGAGTAACGTTGTGCTTTTAATGTAGTTGTTGTGTCGGCGTGTATCATCATGTGTTATAGCTTTAAAGCCTTGTTGTAATGTTTTTTTATTATAACTTTTAGCTGGTATGCAAAATGCGACAATTGTTGGCGTTATGTCTGTGGGAATACGATGCATTCGCTGCATTTCGCTCCCACGTGAAATTTGGAAGTAGATGGCGCAGTCGCAATTTTGTAGCTGATTTTTCTCAATTAAGGTTTGGCAAATTTTTTCAAGCTCGGCATAATCTTTAAATGGGCAGTCGATAAAAATAGCTGCAAGGCTTTTTTGCATACGATCAAAATGCTCGGGACCACCGACTAATTTACCCAGGTGTGCGGGTATGACTTCGTAAATACTATCTCCAAAAAGAAAACCACGATCCATTATAGAGATCGTGGCATCTTGTTTGTGTTTGTATGTACCGTTTAGATAGACCGTATCCATTAGGCTCCTTTAATAAATATTGAGACGCGATCGGTCATGCGTGTCCAAAGACCACCAACGGGATCGTCTTGTAAGGCAACAAGTGGTTGGGAGGCGATTGTTTTACCGGCAAGTGTGATATTAACGCTGCCATAAACAATACCTTTGGTTATGGGTGCTTTAAGCTTATTGTCAAGCGCTTGGCTTGCTTGAAGCAGGCTGTATTCACCAGCAGGAATCGTCACATATAAGTCGTCTTTTAAACCCATCGCAACATGTTTGCTTTGACCCATAAAGACGCGTGGCGTTGAGATTGCTTGGTTGGCGCTATACAGCTTATAGGTTTTAAAGAAGCGAAAGCCCCAGTTTAATAAAGCTTGTGAGTTGTTAGCACGAGCGCTGTCAGAGGGTGTGCCCATGACTACTGAGACTAAGCGCATGTCGTGTTGAAAACCTGATGAAATCAAGCAATATCCCGCAGCATTGGTATGCCCGGTTTTAAGGCCATCAACTGATGGATCGCGCCATAGTAAGCGGTTACGGTTGGGTTGGCGAATTCCGTTGTATTTAATCCATTTTTGATTGAAGTAATGATAGTATTGCGGAAAGTCTTTAATCACATGGCGAGCTAGAATAGCTAGGTCACGTGGCGTAGAATAATGATCGGGCCTGGGTAGGCCAGTTGAATCGACGTAGTGGGTATTCTTCATGCCTAAGCGTGCAGCCGTTTCATTCATGAGTTGAGCAAAGCTTGCTTCATTACCGGCGATATATTCAGCAAGAGCCGTACAGGCATCATTACCCGAGGCAACGATCACCCCCTCGATGAGTTGTTCGACTGGTACGAGTGAATTTAGTTTTAGGAACATGCGTGAGCCACCACGGCGCCAGGCATTTTCACCAATACGTACTTTATCTGTCAGCTGTATTTGTCCTTGAGCAAGTGCTTGTTCGGTAATGTAAAGTGTCATGAGTTTCGTCAAGCTTGCTGGCTGCATGCGTTCGTCTTGATTTTTATTCGCTAAAATTTTGCCTGAATTTGCATCCATTAGCACATAGCCTTTGGCATTAATGTTGGGTGCTGCCGGAATGATCAGTGGTTGTGTAGTGGGTTTAGGAGAGGCGATATGCGTGCCAGCGGTAGGTTGCAATACTTGTTGCTGTGACTTGATTATATTTGGGTCAGCAAAACTGCTTGAAATGCCCAATAGCATACTAGTGAGTAAGATCAATCGTTTCATATGAGTTTCCTGTTCATTCGTCCTACAAAAAGGGGATATCGTAGCATAGCTCATGCATTAACGCTAGATGCCGTAGGGCCTACTCATGAGTTAGAAAACGTCGTTTCCGTATCGAGCTTCATGTATGAAGTTTATGTTGTGGACTTGCATGCGCGCCTGCTTTTATTTGACTATTGGCAAATATTCCTGAAGTAAAAATGGCTTTAACTTCAGTGATGGCTTCGACAAATGAATCCGGATAAGTTGCTTTGATCTCGGCGAGTATCTCATGGTCATTTTCTGTGAGTGCATAAAACTGTTTGGTATTGACAACTTTAACCAGATGAGCAAGTGTTTCTGCATGTGGCTCTAGTAGTTCAAATTCATCATCAGATTCATGATAAGGTGTTGAAGGATGCTCTATAATTGAGTAATCTTCAAATCGATCGGCAAGAGCTTCACCATGAATATCTGCTATAAATTTTGATTGAGCTTGATGTAGTTGCAATAGTAGTGCCTTAAAGCCTGCTTCAGGCAGTATTAAAGTATCAAAAATTTTTGCGGCATCCTTAAAACAATGTTTTTCTAACAAGTCCTGAAATTGTTGCTCATGGTGTTCGCGAAAATGCACTATATCATCACGAAACTGACTTTGGAGATCTGTTGGTATATTCTGGCATTCCAGTAACTGTAGTGCGTCTCTAAAATTGCAGGGTGTAGATTCAAGTAAATCCATGAAGATTTTTTTAGCTTTGTTATAGGCTTGTGAATAAAATTTTTCATGTAAGTATTGTGGTAGTTGATACTTTTCTAATAGATTGAATACCAAGAAATTTTCCTGGGAATCTGTAGCAAATAGATGTTGTTGAATCTGATTTTTAATTGTGATGAGCTGTGTTTGCCATTTTTGATAGCGATCATTTTCTTTACTTAGCTCTAAGTGTCGTAGTATGAATTGTGACGTAGCGAAATCATGTTGTGCAAGTGCAGTATCAAATAATTCAAGCTGTTTGGCTTTGCTAGCCCATATTGCTTCAACTAAGAATTCTGTGGTGGCTTGATCAAATTCAGTTTTAGACAGTACAGTGTTAATTTGGGTAAATTGAAATTCAGTCATGAGTAGATTGATTTCAGTTATTTTAGCTTCAGTTGCTCGCTTGATTGCCTGTATGAGTGACTTATGTAGGGTCTCTTTCAATTGACATGCCTCAAGGAGGTTATGTGCTGTAGTAAATTGGAAATTTTGAACCGCATGTTGAATCTGTTTAATATATTTTGCCTGCGCTGCTGTTATTTTTTTTGTTAGTTTTTCATCTTCATTGATGGGTAGACTAGCTTGCGATAGTAACGCTTGTGCTGTTTTGAAATAGTATTTTTCTAACTGCTGCTCAATATTAGCTTGTAATTTTGAGATGGCACGATTCATCTCACTGTCTAGTGAAGCGTGTAGTGACGGTGTAATTTCAGCATCATAAACTTCCTTTTGAAATTGTTGAAACCGTTGTCCAACGAGTAGTTTAAGCAGGTTTTCTTCAAACAAGGTCAGTGCAGATATGAGTTGTTGCTGAGCGTGCTGTTGAATGCTCTTGCAGCGAATGCTTTGTGCATAGGCGTCTGCAGTGGCATAGCGATGATTTTGGAGTAGTGGCTTGAGCTTGTTAGTGGCTTCTGCCATCAGTTGTTTGCGTGCAGTATTAACTTGTCGCTTAACGGATTGGTGCAGCTTTTTAGCTCTTGAGGAGACTTTTGTCCAGTCTATGTCTTCGTATAGTATGATGGCTTGTTGTGGATCTTGTGATAGCGTGGCTGCGATTTCACGTAGAATTTGTTTAGAGGGGAGGGGCTGTCCAGCTGCCATTTTAACTCCTTATCGGTTGATACATCCAGGCAAACTATATCATTATCGGTGATATAAAGAAAAGAAAAAGGTATTAAATTTTAGTGAGTTATGCAAGCTCAGGGTGAGCGAATTATTTCTCCTTTACAGTTCAATCATGAGTCCATATAATGCAAAAATTTTACACACTAACAGGAGCAGTCATATATGGCTATCGAACGTACCCTTTCTATCATCAAACCAGATGCCGTTGCCAAAAATGCCATCGGCGAAATCATTAGCCGTTTTGAAAAGGCAGGCCTTAAAGTAGCTGCAGCGCGTATGATGCAACTCAGCGAGGATCAGGCAAAAGCATTTTATGCAGTACATAAAGAGCGCCCTTTCTATGCTGATTTGATCAAGTTTATGATTTCAGGCCCTGTGTTTGTGCAGGTATTAGAAGGCGAAGACGCAATCAAAAAGAATCGTGACATCATGGGTGCAACTAATCCTGCTGAAGCAGCACCAGGTACCATTCGTGCAGACTTTGCTGATTCGATCGATGCAAACGCTGTACATGGTTCTGATGCGCCTGAAACTGCAGCCGAAGAAATCAATTTCTTCTTTAAAGAAGAGGTTGCAGCTTAATGACTGAACGGGTCAATATTGTTGACCTATTGCCAGGTCAGCTTGAAGCTTTTTTTGCTGACCTTGGTGAGCCAAAATATCGTGTGGCTCAGATGCTTAAATGGATTCATCACAGTCGTATTATCGATTTTGATCAGATGTCTAATTTCAGTAAATCATTACGTCACAAGCTACAGCAGCAGGCGGTGATTCAATTTCCCAAAGTTGTTTATGAGAATGCGTCACCCGATGGCACACGTAAGTGGTTATTCGAATTAAACGATGGTAATAAGATTGAAACAGTTTTTATTCCCAGCGATGATCGCGGTACGTTATGTGTGTCATCACAAGTGGGTTGCGCCTTAAACTGTAGCTTTTGCTCGACAGGAAAACAAGGTTTCAACCGTAATCTTACCTTGGGTGAGATGATGGCGCAGTTATGGGTAGCGGTTGGCGAATGTCATGTGACTAATGTTGTTTTGATGGGCATGGGAGAGCCACTGCTAAATTATGATACGGTGATTGTGGCGATGGATTTGATGATGGATGATCAAGCTTATGGTTTATCAAAATATCGGGTGACGATTAGTACTTCGGGTGTAGTCCCAGCGATGGTGCGTTTGCGTGCAGACAGCCAAGCATCACTTGCTGTGTCGTTGCATGCACCTACTAATGAGTTACGCGATCAATTGGTGCCAATCAATAAACGTTATCCTTTAGAAGAATTGATGGCAGTTTGCCGTAGTTTTTTTAAAGGTGAGAAAAAACGTGTTGTCACCTTCGAATATGTGATGTTGGCAGGTGTAAATGACAGTCTCACGCATGCCAAGCAGTTGATTCGTTTGCTTGACAACATGCCATGCAAGGTAAATTTAATTCCGTTTAATCCTTTTCCAGGTACACAGTACCAAACCTCATCTCCTGAAGTTGTCAGCGCATTTCAAAAGCGTTTGATGGCAGCTGGTGTGGGTACTTGGGTGCGGCGTACACGTGGAGATGAAATCGATGCTGCTTGTGGTCAGTTGGCCGGAAAATTTACAGATCGTACGGGTCGTCATCAGCGTTGGCTTAAAACAGGACTACTTGTGCCTGTACAGTAATGTTTCTTTTTGCGCCATGGTCTCATCACATGCTACTATATGGGCTTTATATGCCTAAATCAGGATCACTTTATGACTAATGAGCCGTCTCAGGATGAACAGCCAGTGTATAGAGCGCCAGGTAAAGTGTTACGCGAAGCGCGTGAAGCTTCAGGGATGACCCAAGCTGAAGTAGCGACTCGCCTACGCCTTAGTGCCCAAATTATCAAAGATATTGAAGCAGATGATTATTCACATTTTTCAGCTGCAATCTATGTGCATGGTTATTTACGCCATTATGCTTCAATTATGGGGCTTGAAAGTCAGCCATTAATCGATGCCTTCACTAAAATGGGCTTTTTGGAACAGTTGAGTAAAGCCAGCCAGGTGAATTACGTCACCACTGGTGTGTCTCGTGCAATCCGTTCCAATCACTCCAAAAAGCGTATCGCACGCTGGATGAGTGGTGTAATGATGAGTTTATTTGTTGCCTTGATTGCCGCTTGGTGGTATGGTCAACGCCATCATAAGCATGCCGATATTGCCACAAATTTACTGACTGCAGGTCAGCATGCTGAGAAGATAGTACAACACTCGTTACCGTTACACATGAAATAAAAAGCTATGTCGAAACATATTCAAGCGGTCAGGGGAATGAACGATATTCTTCCTGATGAATCTCCATACTGGGATTATGTCGAAACTATTTGTCGCCAAGTGATGATGAATTACCATTATTGCGAGATCCGTTTTCCAGTTGTTGAACAAACTGCACTGTTTAAACGCAGTATTGGTGAGGTGACTGATATCGTTGAAAAAGAAATGTATACCTTCGACGATCGTAATGGTGACAGCCTTACGCTACGTCCAGAAGGTACAGCATGTTGCGTACGTGCAGCCATACAACATGGGCTGTTGCACAATCAGACCCAACGCCTGTGGTATATGGGACTAATGTTCCGTCACGAACGACCACAGAAAGGGCGTTATCGTCAGTTTCACCAATTAGGTGTTGAAGCCTTTGGAATGAGTGGGGCGGCCGTTGATGTTGAAATGATTTTATTATCGCGTCGTTTATTTGATGCACTCGGTTTATTGCCACACTTGGAATTGCAGGTAAATACTTTAGCGACGACTGAAGTACGTACAGCCTATCGTCAGCAATTAGTCGATTATTATCAAGCACACTTTGACGAGCTTGATGCAGACAGTCAGCATCGTTTAGACAAAAACCCACTGCGTATACTTGACAGTAAAAATCCACAGACACAAGAACTCAATCAAGGTGCACCAAAATTAATCGACTGCCTAGATGAAGTTTCAAAGCAGCACTTCGAGCAAGTGTGTCATATGCTTGATAGTTTAAATATTACATATGCAATCACACCGACTTTAGTGCGCGGTCTGGATTATTATTGTCATACGGTTTTTGAATGGGTGACACATGATCTTGGTGCGCAAGGTACAGTGTGTGCTGGTGGTCGCTATGATGGTTTGGTGGAGCAATTAGGTGGTCGTAGCACGCCAGCGGTTGGTTTTGCGATGGGACTTGAGCGTATTGTTTTACTGTTAAAAGAAACGCAAGATTTCAAACAGCAGCCTGATGTATTTTTTGTTTTGGTTGGCGATACTGCGCTGACTTATGGGTTGCAATTGGCAGAACAACTGCGTGATCAGCTGCCTTATTTAGCAGTTGAAGTAAACTGTGGGGGTGGTAGCTTTAAATCACAGTTTAAACGTGCAGATAAAAGTGGTGCTGCTTTTGCGGTTATTATTGGTGATGAAGAAGTTACCCAGCAGCAAGTTGGGTTTAAAGATTTACGCCAGCAAAGCGAACAGGAAACGCTAGCCGCTGATCAACTCGCGGCACAATTAAAGAGGAAGATAAATGGCTTACACAGCGACTGATAGAGAACAAATCGAAGAAATCAAAAAATGGTGGAGCAGCTATGGTAAAGCAATTGCTATTGCTGTGATTATCGGTTTAATTATTGGTTTTGGGTGGCGCTATTGGCAACGTTATCAAACGGCGGAAGAGATGTCGGCATCAGCGATGTATCAAACTACATTAATGGCTGCTAGCAGACAAAAAACTGATGCGGCACTGGACTATGTCAACAAACTCCAAAATGATTTTGGCAAATCTGTGTATGCAACACTAGCGAGCTTGTTGGCAGCAAAAGTAGCAGTCATTGCACAGAAGTACCCAAAAGCGCACAGCGAATTAGAGTGGGTGATCAAAAATGGCAAATCAGCTGCTTTTAAACAAGTTGCGCGTTTGCGTGATGCACGTGTGTTATTGCAAATGAAGCAACCTGCAAAAGCGCATCAAGTGCTTGCAACTGTTGAGGATAATGATTTTCAACCTCAGATCGATGTCATTCAAGGTGATATTTATCAAGCACAAGGAAAGACAAAGCAAGCACAACAGTCCTACGTTAAAGCAGACGCAGCCTATAAGGCAGCTGGCATGAATAATCCATTTTTAAAATTAAGGTTGAATAAGTAGTGCTACCTGTTTTTGCCATTATCGGACGTCCTAATGTTGGTAAATCGACATTATTTAACTATCTGACTAAAACACGTGATGCGCTGGTTGTCGATATGCCGGGTGTGACACGTGATCGTCAGTATGGCGAAGGGCGTGTGGGTGATCGTAATTATATCGTCGTTGATACCGGTGGAATTGCTGAGCCTGATGATCCAGAGATGTCATCGATGACCGATAAACAAGTCGAACAGGCGATTGTTGAAGCAGATAAATTACTTTTTATTGTCGATGCTAAAGATGGTCTAACAGCTGCAGATAGAACTATTGCCGAATCACTGCGCCGTCAGTATCGTGATAAAGTGATTTTGCTGGTGAATAAAGTTGATCGCAGTGATCCAGCAACGGCCTGTAGTGAATTTTTTGAATTAGGTTTTGACGAACCGATTGCGATTTCAGCAACGCAAGGACGTGGCGTGGCAGTGATGATCCAAGCACAATTAGATCAGTATCCCCAACAAGAAGAAATAAAAGTGGAAGATGCTGGTACTAAAGTAGCCGTGATTGGTCGTCCTAATGTGGGTAAATCGACATTAATTAACCGTATTTTGGGCGAGTCGCGTGTCGTTGCTTGTGATCGTCCAGGTACCACACGTGATAGCATTGAAGTCCCTTTTGAGATTAATGATATTCGTTACACACTCATTGATACGGCGGGTATTCGACGCAAATCAAAAGTAACTGAAGTCATTGAAAAGTTTTCGATGATTAAAACTATGCAGGCAATTGATGCAGCACATGTAGTATTAGTTGTATTAAATGCGCAAGAAGGTGTGCTCGATCAAGACTTGCGTTTAATGAGTATTGTTGCTGAACGTGGCAAAGCGTTAGTAATCGTGATGAATAAATGGGATGGTATGGATGATTATGCGCGTGAACGTTTTAAAGTTGATTTCGATAAAAAAGTAAACTTCGTTGATTATGCACGTCGTTATTATACTTCAGCATTGCATGGCACGGGTGTTGGTAAATTATATCATGCCATCGATGAAGCTTATGCTTCGACTATGCGCGAGATAAGCACTGCGATGGTGACTCAAGCGCTCGAAGCTGCACAAAAAACCCATCAACCACCTTTAGTTAAAGGCCGCCGGGTTAAGTTGCGTTATGCGCATATTGGTAGCCAAAACCCACTCGTTATCGTCATTCACGGTAAGCAAACAACAGCCTTGCCAGGTTCTTACAAAAAATTCTTATCAAATTTTATGCGTGAACACTTTGAGCTTGCCGGCGTACCACTGATTATCAAATTTAAAAGTGACGAGAACCCTTACGCTTCTAAATAAGTATTATTGACGCGAATTTATCCTGCCTATACAATGAGAAAAATTATAATAGCGATCTGGAGATGATTATGTCACGCATGGAATGTGAATTAGGTAGTGATGCGTTTTTAGTGTTGAAAAGACGAATGGTCATGAATGATTTTTTTGAAAAGAGTGGTCTTTTTAGAGGCGACTCTGTTCGCGTCGTTGATTTGACGGTTCTAAAGTCGTATGCTTTCACTATGACCAAATGGCACTATAAAAACTGTACATTCTTTTGTTTTTATAATAAAGACGAAGCGCCTATTGATACTAGTAATATTGAAATAGCAGTTAAGAATCGTTCGGTTGATCGCAGTAAGTTGTTTATTGGTTATGAGTCTAATGAATTTTACCCATTCCAGTCTTTACCTACAGCTTTTAAGCGCTAGCATGGTGGCTAAAATACCTAAAAATTTATTAATTGATCTCGATAATGTAGGATTTACAGTGGGATTTAAGCAATCTAGCAAAAGTACTGACGTAGCTACACAGACTGAATTTACGTTTGCAGGTACTTTGTTTCACTCTGGCGATGGTGAAAAGGCAAGTGCTGCTGTACAAGGTGAAATGACTTCAAAAGTAAGGCAAACATATTTGTAGCTTTAACTTGATTTTTCAGAGGTGCACGCCGGAAGTGCGGCTTATTTTTGTAAATTTTCTCGTCACGTAGTTCACTATGCTCCTCGAAAATTTAGCAAAACTAATCTCTGAAAGCTAAATCTTCGCTCGAAAAAGCAAATGTCAGCAGCCCCTAGTCTGGCATCACCATAAGGCGGGTTAAGCCATCTTTAAGTTTAGCGGTGATACGGTCTCCAGGTGAAGTGTCTTTGACGGATTGGATGATATTGTGATTATTATCGTCGGTGAGGATGGCAAAACCGCGCTCAAGTGTTGCCAATGGGCTTAAGGCGTGTAGCTTGGCTGATACGTTACTAAGTGCGCTTTGTGTTTTGAGTAATTTATTTTTTATGAGTAGTATCAATTGTGCTTCGATCTGGTCGAGCGTTTGAGTTTGCTCGCGCAGTAGATCACGTGGATGGCGTAGGCGCTTTTGTAAGTGATGCAGTTGTTGTTGATAGTGGTGAAGTTGATGTTGAATTTGACGTGTTAGTTGTCGTTTGAGTTGATCGAACTGTTGTGCGAGTGTGCGTTGATCAAAACTGACAAACTCTGCAGCAGCAGAGGGTGTTGCTGCACGATGATCAGCAACAAAGTCAGCAATGGTAATATCGACTTCGTGACCCACGCCGGTGACAATCGGAATGTTACTTTTAAAAATCGCATGTGCAACACAGGCTTCATTAAAAGGCCATAAATCTTCGAGCGATCCACCACCGCGTGCAATAATCAGTACGTCACATTCATTGCGTTGATTGGCTGTTTCTATGGCGGTGACAATTTGGTTTTTAGCCTTATCGCCTTGAACCAATGTTGGATAGATGATAATCGGTGTCTGCGGACTACGCCAGTGTAATACTTTAATGATATCGCGTACAGCCGCGCCAGTATTTGAAGTAATCACCCCAATCTGTTTGGCAAACTGTGGGATTGACTTTTTATGTGCTTCGTCGAATAGGCCTTGTTGGTGTAGTGTTTTTTTAAGTTTTTCAAATGCAACTTGTAGTGCGCCACTACCTGCTAATTGCATTTTGGAGATAATCAATTGATAATCGCCACGACCTTCATAGAGACTAACGGTTGCTTGAGCGAGCACTTGTTGACCGTTTTCTGGACTAAAATCCATATCACGGCGGCTGCCGCGAAAGAAGGCGCAACGTACCTGAGCATCACTATCTTTGAGACTGAAATAAAGATGTCCTGAACTGGGGCGAGCTAGGTTTGAGAGTTCACCCATCACCCATACCTTGCCTAAAGCATCTTCCAATGCGATTCGTGCACAGCCATTAAGCTCGGCGATTGAGTAAATATGTTCATTGATTTCAATAGGTTGTTTTTTCATGGTGGAGATTATACGAGAGTCTGGGTGGTCAATGCAAAAGTACGAATTATCAATATTGTTAAAATAATATTTTATTAATATTTGTTTGGCATAATATTGTTTAAAATTAGGCAAAAACTTTTGAAACGTACAAAATGGAGATGAAATGAGTGAAAAAAATATGAAGGATGAGGAGCTGCGTCGTGGTAACTTGATGGCGAGGCTCACTCAAAAGATTACCAATAAAAGATTTGTCGATGCGCGTAAGCTCGTTTTTGATGAAACTCATCCTGATAAACTGCCCAAAACACGTTTAGTGTTGGAAGTCATAACGGGTTTAATCGTTTTTCGTTTGCTAAAAGGTTTGGTGCGTCTGGTTGAGTTAGGGTTACGTTTATTTGAGCTTGTTCTTGAAAATAGTCTTGATAGGCTCACACGATTGAATAATATGGTTAATAATGGTGTAAAAAATACTGCATTAAAAGGATTAGTTAAAGTCGCGACAAGTATTCTCTTACTGGTGTTCGTGGCTTTACATTGTGCAGTAAAAGCAGCTCGACTAGTCATACGTGCGATTATTTCTCCCATAGTGAGTTTCCGTTATGCCTCAAGCATTAAAAATAAATGGGGGCGTCGATTAGCTCAAACAGCGAGTATGCTAACGACAATAGGTGGTTGGGTCATGTTATCAATGGTGGCGTTTCCATGGTTGGTGTCACAAGTGCCTGGGCTACTACCAATATTAAAACCACTGATAATAAAAGTGGTGGTGTTTTTTCACTTTTCACCAGTAGGTGTGCTGCCAACATTGGCTATGATGAAAACGGCTGCAATACATGCACTGTGGACAATGGGTGCTACTGCTGTTGCGGGCGTGGTAGTTGTGTCCTCGTTGCTGCATGCGGTATGTAATAATCCAAGGGTAATCAAAATCAAGCACAATATTGTTGAGGGCTTTAAAACGGGTATTTCGTTTGTACGTGGTTTAATTTCCAAAAAACAACCGACTTATAGTTGTGAGCGTGAGATAGTACAAGAAGTTTTACGTCAGCCTACATTAGATCAAATTATAGAAAAGGGACTTAAAGTGAGCCCGGCAATTAGTGAACGCCTTTCTAAAGTTAAGCATGGGTCTTCTGCTGGAAAAGGTAATAGTATATTTTTTGCTAATGGTTGTGCAGGGGGGCAGGAAAGCGCATTGGTCAACAGACCATCATAACTTTCTTTTTTAAATGTTATCTGTTATAACAAGATCCACTTAATCTAGGATAATTTAAGAGGGTCTCAAAATGAGAATGGAACAAGAAGTATTTTATTATTACGACTTCGATTTGACGTTAGGGATTAAAAAAAACAATCAAAATCTGCTTAACCAGGCCTTGGTTGATTTGGCAGTGAGCCAACACCAGCATAATACACATTTTAAAATACGTGGCTTGACATCCTATTTCGCTTTTCAAGCATTAAAAGGGGAATATGGTAGCAGTGGTGCGATCGGTAGCGGGCATTCTCGTAGTCATATTATTAGCAGCTTCGAAAAAACTACAGGCTTTTACTTTGATGCTTTAATCACCTCAGCATCTCCGGTGTTGGATGGCCCGCTCTTTGGTCAACATGGCCGTGCCATGTTGGGTTATGAAGCTAAAGTTGCCCTTGATCTAGAAGTTCATACACATCATTTTAAAAATTCGTTGGTTGATACGCAGACACTGGTGCTTAATGACTTGGAAAAATTTGAACAGCTCGATAAAGCAGCTGGTCATATTATTTCATATGTTATTAAGATGGTTGATGATGAAGACCCTGAGGCTTCAATTGCTCAATTGCTCAAATCATTTTTTGCTGAAAATGGCGCTAATGGTGAATTTCCAGAAGGCTTTGAGAATTGTAAGCCTTATCTTGGTATACCGATTGCGGGTTTGGAAGAGGTCGATGCTGGTATTGTCGACACTATCACTAAAGCGGCACGCCAGGCGATCGATGATTATCTTGCTATCCCATGGCCACAACATATGAATCAAACGCTACGCAAGCGTTGTTTTGTTGAAGGTAAGGGTGCGATGTTGTTGCACGCATTAAGGCAGCATAAAGCTGGTGATACAGTGTGTATTTTTGATGATAAGTATCAAGTGTTACGCATGCTTGATATCTTGCGTACCATGGATGAATTTAAGGATATCACTATTAAAGGTATACAGGTAGAAGCACGTAGTCCGAGTAACCAAAAAAGCTATTATGAGCAAATCCTCGCACAGTCAGGTTCTTTTGTGTGTTATAACACTGAAGTTGATTATTTACATTCTGATTTTAAGAATGACTTTGAACAACATGCGCTTACTGCTTCTCCGGTTAAACCTCAAAAGTTAGAGGGTGATCATGTTCGGGCGCATTTTTTTGGTGCAATGCTTAATGTTAAATTTAAACGTTGGGGTGGTGATCCAAATACAACCTTGTTTGATCGCGTAACACTTTCATGGAATAAGGTCGACTGGCACTGTTTGCTAGCGTCCATAGTGAGTTTGCATCAAAGAATTGTGCTACCAATTGAGTATCAAGGTATTGAAGCAACATTAATTTATGATCATCTATCAGCTGCATGGTATTTAACTACACATAATCGTCAAGTTCATAAATTATGTCAGCATCTTATGGATGAAGCGTATGCTGGTATAGCGTCGTTCCAATCACATCTCGAGGTGAGTCAAGCGACTCTAATGTTAGAATTGGTTCATAAGATGAAACAGCAATATATTGAAGGTGAACGTGACATATCAGCTATTTTGGATCTCAAGCCGTTCACTTGGAGGGATAGTTTTATTGCGGCACGTGAGCTTGTGTTTGATGAAAAAGATCCACAACAAATACCTTTGAAACAATTGGTCTTTCAAGTGCTGACTGGATTTATTGTCCTGCGTCTTGTCAAAACAGTATTACGTTTTACGATTGAAATGCCGATACGTGCTGTTGAATTGAAGTTAGCTGATTGGTTTGAGCGCTCTGGATATGACTTGGCGAGCAGTCCTAAGCTAAATGCATTACTGCGTGTTATCTCTTTACCACGTTTATTTTTACGTGCTGTAATTTCTCCAAAACTCAGTTGGGATATGGCTGCTCAAGTAACCGGTAAATGGCAACGTCGTGGTGCTTTGGCTGCGACTATAACAGCAACGGCCGTTGGTTGGGGGCTACTAACCTTTGTTGCTTTACCAGCAGTATTGTCAGTAATTCCTGGCGCCTTATCGACGTTGCAGCCTCTGCTTGCGCCAATTGCTAATGGCTTAGGCTTTAGAGCGTCGATTCAGCTGTTTAGCTTAGCTGTGATTGTGGGAACAGCTGCTATGGATTATTTTGTTAGTCCTTTAATTACAAAAAGCATTGTCAGTCTGTGGCGACATGTCACTAAGCCTAGCGCTAAAAAAGTTGTAACTTTTGACGATGAATTTGTGGTGGTGGAGCAGGAGCAGCCAACAGTGCAGGATAACGCTGAACGTGAGCAGCAGCAAAAAGCTAAGGTTATCGCTGAGCTAAAGCAACACGAAGCATTGCGTGGTCGAAAACCTTCTGATGAAGACTTGGAGCCACCAGCAGATGAGTCGAGGCTACAACCAGAGCCTGCGCCGGTCAAGCCATCAGAAACCGGTATATTTGGCTCCTATACTCAGGGTGCAGAAGATTTGGGAACTGATGCGAAAGGCAGGCGTGCGACTCTCCTTTGATAGACCTTGGTTAGCTAAGGCCGGTATACTATACCGATGACAACGATACTGGCCATAGAAACTGCAACACCTGCTTGTTCTGCTGCGTTACTGCATGATGGGCAGGTGTCAGAACGTTTTGAAATTGCACCGAGGCGCCATACTGATCTCATCTTACCGATGATCGATGCATTACTGACAGAGCGAGGCGTGGGTAAGGTACAGATAGATGCAATCGCATTTGGTTGTGGTCCGGGTAGTTTTATGGGAACGCGTTTAGCAACCGGCATAGCTCAAGGTCTTGGTTATGCGCTTGATTGTCCATTAATACCTTTATCTACATTGCAAATTGTGGCACAAACGGTCTATCAACAACATGTATGCGAGCAACCATTGCTTGTTGGCTGGGATGCACGTATGGATGAAGTTTATTGGGCATTATATCAGGCACAAGACGGTTTGATGGAAAACGTGTCAGCTGATACCTTAACAAAGCCACAAGCGATAGCAGCACCATCTGGGCCTTATGCTCTTGCAGGCAATGCTTGGTCTATTTATAAAAAAGATTTTGATGAGCGGCTGCTAGCCCAGGCCTCGCAGCTGATCATTGACTGTTATCCGCATGCAGCTGGGATGCTTAGGTTAGCAGCAGCACGCTTAAAAGCAGGTACAATAGCATTTGCCGATACTGTTGAGCCCGTCTATTTGCGCCAATCTATCACTAGTTAATATTCTCTTAATGCTCCTTTAAGGTTACATGGTTAATCTGGTAAACATATTGTTATTGAGATGGAGTGAGTTATGAAAAAGTTAAGTTTAGTAGTAGTCACAGCGCTAATGTCTATTTCTACTGTGAGTTTTGCAGCTGATAATGGCATGCAGCAAGCTGTTAATAAAATTCAAGCGCAAGTGCAGCAAGTGGCGAGTAGTGTGCCGCAGCAAATCCAAACGGTACAGGCAGCGAACAAGCAAGGCATTGCTCAATTGCGCAGCCAAGTGCAAGCACAACTTACCGCATTACAACAGCAGATTCAGCAGGTACAAGATCAGATGGCCCAACGTATTAATAGCGTTCAGGGTGAAGTCCAACAGTTGAAAACAAGTCACTAATGTCCATGCATGCGTCTTAACTCCATTGAAGTCTCCCTCTCAAGTTAACCCAGGCGCATGCAGGGCACTTTTAATGCTAGCGGCTCATTTTTATGGCAGTATCATAAGCACGTATTTGAGGCAGATATTCTGCTATGAAGCCTTGTACTTCTTTGGATGAAATGCGTTCAATACCAAAAGTGTGAATGATTTTGCCAATATCATGTTGCTGATTTATACAAGCGTAAGCAAGTTGCTGTACTAGATTATCGACAGTAATGAAATTATCAAAACGTTTAAGCGCGCGTCTTTCTTTAAAGATTTTAAAGCCTTTTTTCCATCTTTCATCTGAGTATAAAGCATTATAGGCACGTGCTTCGAGCCAACCTTCTAATTTCATAATCAGCTTTTCTTTAGCACCAGCGATATTTTCTTGTTGTTTAGAAGGTTTTCTCACTGCAGAAATTGCTTTTTCAAGTTCGATGCCGCAACCAGTTAAATCTTGATTTTTTCTAATGGGTAATACTAAATAACCATGAGCTCTAGCCCATATTTTTATATCAAGCATACTACTTGTTGCAGCTTCTTCTTCTAATATGACCAGTAAACGTTGATGTGGTTGTCTTATCTTACGTGTTAGGTTATGTTCGTTTGGGTTAATTTGAGATTGTTTAAAAATGGTGACTTGAGTATCATGCTCTTGAATCGTGTCTTCTAATACATTAAGTGATGACTTAATGTCTTCACGCGATTCGCCTAGAACATCAATAGATGATTCGGGATTTGTTCTTACTACCTGGAGTGCAGTTACCGCTTTACTGATTTCTTCTGCTAGCTCATGTGTTGCTGTAATTAATATCATAGCCTTATACCACCTCTGTGCGGATTATATTAGTTGTATGCACTATATCTGACGTATATTAAATTAGTCTTAATATTTTAAAATAGAAAGGCATGCTAACACTCTGATATATACTATTTCGTAGAGTGTTATTAGATATTTGTGGTATCGAATCTATAGGATTTAATAGAGCTCGACATGCTTAATTTATAAGCGACAAGATAGCTGCCGATGTCAGATTTTATGCGACGAATAATATCGTTGAGTGTTTTGCTGTGTATGCTTGTTGCTGCAAAATATCCGGGTTTAATTTTATGATCCCGTATAACTTGTTGACGAGTCTCTTCGATGGCGTGATTAGAGAGTAGTGCATAAGTTTCTTTGTCTCCGGCTGCTTGTGAAATTTTTTCTATGAGTGCTAGAGCAAGACTATAGTTTATACGGCGGTCTAGTCCTTGAGTATTCTTGAAAAAAATGAACCCATAATTAAAATGATTGTGGTGTTTGCTTAACTGTACGTTTATCTGGTTAATGTATTCTTTAAGGCTGTCACAAGCTTTTTCACGAAGTGATGAAAGTTGGCGTTGATTTTTTTGTTTCATTACAGGCACGATATGTGGTTGTGTGACTAGCTTTGTTTCTGTGGTTGCATTAGATATTTTTGGGTTTTCATTGCCAGCGCATTGATCTGTCATTCTATTTCGCCTCATTGTTTCTGATAAAACTTAAAACAACCTTTAGCAGAGAAAAACAATTATGTAAACACTGTTTTTTCGGTTTACATGAAAATGATGATATATCTCACGCTTAAACGTACTTTATAAACACCGGTAGTCAAATATAACGCGCTAATGTACATATAATTAGTAATGCTGAATGGGTACAGGAGGTTGGCCCTAACCCACCTATCAAGTGTCCATTTAAAGCACGGTAGATTCGTTAATTTTGTAAACTTCAATAAATCTATTTAAGAGTGTGTGCTGTGTATCATCAAGTATTGTTTCATTAAGTTTAAGTGCTTGTTCACTTGCAGCTTGTATTGAGAGCTTGCTTTCATTACGAAAATCAATACAGCGTGCTTCAAGGTAATCATTAAAGGCTGCCTTTTCTTCATCGTTAAGATATTGTGGATAGTGACGTGCCAAGATGCGTAGCGCTTGTTCAACACGGCGTTGATTTGGAAAGTTATAGGCAATATCACGTTTGTGTTGTGGTATGGCACAATGAAAATCTTGGTAAGATTTGTCTTCAGCTGCTTTTGAGAAAGGTAAGGTGTAGAGTGCTGCATCGATATCAACTTGTGGTATATCTGGATATTTATAATGTTGATGATAATCACACAGTTCAATCAGTTGTTTGGGGTGTGCTAGTAAGCGTTGTTTATTATCTTCTGCCAATCGAATGCGCTCGGGTGTGAGATGGGTTAAGAAGCGTGGCTCAGGCGGTAATAAGATATTTTGTTCAGCCATTTTTTTGCGAATGATTTGTGCCTCAGCATCGATTTTTTCTTGATCGAGTCGAAGCCACAGTGTTTGATTTTTATAATGTTGATGCTGGCCTAAGCTTAAAACTGGTGCTATAAAATGATTGGCAGCACCGAGCTTGCCATTAACCATTAAGCCATTTCTAAACAGGCGGTCACTGGTTTCAAAGGCAATCGGTAATTTATCACTGCGTTCTAAATCAATTTTTTTATTAAAATAGCCACAACTATAATCCCAAATCGTGCGCTCCTTATGAAGGATGCGTGCAAGCGCAAGTGTAGCTTCGACATCAACCATTGCATCGTGTGCGTTGCCTTGCATAAGATTATTAGCACTGCCAATGTTTTCGAGTTTTAACGATACTTTATGATCGAGCACTGGCCACTCTAAGACATCCGGCTTAAACAAATAATACAAAACGGTTAGTGGATAAATATCCATACGACCACAGCCGTTAGCGTATTGATGGCTATAAGGTGGTAGTAGGTTACGGTAGAAAGAGAAACGTAAAAATTCATCGTCAAAACCTAGTGTATTATAGCCAAGCGAGATCGTACCAGGTTCGTTTATCAGTTTATGAATTTTGCAAATGGCGTCGACTTCAGGCTCACCTTGTTGCATTTGATCGATACCGATACGATGGGTGATAATTGCATAAGGTGAAGGCACGATATCTGGATTGAGTTTAATTCTAAATTCGTGGCGTGATAGTTCTTTAAGTTCGAGGTCAGTGCGAATAGCAGCAAATTGGATGACTTGGTCGAAGCATGGGTTAAGCCCTGTTGTTTCAAGATCGTAAAATAACAGTGTTTGCTTGGGCATGATGTAAAGTCCTTATTATAAAGTGAGATGTAAAGCGATTTTCTCGATGTCGTTAATATGTTTGGCGGCATCAATATACTGTTGGCGTAGTAGTGTTGTATCGTTAACGCCACTTATAAATATTTCAATTTGAATTTTACCATCGAGATAATGAATTAAGATGCGCTCGATATTTTGGTAGCCGGGTAGTGCGTGCCATGCTTGACGCAGTCGTTTTTCAAGGTCGTCACGGTTGGGTGAATTGAGTGACGGCATCACAACTTCGTCATCTTCAGGATCGATATGCACGGTGACGTCAGAAATAGCATCCATCGACTTGGTTAGGTCTTTGTAGACTTGATCGCTAATGTAATGACCTTCTGAGACACTAATTTTTGGATCGACAAGAATGTGCACATCAACAAAGATTTTCCCTGCATGTAGGCGTGTGCGCAGCATATGAATATTTTTGACACCGGGTGTTTGGGTGATAGTGTGTTTAATTTTATCCAGTGACTCAGGATCGACCGAGGCGTCGATGAGTTCATTAAAGCCTTTGTGTACCATAGAAATTGCTGTTTTAAGAATTAATATAGCGATAATGGTCGCGCCAATCGAGTCGAGTAAATGAAAACCAAACATGGCACCAATCACACTTAACAGCACGATGATTGATACGAGTGCATCGCCGCGGTTGTGCCAAGCATTGGTAATTAAGAGGTTTGAATGTATTTTTTTACCAGCTTTAAGTGTGTAGCGATAAAGCCATTCGTTAGCGATGATGGACACAACGGCGATAATGATAACGGGTATACTATAGACAGTAACACTCTGTTTACTGACAAAGTGAAGCACGCTGTCATAAATGATACCTACACCGACAGCGAGTAGTAGCAGTGCAATGATAATCGCTGCAATAGTTTCTATGCGATGATGGCCATAGGGATGCTCGGCATCAGGTTTGCGTTCACCGACTTTTGCCGCCATATAGACGAGTGCATCGCTAATCAGATCTGTAAAAGAATGTACGCCATCGGCGATCAGGGCATGAGAATTACCAAAAACACCTGTAATAATTTTAAGTACAGCAAGGAGCGTATTGGTCAGGGCGCTTACTAGGCTAACACGGCGGGTGGTCTTGAGGCGATCAGATATTTGCATGTCGGTATTAGATCAAAAACTGATTAGCTGTGCAAGCGCTAGTACAATGCTACCTAGTGGAAGGTGAAGTTACCACCCATCCAGCTGACATTATCATCCGCTTTTGCGAAAAAAGTGCCAAAACTACAATGTAAGTGAGAAACATAATTTAACCCTTTGAATGGCCCTGTAGGATGTGAAACGTATAAATCGGCACTATTAGATGGTAGTTTTTTGTACTCATAGGTAGCTGTGACTGTTTTACCATCAACGGTTGCTGTCATGGTGTGGTTGTAATTGAAGGAAGTATATATAGCGCCTGTTGGCGTAGGTGCAAATTTTCCTGTACCGATAATATTACTACTGATTACAGTTTTGCCTTCAATTTGATTTGGACAGTTAAAAGCCGGTACTGTTGTGCAAGATAATGCAATAAGAGGAATTAAATAGGTTTTTTTGAGTAGAGATAACATTAATGGTTCCTTTTTTTCTTACATAAAGCGGCATCCTAACATATTTGGCGTCAGATTCGGTATTTCTTTTTTTTATCCTTTTAATTAACATGTTAGCGCTAAAAAAAAGAAATACCGAATCTGACGCCAAACATAAAAGTTGCAATATAAGACGAATCAGGTACTATATGCGCCAGGTGTTTTATTGGAGACAAAATAATGCTTAAAATCAGTAGATTAGCCGACTATGCGATGCTGATCGTTGATGAGATTGCAAAAAATGACTCAAAAAAACACAGCGCGACTCGCCTGGCACTAGTTACTAGCATTCCCAAACCAACAGTGAGTAAGATTTTAAAGCAATTATGCGATGCTGATCTGGTCACATCTTTGCGTGGCGCTCATGGTGGATATGTGTTAAAAGATGCGCCGTACGATATATCTGTAGCGGCGGTAATTACGGCAGTGGATGGTGCGTTTGCAATGACAGAGTGTAATCTTGTTGATTCAAGTTGTCGTCTAAGTGAGCATTGTAGTTTGCGCGCCAATTGGCAGTTTATCAATAGTAAAGTGACAGCATTGTTGTCGCAGATTTCGATTCAAGACATGCAACAGCCTATGATAGTGGAGTAACAGGTGGCTAACGAACACATAAAAAAAATGGTCGATGATACCTATCAGCATGGGTTTAGCACCGACATTGAAACGGAGTACTTGCCACCAGGTTTAAATGAAGACGTGGTGCGATTTATTTCTGCCAAGAAAAATGAACCTGAATTTTTATTAGAATGGCGATTAAAAGCGTTTCGCCATTGGCAGACGATGACGTTACCTGAATGGTCGCATGTCTATTATGCGCCGATCGATTATCAAGCGATCAGTTATTTTGCGGCACCCAAATCACCAGATTCTGCACCAAAAAGTTTAGATGAGGTCGACCCCAAATTACTAGAAACATATGAAAAGCTCGGTGTACCGTTACACGAGCGTGCCCGTTTGGCAGGTGTTGCAGTTGATGCAGTGTTTGATAGCGTTTCAGTTACCACCACATTTAAAGGTAAATTAGCCGAAGTGGGTGTGATTTTTTGCTCTTTTGGAGAGGCGGCTCAAGAGCATCCTGAATTGATTGAAAGATACTTGGGAACAGTCGTGCCGTATCGCGATAATTTTTATGCAGCATTAAATTCAGCAGTTTTTTCCGATGGTTCGTTTGTTTACATTCCAAAAGGCGTGCGCTGTCCGATGGAGCTATCGACATATTTTCGGATTAATGCGATTAACACCGGCCAGTTTGAACGCACGCTCATTATTGCTGATGATGATTCCTATGTGAGTTATCTTGAGGGTTGTACAGCACCGATGCGTGACGAAAATCAATTACACGCAGCAGTTGTTGAACTAGTTGCATTAAATAATGCACAAATTAAATATTCAACGGTGCAAAACTGGTATCCGGGTGATGAAGACGGCAAAGGTGGTATTTATAATTTCGTCACCAAGCGTGGTATGTGTAAAGGCGTGAACTCAAAAATCTCATGGACACAAGTCGAAACAGGTTCGGCGATAACGTGGAAGTATCCGAGTGTGATTTTACGTGGTGATAATTCGGTAGGTGAGTTTTATTCGGTTGCACTAACCAGTAATTTTCAGCAGGCTGATACCGGTACTAAGATGATTCACCTGGGTAAAAATACCAAGAGTACTATCATCTCAAAAGGTATCTCGGCACGTTTTGGGCAAAACAGTTATAGAGGTTTGGTACGTATTGCACCAATGGCAACAGGTGCACGTAACTATAGCCAGTGTGATTCGCTATTAATTGGCGATCAGTGTGGTGCACACACGTTTCCATACATAGAATCTAAACAACCATCAGCACAGATCGAACATGAGGCAACCACCTCAAAGATTAGCGAAGACCAACTGTTCTATTGTCGCCAGCGCGGTATGTCAGAAGAAGATGCGGTATCGATGATTGTTAATGGTTTTTGTAAAGAAGTTTTTAAAGAGCTTCCTCTAGAGTTTGCGGTTGAGGCGCAAAAGCTAATGGAGGTCAGTCTTGAAGGGGCAATAGGATAGCAATATGTTAACAATAGTAAACTTACATGCAAGTGTTAATGGTAGTAAAATTTTGCGTGGTATTAACCTTGAAGTTAAACCGGGTGAAATACATGCCATTATGGGGCCTAATGGTTCAGGCAAAAGTACATTGGCATCGGTGTTAGCTGGCCGTAGCGGCTATGAAATTACCAAGGGTAGTGTCACTTTTGCTGGCCAAGATTTATTGGCGATGTCACCAGAAGCGCGTGCGATTGCAGGCATGTTCTTAGCGTTTCAGTATCCGGTTGAAATTCCGGGTGTCAATAACATGTATTTTTTAAAGATGGCATTAAATAGTATTCGTCGCACAAAAGGTCTAGAAGAATACGATGCGATGGACTTTATGGCGCTGGTTGAAGAAAAGATGAAAGCAGTCGATATGGATCCGAAATTTTTAAAGCGCTCAGTCAATGCAGGTTTTTCTGGTGGTGAGAAAAAACGTAACGAGATGCTGCAAATGCTGTTGCTTGAGCCTAAGCTTGCTGTTTTAGATGAAACTGATTCGGGGCTTGATATTGATGCATTACAAAGTGTGGCGCGAGGTGTCAATAGCATGCGTAGTGATGAGCGTGGGTTTATCTTAGTAACACATTATCAGCGTTTATTAGATTATATTGAGCCTGATTTTGTGCATGTGTTGGTTCAAGGTCAAATTGTTAAATCGGGTGATAAGCGTTTAGCTTCAACGCTCGAAGAAAAAGGTTATGGTTGGGTAGATGGTAGATAACACTGCAACAACATGGACGGAAGATGGCTTAGTTGCATTTACTGAAGCTTCTCCTTTCAGAGGTGCGACTAAGCACTGGCAAGATAAGGCAATGTCGTTTTTTATTGATGATGGCTTCCCGAATCGGCAGGATGAAGCGTGGCGTTATACTGATCTCTCATCTCTGTTGGCACATGATTTTGTATTGCCATCAACAACAACCAAGATATCGTTACAATCATTAGAATTCATGGATTGCCATCAGTTAGTTATAGTTGATGGTATTGTAGATCTGTCACTATCACGCTTAGATGATGATGTATCCATTTATCCACTCGATCAACTACTTGCCTCGGCTGATGAAACATTGTTGCGTGAGTTACGTATTGATCTACAAAAGCCTTATTTTGCTTGTTTAAACTCGGCGATGATGATGCAGGGCTGTTATGTTAAGGTACAACGCAATCAAAAACTAGCAAAGCCACTACGTATTTTGCATGTAGCAACCGAAGAAAAAAAATCATACCTTAAAAACATTCGTATCTTTATCGACATAGACTCGAATGCAGAGGCAACTATTTTTGAAGAATATACAACATTGGCTGAGAATTGTTATTTTAATAATATTGTTACTCAAATAAATATGGGTTTCAATGCACACCTAAACTATTACAAGCTACAGCAAGAAGCGAAGACGGCATTCCATATTGCGATGACGATAGTGGCGTTGAGTGCTGACAGCAACTTTGATTATCATGTTTTTTCGAATGGGGGGTTACTGAGTCGTGATGATTTGTATGTGCGTCATTATGAGCGCGGAGCGACAGCACAGTTAACTGGTTTTTATCGTGCACTTGGTAGTCAGCATGTATCACATCACACGCGTATTGATCATCTTAAAGGTGGTGCATCAACACACCAACATTATAAAGGTTTGGTGCGTGACCAAGCACATGCAGCCTTCGATGGTAAGATTGTTGTGCATCCGGGTGCGGCAAAGAGTACGGCACATCAATCCAATCATAACTTACTTATTGGTGAGGGTGGTGAGGTTGACACCAAGCCTAATCTCGAAATCTATACCGATGATGTAGTAGCATCGCATGGTGCGACTATTGGTCAGCTTGATGAGAAGGCGCTGTTTTATTTGCAAAGTCGTGGCATAACAAAACCAGTCGCACATCAAATGTTAGTAGCAGGTTTTGTTGAAGCCGTTTTTGATGATATAAAAAATAATCCGATTAAAGATTACATTAAATCAGTATTGCTACAAGAGGTGATGGATGGCGTTTGACTTTAAAAAAGATTTTCCCATCTTGCAGCGAAAGTTTTATGATAAACCGTTGGTTTATTTGGATAGTGCGGCAACCACTCAAAAGCCTCAGTCAGTGATCGATGCAGTTAATCATTATTATGCACACGATAATGCCAATGTGCACCGCGGTATTTATAAGCTTAGTGAGGAGGCCACTGCAGCGTATGAATATGCACGTAAGATAGTAGCTTCATTTGTGAATGCCCAATCCCAAGATGAAATTGTTTTTACTAAAGGTACCACTGAATCAATTAATCTTGTTGCAATGACTTATGGCGAACAATTTATTCAAGCCGGTGATGAGATTGTAATTTCAACAATGGAACATCATTCAAATATCGTGCCTTGGCAAATGTTATGTGAACGTAAGGGTGCGATTTTAAAGGTGATCGCTATTAGCGATGATGGTGTGTTAGATCTTGATGCTTATCGTGCACTACTTACAACAAAAACTAAAATGGTGGCTGTAGTTCATATGTCGAATGTATTGGGTGTTGTCAATCCAGTCAAACAAATCATTGAAATGGCACATGCACAGGATATTCCCGTGTTGGTCGATGGTGCGCAAGCCTTACCACACATGCCTGTTGATGTTACTGAGCTTGACTGTGATTTCTATGCTTTCTCAGCACATAAGATGTATGGTCCAACGGGTATTGGCGCTTTATATGCAAAAAAACGTTGGTTAGAGCAGTTGCCTCCTTACCAAGGTGGTGGCGATATGATTTATCGTGTTAGCTTTGAGAAAACAGAATACAATCAACCACCCACTAAATTTGAAGCAGGCACACCGAATATAGCAGGCGTGGCAGGATTTAAGGCTGCCATTGATTATTTTAATCACATTGGCTTCGATACGGTTCAGGCGCATGAAGCAGTGTTATATCAGTATGCGCGTACACAGTTGCAAACCGTGCCGGGAATCACGCTCATTGGTAAATCATCACAGCAATGTAGTGTTATTTCATTTACTTTAGATGATGTTCATCCGCATGATATCAGTACTATCCTTGATCAAGAGGCAATTGCTATTCGTGCCGGTCATCACTGTGCAATGCCATTGATGCAACGTTTGGGGCTTCCTGCAACGGCGCGACTGTCATTAGGTATCTATAATGTTACGGATGATATAGATCGCTTATGTGAAGGGCTGCGTAAGACGGTTAAATTATTTCGTGGAGCAACTACATGAGTGATTTAAGAGAACTATATCAGCAAGTCATTCTTGATCATGGACGCTCTCCAAGAAATTTTGGTAAGTGTGAGTCGGCGAATCATATTAAAGTTGGCTATAATCCGGTGTGTGGTGATCAGTTAACGCTGTATATTAGCGAAGAAAATGATGTGGTCACTAACGTGATGTTTGATGGTGTGGGTTGTGCTATTTCAATGGCGTCAGCATCCTTGATGTCACAAGCATTAAAAGGTAAGAAGATCAGTGAAGTCGATCAATTATTTAAATGTTTTCATCGATTAATAACTGAGAATAGTGATGTCGCCACACATAAAGAAAAGCTAGGTAAGCTTGTTGTGTTAGCGGGTGTTGCTGAATTTCCATCACGAGTGAAGTGCGCTACATTGGCATGGCATACCATGCAAGCAGCAATACATGATAATCAAGAACCCGTGAGCACTGAATAATGTCTGAAGCTATTGTGATACTGTCTGAAAAAGCTATTGCGCATATCCAACAAACGATTGCACGACGTGGTAGTGGTATTGGCTTTCGTTTGGATGTCAAACAAACTGGCTGTTCGGGTTATATGTATGTACCTGAAATTATTGATAGCGAAAACCCAGATGATATTAAAGTTTCTGTGCATAAGGGATTTGCACTTTATGTCAGTCCCCATTGTGTTGATATTATCAAAGGTACTTATATCGATTATGTTGCTAAAAAGTTTGGTATTGAGCAGCTTGAATATGATAATCCAAATGCCGATAGTTTATGTGGTTGTGGTGAAAGCTTTAATTTAAAGGATCAACATGAGTAAACCACGTGAAATTATTGTGATAGGCCGTGACTGTCCCGCGTTGATGGTACCTTCGGGTGCGCAAATTATTTTGCATCAAGGTACCGAGGTGACGATTACTCAAGCGTTGGGTGGTAGTTACACGGTAAGTGTGTTTGGTAACTTGGCTCGTATTGATGCCAAAGATGCTGATGCATTGGGTAAAGAACCTAAAAATGCGCTAGAAGAATTACCTAGCGATGCGTCGATTGATGATAAAGTTATGGCACAGTTAAAACTGGTATTTGATCCTGAGATTCCAGTCAATATCGTTGATCTCGGTTTGATTTATCACTGTGAAGCAAAGCTACGTGAAGACAATACTTATTATGTCTGGATCGATATGACCTTAACTGCACCAGGCTGTGGTATGGGGCCAGTGATTGCGGGCGATGCAAAAGCGCGCGTACTGCAAATTCCAGACGTAAGCGATGCTCATATAGAAATTGTTTTCGACCCTCCGTGGGATCAATCAATGATGTCTGATGCCGCACAACTACAACTGGGTATGCTATAACGTCATTTTAGCAGACTAAGTCTATTAAAAATAACCAAGCACAATAATGATGTGTCAGCACTATCTATTGTTGATGTCTGCTTCATAGGGTTATAATAACTTGTTGATAATGATGCTTTTAAGTGGTTTCCTGAAGTGATTAAACTTGCTATACTGCGATTATCCAAACAACTTTTTACGGATGCCAAATTATGCATATTTTTAAAAATATCAACTGGTTAAATACAGTTTTTATCTTATTTCTGACACCATTTGTGGCTATAGCAGGTTGTGTCTATCTTGGCTACCATCATGATTGGCAGCTCAGTACAATCATAATGGCGATCTGTATGTTGGCAGCCAGTGGGTTTTCAATCACTTGCGGCTATCATCGCCTATTTTCGCATTGTACATATAAGGCTTCATGGCCGGTAAGATTATTTTTTGCCCTATTTGGTGCCGCTGCCTTTCAGGGGTCAATCCTGGAATGGAGTACTGATCATCGTAATCATCACCTATATACCGATACCGATAAAGATCCATATAGTATCGCCGAAGGCTTCTGGCATGCACATATCGGCTGGCTACTTAAGCTTGATGCAAGCAAACGAGATTTTTCTAATGTGGTTGAGTTGACTCATGATCCTATCGTGCGTTTACAGCATAAATATTTTATTCCATTGGCATTGTTCATGGGTTTTGGGTTGCCGACTTTGTTAGGCGCACTTTGGGGTGATGCCTTCGGTGGTTTTGTTTTAGGTGGTTTTTTAAGAACTGTTATTAATCACCACACAACATTTGCAATTAATTCAGTATGTCATATGTTTGGCGGTCGAGTTTACTCTGAAAAGCAAAGTGCACGTGATAACTGGATTACTGCATTTGTTACTTTTGGTGAAGGCTATCATAACTTCCATCATCAATTTCCATTAGATTACCGTAACGGCATTCGTTATTACCAATATGATCCTACCAAATGGATCATTCGAGGTTTATCTTATGTCGGCTTAACTCATGATCTGAAGCGTGTTGATGAAGAACGTATTTTGCGTTATCGCTTAATTAAGGAAGAGGCTGAAATTTTGCGTCGTGTCAGTGACTACTCGGGTCAGCTGATGACGCAGGTGAGCGATTATATCAAACCGCTGTATACTGAAATATTAGAGCAAATTGCTATTATTCAAGACCTACAAAAAAATTATCGTCAACTTAAGAAAGCTAAAATAGATAGCTATTGTGACCTGGTAAAAGCTAAAAAACTTAAGCTTAAATTAGCGCGCATCCAGTTGCAGAAAAATTTAAGCGTCTGGAAGTCATTGATGAGTGCTGATCATTATGCATTAGCTTCTTTATCGAAAGCATAAGATTGATATAAATCATCACAGTTTTTAATAAGGCTGCTACCATTTGTAACAGGGATTGTTAAGATAAGCGGGGTTATACGCTATGATGGACCAGCAGCAAGAAGGAAAAACAGGTCTGCCTGCCGTTCTGGCCACTGATGTTGACGACGGTGAGCCTGTAGAGGCGATCGTTTTTACAACGTCAGTACCTTCTGTCAAAAATCCATTCTTGAGTATCTTCGAGCAGCGTCCAGTTGAACGTTTTCTTGGAATGACCCGTCCACGTCTTTTTAGTTCTGGTATAGATGGTGCAGAGCAAAAGCTAATGAGTATGTTGACTGCTTATCAACCTGATCAGGGTTTAGAAGTGTGTCTGCAAGAACTATTAAAAATCGATTTAATCGCATCTCGTTTGGGTCACAATGATATTGTGGGTATCTGTGAAAAAGAATTTGAGCGTATTCATGAGCTGTGTCCACATAGAAATGACGATCATCAATGGGTATACAGACAAGTATATGCGCATGATATTACCCCGACATCTTTGCCGACATTTGATGAGGTTGATTTTGAACGTACGATCCTGCAACTACAACAATTATTGCTTGATAAAAAAAATAGTAAGCTCAATAAAACAATATTAGCAAGTCGATTGGCAGAAATTGCGGCGAAATATGAACAACACAAAGCTGTTCACGGTGATGATTTGGTTAATTTTATTCTAATTTGGTGTGGGCATGGTTATAGTTTATATGAACCCTTGTTAGATGAGCTGATTCATTTGCTTCACGATATGATGTTATCGTCCAAGCTTGATGATGTGTTATGGCATATGGTTGAATTAGTTGCGCGTGAGATGCATTTTATGCGACTTTTGCTGGATCATAATTATCAGCCACAGCAGCGTGAAATGGTTGTTGCTTATAAAGATGCATATCGGTTTATGCAGTCGATGTTGGCGAAAGCCGATTATTTAGATCGACTTTATTTGTTTGAGTTACTTTATAAGCTGGAGCGTGCTCTTGAGGCAGATCTGGGCGATGATGAGCAATGGCTTATAAATTTATTATATGTATTGCAAAGCGCTATTTGCGGACAAGTCCAAGGTTATTATGATGATGATATGCCAGAGTGCTTGCAACAACTTTACGATTTTTGTACGATGTTCGCTAAAAGATTTTCAGTGCTTGGTCCAATGGGACGTTATGCACAAGGTCATTTGCAGGCTATCGAAGCTGAGATAAAAAAACTTAAGCAAATGTATAATCTATTTGAAGTGGGGCAGCAATCATTTAAAGTTAAGTTGTTAGGTGGGATTGAAAATGTTGTCTATCTGTTAACGCCAATGGATTTACCTGATATGGGATTGGTGCTGCGTTTGGAAAAACACCCCAAAGAGCTTGAAAACATGGAGGCTATTAATAAAATAAGTAAGTTTTTTCCAGAGTTTATCGGTAAAACGTTTTTAAATAATGAGCTGAAAAGTGAAGTTTACCATGCGTGTAGTTATGGCCAGTATTATTCTGGAGGCACACTTGAATCTTATATCACACATTTACATGCAATGCGGCCTAATGGTTTATTGCTACAAGATAAGGTCTTACTACTAAATAGACTTGGTTTTATGCTAAAGAAGCTCGATGCATTGCATCATAAACACTTTATTTCTTTTCCTGATATCAAGCCTTCTAATTTATTTTTAATTCCTAAGAAGTCAGCTGATCTAGCGGTCAGCGATGTGAAATCATTTTATCAGTTCCCATCAAAAACATTGTTAACCACGCGTGTGTGTGGCTCACCGGATTATGCCGCACCTGAAATGGGGTTGGGTGATTTGGAACGTAAACCCTACAGCCCTTTCGCAGCTGATTATTATGCTCTAGGCCGTACTTTCGAACATTACTTGCTAGGTGATGAGCGTAAGAGATGTATTAAAGATTTTGCACCAAGTTATGAAATTGATTATTTGTTATCGCAGCTTATACAGCAATTAACTTGTGAAGATCCCAAGCAAAGATTACGCTATGCTTGGGATATGTTAAGTACTTTTGCACAGCGCTTAGAGGAGGCAGAAATAGCCAGTCGAGCCCATCCGTCACCGACGCGCACACGTTCACTCGAGAATAAAAAAACACCGGCATCAGCGTTTAGGTTTTAAGCCTTGTCTGTCGATTCACGATAGATCGTAATCGTATGACCGATTTGCTGAATAAGTTCGGCATCGTGTTGTGATAGAATGGCCTCGATCATCTCTTGGCGTGCATCGCGATCGCCCGCATTGAGGCGCAGCTTAATCAGCTCATGCGCATCAAGTGCCATATCAATTTCTTGATGTACAGCTGGGGTTAAGCCTTGGTTGCCTGTGATGATGACTGGGTTCAAGTGATGTGCTTGTGCCTTTAGGTCTTTTTTTGTTTTCTTATCCATGGCGCGGATTGTATCGTTTTTGTATACTGTTGGCAAATTAAGAACTGAGGAGCATAAATGTCATCAAGGCGTTGGCTGAAAGAGCATCATTCAGATGAATATGTTAAGCGTTCGCGAGAGGAGGGTTATGCCTCACGGGCAGCTTATAAGTTACTTGAGCTAAATGAGAAGGATCGCTTTATCAAACCTGGGATGGTGGTAGCAGATCTTGGTGCCGCACCAGGTGGCTGGTCGCAAGTGGTGCGTCAGCTGGTGGGTAAATCGGGAAAGATTTTTGCTTTAGACATACTACCGATGGCGCCAATTGAGGGCGTGATTTTTATCCAAGGAGATTTCACTAAGCAGCAAGTCCTTGATAAATTACTTGAGGCAGTCGCAGAGCAGCCTTTAGACCTTGTAATTTCTGATATGGCACCCAATATATCAGGTAATAAACATGTGGATCAGCCAAGGGCGATGCACTTGGTGGAATTAGCTTTAGATTGTGCATTTAACCTTTTGAAACCAAATGGTACATTTTTAGTGAAAGTGTTTCAGGGAGAAGGTGTTGAAGCTTTAACTGCTTTAATAAAACAGCATTTTAAGTCAGTCAAATCACGCAAGCCAAAAGCCTCAAGAGCAAGATCTCGTGAAATCTATATTCTCGCTACTGGCTTTATGGGGTATAATGGTTAGTATTGCTTTTTCGTTTTTTGGTGTGGAGAATTATCTTGAATAAATATCTTTTTAGAAATGTTGTGATATGGCTTATCATTGCGGCCGTTTTTTTTGCCATTTTAAGTTCCGTTGGTCCGCGTCACGGTGCGCAGCAGCAGCTGACTTACTCTCAGTTTATTAGCTCGGTAAAGAGTAATAATGTTAATGATGTAACGATTCAAGATCGTACTATCTCCGGTACGACAACGGATGGCAAACATTTTGTGACTTATATGCCGTTTGTGGATCAACATCTGATGGGTGAGCTTCTCAATAATAATGTCAATGTTCAAGGTGTTGCGCCACGTCAGCCCAGTATATTGTTACATTTTCTAATTAGTTGGGGCCCGTTCTTACTACTGATATTTGTTTGGATCTACTTTATGCGCCAAACACAAGGTGGTGGTGGTAAAGGTGGACCGATGTCATTTGGTCGTAGTAAAGCGCGTTTACTTGGTGAAGACCAAGTGCGCGTTACCTTTAAAGATGTTGCTGGTTGTGAAGAAGCCAAAAATGAAGTGCAAGAGTTGGTAGAGTTTTTGCGTGATCCAGCTAAGTTCCAAAAACTCGGCGGTAAAATGCCATGTGGTGTGCTGCTTGTTGGTTCCCCTGGTACCGGTAAAACACTCTTAGCTAAAGCAGTTGCCGGTGAAGCAAAAGTGCCATTTTTTACTATTTCAGGTTCTGATTTTGTCGAAATGTTTGTCGGTGTGGGTGCGTCTCGTGTGCGTGATATGTTTGAGCAAGCGAAAAAACGTGCACCCTGCATTATCTTTATTGATGAGATCGATGCGGTAGGTCGCCATCGTGGTGCTGGTCTTGGTGGTGGACATGATGAACGTGAACAAACACTTAACCAGTTACTTGTTGAGATGGATGGTTTTGAAGGTAAAGAAGGTATTATTGTTGTTGCTGCAACTAACCGTCCTGATGTACTTGATCCTGCATTATTGCGTCCAGGGCGTTTTGATCGTCAGGTTGTCGTCCCATTACCAGATATCAAAGGTCGCGAGGAAATCTTACAAGTGCATATGCGTAAAACGCCTGTTGATGACGATGTACGTGCAAGTGTTCTTGCGCGTGGTACACCAGGATTCTCTGGTGCTGATTTAGCAAACCTGGTTAATGAAGCTGCATTGTTTGCGGCACGTGAAGGTAAGCGTACTGTTACTATGCATGATTTTGAACGCGCTAAAGATAAAATCATGATGGGCGCAGAACGTCGTTCGATGGTGATGAATGAAGATGAGAAGAAACTAACAGCTTATCACGAAGCGGGTCATGCTTTAGTTGGGTTGCATATGCCTGATCATGATCCTGTCTATAAAGTTACGATTATTCCACGTGGACGTGCGTTAGGTGTGACGATGTTCTTACCAGAAGAAGATCGTTACAGTTATAGTAAGCGTCGTCTTGAAAGCCAACTATCAGGTCTGTTTGGTGGCCGTATTGCTGAAGTGCTTATCTTTGGTAAGGATCAGGTCACCACCGGTGCTTCAAATGACATTGAGCGTGCTACTGATATTGCGCGTAATATGGTCACGAAATGGGGTTTATCAGAACGTTTGGGCCCGATGACTTATGGTGAAGAGGAAGGCGAAGTATTTTTAGGCCGTTCGATGACTCAGCGTCAAGAAGTATCTGATGATACTAATCGTGCTATTGATGATGAGGTACGAGCAATCATCGACCGTACTTATGATGCAGCACTTAAAGTGATTGAAACCAATTTAGATAAATTGCATAAGATGGCTGAAGCACTTATCAAATATGAAACTATTGGTGAGCAACAAATTAAAGAAATTATGGAAGGTAAAGATCCATCGCCTCCTCCAGGCTGGGAAAATGTGATTAAAGATGATAAGCCCGATAATTCTGGTAGCTCAAAGGTTACTGATGATATTAAAATGGCATCAAATAAAGATGATGCGGCAGATATGCCAGCCAGTTGATTTTTCTGTAGCGACGTATAAATCTATCTTGTTTTATTCGTCGCTAAAAATCTAAACATATTCTAAACGATGCTTACATTTATTGTAGAAATATAAGCATGGTCTAATTTTTCATTGCTAATCAGGTCACGCACACTATAATAATGCCTATTTCTCATTCTAGGATAGTTTAGATGACTCGAACATATTTCGGTACGGATGGTATACGTGGTCGCGTTGGTGGCAATGTTATTAATATTGAATTTGTTTTAAAGCTGGGTTGGGCGATTGGTGCGATATTTGCAAATGCACAGGCTCGAGTGCAGCCACAGGTGCTGATTGGTAAAGACACGCGTATATCTGGAACTGTATTAGAGCTTGCATTGCAGGCAGGTTTGATAGCTGGTGGTGTCAAGGTGCAAAGCTTAGGTGTGATGCCCACACCGGCAGTTGCTTATTTAACGCGTTCGCTTGGCGCTGCTGCAGGTATTGTTATTAGCGCTTCACATAATCCTTATTACGATAATGGTATTAAGATATTTGATGGCAATGGTATGAAATTATCAGATGCGCAAGAAGAGGCCATTGAGCGACTTTTAAATAAGCCATTAAAAATGGCTTTTTTAGAATACTTGAATGTAGCGCCAGTAGAAGTGATTGATGCAGAGGGGCGTTATATTGAATTTTGCAAACATACTTTTCCAAGACAACTATCCTTATCGGGTTTGAGCGTTATTGTTGATGCGGCACATGGTGCTGGTTATCGTGTCACACCGGCGGTCTTTAGGGAGTTGGGTGCGCACGTGCACGAAGTTGGTTGTGAGCCAACGGGAACTAATATTAACGAGCGTGCAGGTGCATTACATATAAATATCTTAGAGCAAAGCGTTAAGTATCATGGCGCTGATATCGGTATTGCCTTAGATGGCGATGGTGATCGGGTGTTATTAGTTGATGAAAAAGGTGTGATGCTTGATGGTGATGAAATACTGGCTATTCTTGCAAGAGATAAAGCAGATAGTTGTGTTGGTGTTGTTGGCACTTTAATGACAAATTTGGGTTTCGAGCAAGCAATGGCTGCTGCAGGCATTAGCTTCGAGCGTGCTCAGGTTGGAGATCGTTATGTATTGGAGCGTCTGATTGAAAACGGCTGGATGCTTGGGGGCGAAGCTTCGGGTCACATTATTGATCTTGATCATACGACAACCGGTGATGGTGTTATAGCCGCACTACAGGTGTTACGCATTATGCGGACACAACAAAAGCCGTTGAGTGAGTTAAGGCAAGTAATGAAAAAACGCCCGCAACTACTTAAAAATGTACGTTTAAGTGGTGATCGCGATATTATTAATCATCCTAAAATACGTGAGCAAGAGGCATTAATGACAAAGAGACTCGGTGGACGTGGGCGTATCCTATTGAGACTGTCAGGTACAGAGCCACTACTGAGAGTGATGGCAGAAGGAGAAGACGAAGCTGAGATTAGCCAAGTCGTTGAAGTTTTGGTAGAAACCGTTAAGGAAGTGAGTAGATGTTTGACATAATTTATCGCCTTTGCTACGGTGCTCGGCATGTCAGAATCAAGAGTTGATCAATATACGCAAGTGAACGAAGAAATGCAAAAACCAACCTTAAGGCGTCGCCTGCGTTCACGCCAATTATCGATGATAGCCATCGGTGGTTGTATTGGTACGGGTTTGTTTCTTGCCAGTGGTGTATCACTGCATGAAGCAGGTCCCGCTGGTGTTTTAGTTGCATATGGCTTGATGGGGTTGATGGTCTATTTTCTGATGACTAGTCTTGGTGAGATGGCAGCATTTATGCCAACGTCCGGTTCTTTTTATATTTACGGTGCTAAATTTTTTGATCCTGCATTTGGCTATGCGCAGGGTATTAACTACTGGTATAACTGGGCAATTACTTTGGCTGCAGAAGTAGCAGCTGCGGCGATGATTATGCATTTTTGGTTGCCAAATGTACCAGAGACGTATTGGTCGTTACTGTTTTTAGGTCTATTATTCAGCTTAAATATTTTATCGGTCAAGGGTTTTGGTGAGGCTGAATTTTGGATGTCATTGATTAAAGTGTTCGTTGTAATCGCATTCATTATATTAGGTGGGCTGTTAGCGCTGGGTTTTATGGGACATCAAGCAGTCGGCTTTTCGAATTGGCATATCGAAGATGGTCCCTTCCATGGCGGTTTTTTAGCGGTGTTGGGTGTGTTTATGGTGGCAGGGTTTTCGTTTCAGGGTACTGAATTGGTAGGTATTGCTGCCGGAGAAAGCGAAGATCCAGGTCGCAGTATTCCACGTGCAATTAAAAAAGTCTTCTGGCGTATCTTACTCTTCTATATTTTATCGTTGTTTATTATCAGTCTCTTGATTCCTTTTACAGCGCCGGAGCTACTAAGTCAGGATGTGATGACCAGCCCATTCACATTGGTATTTAAGCATACAGGACTTCGCTTCGCAGCGGGCATGATGAACTTTGTTATCTTAATTGCGGTATTGTCTGCGGGTAATTCGGGTATGTATGCTTCAACACGTATGTTGTGGTATTTGGCAACAGAGAATCATGCGCCACGTATTTTTAGTAAAGTAGATCGTCGTGGTGTGCCAGTGTTAGCTTTGTTGGCAACAACGGCTGTTGGTGCGATTGCTTTTTTAAGTTCACGTTTTGGTGATGGTACGGTATATCTGTGGTTGCTCAATGCCTCAGGGTTGTCAGGCTTTATCACGTGGCTTGGTATTGCGATCAGCCACTATCGTTTTCGTCGTGCTTATGTGTTACAAGGTAGAGATTTAAATGACTTACCCTATCACGCTAAGCTATTTCCGTTTGGTCCGATATTCGCTTTAATTTTGTGTGTATTTGTGATCTTGGGTCAGGATGTGCACCTGTTTAAAGGTAATTTTGATTGGTATGGTATCTTGGTTGCGTATATTGGCTTGCCTATTTTTTTAATATTGTGGTTTGGTTATAAGTGGGTGCATAAAACAAAAGTCGTACCACTTAAAGAGTGTGAATTCTAGGTAGGTTTATATGAGAACTAATATTAAGCTCAAAGTTTTTTTGGGCTCCTTTCATGCGTCATATGTGCTATTTCCAATAGCACTGCGTCAACACCTTCCATTAACGCAGTGGCAGTTTATGGATGCCTCTGATCGCTTTGAGTGGTTAATCCTGCAATACAATCATTTTGATGTATTAGTAAGCTTTTGTGAGTTTGCGCATTTGGATAAACAGGCTTGGATGAGTAATTCCTATTATCAGCGTCATAAAAACATAGAAAACATGTTAGAAACTTGGCTTGAAAAGAGTAACTATGATTTTCTTTATGCTACATTAAATTCTTCCAAACCTGTGATGCAACAATTACAAGTAGACAAAGCGAAAAAAAAACTGAAACGTAAAAAAGGTTATGAGTTTTTCAATGGGTGTGAAAATAGAGATATTAAAAAGTCTCGAAAATCTGCCGAGTTTATTTGCAAGTGATATTGGCGATGAGGCTGTGGTTTTGATATACTTTTCTTCTTATTTTAAAGGAGATTATTATCATGACTGATATTCGCAAGACGCATTGGTTTCATCATAGCTTTTTCCCCTTGTTCTTGATAATTGTTTGTCCATTTACAGCTTTGTTGATGTGGCATATCAATACCATAAATAATGGCTCGATTACTGCGTTTGTTCAGTCGATAACGCATAATGGTTTTTTTAATGTCATGCAGGGTATGTGGTCGTCAGTTGTATTTGGCACAATGAACGGTTGGAAGATTATTGGTGTCTTTGCACTAGTACAGCTCACCTTGATGCGTATTGTGCCAGGCAGTCGCTTTGAGGGGCCGATCACACCGAAGGGTAATGTACCTATTTATAAGGCTAATGGTTTTTTATGTTATTTAATTACATTAGCGTTATTTTTTGTTTGTAGTTATCAGTTGCATTGGTTCTCTGCAACAATCGTGTATGACAATTTTGCTGGTATTATCGGCGCTCTCAATATTTTTAGTCTTGTATTTTGTTTGTTTTTATATTTCAAAGGGCGCTTTAAACCTTCATCTGCCGATTGCGGTATGACTGGTAATTTTATTTTTGATTACTACTGGGGCACTGAGTTGTATCCACGCGTGTTTGGTTGGGATTTGAAAATGTTTACTAACTGCCGTTTTGGTATGATGGCTTGGCCTGTTATTGTGCTCTCATTTGCTGCAAAGCAATCACAGTTGTATGGCCTAAGTGATTCAATGTTAGTGGCTATGATTGTGATGATGACATATTTAACTAAGTTTTTTATTTGGGAAACGGGCTATTTGCGGTCGATGGATATCATGCATGATCGTGCAGGTTTTTATATTTGTTGGGGTTGTCTGGTTTGGGTGCCAGCTATTTATACCTCTCCTATTATGTATTTGGTTAATCATCCGGTACACCTTGGGCCATTTTTAGCAACAACGATTGCAGTTTTTGGTGTGGCTAGTGTGATGATTAATTTCTTTGCTGATCGACAGCGTCAAAAAGTACGTGCGAGCAATGGCCAATGTAAAGTGTGGGGTAAAGCACCAGTATTGATTGATGCAGAATACACAACCACGGAAGGTGAGCGTAAGCAGACAGTTCTATTGGCTTCAGGCTGGTGGGGTGTTGCGCGTCATTTTCACTATTTACCTGAAATTTTGGGCTCTTTCTTTTGGACAGCGCCAGCATTATTTATCAGCCCATTACCTTATTTTTATGTGATATTTTTAACAATTTTACTCGTGCACCGTTCTATGCGTGATGAAGAGCGTTGTCGAGCGAAATATGGCAAATATTGGCAGGCTTATTGTGAAGCTGTGCCTTCACGTATTATCCCTGGCCTGCGTTTTGGTAACCAAGCACCAGAGAAAGTACCTCATTAAATAATGTAACTTCACCTTGAGCAAGGAAATCGCATTAATAAATAAAAACACGAGGTTTCAAGCCCCTATTTTTTTGTTAGGCTATCCTTTTATAAGTATTAGCAAAGGATTGCCATGTCTGAAATATTTTTTCCACACGATAGTATTGTTAAATACACTTTATCTGATATTAAAGTTGCAAGATCATTTTTAGAGTAACATTAGTGTTGTTGAAATGCTTTCAAAGCACCGTGAAATTAATGATATCAAGAAATTTTTTCATAAAATAAAAGATGGATTGTGAGTGCTTGGGCAAAATAATTCTAGCGAGCTGATGGCATCTTTGTTAACATATTTAGCATGTGTCCATGATGTAGATGCTAATACGTTACGTGTATTAGTGAGTAATTGCTTAAATAGACAAACGCAAAAGGTATTTATGGCAAGATATACTCCTAACTGGGAACGTTGGCGTGATGAAGGCCGACAAGAAGGTCGTGTAGAAGGTCTGGTTGAAGGTCAGAATAAAGGTTACCGAGATTTGATTCAAAAGATGCAAGAACAGGGTGCTAGTTTAGATCAGATTTCACTTCTAACAGGCATGCAATTGGCGCAGCTCAAGCGTTTTCTTCAGTGAGAATCCATCTTTTCTATAGTATTATCGTCAAAATTGAAAATGGGTGAAAAGCCGGGTAACTGCTCGACAACTGCTCACTGGGCTGGTAGACTGCCGTTCTTTGGAGATTTGCCAATGCTGAGAATAGTCGAAGAGGCCTTAACCTTTGATGATGTACTCCTGGTGCCTGGCTTTGCCGAGGTACTCCCTAAAGATGTCGACTTAAAGACACAACTGACTCATGAAATTCCCCTAAATATCCCACTGTTATCGGCTGCGATGGACACAGTTACAGAAGCGCGTTTAGCGGTTGCTATGGCTGAAGCAGGTGGTATTGGGGTGATTCATAAGAACATGTCGATAGAGGCTCAAGCAGCTGAAGTAAGCAAAGTTAAGAAATATGAGAGTGGTATTGTCAGTGATCCTGTGGTGATTGGTCCTGATGCAACAATTGAAGAATATATTAAACTGCGCGAAACGTATAGTATATCGGGTATGCCTGTAGTTGCGGGTAATAAGGTTGTCGGTATTATTACGAGTCGTGACACCCGCTTTGAGACCAATTTTAGTCGTCCTGTTTCAGAAGTGATGACGCCAAAGGAGCGTTTGATCACAGTTGACGAAAATGCTAGCCGTGAACAAGTGCGCGAGATTTTTAGAAAGCATCGTGTTGAGAAGCTTATTATTGTTAACAATGCATTTGAATTACGTGGCATGTATACGGTACGTGATATCTTGAAATCAGAAACGCACCCTAATGCGTGTAAAAATGACCAAGGTCAATTACGTGTAGCAGCAGCCGTTGGAACCGGTGATGAAACACAAGACCGTATTGCAGCACTTGTCGATGCACGTGTTGATTTGATTGTAGTGGATACGGCACATGGTTTTTCTAAAGGTGTTGTTGACATGGTAAAGTGGACTAAGCAGCACTATCCAACATTGCAAATAATGGCTGGTAATATTGCTACAGCTGATGCGGCAGTTGCTTTAGCTGATGCAGGAGCAAATGCGGTTAAAGTCGGTATGGGGCCAGGATCTATTTGTACAACGCGTATTGTTGCAGGTGTCGGTGTGCCACAGATCACAGCTATTTCAAATGTTGCCAACGCACTTAAAAAACGTCATGTATCAGTGATTGCTGATGGTGGTATTCGATTTTCAGGTGATTTGTGCAAGGCAATTGTTGCTGGTGCCCATGCAGTGATGATTGGTGGTTTATTTGCAGGTACTGAAGAAGCACCAGGTGAAGTGGTGTTATATCAAGGTCGTTCATATAAGTCTTATCGTGGTATGGGTTCTGTAGGTGCGATGTCGCAGCGTCATGGTTCGAGTGATCGTTATTTTCAAGATGATAAATCTGAAGTAGGCAAACTGGTACCGGAAGGTATTGAAGGACGTGTACCTTATAAAGGTTCATTAAATGCAGTGATTCATCAGTTAACCGGTGGTTTACGTTCTAGCATGGGTTATACCGGCACTAAAACAATGACTGAGATGCGTGAGCAAGCATCATTTGTGCGTGTGACCAATGCGGGTATGCGTGAATCACATGTGCATGATGTTATTATCACTAAAGAAGCACCGAACTATTGGGTAGATGCCTAATGTCTGATATTCATAGTGATAAAATTCTCATTCTTGATTTTGGTTCGCAATATTCACAACTTATCGCGCGTCGTTTGCGTGAGATTGGCGTGTATTGTGAATTAGTAACTTACGAAATTGATCAAAGCTTTGCTGAAAATTTTAAACCGCGTGGGATTATTTTATCTGGTGGGCCTGAGTCTGTTCATATGAATGATGCGCCACGTATTCCGGATTTTATTTTTGAGATGAATGTGCCGGTGTTAGGTGTTTGTTATGGTATGCAAGCGATGGCACAGCAGTTAGGTGGCCAGGTAGCGTCGAGTGATCATTGTGAATTTGGTCATGCGTTGGTTGAAATTCTTAAACCGACAAAATTACTTGATGATATTGATGATCAAATTAATATTTCTGGTAATGCGTGTATCGATGTGTGGATGAGTCATGGTGATAAGGTAGTCAGTTTACCGCAAGACTTTCAGTGTTTAGCACAAACTGAGAGCGCACCAATTGCGGTGATGGCAGACGAAACGCGCAAATTTTATGGTGTACAATTCCATCCAGAAGTAACGCACACACTGCAAGGCGAGCGAATCTTAAAACAATTTATCTGTGATATCTGTGGCTGTGAGACGCAGTGGACACCTAAAAATATTATTGAATCAGCAATTGCTGACATTAAGCAGCGTGTTGGTGACGATGAGGTACTGGTTGCTTTATCAGGTGGTGTTGATTCAGCAGTGACGGCAGCGATGATTCATCGCGCAATTGGTGATAAGTTGACCTGTATTTTTGTTGATACAGGCTTATTGCGCAAAAATGAGGGTGATCAAGTGATGCAGATTTTTAAGCAGCACTTGCATGTTAAGGTGATCCGCGTTGATGCGCATAATGAATTTCTCGATCCACTTCAAGGTGTTGCTGATCCAGAAGCCAAGCGTAAGATTTGTGGTGAAGCTTTTATTCGTGTATTTGAACGTGAATCGCAAAAACTTAAAAATATTCGCTGGTTAGGGCAGGGTACCATTTACCCAGATGTTATCGAATCAGCAGCGGTCGCTACAGGTAAGGCGCATGTGATTAAATCACACCATAATGTTGGCGGACTGCCTGAAGATATGACCTTTGAATTGATAGAACCATTGCGTGAATTATTTAAAGATGAAGTGCGTCGCGTCGGTTTGGAGTTGGGGTTGCCGGCTGAGTTGCTATATCGCCATCCGTTTCCAGGGCCAGGTCTTGCCGTACGTATCTTAGGTGAGGTTAAGCGGGAATATGTACTTATCTTACAAGATGCCGATGCGATTTTTATGCAAGCACTACGTGAGCACAAACTTTATGAAGAAGTATCACAAGCATTTGCGGTATTTTTGCCAGTTAAAAGTGTGGGTGTGAAAGGTGATGCGCGTTGCTATGAGTATGTGATCGCACTACGTGCAGTTAAAACTGTTGACTTTATGACTGCTCATTATGCTGATCTGCCACACAGCTTTTTAGCGCATGTAGCCAATCGAATTATGAATGAAGTGCCACAAGTTGCACGCGTTACTTACGATATTTCGAGCAAGCCACCTGCTACGATTGAATGGGAATAGTCATGTCTACTGATATCGAATTTATGCAGCAAGCACTTTCTCAAGCGCATTATGCAGAGTCGATCGATGAAGTGCCCGTCGGTGCGATTATTGTTAAAGACAATGAAGTTATTGCCACAGGGTTTAATCAACCCATTACCTACCATGACCCAACGGCGCATGCAGAAATTGCTGCTATACGCAATGCCGCTCAAACTCTACAAAACTATCGTTTAAATAACACAACACTTTACGTTACGCTGGAGCCGTGTGTGATGTGTATTGGTGCAATTTTGCATGCGCGCGTTAAACGCTTGGTGTTTGGTGCGTGTGACCCTAAAGCAGGTGCGATACAAAGCATCTTTCAAATTGCTGATGAAACACGTTTAAATCATCGCATTGAATACAGTGGTGGTGTGTTGAAACAAGAATGTGGCGATTTGTTGCGAGATTTCTTTAAGCGCCGCAGGTCTTAAGATTTTTGCAAAAAAAAAGCAGCCTCATGTAACTGAGGCTGCTTAAATCAACGGCGTCCTTGCCGTGAGATCACATCCATGTGCAGATACCAGACGGGCTAAATGCATAAATGATCTGGGGTTAGTATTGTTGATAGCTGAAATTTACGCAAGCATTATTGTGTATTATGTGTTCTATGATTGACTTCAATCAACTTCCTTTCCTAGGTCATTGTTTGTATAATGGCACGATTTATATAGCTAGAAGGAAGCATCATGTCTGCATTTGATAAAATAGCACCTGCACGTAGTGTGCCAGATGATATTAACGTTATTATTGAGGTACCAGCCCATGCGGAGCCGGTAAAATACGAGGTTGATAAGGACAGTGGGTTGCTTGAAGTGGATCGTTTTATGCCGACTGCAATGCATTATCCGTGTAACTATGGTTTTGTGCCAAATACGCTTGCAGGTGATGGTGATCCGGTTGATGTATTACTGATTGCGCCACTGCCAGTACAGCCATGTGCATTGGTACGTTGCCGTGCCTTGGGTATGCTGGAAATGACTGATGAATCAGGTGAAGATGCCAAGGTGATTGCAGTACCGATTGAGAAAGTATGTCTGCACATGAAAGAAATTAAATCTTTAGATGACTTATCAAAAGTACGTTTAGATGCCATCGTGCATTTCTTTGAGCATTATAAAGACCTTGAGCCAAACAAGTGGGTTAAGGTGAGTGGTTTTGTTGGCATCGATGCGGCTGCCAAAGAAATCAATGATAGTATTGCTCGATTTAAAGGTTAATAGTTATGTATCTCAACACCCCCATTCCTGCTCAAGATGCTTTACGTGAAGCGATTACCCAACATTACCATATGGATGAAACAATCTGTATTGAATTATTACTATCGCAGTTAGATTTTACCACTGCGACAGAAAAAGATATCGAGTTAGCTGCCAAACGTTTGGTGATGAAGGTTAGGGAAAAAGAAGCGCAAAAGACGGGTGTTGAGGCATTGATGGTGCATTATGATCTGTCAACAAAAGAAGGTATTATGCTGATGTGTTTGGCAGAAGCATTGTTGCGTATTCCAGATAAAGATACTGAAAACTTACTCATTCGCGATAAGCTTACCAGTGCGGAATGGGATACACATTTAGGACGTGCCGAGTCAAGCTTTGTTAATATGGCAACCTGGGGTTTAGCGCTAACAGGTAAGATCTTAAATAAATCTGATCAATCAAATTCCTTTAGCAATATTTGGAAGGCTTTATTAAGACGTAGCAGTGAGCCTGTGGTGCGTAAAGCAGTACGTGAAGCGATTCGTTTGATGAGCGAACAGTTTGTGTTGGGGCGTCAAATTACTGAAGCATTAAAGCGCTCACAACCAAGCATTGATAAAGGTTATGCCTTTTCGTACGATATGTTGGGTGAAGCGGCACGTACGATGCACGATGCTGATCTTTATTTGGCATCCTATCTAGAAGCGATTGAAGCGATTGGTGAGACAGTCAATCATGATCAGGAATTTTTCCGCCGTCCGAGTATTTCAGTCAAACTATCTGCGATTTATCCGCGTTATGATTTTCTCCATCGCGAAATGGCCATTGATGTTTTAGTATCTCGTCTTAAACAGCTATGTATGGCTGCTAAAAAAGTCGAGATTTGTTTAACAGTTGATGCTGAGGAAGCAAAGCGTTTGGATTTATCGTTAGATATCTTAGAAGTGGTATTTGCTGATCCTGAATTAGAAGATTGGAATGGTCTAGGTTTGGCAGTTCAAGCCTATCAAAAGCGTGCTTTGCCAGTGTTACGTTGGGTATCTGATTTGGCGAGTCGTTATGGTAGGCGTATACGTGTGCGCTTGGTTAAAGGTGCGTACTGGGATACCGAAATTAAATTAGCTCAGGAGCTGGGTTACAAAAATTATCCGGTATTTACTCGTAAAATATCGACAGATGTCAGTTATCTTGTCTGCGCCAAGGTCATGATTAATGAAATGCAAGATACGATTTATCCGCAGTTTGCGACGCATAATGCCTATACAGTTGCTGCAATTCTCGATTTAGTTGATTGTGCTAACGGCAAGGTTGAATATGAGTTTCAAAGCCTGCATGGCATGGGTGGCGCATTGCATGATCAGCTCATTCAACGTGGAATTCCATGTCGCGTTTATGCACCAGTTGGCAGTCATGAAGATTTATTGCCTTACTTGGTGCGTCGTTTACTTGAAAATGGTGCTAATAGTTCTTTTGTCAATCAGATTGCTGACAAAGACGTGCCGATTGAGTATTTAGTAGAAAGCCCGGTTGAACGTATCGCAGCACTCAAAGACAAAGCTAATCCTAAGATTCGATTACCAGCTGATATCTTTGGTGATAAGCGTACTAACTCAGCAGGCCTTGATTTTACTGATTGTGATGTATTGCGTGAATTACAAACAACAGTGAAATCATTTTGGGATAAGTCCTATACGGCTGCACCATTTTCACGTAAGTCTGTAAAATCAGGTGCAACGCATGATGTATTAAATCCCGCAAATCATCAAGATATCGTTGGGCAGATTGAATTAGCACAATCAGAAGATGCAGAAAAAGCGTTAGCAACAGGTGTTGCTGCTTTTACACATTGGGATCATGTGCCTGTTGAGCAGCGTGCAGCATTATTAGATCGTTGTGCTGAATTACTCGAAGAGCACCATGCAGAGCTGATGGCACTGGCTTGTCGTGAAGCAGGTAAAGTACTGACAGATACGATTGCAGAAGTTCGTGAGGCAGTTGATTTTTGTCGTTATTATGCTGAGATGGCACGTACAACTTTAATGCCTAAAGAATTGGTTGGTTATACGGGTGAGACCAATACATTGCGTATGCAGGGTCGTGGAGTGATGCTCTGTATTAGTCCATGGAACTTTCCGATTGCGATTTTTGTTGGTCAAGTAGTGGCGGCATTAGTTGCAGGCAATTGTGTGATTGCAAAACCTGCTGAGTCAACATCGCTTGTGGCAGCGCGTGTGGTTGAGTTGTTTTATATGGCGGGTATACCGCGTGAAGTTTTGCAGTTGATGCCCGGCAAAGGTAGCACTATCGGTCAGCAGTTGGTTGAAGATGAGCGTATTGCAGGGGTTATATTTACTGGTTCTACGGCTGTTGCTAAAGGTATTCAGTTAGCATTAGCTAAACGTGCGGGTGCAATAGTACCTTTAATCGCAGAGACAGGTGGCATTAATGCGATGATTGCTGATTCAACCGCATTGCCTGAACAATTGGTTGATGATGTAGTGACATCGGCATTTGGTAGTGCAGGGCAGCGTTGTTCAGCATTACGTGTGTTGTTTATCCAAGATGATGTTGCCGATAAGGTGATTGAAATGCTTAAAGGTGCGATGAAATTATTAGTTGTCGGTAATCCTGCAAATTTACAAACTGATGTAGGGCCGGTTATCGATAAATCAGCTCAGCAAATGATTGATAAACATATTCAAGAGATGAATGCACAAGCAACCTTAATATCTAATGCGAAATTAGCTACTGATGTCGCAGCTGAAAGTACTTTTGTGATTCCGCATGCTTTTGAGTTGAAATCACTGTCGCAACTGACTAAAGAAATCTTTGGTCCAGTATTGCATGTGGTACGTTATAAGCGTAAAGAATTAGGCCAGGTATTAGAACAGGTCAATAGCCTTGGCTATGGCTTAACTTTCGGCATTCAAAGCCGTATTGACGATACAGTGGATTATATTCAAGCACGCATGCGTGTTGGTAATATCTATGTCAATCGCAATATGATTGGTGCGATGGTGGGTGTGCAACCATTTGGTGGTTGTGGTTTATCGGGTACGGGTCCCAAAGCAGGTGGACCACTTTATTTACTACGCTTATGTCATGAAAATACACTTACTATCAATACAACAGCTGCAGGCGGTAATGCGAGTCTTATGGAGCTAGATGCGTAAATACGCATGTAGATCGTCATATAGACGAAAAAAACCAGCAATTTCTGGTGCCTATAACTTCTAGCCGATACGGTTAGTTTTTGTTAGACTGCGTTTACTATGATCACATTTCAAAAAATAGTCCTGCAACGTGGTAAAAAGGTCTTACTCGATCATGCTAGCGCGCGTATCGAGCGTGGTAATCGTGTAGGCTTGATTGGGCGTAATGGTGCTGGTAAATCATCCTTGATGCAGGTAATGCACGGGCAGCTGCAGGAAGATGATGGCAGTTATCATTGTGATATCAAGTCTGAACATGTTGCGCATCTCGAACAGTCATTACCAGCAGGTGAACTTCCTGCAATCGATTTTGTTAAAACTGGTGATAAAGAATGGCTGCAAGTTCAAAAAAAATTGACGGTAGCAGAAGCATGTGATGATGGTATGCAGGTGGCGCATTGCCATGAGCGTCTGGGTGAAATTGATGGTTATACGATAGACGCACGTGCAGGCACTATTTTACATGGACTGGGTTTTAAGACAGAAGATTTTTATAAGCCAATTGCTACATTTTCTGGCGGTTGGCAAATGCGGTTGCAGTTAGCTAAAGTACTCTTATCTCGCGCCGAATTATTACTGTTGGATGAGCCGACGAACCACTTAGATTTAGAAGCGATTGCTTGGTTTGAGCATTGGTTGCTTGAGCAAAACTGTAGTGTGGTATTGATTTCGCATGACCGTGAATTTTTGGATAACGTTTGCACCCATGTGCTGCATTTAGCACAGCAAAAACTTAAAGTTTACACTGGTAACTATAGCGACTTTATGTGCCAGTTTGAGTTGCAATATGAGCTTGAAGCAAAATCACGTGAAAAAATCGAAAAGCAACGTGCGCATATGCAGAAATTTATTGATCGTTTTCGGGCTAAAGCGTCTAAAGCGCGTCAGGCGCAAAGTCGTATGAAAGCGATTGAGAAATTAAATATTGCACCAGGTCTGCAAAAAGAAAATCCGTTTCATTTTTCATTTAAAGAGTGCAATGCAATTACCGGCACCATACTGAAAATAGAAGGTGAGGTTGGTTATCCTGAGCATACGGTGATTGAGCATGCGAAATTAAGTCTAATGGCAGACGAACGTGTGGGTGTGTTAGGTGTCAATGGTGCGGGTAAAAGTACATTAATTAAGACATTGGCGGGTACGTTACCAATCTTATCGGGTGAGGTGATGCGTCACCAAAAATTAAATATTGGTTATTTTTCACAAACACAACTAGCAGCGCTTGATTATGAAAGTACACCGTTGGCACATTTTGTGTGGGCATTTCCACATATTGCTGAATCTGAAGCGCGTAAATTTTTAGGTGGATTTAATTTTAATGGCGATCGGGTATTTGATCAAGTGGGTTCTTTTTCTGGTGGAGAAAAGGCGCGTCTGGCTTTAGCCTTATTAATTTATAGCGCACCGAATATTTTATTGCTTGATGAACCAACTAACCATTTAGATATTCAAATGCGTGAAGCATTAAGTCTTGCTTTACAAAATTATTCGGGTGCAGCGATTGTGGTGTCACATGATCGTCATTTTGTAAATAGTGTAGTGGATGAATTATGGTTAGTATCAGATGGACATGTTGATCGCTTTAAAGGTAATCTCGATGATTACCAGGGATTTGTGTTAGCGCGAGATGATGTGGCAGAAGCAAAACCACAAATGGTTAAAACTGTTGATAAAAAACAAAAATCATCAACGATTAATCCACAGCAGCTTAAAAAACTAGAGCGTGAGATTGATCGTTTGTCACAGGAGCGAGACGATTTAAATCATAGGCTTGCTGATCCAGATCTATATCAACTTGAACACAATGACACACGTCTGGCATTGCAGGCGCAGTTTGATCAAGTCTCCCAAGCACTCCAAAAAGTCGAAGATGAATGGCTTAAGCAACACCTGTAATCCTTTTGGTGCCAGGCACCAAAAGGATGTTAGCTTGACCTCTGCGATAAATGGCTGCATAATTCGCCTCTTTCTTGAACAAAGCTAGCAAGTAAGTGGGGTTAGAAATGTCAGAACCCATCGTTTCTTTGACTGATCTCTCTAAATCGTATGATAGCGAGTATGCGCTACAGCCAACCAGTCTAACTGTACAAGATGGAGAATTCCTAACCTTATTAGGCCCTTCAGGCTGTGGTAAGACCACTTTATTACGATTGTTAGCCGGCTTTGAGACGCCAGATAGCGGTGAGATTATGCTTAATGGTCGACTTGTGAACCATCTGACACCAGATCAGAGACACGTGAACATGGTCTTTCAAAGTTATGCTTTGTTTCCGCATATGACAGTGTTTGATAATGTTGCCTTTGGCCTGCGTTGCCAGGGAACACCGGAACATCGTATCATTGAGCGTGTTAATGAAGTATTGCGTATGGTGAAATTGAGTGAATTAGCTCAGCGTAAGCCCGATAAACTCAGTGGTGGGCAGCAACAACGTGTGGCGATGGCACGTGCAGTGGTTAATGAGCCTCAGGTACTATTACTCGATGAGCCATTATCGGCATTGGATTATCATTTACGCCGCAAAATGCAGGTCGAATTAAAAGCGCTACAGCGTCGTCTCGGCATTACATTTATTATGGTGACACATGATCAAGAAGAGGCATTATCGATGTCAGATCGAATCGTAGTGATGAATCATGGTTATATTGAACAAATTGGCACACCACGAGATATTTACGAAGAGCCTGTGAATTTATTTGTGGCACAATTTGTTGGTGTGGCGAATATTTTATCTAAAACAGTATTGATGGCTAATGATAAAACCATTGAAGTCGATGTGGCAGGTACGCGTGTGCACTTTATTAATCGCAAACAATATCAGGCGGGTGATGCTGTGAATATTGTTATTAGACCTGAAGACATAAAAGTATGGAATGTGCGTGAAGTATCATCACAATCCAAGCATGAGTATATCCCTGCTATCGTAGAAGAAGTAATTTATAAGGGTAGTACGGTTGATCTGATCGTGACTTTATTGGATGGACAGCAAATTTCTGCAACGGAGTTTTTTGATGAAGATGATGAAGAGCTCGAATATGAAATTGGCGAAAAAGTTTTAATCGAATGGCAGCCAGGTTGGGAAGTTGTATTAAATGGTTAGATATCATAAAAAATTTAAGCATTGGAGTATCGCGGGTATATTTCTGTGGTTTATTTGTTTTGCGTTGTTGCCGATTTGTTTGCTGTGCATAATCAGTTTTACGACTGCGGGTACACACAAGCTTATAGAGTGGCATTTTTCTTTCACCAATTATAGTCAGCTATTTTCCGGTGTTTTTGCACGTATTTTTTTGCACTCACTTGAATTTTCAGTGGGTTGTACTTTGATTACCTTATTATTGGCATATCCAGCAGCGTTTTTTATCTCTCAAGCACATCGAAAAATAAAACCGTTATTATTGATGTTAATGGTCATACCGTTTTGGACCAGCTCTTTGATTCGCACTTATGCCATAATGGCATTGGTTAAAACGAAGGGTATCATTAATACGGCTTTATTGGCGATGGGGATTATTCATCAGCCGTTATTGATGCTGTATACTAGTGGTGCGATGATGATTGGTCTTGCTTATAATCTACTACCATATATGGTACTACCTCTATATAGCAATTTCGAAAAACTGGATACACGTTTGTATGATGCGGCGCGTGATTTGGGTGCAACGCGTTGGCGTATTTTTCATAGTATTATTTTACCACTCACTGTGCCAGGTATTATGATGGGTATCTTATTTGTGTTTCTACCAGCGATGACGATATTTTATATTCCTGATTTATTAGGTGGTGCACATGGTGTGTTGCTGGGTAATTTAGTTAAAGAGCAATTCGTTACGATGACTGATTGGCCGGGCGGGGCGGCAACGAGTATGATTTTAACTGTCTTCTTATTTATGATGCTACTCTTCTATCGTAGTCGTGCACGCCATGGTAGGCTTCAGGAGTTGGTATGATGCGGGTATTACGTTTAAGTTATTTAATCTTAATTTATCTGTTCTTATATATTCCAATTGCAGTGGTTATTGCCTTTTCGTTTAATGACTCACGTGTGTCGTTGCTGTGGCATGGCTTTACTTGGCATTGGTATGTTGACTTATTTCATGATGCTGATTTGGGTATGATTGCTTTGCATTCATTATGGTTAGGTGTTGTGGCTGCATCTATTGCAACTTTTTTAGGTTTAATTGCATCGGTAGCACTCTTTCGTTATCGTTTTATGGGGCGCCAATTATTACAGCTGCTTATTTTTGTTATGATTATCTTACCGGATTTAGTCTTAGGTGTGGCATTATTAATTTTAATGAATTTAATTGCTTTTCCACTTGGTTTTTGGAGTTTGTTGATCGCGCATATTACGTTTTGTTTACCGTTTACTACGATTATTATTGGCAATCAGCTGCGCCAGTTAAATAAACATATTTTTGAAGCGGGGCGTGATTTGGGCGCGAGTGAATGGCAGCTGTTTTATCAAATTATCGTACCACTTGTGTGGCCTGGGCTAATTGCCGGTTGGCTTTTGTGTTTTACTATGTCAATCGATGATGTGATTATTAGCTATTTTGTTTCAGGACCAAACTATGAAATCTTGCCATTGCGTATTTACTCGATGGTTAAACTGGGTGTAAGTCCAGAAGTTAATGCATTATGTACAATATTATTATTAGTCACGTTTTTATTAACCCTGTCAGCACAAAAAAAATTAAGGTAGTCAAAATATGTTTTTACGGTTAGGTGTAGTATTTCTCTGTGCGTTATTGTTTTTCAGAATGGGGCGTGCTGCTGAGGTGGTTAATGTATTTACCTGGACCAACTATGTGCCGCATAGCGTAATTCAACAATTTGAGCATCAAACGGGTATTAAAGTTAATTTATCCGAATATGATAGCAACGAAGACTTATTCGCAAAACTTAAAGTGGCACCACATGCCGGTTATGATGTTATTTTTCCAAGTAGTTATTATGTTGAGCGTATGCGTCATGATGGTATGTTACGCTTGATTGACCGCAAGGCGCTTTCTAATCATCGTTACATTGACCCCCTACTACTGAATAAGACATTTGATCCACAAAATTTATATTCTTATCCGTATTTATGGGGTACTACAGCGATAGTTGTCGATAAACGTTTTTGGGACCCGAAGACGGTGCAAAACTGGCACGATCTATGGCAGCCACGCTTTAAAAATCAACTGCTGATCTATAACGATGCGCGTGAAGTATTTGCTGCAGCGTTATTTACATTACATGACTCAATTAATACTCAGGACCCTCTAAAAATTAAGCAAGCCTATCAGCAGCTATTAAAGTTGGTGCCGAATGTGCGCTTATACAGTTCCGATTCTGCAATTAATGCTTTTGCCGATGATGATGTTACCATTGGTATGGCGATGAGTGGCGATGTATTTTTGGCTCGGCAATCAAATCCAAATTTGGTCTATATTTACCCCAAAGATGGTTTTTCTGTGTGGCTTGATTGTATGGCTGTGCCGAAGTATGCACCACATTTTAGTAATGCGATGACGTTTATGAATTTTTTGATGCGGCCACAGATTGCCAAGCAAGTTGCGTTATCGCAGGGTTATTCATCACCGAATCTACAGGCACGTCGTTTAATGCCAAAACGTTACCGTCAAGACCCTTTGTTATACCCATCGGCTGAGGTGTTAAAGCGTGGCCAGATGCAGCATGATATTGGTAAAGCGAGACCAATAATTATGCATTACTGGCAATTGCTTAAGCTACAATAGCAACAAAGATAATAACTTACCTGTTAATTGGTAAATTTCATAATTTTTTAACCTTTTATGTGTTTTATTTTTAAAAACTTTGAGGTATTCTCTTAAAGGCTAGCTCTTGAACGGTGTGATACGGAATCATCATATTGAGGGCCTAGCGTTTAGTTAAACGGATTTGACTTAAGGAGAAGATTCATGGACTTTGAACAAGATTTCGATTATGGCGAAGACGACAGTAAATCAAACAAACAAAAAAAATTTGAAGCCAGGCGCAAGATTGAAGACTTGGCTGAGCTGCGTCGTATGCGTAATGAGTTGGGCTTGATGGGTAGCGATTTGTGTGCCGAACTTGGTGACATCTACTAACTTTACATTTAACTCTAATTGGCTGAGATTTTAAAAGCATTTCGGCCAATTAGCGCTATTTTACCCCTAATTGGCCGATATTTTTGAAATTTTGAAGCTTATTATTGGCTTTTGCATTGATGATTCAAGCGTATATACATGTATGTAGCTTGATTAATACCCACCCACCTACTATGATTGGGCCTCTTTAAATATAGGTTTTTATTATGTTGTATTTACAAGGCCAGCCAGCGTTTACGCCATTTCGTATAGAAAAATTACAATCTCAAATCGTATCGATACCGCTTGATGTAGATCGAATGGAAGTGCTTGAGACTTTCTTTGTGTCTGAAAGTGAGCCTTTAACTGAAGCAGAAAGTGTGCGTTTGGCGATGTTGCTCAGAGACAGTCAGCCACAAAGTCCACCAATGCAGCGCGCGTATTTATGCTTTTGGGTAGTGCCTAGGGTTGGTACAATTTCGCCATGGTCGTCTAAAGCAACCGATATTCTGCGTATCTGTGGGCTCACGCAGGTGGCGCGTGTCGAGCATGGTCGCTATTATGAATTTCCAGATATTGGTTTAACGCAGATTACCAAGTCTCAATTTAGTCATTTGTTAGCTTTGTGCCATGATCCACTGACTGAAACGGTGATTGTTGATCCCGCTAAGTTCTCAGAAATTTTTGCCAAGACTGCGCCTGAGCCATTAGTTGAAATCGATGTGATGGATGGAGGCAAGGCAGCACTGATCACAGTGAATGAAGCGCTTGGTTTGGCACTGTCTGACAAGGAGCTTGATTATTTATTATTGACCTATCAATCGCTCGAGCGTAATCCAACTGACGTTGAGCTGATGATGTTTGCGCAAGTAAACTCTGAGCACTGCCGACATAAAGTGTTTAATGCCAAATGGTGGATTGATGGAAAAGAAAAAAAATCGACCCTGTTTGACATGATTCGTAACACCTATAAATTAAATCCCGATCAGGCATTAGTGGCTTATTCTGATAATGCAGCGGTTTTAAAAGGACATAAAGCTAACCGCTTGCTGATCGATGAGCGTAATCATGTTTATATCCATAGGGAAGAGGTGGCGCATATCGTTTTAAAAGTAGAAACGCATAACCACCCAACGGCAATTGCTCCTTATGCGGGTGCGGCGACCGGTAGTGGTGGTGAGATTCGAGATGAAGCGGCCACAGGCCGAGGTGCATTTTCAAAAGCGGGGCTGTGTGGTTTTTCAGTATCACATTTACATATCCCCGAATTTAATCAGCCATGGGAAACTGATATTGGTAAACCTAAAAATATGGCATCAGCACTTGATATTATGCTCCAAGGTCCGATTGGTGCAGCATCATTTAATAATGAATTCGGTCGGCCAAATATATGCGGTTATTTCCGTAGTTTTGAGATGTGTATTGATGGTTATTGTGGACGTGAATATCGTGGCTACCATAAACCAATTATGATCGCCGGTGGTATAGGTCAAATTCGTGATTCACAAGTACAAAAGCAATCGATACCGCAAGCCGCTAAATTAGTGGTGCTCGGTGGTCCAGGTATGGCGATTGGTTTAGGTGGTGGTGCTGCTTCATCACGTGCTGCTAGTGATGACAATCAATCACTCGACTTTGCTTCTGTGCAGCGTGCTAATCCTGAGATGCAACGTCGTTGCCAAGAAGTGATTAGTTCTTGTCGTGATTTGGGCGTGTTAAATCCGATTTTAAGTATTCACGATGTTGGTGCAGGTGGCTTGTGTAATGCAATGCCAGAATTAGTAGAAAGCGATGGCAAAGGTGCGTTGATTCACTTGCGTGATATTTTAATTGATGAGCCAGGCATGTCGCCGCTTGAAATTTGGTGTAACGAATCACAAGAGCGTTTTGTGTTAGCAATTAATTCAGAGTTATTACCAGCCTTTGAAATGGTATGTAAACGTGAACGTTGTCCATTTAGCGTTGTTGGTGAGGCAACTGTAGCAGAAGAATTGATTGTTGATGACAGCCATTTTGAGAACAAACCAATTGATTTACCGATGGCAGCCTTATTTGAAAAAATGCCACAAATGCAATGTGAAACCGAGCACGCTGAGAGCACGCATAAACCTTTTGTGACCGATTATATTGTTTTGAGTGAAGCGATTGAGCGTGTATTACAATTCCCCGTTGTTGCTAGCAAACGTTTTTTAATTACCATTGGCGATCGTAGTGTTGGTGGTATGGTATCGCGTGATCAAATGGTTGGGCCATGGCAGGTAGCAGTATCTGATGTTGCGGTGACTACCACAGACTTTAAAGGTAATCAGGGTGAGGCGATGGCCATGGGTGAGCGTGCACCGATTGCATTATTGCATCCGGCTGCATCTGCACGTATGGCGGTGGCCGAAGCAATTACCAATATCGCTAGTGCACCGATTGAATCCTTATCACAAATAGCCTTATCGGCAAATTGGATGTCGGCGGTAAAAGAGATTGGTGAAGGTGCTGCATTATATGATGCGGTGCAAGCGATTGGCGAAGGTTTGTGTCCAGAGTTGGGTATTAGTATACCGGTAGGTAAAGATTCATTGTCAATGCAAGCACGTTGGCAGGCAGAAGATGGTGAGCGCAAAGTAACATCACCATTGTCACTCGTGATTACAGCAGCAGCACCTGTTAGTGATGTGCGGCGTGTGCTTACGCCAGAATTAAATATACAGCTTAGTGAGTCGCGTTTATTATTAATTGATTTAGGCGGTGGCTGTAATGCCTTGGGTGGTTCGGCGCTGGCGCAAACGTATGCTAAGCTCGGTGGCCAACCACCTGATGTTGATAATAGTAAATTGCTCAAACAATTCTTTAATCTCATTCAAGAATTGAATAAAGCAGCATTAATTCATGCTTATCATGACCGGTCCGACGGCGGTTTGTTGGCGACAGTTTGTGAAATGATGTTCGCTAGTCACTGTGGTGTCATACTCGATTTATCAGCGCTAAGTGGTGATGCAATTCCATTATTATTTAATGAAGAATTGGGAGCAGTGGTTCAGGTTGATCTGAAACAATTACCGCAAGTAATGCAGTTATGTGAACAACATGGATTGCGCCAAAAAGTCACGATTATTGGTGAGATCAATCAGCTGGATGAACTTGTGATTGTAAAAAACAGCGACTGTCTCTACCAATCACCACGTTTTTATCTACAACAATTGTGGAGCGAAACCAGCTATCGTATTCAACGCTTACGTGATAACCCTGAGTGTGCTGATGCGGAATTTGAAAATATCGCCCAGCAAGATGACCCTGGTTTAACTGTTCACTTAAGCTTTAATCCACAAGAGAATATAGTGGCACATTTATCCAGCCGCCCACGTGTAGCGATCTTGCGTGAGCAAGGTGTTAACGGTCATATGGAGATGGCAGCGGCGTTTGATGCAGCAGGTTTCGAGCCAATCGACGTGCATATGACCGATGTGATGGCTCAGAAAGGATACTTAGATACGTTTGTTGGTTTAGCTGCTTGTGGTGGCTTTTCTTATGGCGATGTCCTGGGTGCTGGTCGTGGTTGGGCGCAATCGATTTTGCAACATCCAGAATTGCGTGAACAATTCCAGACATTTTTCGAACGTGAAGATACATTTACATTAGGTGTGTGTAACGGTTGTCAGATGTTATCACAATTAAAATCGATTATTCCAGGCGCCGCGCATTGGCCATCATTTCAGCGAAATCATTCAGAGCAGTTTGAAGCACGCTTATCTTTGGTACGTGTTGAAGAAAATAATTCTATCTTTATGCATGGTATGGTCGGTAGTGTATTACCTATTGTGGTATCACACGGTGAAGGACGGGCTAAGTTCGACTCGATTAACACATTGTCGCAAGCGACAACCGATAAGCTGGTCGCACTACGTTATGTTGATCATCAACATCAAACCACCGAGCGTTACCCGTATAATCCGAATGGTAGCCATCAAGGTATTACTGGCCTAACCTCTAAAGATGGACGTGTACTGATCATGATGCCACATCCAGAACGTATCTACCGCACCGTGCAGCATAGCTGGCATCCGCGTGAATGGGGTGAGGATGGCCCTTGGTTGCGTATGTTTAGAAATGCACGTTTGTGGATTGAATGATTTTTAGGTTCAGCTCTGAGTTTCAAAGATACAAGCTTCTAGGACTTATGTCTGTGCTCAAGATCGCAGATAGGCTTATCGGTAAAGAGGTAGTCTTTAAGTTCTTTATCGAAGCGGGGATCTTGGCGTCGAATCCACTCAAGAACCATGGCAGCATGTTCTTTTTCTTCGTCACGATTATGTGCAAGGATAGCGCGTAGTTCGTCATTTTTGCACGCATCAACGCGTTGGTTATACCAGTCTACGGCTTCGAGTTCTTCCATCAATGAACTGATTGCGCGATGCATATCGCGGGTTTCGTCCGAGATTTCATCGATGGGTTCGTGGTAGCCTTCGTTTGCCATGAATATGGTCCTTTATTTTGGAGAAAAACTTACTATAGCGTTAAACCCAAACCTGTGCAACTGAGCTAGTGCACGGGCGACGATGGGCGAGAGAACACGCGTAGTGTATCCTCTGGTTTTCTTGTTTCAGTGGCACAGCTACCAAATAAACTAGAGCTGTTTTTGGATACGGACGGCATGCCCTCAATACGAGTTTCGGCGCCAGCTGTATTTTCTTCTATCGGTTTGCTACTGCTTGTCTCTACTGAAGTGCCGTCTGGGTCAAAAACTTGCCAGTCATCATCATCCGCCGAATCAAGAGTAGTAACTGAAGCTGATTTTTTATTCTTTTGATTTTGTATATAGATGCCAGTAGCAATAGCTGCGCTACCACCAACAGCACTGGCAGTGGCAATGGTGCCGGTTGTGGTGCTAATAGCTGTACCTGTTGCTAAGGCACTTGTTGTGATGCCCGCACTTACAGTACCCAATGCTGCTGCAACAGCAGGGATAGTCGTGCCAAGTGAGGCTAAGATCACTGCAGTCCAGCCGACAACTGTAATCAACGCTGATCCTACAACGGCAATGCTACCAGCGAAATTACCTTTGAATCCATATTTTCTGATCATATTTTCACGCCAACCTTTGGCTGCCTTCAAACTTTTTAAAGGAGATGAAAGTGGGCGTAGCAATAAGGTGCGGGTGTATTGCGCGAGTTTTTTAAGACAATATAAGCTAAGTAAGGCAAATGACGTGCCTGCTCGTTTTAAAGGGTTATTGCGGTTTACTGTCATTAGTTTGTCACGTAAAAATTGGCTACCGAGCTCTACTGATTTAGGTAAGAATTCACAGAAAAACTTTGGTAAAAAACTAACAGCATTGATTAATGTGCTATTGTGTGAATAAGTATCATGCCATGCACTAGCAAGAATATTGCTGCTTTTGTTCCAAAATTCGAACACAGCACTAAGCATAGTAGTTATGTTTTCGTAATTTTCTCTTTCTATGCCAGTTGGCATATCATAAGCTCTCTTGAACATTATGCTGTGTTGCGAATCTTGCAGTATTTTTTGCGCATGGCTTACAGGGGATTCTGAGAGCTGATTTATTTTTTGGCGTATGAGTTGTGGGGTAATGGCATTAATATTACCCCGCCTTTTGATTAAAATATCTAAGACAATTTTACTGAGTGTTAGTACTTGGTAGCCGCATGTCACTTCATCAGCAAAAGATTGCCTGTCAGTAATAATTTTTTTAAATTTGTAGTCTTTAAAAAATTCGTGTGCTTTAAATTTTTTCTCTACTTTGCGTGACATAGCCTTGGCAGGTTGATATTTGGAGTCGATGTAAAGAATTTGCTGAGATTCTATATCGATAACAGTCAAAGCAATATGCTGTTCCATAGCGCTATCAATAATGGGTATTACAAAAATTCCCCTAGCGGGTTGACCAACTTTGGAGTAGAGTGCATTGAATAATTTGCCAAAATCATTATTTTGACCTAGTTCTTCATCATCCGCTTTATCTGGTGAGGGTAGTTTTCCATCTCGGTTGGTAAATACGATGATTTTACCCTCAACTTTTCTTGTATAGGCATGAGAAGGAAACGTATTTACTATCGAAACGAGATAATTATTTCTTTCTGGCGAAAATTCAGTGACGGGATCTAAAGTATGAGTTGCCCCAGCAATAGAGTCAATCCACTTACCCTGAGGACCACATCTCCCATCCGGAAGCTTCCATCCCTCACCCCAAACCCACCGAGCGCCAACCCACTCAGCACCAATAAAAGCAAAGCCATGCATAGTTTGGGCACTTGTTAATTGCTTTAATTTACGTCTCATATATCCCACTCGCTTTTCGTCCGTGAGGCAATTATATCATTCAAATATTAAAGTAAAATGAATTCACTCGTGTATCTGTTTAACGCATTGTTTTATTTCACTGTAGGCTTGTGATGAGTGCCTGCAAAAACCGTGCTGCTTCACCACCAGTAATCGCGCGGTGGTCAACGGTTAGCGAAAGAGGAATGACTTTATGCACGGCTGGTTGGCCGTTTTCGGCAACGACAGCATCTCTTAATTTACCAATTGCAACGATCGCAGTCATTGGAGGTAGGATGATCGGTGTAGCATAACGCCCGGCGATAGTGCCAAAATTTGAGACGAGTATGGTGGCACCTTGTAGTGCTGCTTGTGGTAGGGTTTTTTCTTGTGCTTGTACTTTATATTCGTTAATGATTGTACGTAGTTGTTCATCGCTTTGGTTGCCAATATCTTTAAGCACCGGTACGTATAAGCCGTGTGGTGTGTCGACTGCAAGACCAATGTTTACCTGTTCGTTATATTTGTAAGCCATTTTTTTACCATCGAAATACGCATTTAACATCGGTTCAGCCTTGCATGCAGCTGCTACAGCGCGGAGTGTGCGGATCGTGATGTTGTCTGTGCCATACCAAGCTTGGATATCAGCATCATCGGTTATCGTAACCGGTACAACATCCCGATGTGATTGTGTCATGCTGAGAATCATTGCGCGGCGCACGCCAGGAAGTTGTTCGAAGCCGGCTTCAAGTGGTGTGTCAGCGGTTTTAGAGGATATGGATTTTAATGTTTGCATGGTAATGCGCTCACTATGTGTGGCAACGTTTTCAAGGTCAATACCACGACGACGCGCCAATGCGCGCACCGCAGGACTTGCTATGCGTTCGGTAACAATAGCACCGCTAAATGTATCATCCGTTAATACCTCATCACCCGTGGTAATATTGCCGACGACTGTGCCTTGATCCTGGCGTGTTTCAGCTGGTTGATCTGTTTCATTATCACCTGCAAAACCAATTAACGGTTCACCAGTACAAATCGTGTCACCATCTTTACCAAATAGTTTTTCAACCGTACCATCAAATGCGGCGGGTACATCGACGAGTGCTTTAGCAGTTTCAACAGAAACGATTGGCTGATCAGTTTTAACTGTATCACCGACTTTGACATACCATTCACGAATTTGTGCATCGGGTAGGCCTTCGCCAAGGTCGGGTAATAGAAATAATTTCATAAGCACTCCATAATATTATCTACGGCATCAATCACTCTTTTTACCGTTGGCATATAGCGTTTTTCATTTTTATAGTAGGGCATCACCGTATCATAACCACTGACACGCTGTATTGGTGCGTCGAGTAGATCAAAGGCATACTCGGATAGCTGTGCGGCAATTTCTGCTGCAACACCACAGTTACGTGGTGCTTCACTGACAATCACACAGCGCTTGGTTTTTTCGACTGACTGTAAAATGGTTTCGATATCAAGCGGAGATACAGTTGCCACATCAATCACTTCGGCATGAATACCAAGTGCTTCAAGCTCGGTTGCTGCTTGCAAAGTTTCGGTAATCATCGCACCCCAGCTAACTAACGTGATATCGCTCCCTTCTCGCAATACAAAACATTGATCGAGTGGTAGCGCCTGCCCATTATCAGCAACGACTTGCTTGTGTAGACGATATATGCGTTTTGGCTCTAAAAAGACAACCGGATCAGGGCTGCGAATGCTGGCAAGTAATAAACCGTAAGCACGTGCGGGTGATGACGGAATCACAACACGTATGCCGGGAATATGTGCGAATAAAGTTTCGGTGCTTTCAGAGTGATGTTCGGGTGCGTGAATGCCACCACCATACGGTGCCCGAAAAACAATCGGACAATGCAGACGGCCGCGAGTACGGTGGCGCATGCGTGAGGCGTGAGAAATAATATGGTCAAAAGCCGAATAGATGAAGCCCATAAACTGAAACTCAGCAATCGGTTTTAGACCTTGAGTTGCCATGCCAATACTGAGACCCGCAATCATCGACTCGGCCAATGGTGTATCGATCACGCGTTGTTCACCGAATTTTTCAAGTAGACCAACTGTCGTGCGAAATACACCACCATTAGTCGCAATATCTTCACCGAAGATTAATACATTGTCATCGTGCGCCATTTCATAGGCGATAGCTTGTGTCACAGCTTCTGCTAGCGTAATCGGTTGGCTCATTGACTAAAATCCTCAATGTGATCGCGTTGTTCGAGATGTGATTGTGGTAGTTCTGCAAATAAAAAGTCAATCATATCTGTTGGTGCTTGGGGTTTCTGGCTGAGGTAAACATTAACTGCTTGGTCAATCACACGTTGGCATTCTTCGATTAGATGTTGTTCTTGGTCTTCTGACCATCGATTTTTGCATTCAAGATGACGACGTAATCTTAATATAGGTTCTTGTTGCCAAGCAGCATCTAATTCATTTTTATCACGATAACGTGATGCATCATCAGCAGTGGTATGATCACTTAAACGGTAAGTTAACATTTCTATCAATGTGGGGCCATCACCTGCACGTGCGCGTTCGAGTGCTTGTTGCATAATACTAATCACGGCAACGATATCGTTACCATCAATTTGAACCCCTTCCATACCAGCAGCAATTGCTTTTTGTGCAATCGTTTTGCTGCCTGTCTGTTTGTGACGCGGTACTGAAATTGCCCATTGGTTATTTATCGAGACAAACACAACCGGTAGCTGCCAGCATCCTGCAACATTAAGCGCTTCGTAAAAGTCACCTTTAGATGTACCACCATCGCCGATAGTAGTTACAGTTGCGCGTTGTTGTTGACGTAGTTTCATGGCGTAGGCAACACCGCAAGCGTGTAAACATTGGGTTGCAATGGGTACACATACCGGTAAATCTTCGCGATTGTTGGCATGATCACTACCACGTTCATCACCACCCCAATAGGATAAAATTTCTGACATTTTAACGCCACGCATCATTGAAGTACCTTGATCACGGTAATAAGGGCATAAGACATCAGACTTAGTCATGCTATAACCGATACCAATGGCTGCAGCTTCTTGACCAGTCGCTGCTGGAAAAGTGCCGAGCTTACCTGTGCGTTGTAGATTAACTGCTTTATTATCAAAGGCACGGGTGAGTACCATCTGCTTATACAGGCCTACTAATATCTCATCGGTGATAGTATTGGGAAATGGATTGACAACTTCACCATCACTATTGAGATATTGTAAGTAATCAATTTTAAATTCAGTTACAGTATTCATAGCGTTAACCTATGCGTTCGATGGCGAGTTGCTGTGCAATTACATTAGTCGGTGCATTATTTTTTGCTGCTCGCTCAAAAAGTTCTAAACACTTATCGTAAATGCGCATTGTATGTGCGCGTGCTAACTCAGGATCGTTGGTGTCATACACCAATGCTGCATTAATCAGACCACCTGCATTGATTAAAAAATCTGGCGCAAACAAAATATCTTTATTTTTTATAATAGCGCCATATTTAATGTGCGCTAATTGATTATTAGCAGAGCCAGCAATAATCTTGCAACGCAGGCGATTGATGGAGTCAAGGGTTAAGCAACCACCAAGTGCGCAAGGTGCAAAGACATCGCATTCTGTATGATAGATATCGTCAACAGAAACGGCATTGGCATTAAAATTTTCAACACAGCGCATCACTTGCTTTTCATTAGGATCACAAATGCTGATATGCGCACCACGTTCATGTAATAAAGCACACAAGGCATAACCAACATGGCCTGCACCTTGAATCGCAACATGTATGTTTTGTAAATTATCTTTATCATATTTAAATAATACCGCTGCCTCAATACCACGTAATACGCCAAGTGCCGTATGTGTCGCTGGATCACCATGGCCTGCGTGAACGGTTGCAGCGCCGATAACGTAGGGCGTCCGTGTGGCGATAATATCCATTTCTGCAGTGGACGTGCCGACATCTATGGCAGTAATATAGCGGCCATTTTGTTCATGCACAAAGTCGCCAAATGAACGAAACAACGCCTCACGATCATTTACTTTTTTAGGTTGCACGATAACAGATTTACCACCACCATGTGGCAGTTCGTTAATTGCCGCCTTAAGAGTCATCATATGTGCGAGTTGTAGTGCGTCTTTTAAGGCTAGCCCCGATGTTTTGTACGGATAGAAACGGCAGCCACCAAGCGCTGGGCCACGACTGGTGTTGTGAATGGCAATGATCGCATATAGACCTGTTTTATGATCCATTTTGGTGTGCAGATCGCCAAAGCCAAGCATTTTGGCATAACGTATTAACGCTTCGTAAGCGTAATTTTTGTACGATTTTTTAGGTTTGAGTATCAAGAATCATGACCTTGTATCTAAAAAGAGGCCACATTCTATCAGTATTTGGGTGAAGGGTGAAGTTCAAGCTTTTTTGAATGTTGATGCGGCGAACGTCTGCGCATAAATAACCCTTGATCATATTTGCTGGGAATATGTTGGTTGGATCGTCGCAGTTTGGGTGGTGTGAGTATAGTAACGGTTTCTCCTTGTTCGAGTTCGGGTGTTTTTGTGTCACTTCTTGTAGCGGGTGGGTCAAGACAATGGTCTGGTGCATGTTTTGTCAGATAATCGAGATAATTATTAGAAGCAGCATCCAGTTTGTTAATTGTTTTTAATAGGAATTCTTTGATAGGCCAATTGAATAGTAATTCATTAATTTTGGCAAGGCTTTCGATTTGCTTTTTTGGGGGAGATTTTTTAATTGGATATTTTACTTGCCCGGAGATTTGAAAATGCACAACGCCACATGTTGGTCTAACACTGTCGATATGTTGCATGCCAGGCACATGGCGTGGTGTTTGACCTAGCATAGCAGCACAAAAATCACCAAGTAATTTTGCTTGTTCAAGTTTGTATTTAAATGTTTTGTGAAATCGACGGATGATCTCTGCATGTTGTTGGCCAGATTTTGTCGCAAGCCAGTGATCGATGTGAGTTCCACAGATAAGGCCATCGATAATCAGTTGGCGCTTGGAGACAATATCTTGAATAAGACTTTGTTCATCTATTTCTTGTTTGTGTCGTGACATCTTCAATTTCTCCTAAATTTTTGTGTAATGTAGTATATGCCTGCTATTCATAAGTTTGCAAATTAGTTATAATTGGCGCATGTCAATTACATTAAACATCCCAAAATTTATAGCCCATCGCGGTGCTCCCACTATTGCGCCTGAAAATACGATTGCCAGTTTACGTCAAGCACATAAACAGGGAGCGCTATGGGTTGAATTTGATGTGATGCTAACCAAGGATCATCAGCCGATCATTATGCATGATTTTACCCTTAACCGTACGACCAATGGCTTTGGTAAAGTTGCGACAAAAATGTTTGCCGAGATCGCTCATTTGGATGCCGGTAATGGTCAGCAAATTCCATTGCTAAGCCAGTGGTTAAAAGTTGCAGGTGAATTAGGCTTGCATATTAACATTGAGATTAAAGAAAAAAAATCACGTGCAAAAGTAGTTGCTAAAATGATCCATCGTGAATTACAAAGACATTGGCAACAAAACCCCACACCTTTGATTTCCAGTGGCGAGCTAGCTTGTTTACAGGCTTACCGCCAACTCGATAAGCAAGTGCCGATGGCATTGATTGTCTCAAGCCTACCCTTTGGTTGGAAAAAGAAATTAGCGAGCATCGATTCATCGGCAGTTGTGATTGACTATAAATCTCTAAACTCTAAACGTATTCAGCAAATTCATGATGTAGGTTGCAAGGTACTCGCTTATACTGTTAATGATGCAGCGATTGCAAAACAACTATTTGAGATGGGCGTTGATAGCGTTTTTAGTGATGATTGTCCTGCATTATGTCAGTAAATGAATAGCCAGTCTTGGTGCGACACTATTTAAAAAATAATGTGCACGTGTGTATTGTTGTTCAGCAAGTGTCAGGTCGCCATTACGTTTCAGTAATTGACGTTTCCTTTGCGTAGTATCATAGAGGCTAATTGCCGCTGACACTGATAAATTCATACTTTCTGACATGCCTACCATCGGAATTTTATAGCGATAGTCGCAATTAGTTTGTGCATCAAGTGAGAGGCCGCGTTGTTCGTTACCGATTAAAATACATAGTGGCTGTGTTACCTGTACTTCGGATAGTGGCATAGTTGCATCAAGCGTGCCACCGGCGAGGTGTAGTTTGTTTTGTGTGGCGTAATTTATAAAATCTTGAAGTGAGTTATGATATAAGATATCAACCCAATAACAGGCGCCCTGAGTAATCGGACGCACGGTTAATGCACTGCCTTCAGAGCTAATTAAATGTACTTTGCCAACGCCGAGTGCTTCAGCAGTTCTGATGGCGGCAAAAGCGTTATTAATATCCGATGGTGCTTCAATAGCAAGTTGAATGCTGTTTAGACGTCCACTTATCACATTCTCAATTCGCTGTGCTCGAGTGCCATTGATGTATGGCAACAAAGTTTCAATGATGACATCGGGGGCATACTTGATTAGAATATATTTTTGTTCAGGAAATTTCATGGGCGCTAGTATAGTCCAAAAATTAGCCTAAATAAAGTAGGAGATACTGTGCAAGCTAAGTTAAAAGCTATCTTAGAGTTAGCTGATATTATCATCAATGGAGATCATCCATGGGATATTCAAGTTCATCAGTCACAATGGTATAAAAGAGTGTTAACCGAGCCTTCTCTAGGTTTAGGCGAATCCTATATGGAAGGCTGGTGGGACTGTGATGCACTCGATACGTTCTTTTATCATGTGTTAAGTAAGTTGCCGCTGACACAAATTTATAGTAGCGCAACACTACTAAAGTCATATTTTAAAAATGCCTTCTGGAATCAACAGACAAAACTGCGTTCAAAGCGGGTAGCAAAGATACATTATAACATCGGTAATGATCTTTATAGGCGGATGTTAGGGCCAACGATGGCCTATACATGTGGTTATTGGAAGGGTGTGGATACACTCGATGCTGCGCAAAATCAAAAATATGATTTAGTTTGTCGTAAGCTTAATTTAAAGCCGGGAGAGCGGGTATTGGAATTGGGTTGTGGCTGGGGTGGTTTTGCAGCATTTGCTGTACAAAACTACGGTGTTGAAATGCATTCGGTGAATATCTCTACAGAACAAATGGCCTATGCAACGGACTTATGTCGTGATTTGCCAGTACATTTATACACGACGGACTATCGTAATGTCACCACATATAATCCGCAATCTCAGTTATTTGATAAGGTTGTGAGTATTGGTATGTGTGAGCATGTAGGCTATAAAAACTATTCGACATTTCTTAAAATAGCCCATCAACAACTAAAAAAAGATGGGTTATTTTTGTTGCATACGATTGGCAAAACAGAGTCACTCCATTTTGCGGATCCATGGATTCAAAAATATATTTTTCCGAATGGTATGTTACCAACCGTTAAGGTTTTGAGTGGTGCTAGTGAGCCATATTTTGTGATTGAAGATGTACATAATTTTGGTGCTGATTACGATAAGACGTTAATGGCTTGGTATCAAAATTTTGAAAATAGTTGGTCTCAGTTAAAGTCACAGTACGATGTGCAGTTTTATCGTATGTGGTGCTATTATCTATTGTCGTGCGCAGGTGCTTTTAGGGCGCGTAAAACACACCTGTTTCAATTTGTATTTTCACCCAACGGAGTGGTGGGCGGCTATGACAGCATACGCTAATTCGCAAGTGACTTTTGATCGTGATTTAAATTATCAGCACTATCATAAGCGCTGTAAACGCTTACTGACGCAGTTTCAGCAATGCATTGAAAAATCACAGCCGATTACATTAAAAAAGAAAAATTCAAATTTATTTCGTCACCGCAATCAGCAGACAACACATTTGAATGTGCACGATTTTAATCATGTACTATCGATCGATGAAGCCACTGGTTTGATTGAAGTAGAAGCGCTGATTACTTATGATGCATTGGTTAAAGCGTCTTTAGCACAAAGAGTGTTACCACCGGTAGTACCTGAGCTTAAATCGATTACAGTAGGTGGCGCGTTATCTGGTATTGGAATTGAGTCTTCTTCTTTTCGCTATGGCTTAGTGCATGAAACCATTCTTGAATTTGATGTGTTAACTGGTGACGGCGACATTGTCACATGTCGTGCTGATAATGAATATAGTGATTTATTTTTTGCTTTCCCAAATAGCTATGGCTCACTTGGTTATGCGCTGCGTGTCGTATTGAAGTCACTGCCTGCAACATCATTTGTTGCGTTAAACCATCAGCACTTCCATCAGCCCAAGTCTTTTTTCACTCAACTAGAAAAAGTCTGTCACGAAAATCAAGCGACAGAAGATCCATATGTGAATTTTGTAGAAGGTGTTGTTTTTAATCGCCATGACCTTATCCTATCAACAGGAAAGCTCGTCAAATATGCGCCTTATGTGCATGACTATAAGTATATGCGTATTTATTATAAATCATTGCAAAATCGCCAGAAAGATTATTTGCCTACCTGCGATTATATTTGGCGCTGGGATACAGATTGGTTTTGGTGTTCAAAAATATTTGGTGTGCAAAGCTTTTTAGTACGTTTATTGCTAGGTAAGTTTTGCTTAAGGTCAACCTTCTATCGTAAAGTGATGCATATAATGCATCATGTAAAATTGTTGCGATGGGTCACGCAGAATTTTTGTGAGCCAGCTGAGTCTGTGATTCAAGATGTGGTTGTTCCTATCGAACACGCGTATGAGTTTTTTCAATTTTTTATCAAAACAATTCCATTGAGGCCTTTTTGGATTTGCCCGACGATAAGCTCAGGAGATGAGTGCTATACTTTATTTCCTTTAACGCCAAGGAAGTTGTATGTTAATTTTGGATTTTGGGGAACGGTACAATCAACAAAAGAGTGTGGCTATTATAATCGCTTAATTGAGCAAAAAGTTGTAGAGTTGGGTGGCCTTAAATCACTTTATTCTGATGCATATTACAGTGAAGATGAGTTTTGGCAAATTTTTGATAAGTCAGCATATCTTGCTGTTAAACAAAAGTATGATAAAGTAGGTCGTCTAACCGGCCTTTATAAAAAAATAACGAGAGGATAACTATGTTAGAAGATACTATTGCACAACTAAAAAAAGCTATTGCAGATAGCGCGCACCTTGATCAAGCCAAACGCGAAGAATTATTACGCCTGTCTGAAAACTTACATGAAGAATTGGAGCAATTAGATCAACAGCAAGCGGCTGATATTGCTAAGCAGGCTCATGACACAGTTACCCAAGAAGCATCTGCTGATACACTTAAAGAGTCAGTGCAAAAATTTGAAGTGGAACATCCAAATTTAACGCGTATTATTTCTTCTATTTGTGCGCAGTTTGGGGTTTGAGTAAATCTGTATTTATCCATAGTTGTGGGCGTTTAACACCAAATAAACCAGTATTGCTGGGTCTTGGTTGTTGATAGTTTTTTTCATTTATGGCAGTAATATCAGTTGCTGGGCATTGAAGTTGTTCATCAGTAAAATATTTGCTTTTGATTTCTCGCGGTAGGCGATTGGCGCCTTCAGCACGTTCTGGGTAGTTTACCGTTATTTCTTGGGCTTTATGGGATGGTATGACTAAGCGTTGAATGAAGATAGCTGGAAACTTTTGCACGGGAATGTCTTCTACGATATCGCTTGTTACTATGTTTACCATCATGACATTGTTGTCTGTACGATTATTGTGATTGACATGATAGGCGCCTGGCGGGTTCCAGTATGATTGCGCTGTCATATCTCGAGCGTGTTCGATGCAGCGTGCATCAGCATTTAGTGGGTTGCTCAGTGTTTTGATATGTGGAGCTATTGATATATCGCGATCACTCGCTTGAACAAAACGTAGCTTGCCCCAAAAGGGTAGTAGTAAATTTTCAATAATGATTTCTGAATCTGTTTGGTTTACAAAATATAAACCGAAAATCAGTGGGTCATCTAGATTATTGTAACCATTGAGTGTCATTAATAGGCTGTGACTAATATATAAGTGATGTTTTGCGTCTGTATATTTTTGTAGTACTGATGTGTAATCAGTAGTGAAAATTTTACGGTTCTTATGGTCATCATGGGTGATGCGCACAGATGTTTTGTGTGCAGCTAATGTTAAAAATAGTTGTTCAATATTATATTCTTCCCAGTCTGCTAGTTGCGCTGTGGCTGCACGTGTGTGATGTCTACGCTTTATTTGATATTCTGGTGAATCTTCTTGGGGTTGCTTTCTTTTTAATATGTTGCTTTTAGGCGATGTGTCTTCACTATCTGCATTAATGGTGCTATCAGTATCTCGCTCTTTGAATTGGTCTGCATTTTTTGATTTTGATGGGGTTAAGTGTTCTTCCTGGCATTGAAGTAGATAGTGTTTTGTAATGAGTGATAAAAGTTTTTTGGGATAATGTTTATTTATAGCTGAATTTAAAAGGGGTCTCAGTGCGTTGGTTGACTTTGAGGCTAATTTAATTTCTAGGGCATTGACAATGAGATTGCTTAATGTGGGGTCAACTTTCTTCAACTGATAGCTCTCATATAAATGCATAAATCCTAGTAAATATTTACAATCACATTGACTGATACTGCCCTGTTTGTAGGTGTATAATAATACTAAATAGATGTTAGCATTAGATGCCATTGTTACTTTATAGAAATCATAAAGTACTTTTATTTGTGCGGCAGTGGCAGTTCTAATTGCAGGGCTTGTGATGATAATCGTATTTAAGCATGTCTGACGGTGTGATGGTAATAGTTTGGTTATGAGATTTGCGAGTTGTTCGTGCAGGCCAATGTCAGCTATTTGATTTGATTTGTTGTATAGAAACATAAACATGTTTTCATAATGATTTTTAGTGCCTGTTAGGGTAAGAAGTGTATGGATAATGTTAGTGGCATTTTGGTATTTATCGTCGACTGTAAAAATTAACAAGTGCTTAACATTAAGCCAGACTTGCGACTTATTTTTAAGGCTGAATTTTTTCAGTACATCTATAAAGCACATGTCTTGTAAGTAAGGTGCAAAAGCTTGAAGTTGTGTTGCATAAAAGTCAATGTTGGTATTATGTTGTAGTTTAATGAGTTGTTTTAATTTGAAATCACAGATCCAGTGCTTTAAATAAATATGTTTTTCTTGAGCTTCGCGATCTTTGGCAGTTACGATTGCTTGGTCTGCAAGCTCAAATAGTGTTGGGGGTACTACAGTTACTTTTGTCAGTAATAATTTTAAATTATTAAATGATTCTTGGCTGTCTTCCCCAGGAAAATAGATGAGGTTTTCGAGTAAAGCAATGATGCCGAGTTGTGAGATTTTGTTAAGATCAAATTTCGTTGCAATAAGGTAAAGTGCATGGCGTATTTTGAATGTTAATAAAGGTTGTTTGTTTTTATTATGTTTGGTATCCCATGCTAACATTTCATTGATAAGTTCAATCGTTTTTTCCAGGCATTGTGGCTCGATAGGTGGTGGGCCAATGGGGTTTGTGCGATAAGCAATCATTGATTGCAATATCGTTATAGCGTTTTCAACTTCTTTATTCGGGTCTCTATGAATGCTAGGTTGTTTGCGCATGGATTTTTTGTCCTTTAAATATTGCTGGCATAATATCAGATACATATCCTTATTTGTATGCGTTATTACAGATAAATGATATGATTTGTGTATGTTAAAAAAGCAGTTTATGACATTAGCGCTGGAACAAGCACAACGTATGCAAGGCTTTTGCTCACCTAATCCTGCAGTGGGTGCCGTTATTGTCCGCAATGGGAAGGTGTTAGCAACTGGCTATCATCGTGGTCCCGGCACGGTGCATGCTGAAGTTGATGTCTTGAATCAAGTAAGTGGTACGCTTGAGGGCTGTGATTTATATATTACTTTGGAGCCTTGTTGTCATCATGGCCGTACACCACCATGTACTGACTTAATAATTCAGCGAAAACCAGCACGTGTTTTTTTTGCAGCCTATGATTCTAATCCTCAAGTTGCTAGCCATGGACAACAACAAGTGCAAGCAGCAGGTATTGTTTGTGAACATTTGCCAGTTACTGCCATAGATCATTTTTACCGTGCTTATAAAAGTTGGTGGCAGTATAAGCGGCCATTAATTACTGCTAAGATTGCGATTACCGATCGACACGAAATTGCCATCGATCCGATTACGGGCCCCGAGTGTCAGTACTATACCCATCAACAACGCTACAGACATGATGCAATACTCACAACTATTGAAACGGTTCTTGTTGATAACCCGCAGTTAAATCCGCGTGATATCGACGCCAATGTCAAAAAACCGGTGTATGTGTTGGATAGTGCAGGACGATTGCCTTCGAATTCACATATCATAACGACTTGTGCGCCAGTTACTGTTTTTTATGCTGATGCAGAGTATTCGCGTATTAAACAGCTAGAAGCAAAAGGTGTTCGCTGTATTCAAATTCCATTACATAAGCCTCACCGATTAGACTTGTATGCTTGCCTTGATACTATCGGTCATGATGGCATACAGCACTTATGGGTTGAGTCGGGCTGGACTTGTTTTAGTGCGTTTTTACGTTTAGGCTTAATCGATCAAGCGTTATTCTATATCACAACAAATGTACCAGCTGATAAGCGTGTAAAGCCGATTCAATTTGTTTATGAGCTTGGACAAGCTCGTGAAATCAACTGGTTATTACAATCTAGTATTGCTCATGAAAGTGTGATATTGTGCGCAAAATACCTTCAGGGCGGGGTGTAATTCCCCACCGGCGGTAAGCTCGATTACGAGCAAGCCCGCGAGCGCCATCTACGATGGGTCAGCAGATCTGGTGAGAAGCCAGAGCCGACGGTTATAGTCCGGATGAAAGAAGGTTAAATAATGCTGTACATTCTGTACTGTATTTCTTTTTATATGCCCTGAAGATAACGATGAGGCTAATGTTATGTTCACGGGTATAATTGATCATACCGCAAAGATTACAGCCATTGAGAAGCAGGCGCAAAGCTGTGTGCTACAGATTCAAAGTCATTTTAGTGATTTGATTCTTGGTGAGAGTATTGCTGTCGACGGTGTTTGCTTAACGGTTACATCAATTGATGGTGGTATATTTAGCTGTGATATCTCGCCAGAGACATTAGCACTCACTAACTTGTCTGATCTCAAGGTGGGTGTTGCTGTGAATGTCGAGCGAGCGCTTAAAGTGGGGGATCGTTTAGGTGGTCACTTTGTTACCGGGCATGTGGATATAATCGCAACTATAAAGCTATACAGGCCTCACAATTCTTATATCGAATTAATACTTGAAGACTTTAGTGCAGCGCAAATGGCCTATTTAACAATGAAAGGTAGCATTTGTGTTAATGGTGTGAGCTTAACGATTAATAATATCGATACGCATTATAAAACAGTTTCATTGATGTTAGTTCCTCACACTACAACCGTTACTAATTTACAACATCTCAAGCAAGGCAGTCAGGTGAATATCGAATTCGATGCCATGGCAAAAATGGTGTCACATCAATTATCTTTATATCAGAAACAAGAGGGAGACAATGTATGTCTAGTTTAGTATCGATAGAGCAGGCAATAGCAGATATTGCAGCGGGCAAGATGATTATATTAGTTGATGATGAAAACCGTGAAAACGAAGGTGATATTGTTATTGCAGCTGAATTTGCAACACCTGAGGTAATTAATTTTATGATCAAGCATGCGCGTGGTTTGGTGTGTATGCCAATGTTAGAAGCAGATTTTAAACGTCTGGGTATTCCGATGATGGTAGAAGATAATACCGCACCCAGGCAGACAGCATTTGGTGTGTCGATTGAAGCAAGACATGGTGTGACAACGGGGATTTCACCATTTGATCGCTCACAAACTATTTTGACTGCAGTAAGCGACCAAAGTACGGCTGCAGATTTAGTGATGCCAGGACATGTATTTCCATTATTAGCCAAGTCAGGTGGCGTGTTAGTGCGTGATGGCCATACCGAAGGCAGTGTTGATTTGGTAAAATTGGCGGGACTTAAGCCTGCTGCAATTATTTGTGAAGTCATTAATAACGATGGCACGATGGCACGTTTTGAAGATTTAGTTGTATTCGCTAAAGAACATCAATTAAATATTGCGAGCATTCGTGATCTACAAACCTATCGAGTGCAGCATGATTCCATGGTAACACACCAAGCGAGTGCTACATTGCCAGTGCAAGATCTGGGTGAATTTAAGTTAGATGTGTTTAGTTCAGCATTGGATGCTAAAGAATTTGTGGTGTTGTCAAAGCCATTATTAAATCCCAACCTACCACCTTTAGTACGATTGCATTCCGCCTGTATGACAGGTGATCTATTTGGCTCACAGCGTTGTGATTGTGGTGAACAATTAAATTATGCTTTAGCTGAAATCAATCAGCAGGGTGGATATCTGCTTTATTTGCCGCAAGAAGGGCGTGGCATTGGCCTTGCTAATAAAATCAAAGCGTATGCATTGCAGGAGCAAGGTTTAGATACAGTTGAGGCGAATGCACATTTAGGTTTTGCAGAAGATTGTCGAGATTATGGTTTGGCTGTCCAGGTATTACAAGCGATGGGTGTTTCGCGGTTACGTTTATTAACCAATAACCCGCGTAAAATTGAAGGCATTCAACGTTATGGTATTGATGTGGTAGAGCGTGTGCCGATCGAGGTGGCAGTGTGCTCATCAAATGTGCGTTATCTTAAAACGAAGCGTGAAAAGCTTGGTCATTGGGTTATGAGTTTATAAGCAAGAGGGGTAGTGAAGTGAAAATAGCAGTTGTTGTCAGTGAATTTAACCAACCAATTACATCAAAATTGCGCGATGGTTGTCTTGCTGAGTTAGTGCGTCAAGGTGTCAGTATAGCTGCAGAAGATGTTGTTGAGGTGCCTGGTGCTGTTGAGTTACCTTTGATCGCACAGCGTTTTGCCCAGACGAAGCGTTATGATGCTGTGATTTGCCTTGGTGCAGTGATTCGTGGTGAAACCACCCATTATGACTACGTATGCCAACAGGTGAGCTATGGTTGCCAGCGTGTTGCTTTGGATTATAGTCTGCCGGTTATTTTTGGTGTGCTGACTACTGAGAATAGTGCGCAGGCCTTTGACCGCGTCGGTGGTGCCCATGGTCATAAAGGGGTTGATGCAGCAAAAACAGCGATCGCAATGATTCAATGTGGTAATATAGACTCTTTGCAAGCAGCATAGGACGTTTTCATGAGCAGATTTGCTTGGCTCTCGATTATAGGCGGTATCATTTTGGTGATCGTATTGATGATTATCCATAGTGTGACACCATACAAAGGCCATCTGGCTAAATCTGAAATGCCAGTTATGATTGGAACTCAGGATAGTGCTTTATCTGCATTGTTGATTGTCGCTAAGGAGCAGAAATTTTTTGCTAAGAATCATGTAAATGTGCAACTTCAAGGATATCCTAGTGGCAAAGCAGCACTTGAAGCGATGCTAGCGCATAAAGTTGATCTAGCTGTGTCTCCAAATATTCCTATTCTTTACCATAGTTTTTTTCAGCCTAATATGACGGTTCTTGCAACGGTTGAAAAATCAAAATCGCATGGTGCAGTTATGGCAAGAGTGGGACGCGGTGTTTATACGCCTAAGGATTTACATGGCAAACGTATTGCGGTGGAACAAAATTCTAGTGCAGACTATTTTGCTTATCTTTTTTTAAATCATTACGGTATTTTGCTAAAAGATGTGATTATGGTTTATTTACCAACGATTAAATTAGTAATGGCTCTTGATACGGGTTATGTTGATGCCGTTGTCTTGCATGAACCTTATATCCATCAGGCTGAATCTATTTTGCCTAATCAAGTCTTGAGATGGGAATTACCAATGAAAGATAATGAGCGCTATTTTAATTTAGTCACGACACGCTCTTTCATTCATTTGCGCCGCGGTCGTATTAAGCGTATTTTAGTTGCATTAGATGAGGCGGTAACATTTATTAAAGAACATAATAAGGAAGCTCAGCAAGATGTTATCAATTATCTTGGTGAGGAGCAACGTGATCAGGTATTACATATGTGGCCGTCATTATGTTTTTGTGTATCACTCGATCAGCAGCTTATTATCGATATGCGTAAGCAATTGGCATGGCTCATGACTCAAGGTCGTGTCACCGGCAGGCGCGTGCCGAGCCTCGATACTTTTATTGATAAATCAGTGCTCGACGAAGTGATTCCTAGTGTTGTGAAATTAAAGCCATTGCTCAAATAGTGACAGCTCTATATAATGAGATCCATGCTAGAAAAAAATCCCATCATAGAATCTATTTCATCCTGGTTTCAGCGTAATTTTTCCAATCCTGATGCTATAGCACTGACTATGACCATCATATTTGCGGTGATCTTTCTGGAGCTGTTTGGAACGATCTTAATGCCGGTACTGGTCAGTATTGTATTGGCCTATCTTTTGAATGCAGCGGTGCGTTCTTTGGAGAAGTACAAGTGTCCGCATATGTTATCTGTGCTGATCGTTTATATCGTATTTTTAGGCTTATTGCTGTATATCATCTTCGGTTTACTGCCATTACTATTTAAAGAGCTGAGTAATCTGGTGCAAGACTTACCAGCAACCATCGAAAAGAGCCAGCTGTGGGCGCAGCATATGATGCAAAAATATCCTAAGTACTTATCTGAAGACCAGCTACAAACATATATCGGTACACTACATCAGCAGATGGTTTCTGGTGGGCAGAGCATATTAAAATATATTCTTGCTACACTGCCAAACATCATACACCTAGTTTTATACCTTGTTTTAATTCCATTATTTGTATTTTTCTTTCTTAAGGATAATCGAAAAATTTTGCGGTGGTGTTCACAGTATATGCCGCGAAATCGTGGTTTGACAGGTCAAGTTTGGTTGGATCTGAACGCCAAAATTGGTGCTTACATCAAAGCTCGTGTACTTGAGATAATCATTGTAACATTGCTTTCATGGGCGGCATTTGTGCTACTTGGATTGAATTATGCTGTGCTCTTAGGGGTGGCGCTTGGTTTATCAGTCATTATTCCTTATGTGGGTGCAATAATTGTGACGATTCCCATTGTGCTTGTTGCGCTCATTCAATTTGGATGGTCAGCACATTTTGCCTATGTGATTGTCGTGTATGTAATTATTTCTATAATAGATGCAAATTTATTGGCGCCAATTTTATTTGCTGAGTCTATGGAATTACACCCTCTGGTTATCATTCTTGCAGTGGTGGTTTTTGGTGGTATTTGGGGCTTCTGGGGGGTCTTCTTTGCTATTCCATTGGCTACATTAATCGATGTTATCTTACGTCGTTGGCCTAGTAAAGAACCAGATAAGCCATTTGTATCATAATGGAAAACAATTAGAGCAAAGGAATACACAGTATGTGTTGCGCCAGAGCGGGTTAATGCTACGCTGTGTTCGGTTTATCAAAAGCTTGATTCTGGTTTGGCAGGTGCTGTATTTATGATGGTTTCAAACATATCAACCTGATTTAATTTTATTAAACTGGTTGGGTTATTTGAGAAAGTAAATACATCTTTAGTGCGATTGTGCTGTTCGTTATACGTGCGTGCCTCATGCCTATGTAGGGAATAATTTCTTGAAAAAATGGGGCTGCCATTTTTCTTCCTTCAGATGTTGAGTAAGCAATTCCGCTGTCGACAAATACTGAGGCCATAACATCTTTATTGTTAGATGTAAGACCATCCAGATAGTGTTGTATTGTAGTGATCCTTTGGGTCGATAGATCAGGTTTTGCATAAGCTAAAACGAAAGGTAGCATTAGTGTCGTAAAAATAAGTTTTTTCATGTTGTGCGCTCTTAGTTTGTTAATATGATCGTAGTCTATCATTTGGTCTTATATTTGACAATATTATATAGCCTATATATAATATAGTTTTTCTCTATATTTGTAATATGTTATCCAAGCAACAATTAGAATACTTTTTAATGCTTTATGAGCACGGCAGTTTTATAAAAACTGCTGAGATATTAGGTGTCAGTCAGCCCTCTTTGAGTGTGGCAATTCAGCAAATTGAGAAGTTATTAGGTGTAAAACTTTTTATACGAAAAAAAACAGGTGTACAGCTAACACTAGCCGGTGAGCAGCTCTTACCGCATGCAAAGAAAATGTTTTATGATTGGTTGGAGCTCGTATCAGCAGTTACTGCACCTTTAAATGAGATCAAAGGATCAATCATCATTGGCTGTCCGGGCGTATTAGCTGAAAAGATAATGCCATTATTGACGACTCATTTACTTAAAAAACAACCTCATTTAACGATTAGTTGTCATTGTGCGCCATCGCATGTTTTATTGGAGATGTTAAGAGCATCTAAAGTGGATATGGCGATTGTGGTGAATCAAATTACTGTTGATCCTTTTATTCAGAAGGTTTTAGGTCAGGATAAAACCGCATACTGGACTGCATTTAAAAATTTAGATTTAAACTCTTCCAAGTGTCCTTTATTTTATGATCCTAACTTAGTTACGTCACAAGAAATCTTAAAAAAAACACCAAAATTAACATTACAAAATTTGGTGTTAACCGCTTGTAATGACTTACATGTTATTCGAGAGTTGGTTAAAGGAGGACGTCAGCCATCGATTGCAATACTCCCTAAGAGTTATGCTCAACGACATATGCTTCATCCAGTAATGCCTAAGTGTTACACTGATGACTATATCAATGTCTGTTACAGGCCTGAATGCAGAGATTTTTTATCATTTAAGTATGTTGTTGAGCAATTAAAAACTATTGTGTCAAAACTATTATGATTTATCGCTTTCGTCTGTGCCTGCTACATCACCAAATAATTTAGATGCATCCATCATTTTTTCTTTAGTGATTTTTTCAACTTTGTGAGCAGCATCATTGAATGCTGCGGCAATCAGGTCTTCTAAGATTTTTTTATCTTCTTTGAGAATATCATCGTCAATAGAAACGCTTTTAGCATCATGACGTGCAGTGAGGGTTACTTTAACTGCGCCACCACCGGCTTCGCCGTTAACTTCGATTTTGCTAAGTTCACCTTGGGTGTCTTCCATCATTTGCTGCATTTTTTTGGCATTTTTAAGTAATGCGCCAAAATTAAATTTATCACCGAACATAGAGTTTACCTTTATATGTTTTCTGTTAGGGGTTCGCGCGAGCGTAATGCATGCGCAAGTGTGTTACCATCGAGGTACTCAATCTCACCACCGATAGGCACACCTTGAGCAATACGGCTGCAGTGAATGCCGTGCTTAGCAGCATGTGTTACAATATAGTGTGCAGTCGCTTTGCCTTCCATAGTAGGGTTGGTTGCGAGAATAAGTTCACGAATGGCATCTTTCTTGAGTCTTTCGAGGAGTAATGGAATACCAATATCCTGTGGGCCTATGCCATCGAGTGGCGATAGATGGCCCTGTAACACAAAGTACTTGCCGTTGTAAGATTGTGTTTGTTCAAACGCAATTACATCAGCAGGTGATTCGACAACGCATAATACACTACCATCACGCTTTATATCACGGCATAAGTCGCAGGTATCTATTTCGGTATAGATGCGACAGCTGCGGCAATGTTTTACGTGGGTGAGCGCTTGTTCGAGGCTATGTGCCAGCAGCTCACCTTTTTCTCTGTGGCTACTTTCAAGTAAATGAAAAGCCATCCGTTGAGCAGACTTAGGGCCGATACCGGGTAGGCATTGTAGTGCGTCAATCAATTGCTTTGTCATGGGGCTGAACATTGGTGTTATGCTTCATCCTCAGCTTTTTTCACAGACGAGATGTTTTTGATTTCGTCTGGAATTTGCATGCCCTGGAGAAGTTCCATTGTTTTAGCTTGAGTGGTTTTTTGAATTTTTTCAGCTAAATCTTTCCATGCTTCACGAATACGCCACTTAAATTCTTTAACGCCGCCCGCAAGGGCTTTTTCATCGAATTCAATGTCTTCAAAGCCATAGGTTGCTGTCATCATAATACGTACAGTTTTATCGTGAGACTCACCTGTTACGATTTCATCGGCAAGGCCTGTATAAGTGCTTTGCATTTGTGTTTGCATATCCATGATGCTCGATTTTATATCATCCAGTAGTTTATTGTCGCTCATTTGCTGCTCCTGTTTATGTCGTTGGTTTTATGCTATCTTTTACAATTTTGGCATCAAAAGTTTGAATGATTTGCTGCACTTTTTCATCGTTGTAAATATCTTTTTCTGCTTGTTGTTGGCGCTGCTGTTCTGCATGCGCTTGTGCTTTTGCAGGGGTGTCATTTTCTGCGCTGGCTGCGTCTGTTTCACTAATCTTTAAAGTCATTGGACGTCCAAACAGCGATGATAATGCGGTTTTAAGACGCTCAATGAGTGCTGGCTGAATCAGCGCTTTATGTTTTTGTGCAATACCAAGTTCAATGCTTGATTCTGTTTGATTGATTAAGCTGCATTGCTCGGCCAACATGCGAGCAGCACCGGTCAGTTGAAGTTGCTGGTATATGGCATCCCAACTGTTTATGTTTACTCTTTTGGGTGCTTGTTGTGTTGTTTTTGCAGGTGCTGCTGTTATTTCAGTATTTTGTTGTGGCGTAAATGCCAGCATACGTAGCAGCGTCATTTCAAAGCCACTTTGTGTTGTTGGTGCAAAGGGTAAATCTCGTTGGCCAATTAAGCCTATTTGATAATAGAGCTGTACATCTTCAGCAGTAATTTCTGCAGCAAGTTTTGTTAATTCCGATGAGTCGGTTTTTTGAGGTGCTAACTGAATGCGTGTGAGTGTGTGTAGCTGCTTTAAAAGTTCTGCAATTGCTTTGCTAAAATCACAGCCTTGTTGTTGTAGTTGTGCTGAGATGTCGAGTATTGTGTTGGCATCTTGATGTGCCAATGCATTGAGTAGTTGACGTATATAAGTTTGATCAATTGTACCCAGCATTTGGCGTGTTTGCTTAGCTGAAATGGATCCATTACCAAAAGCAAGCGCTTGGTCTAGTAAGCTTAATGCATCACGTAGGCTGCCACTTGCCGCATCCGCAATCAGTTGGATTGCATCTGAATCAATAGCAATGTTTTCTTGAGTGAGAATATGTTGCAGTTGTTGTTGAATGTCAGTTATTGATACATGTGATAAATGAAACTGTAAACAACGTGATAATACGGTTGCTGGTAATTTTTGTGGGTCTGTAGTTGCTAATAAAAATTTAACGTGCTGGGGCGGCTCTTCGAGTGTTTTCAGTAGCGCATTAAAGCTGTGGCCTGAGAGCATGTGGACTTCATCGATCAGGTATATTTTAAAGCGTCCAGTTGTCGGCGCGTATTGTACGTTATCAAGGATTTCACGAGTATCTTCGACTTTAGTGCGTGATGCTGCATCAATTTCGAATAGGTCTGGAAAGCGTCCCGAGTCTATTTCTTGGCAGTGGCTGCATTGATCACACGGGGTTGCGGTAATGCCTGTTTCGCAATTTAGGCATTTAGCTAGAATACGTGCAATAGTTGTTTTGCCCACGCCACGTGTGCCGGTAAATAAATACGCGTGGTGGAGGTGATTTTGAGTGAGTGCATTTGAAAGTGCTTGAACAACAAAGGATTGTCCAACGACTTCTGAGAATTGTTTTGGTCGCCATTTACGCGCTAAGGCTAGGTATGACATAGAAGCCTCTATATATAAGGCGGCGACTCATCAACTTAACTCCGGCGCACAAATTGACTACTACCGCTGCTCCCTTCCGGGTCTGACGGGGTTTATAGTTATTTGTCGCGGAGAGCCAATGAGTCACCAAACACTCGGTTTTCACTGTTACCGCAAAGTTGCCTAAGGATACACTGCCAGCATTCTAGAAACAAGTGGAATATTAAGGGGGGACACTCCTGTTCCAACTTTTGAAAAGGTTTTTTTTTCAATTAGTTAGAACCTTAAAAACGACGGGTCATTCCTGTTTTAAAATTATTAATGTACTTAATGACTTAAAAGATCAAAATGTACATTAATAATTTTAAAACAGGAATGACCCGTCGTTTTTAAGGTTCTAACTAATTGAAAAAAAAACCTTTTCAAAAGTTGGAACAGGAGTGTCCCCTTCCTGAATTTTGGCGGAGAGAGAGGGATTCGAACCCTCGGTACGTCGTGAAACGTACACTCGCTTTCCAGGCGAGCCTATTCGACCACTCTAGCATCTCTCCACAAACTCTGTGCTTGGCATCCATGCCGAAGTTGATTTCCACGAGGAAACCCCGGCCCAGACTTGCAACGCTGCGCAAACTCGCGTTGTTCCATGTCTGGTCGTTCGCTATGGAATTACACTGTTTTAGCTATGTTAATAGCGCTACTAATATACCTTCGTATAATTGTGTTAACTGTTCTATATCAGCGACGGCCATGTTTTCATTGACATGGTGAATGGATTTATTAATTGCGCCGAGTTCAACAATTTCACAACCGAGATCCGCAATAAAGCGTCCATCTGATGTGCCACCTTTAGTATTGGGGAGTGTATCAATCCCACAAATTTCTGCAATGACTTTTTGGCATGCGGGTAGTAGATGTTTTTGTGGGCTATAAAAAGGCTTGCTAGATAGTTGCCAATCGATTTCATAACTTAATTCATGTGCATCAAAGATTTCATGTACGCGCTGTTTCAATGTATCTGCATCATTGCACGGTGCGAAGCGAAAGTTAAAGCTAGCTGTGAGCATTCCTGGAATGACATTAGTAGCACCGGTGTCAGCATTAATGTGATAAATCTGAAAAGAAGTTGGGTCAAAGTGTTCGTTGCCTTGATCCCATTCATGCTGGGTTAATGTGTCAAGTGCTTTAAAACTACGATGAATGGGATTATCTGCGAGCTGAGGGTAAGCGATGTGACCTTGCTTACCATGCACTTTAAGATTGCCATGCAGTGAGCCACGTCGTCCTACTTTAACTGAATCGCCAAGTTGTTTATTTGAAGAAGCTTCGCCAATTATACACCAATCGATGTGGATGTTATTGGTTTGGCAATATTCAACAAGTTTATGTGTGCCATTAATTGCTTCGCCTTCTTCATCACTTGTTATCATAAAAGCGATTGAGCCTTTAGGTTTGGGATGTTTTTCAAGAAAGCGTTGGCAAGCAATAATCATTGCAGCTAGTGCCGATTTCATATCGGCAGCACCGCGACCGAATAAGTGTTTATCGCGTATGGTTGCTTCAAATGGTGGGCTAATCCATTGGTGTTCAGGGCCTGGTGGTACAACATCAGTATGACCAGAAAAAACAAGTAACGGGCCTGACTTACCAAGGCGCGCCCAAGTGTTGGTGACACCACTGTATGAAACATCACAGATATCAAAGCCCATGCCAACTAACAGTTGTCTTAATAATTTTTGACAACCTTTATCATTTGGTGTGATCGATGGGATATTGATAAGTGTTTTTACCAGTTCAAGAGGTGTGAGGTGTTCCATCATGTGAGCTCACCTCGGAGCAGCTGATTGATCGAAACTTTACTGTGAGTTTTGGCATCAACTTGTTTCATAATTAAGGCGCAGTAGCTGCTGTATTTACCATTTTTACTTGGTAAGTTGCCAGGAACGACAACTGAGCCTGCTGGTATTTCACCATAAGTAACTTCATCTTTATGGCGGTCGTAAATGGGTGTGCTTTGTCCGATAAAAACACCCATAGAAATAACGGCATGTTCACGCACAATAACGCCTTCGACAATTTCTGAGCGTGCACCAATAAAGCAGTTGTCTTCAATGATGGTTGGATTGGCTTGAGGTGGTTCAAGTACACCACCGATACCAACACCCCCAGACAAATGTACATTTTTTCCTATTTGGGCGCATGCGCCAACGGTGGCCCAGGTGTCGACCATTGTGCCTTCGTCGATATAAGCACCGATGTTCACGTAGCTTGGCATCAGTACGACGTTTTTTGCGATATAGCTGCCATAGCGTGCATGTGCGGGCGGCGCAACGCGTACACCTTCAGCCTCATATTGTTCTTTGTTATAGTTGGCAAACTTAAGTGGTACCTTATCGTAAAAAGTCGTGTAACCGGCATCTATGACTGTATTGCTGTGTAATTTGAATGAGAGTAAAACAGCTTGTTTGATCCATTGGTGTGTTTTCCATTGACCATTTATTTTTTCTGCGACACGGATTTTGCCAGTATTGAGTAAATCTATGGTTTCAAGAATAGCTTCTTTTAGGGAGGCGGGTGCTGTTGCATGCGTAAATGTACTTTTCTGTTGAAATCCTGTGCTGATGGTATCTTGAAGCTGTTGCATGATAAGGTCCTTGGCTATTGTAAAGCTGAAATTATATAGGTATCGCGCAGATAGGCAAAGCAGAGTATGAATATTTTGGGATTGACGTTTGTTGATTCGATCAGTATGATGCCTAACTCTCAGTTGTAATGAGAGTTTCGGGGTATAGCGCAGTCTGGTAGCGCGCCTGCTTTGGGAGCAGGATGTCGGGGGTTCGAATCCCTCTACCCCGACCAGTCTGGTAGTAGGTTATTGAAGCTAAGCGGTGCCGGATGAATTTGCGTCATTCGCTGCGAGCCATGGATGCTGAAAGCATAGGCGAGTAGTCTCGGGAAGCTGAGGATTTTATGGCAAGCGAAGCGTGGGCATAAAATCTATACTCAGCGTCGAGTCACTTGAGAGCTAGTACGAAAGGGAGCCGCGAGGTCCTGAAGTGCTAGTGACGAGGACGGCCCGAGTAAACATACCGCGGCGTTGGCGAGTCGATTTTAGGCAGGAGCCTAAAATCTATCACGAGGTAGCCGCACCGCGGAGTTTTTGATGGCACAAATATTGCTGCTATGTGTGGCTAGTTAGCTTCGAGAATTTGCGCCTGTAGCTCATTTGGATAGAGCATCGGCCTTCTAAGCCGAGGGTAGCAGGTTCGAGTCCTGCCAGGCGCGCCATTTTGTATGGTGGGTGTAGCTCAGTTGGTAGAGCCCCGGGTTGTGATCCCGGTTGTCGTGGGTTCAAGTCCCATCACTCACCCCATTTCTTGCTTGTCAATAGTGTTTCATTTGTTTAGTATGCGTGTTTAGTCGTAATTATTAGAGTGAGACAATGTCTACAGATCTAATTGATGCGATTCGGGTATGCGATGTGGCGAGCGTGTGTGGTTGTTTATTATCGGGCGCGAATCCAAACTTTATTGAAGACAAAGAAGCAATCAGGCCATTGCACCATGCAGCACAATTTGATAACTGTGAAATTATTGAAATGTTAGTGATAGCTGGCGCTAATGTTTTTTCAAAAACACGCGAGAGATTAACGCCACTTGAAATTGCCTGCATGCATGAAAATTGGCATGCAGCGGCATTGCTAGCGCATTATCAACAATATCTTTATCTAATATGTCAGTATGCTTATTATCTTTAGGTTGGTGAGCTAGCATGTTGGATATCAGGAATTAAAATTACTTCATCGTGGTTTTTATTGTCACTTTCTTCTGAAGCATTTCTTTGAGTAAAAAAACGTGCTCTTTCAAAACATGTATGTTCTATTTTGGCGAGTAATTTTAATTTTTCCTTTTGCCTTTGTGCTTGTTTTTTTCTCTCTGAGATTTTGTTTTCCTTTGTTACGGATTTCTTATGAACATATTCATTGAGTGTACTTATATCAATATTTTCGGGAGGCTCACCTTCATATAGTATTTCTATGGAAGGTGCAGAGGGTGTTAATAGATCTTGAAGTTGTATAGATGAGAGTAAGTCAGCGGAACTTTGAGACAATAGCTCTGGATCATCAAATATCAATAGATTTTCTAAGTCGGCCTGACTAAATGGATTTAATTCTGCTTCAGGTACTAATTGTGTTTCGGGTTGTGCAACAGCGACGGCTTGTTGCGATGCTTCCTGCTCTTCAGCTACCGTTTGCGCTTGTTCGTCTTCTTGTTGACGGCGTAATAGTAATTCTTCTCTAAGTGTATCACCATGTTCTTCAAAGGTGCGTACAGTTTCGATGGTGTCGATAAACAATTGTCGCAGTAGTGCGGTTGGCTTTTGTAGGGTGTCTATATCCATAGTTAAAATAGTAGTATTTGCACTACTGGTGTGATGGGCGCTTGTTGTCGTACTACGCCGGTAGAGTAGGTTGTGCATTAAATTGTGGCATTTGTTAATGCGTTTAATGGCGTTCGATAGTTTTGTATTTTTGTAATGTTTTTTAGGGCTGCTATCTGTTGCCTCATCTTCGCTAAAGTCTATATCTTCAACTTCTTCAGCTTCACTATCATCATCTTCACGTGATGGTAGTGGTAATTCGCCGATTTTCTTCAAGGCTTGCATCACGTGTGAAAAACGATTGATGATACGATCGAGTTTTTGAGTAAGTTTTATTTGAATAATTGAGTTAATCGCAGATGATTCGCTTGATGTAGGTGACCCTAGTCCAGAATCATTGTCTTCGGCAGAGCTCACGCTACTACATGCCGATGAGCGTTGTCGTTTATAACCTCGTGTGACTTGTATGGCTTTATATTCCGATAAAGAAAATGAAAATTGTGTCGTCATATTACTAAACTGGCTTAAGATCTCTTGTAAGTCATCAAGGATGTCGCTGAGTTGTTGTGGATTGAGCTTATCATTTTCACTACTATTTTCGGCAGTTCTTTGTGCCTGTGTATAAGCGTCATAACGAGCACTGAAATTTTGCCAAGTAAGTGATTTCTTGAATAAAGCGCTAAAACGTGTTGCACCTTCAACCTCAATTTCATTGAGGATAGGTACGTTATCATCGCGTGCTTCTATTGGATCTAGGTTTTGATCCATCTCTCCTTTGATGGCTTCGCTGTAATGACGCATACCTTTGAGGTTGTAATTTATTGATATAATAGTCGCTAATTTTTTGCCGATGTGTGTGCGTGTGCCGCGAAAAGTGTGCATGTGCTCGCTGTAAGTTATGTGCTTCGTCGAATATGGCTAGCTTAATTTGATCAAAAGGAAGTTTCTTAATGATGGAATCTTTTGTGTAAGTGGTGGATGCAGCAAGAGATACGGCTTGATAGCTGGTAACATAATAATCGGCAGTGGGAATACGCTCTTTTGCTTGGCGACTGTTTAAGAATAAATGTGATTTTTTTTCACCGAGTGCTTTCTTAATTAACGACAGGTCTTCTTCGATGTTTTTTTCTTCTGCACTCAATTCTAGTTGTTGTGCACGAGAAACTGCTTGATTACCGAGTGAGTTTTTAGGCACGAGTAATAACGTTTTTTGATTAAATAAATAGGAAATCAATAAAAATAATACTGTTTTACCTGTTCCTGTGGGTAGCTCAGCCACAAAATTTTTGTGTCCACCAACGACGCCTAAAAAAAACTGTACGATTCTGAGCAATTGATAAGGACGATTAATTGGGTTTGAGTCGCCAAGCTTAATCAGATGACTCAGGTGCTCTTTAAAGCATTGCAAGTCTGGTTTATGTGATACATCAATGCTATCTACAGCATTTTGAAGTATGCGATATCGTGTGCTATTGTCTTGTGCATAAAAGCTTTCATCATCTAGTTTTGTTTCTAAAACGGCACGTTCTAAAGCAGTGCTTCTTGAAAGATCTTCACCTTCTTCAACGTCATAAATCTCCCACTCATCATCACTCTCTTCCGAGTCAGAGTGAGGTGCTGGTCGTTTTTTTGATGTTTTTGCTGTGGCGTTGAGTGCGTCATTGTTGTCTTTAGCTTCTGCGGCTTCCCTCATTTCTTTTTCCTGCGTCTTCCATAAGAATATTAAATTCATTTAATATTTAGCATGCAGATCATCAGTGGTTTTTGATCATTAATCAAGATGCGAGAGATAAAGGATTTTGGTGGGTTGTCGGGGGCTCGAACCCCGGACCCGCGGATTAAGAGTCCGCTGCTCTACCAACTGAGCTAACAACCCACATCAAATAAACTCAACATCTGCCGAGAAACCATCCATGGTGCACACGCCGGCCCAGACTCGAAAAAGCTGCGCTACTCGCTCGCTTTTCTCCATGTCTGGTCGCTTGTAGTGATCGACGATCACTGACAAGCCCAACTGAGCTAACAACCCATCTCAACGAAGGTCATTATATTAGCTTAACATTTTGAATAAGTGAAGCTTGCTGGTATTGTGATTCTCATTTAGACGAGACATAATGCCTTTGCTAATGAGTGAGGTGTTATGTTTTGTTTTAAACTCGGTGTGTTAATCTGTTTGGTTGTGGTGTCATTTTCGGCGGCTGCGGTGTCATATACTACAAAAGTGAATGTCTGTTTTACGCCGCAGCAGTATTGTCGTGGTAAGATTTTAAGATTAATTTACAGTGCAAAACAGTCAATTAAAGTTCAGGCTTATTCTTTTACTTCATTTAAAATAGCTAACGCATTGGTGAAAATGAAAGAAAAGGGAGTTGATGTGCAGGTTTTGATGGATAAGAGTCAATTTATCTGTAAAAAATATTCGATGCGAGGTTATTTGATTCGCCATGGTGTGCCCGTGTGGAATGATTATCAGCCTAGAATTGCACATAATAAGATTCTCATTATTGATAATCAGATAGTTGAAACGGGTTCTTATAATTTTACTAAAGCTGCACAGCAATATAATAGTGAAAATATTGTGGTGATACGTAGCCATGAAATTGCGCATCAGTTTATGCAAAATTGGTTGAAGCGGCGCGATCAATCTCGGCGTATGCGCACTCAACATTGTACGCTTGCACACAATAGTCAGCATTTTCACCAAGTTAACGTTCAAAAATTGGTAAAGCAACTGATATAGTGGCAAAATGGTAGCTATGTCTAATGATCATTTAACAGCCGCGTTTAGTTTAGAGGAAGATGGCAAGATGCTTAAGTGTCATGGCTGTTGGACGATTGCAAATGTCAAACAACTTGCCGATAAGCTCAAATCTCTTGGGCGTGACACTGATCTGGTTGTAGCTATCGATGGTAGTGATGTTTCTGGATTCGATAGTGCCGGTGCATTATTGCTCAATGAGATCATTCAAAAGGTCAATGGAGATCATCAATCGGTTCAGGTGACCGGGTTGAAGAAGCGCTATGATGCGCTCTATAAAGCAGTGGTTAAGCGTTATGCTGATGCCAAAGCAGCTGAGTTGCCACCGCATCGAGGGCAGTTGTATCAGATTGGTGTTAATGCTATTGCCAAATTGAATCAAATTATTGACTTTATCAATTTTACTGGTGAATTAGTGGTCTTGTGGTGTAAAGCTATTATGAGGCCGCGTACGTTTTCGTGGCGTGATTTGATGGCAGTAATCGAAGAAACGGGTTATCGTGCGTTGGGTATAGTGGGTTTAATGGCGTTTTTGATAGGTATTGTTTTAGCATATCAGCTGGCAGTACAGTTGCGACAATATGGTGCCAATATTTTTATTGTAGATACAACTGGTATTGCCATTGTACGTGAATTTTCACCACTCATTACAGCAATTATTATGGCAGGGCGTACAAGTACCGCATTTACTGCGCTCATTGGTACGATGAAGGTAAATGAAGAAATCGATGCCTTGCGTACCATGGGCATTCAACCAGTTCAGCGATTGGTTTTGCCACGTATTACAGCGTTAATTATTACTTTGCCTTTATTAGTTGTATGGGCGGATATTTTTGGTGTGTTTGGCAGTATGGTTATGGCTAAGAATATTTTAAGCATCAGTTATCATACGTTTTTAGAACGGTTCGATGTGGCAGTCAGTTTACGTCACTATGTTTTAGGTTTGATAAAGACACCGGTATTTGCTTTGATTATTGCAGGTGTGGGCTGTTTTCAGGGCTTTGCTGTTGGCACTAGTGCTGAAAGTGTTGGTAAGCAAACAACAAAAGCAGCAGTGCAATCAATTTTTTTGATTATTATTGCTGATGCGTTATTTTCAGTAATTTTTAACTTGATGGATCTTTGAGATGACGATGCAGCAGCCAACGATTCAAGTTACAGGTCTTAAGAATTATTTGGGTAATCGTTGGGTACACGATGGCTTGAATTTTGAAATTAATGAAAATGAAATTGTCGCCATTATTGGTGCCAGTGGATGTGGTAAAACAACATTGCTACGTTCGATTTTGATGTTGAATACACAGACGGCTGGTGATATCGAAGTTTTTGGGATTAACACTCTAACAGCATCTTTTGAACAGCGTATGTTGATTCGACGTCGTTGGGGGGTTATGTTTCAAAGTGCAGCATTGTTTAGTTCATTTACACTACTTGAAAATGTGATTTTTCCGATGCATGAGTTAACAAACTTAAGTCGCCAGATGAAAAAGGAATTAGCTCAATTGAAAATTGAATTATCTGGTCTAGAGCCTGATGCCGCTTTAAAATATCCCTCAGAGCTCAGTGGTGGTATGAAAAAGCGGGCGGCACTCGCACGTGCGATTGCAGTAGATCCAGAGTTACTTTTTTTAGATGAACCAACAGCTGGCTTGGATCCTAAATCTGCTGGCGAGTTGGATGACTTGGTCTTGGAGATGCGCGAAAACTTAGGTCTTACATTTGTGATAGTTACACATGATCTCGATACGTTATGGCGTGTACCAGATCGTGTTATGTTTATCGGTGACGGCAAGGTATTAGCTTTAATGCCAATGCAGGAACTGGTTAAACAGACGCATCCTTTAATTCGTGGCTATTTTAGTGGGCCACGTCATCAGCGCTGGGAGCGATAAAATGGGCAGTAAATTTAGTTATACAGCAGTTGGTGCCTTCGTAGTGTGCTTGGTGGTTGCCGCGTTTGCCATATTTTTTTGGTTAGCATTGCGCAAACACGATGAGCAATATACACAGTATGTTGTCTTTTTGCATGAAGAAGTGGCAGGCTTAAGTGTGCAGGGTACGGTGCGTTATAATGGTGTGCCCATTGGTTATGTGAAGTCGATTGGGTTAGTGCCAAGCAATCCTCAGTTAGTTAAAGTTATTTTGAATATCGAATCGGGTACGCCTATTAATACCTCAACAGTGGCAACACTGATGTCTCAAGGTATTACTGGTGTTGACTATATTGGATTGCAATCTGAAAAAGTTAATGCACCACCGCTTGAAAAGCATGCTGGAGAAGATTATCCAGTGATTGCATCTAAACCTTCCCTGTTAATGCAGTTAAGTGAAGTAATGCCTAAAATTACAGGTAAAATCACAGAGCTTAGTGACAGTGTAACTCAATTATTTGACGAAAATAATCTGAAATCTATTTCAGAAACATTAAAGAATTTGCAAGTATTTACAAATACACTTAAAAATAATACCAACAAAATCAATGCTAGTATGACGTCACTGCAAAAAATCTTGATGCGCGGTCAGATAATGGCAGATAAGTTACCCAGTTTAGTGGATACAACATCTGTTACAATGAAACAGCTTAAAACGACAGCGGCCACATTTAATACCACTGCAGAAACGGCGACACACACGCTTAAGGCAGGGCAAGCAGCAGTTGATGGTTTTGCGACACAGCTGGTGCCAGCTGCGCAGCAAGTATTACAGCGTTTGGGTAATGTTGTTGTGAACTTAACGTCCATTAGCAATCAATTAAAACGTGACCCTGCAATGCTTGTACGTGGTACCAAGCCACTACCCCCAGGACCTGGAGAGAAGCGATGAAATATTTACAGCTTATAGGTTTAATAATACTTGCGGTTGCGTTAGCTGGTTGTGGTTTATCGACACCGGTAAACCTACCCGAAATGCATGTTTATAATTTAAGTGCGGTTAAACCAACGATAAATGCTCAGCAGCATCGCAGTAATAAAACCCTATTAGTATCTTTGCCAATTCCAGACCCAGGTTTTGAATCGAACAAAATGATTTATGAGCCGCTACCTTTTAGCTTGCGTGGTTATGCCAGTCATCAGTGGGCTGCGCCACCGGCTCAAATGGTTTTACCGATGTTGGCACAATCGATAATTAATCAAGGCTATTATAAGGCAGTGGTTACTACACCATTTACAGGTATGACCAATTATCGTTTGGATACGCGTGTGATTAGTTTCACCCAAGATTTTACCCAGCCTACCAGTCGTGAGCATGTGGTCTTGCAAGAAACATTAATCAATAGTGCTACGAGTGAAGTGGTAGCGAGCCGGCAGTTTAGTGTTTACGTACCTGCGCCACAGAATAATCCTTATAGTGGTGTTGTTGCAGCGAATCGTGCTGTAGCAGTACTCGGCAATGAAATTGCCGGATGGGCTGTTAAGCTGAGTTAACTCAGACTAAGTCGACACGTATATCAAGGTAGTTATAAATGGCGCGTAGTTAGGCTCAATTTGAAGCCGACTGCTTTTAAGAATGGAGTTTAAACTGACAGTTACGCGGATCTATAATATTGGGTCTACCGCAAGTGTAGTCGTGGTGTTTTTTATCCCAATGCCAAGCGTGGTGATGCATGTTATTTTGAATTTGCACACTGTCAGGCGTATTAGATATCATAGCGATCCAAAAACCTTGAGTTGAGCGGTAGACACAGACTAAACGTTTTTCTTTCGGTGAGTAAAGTGCACCACCAAAGTCTTTAACATTAATCTGTGTGCCGTGTTCGGTTTTTTCAGATGAGCGCCAACCAGGTTTTTGATGTGAGACCCAGTGACCATCGTGTTCTTTAATAAGCTGTGTTGGGCAGGTGTCTGCGAATGTATATGTTGAAGCAAATAGTGTTAATGTGGTTGCTGCTAAGGTTCTCATATCCATAAAAAATCTCCTTAGGAGGGAGGGGTGGTTGTTAATATGACAACATCTTATTACAGCTATCTCAAATGGTCAAATGCAGTACTGAATTTTAAACCCGAGTATATTGACACCAATATTATATTGGGTTTTAATTGCGAAATTAAAAAATGCGTTTAAAAAATATGATGTTTGAGTAAAGGAGTGGTTACACATGAAGATTTCTGAGTTTATTGACGCTGTTCATAAAGTTTATAGGGAACATAACCTTAATATACACAAATCTGATCTTTTTGAAGAAGCTTTGTTCCTGTATTTTGGTGGAGATGATCAAGTCAAGCCAAGCACATCTTTCATTTTGCCATGGGATTCTGACTTGCAAAAAGTCATACCTTCCCTAGAGAGTGAAAAAATCGATCACATTGCTGTCTCGATTGGTGTAGATCAGTCTTCTTTCGATACTTTTTTAAGTAACCTTGAAAGAGATTTCCCAAAGTTGTTTCCAGTTCAAATTGAAAGCCAAATAAAACCTGGCCGTGATGAGTTAGGTCCTTTGCTGACGATGCAGATCAACATTTCGGATGAAAGTTTCTCTCGACTGTTAGATGTTTTCAAAATTACTGCTGAAAATATAATGGCAACAGATGAGCAAAGGGCTCGTTTTAAGAAACAAGAAGAGCAGCAAACACGTATCTTAGACGAACAACAGTCAGATTTATTCTTACGGTTGGTGGGTAAACAAAAACTTCGTTTCACATCTCCACACTTTAGAAGTTTTAGTGATGAATGGTATGATGACAAAAAAATTGGTCTGATTATGGCGGGAAGCTTAGATGCTAATTTTCCACTCGTAAGCGGATGTTCTTTTAGGCGACAGGCGTCGTCTGTAACTATTGAGCAGTGTCACGTCTATATCCCCGTATATACACCCGCGGTTGCGCACGATAGTGGGCAAATAACCTATTACCTCGATAAAACTACACAGCCTCAGCCTATCAATGTAGATGAGATTGTACTTTTAAAAGATGTATTTGATGAACTTGAGGAGTCATTAACACAGAATGAAAACTGTCTGATCAGAATCATCACCCCTTGTTCATGGAGTAATGTGCATTGGACAACGTTACAATTTGATATAAAGCGTCAAGAAACTACGCTAACGGTGAGTATGTTTAATCACGATCCCAAACATGCCTCAGGTAAGTTTCCTGATGAGTTGAGAGTATGCTTAGAAGAAGCGTTGAAGAGACGACTATTAGGTATTTTTCCTGAAGGTCAGTTAATTTTTGAGCCGTATTCTAAAGAGCACTACCCATATAGAGCTCGTCAAGATGAATTTGATGGAAATAACTGTGGACCAATTCACTGTGCTGATGCGCTACATTTAATGCATCTTGAACCCTTAAAGAGTGGTTATTACTCACAAGAAGACTGTAAGGCATTGCGTAAAGCGCACAAGCTGTATTTGCAAGTTGATACAGACAAGCATGAAAAGACTACCACTAGAGGTGCTGTTTGTACATTGCCTACCACTGGGGTTTTATCAACTATGTTCACGAGCTGTTTGCAAGGCGATGAATTTAGAACTCAATTAGTTACCTTTGCAGAAACCTTAAAACAAAAAGACTCAGAAAATGCTGCAGAGAGTGATGGTAAAGATGTTCTATCTGTTGAAACCGTACTTTCTGAGGTGCGTGGCTTAATTTTCGCTCCAAATGAGCTTTATTATATTCACGAACGTCTTTTGGTATTATGCGAAACGGGTATTTTATCGATTTTACAAAAATACCCACAGCTACAGCAACAGCTCTTAAGCTATGTTCCAACGTCAAATGTTGGTAAGCAGTCAAAGAATAATGTAAATCTGCTTGATCGTCTTTTGGTGACATACTTATTATTAGGTAATCAGTCTTTTCAGAACTACGATTATAAAGAATCGACAGATGACCTCTATAAAGCACATTACACACTCTATAAATGCTTTGAACCTGAAAAACATGAGTACAATTTACAGGCTACTATGTCTTTAGTTACGAATTTAATCAAAACATGTTTAGAGTCTGGTTATGTTAACGCGCTAGCGCAACTGCTTGAGTTTAAAGTTCCTAAAAGTCCTCAAGCACAAGTCCACAAAAACTTAAACATATCTCCTGGTTCGGGCTCATCTATAAGTCGAGGACAAGGGTTTCAAATAAGTAAAGTTGAGTTTATGAGTCTTACTGATAACGATCAAGCTGCTGAAGAATTAATTGACTTAAACAAACTTAGAATAGAGCAGCTGCCTTTACTCCACTTCTATGCTTATAATGGTAAAGTTGAGGTTGTTAAGCGATTAATGGCCTGCAGTGGGATAAAGTTAGATTATGAATGTGATATTGAAGGACAGCAATTGACTGCAATCGATTATGCGCGCACCGCTCAAAATAATGACGGTATTACCAAGGGAGCGCAACAGTGTATAAAAGTCATTGCTGAGAAATTAGGCAAGCCTGTTGAGTCTGTGCTACCCACGGTTGTTGAGGCTAGCATGTTTGCAACGCCCGCAGGAGGTGCTACTCGTGACGTGCCAGTCAGTTTTAAGATTGTATTTAATAATCTGAAGAAAAAAAAATCAAAGATTATTTTTAAGACACTGCAAAAAGTTGAGCCATCTCAATTAGAGCAATTGTGCTCATGGTTAAAAGATCAGGAAGGCGGTGATGAATGTAATGAGTTTTTGGGTAAAGTGATAGAGTCACTCGATGCATTAAATCCATACCGCCAGGCTTGGGATAATCTTTCAATATCGATGGACTGCGCTATATAGGGGTTTTACACTTGCCTATTAGATCATTTTAGTGTTCAATATGCGGCTTGTGTCGCGTTGCGAGCGTGGCGGAATTGGTAGACGCGCTGGATTTAGGTTCCAGTGGGGAATCCCGTGAGAGTTCGAGTCTCTCCGCTCGCACCACTTTTTTCATATTAATGAGGTAGTTAAATGCAAAGTTCGATCCAAGTAGTAGAAGCGTTAAAACGAGAAATGACCATCACTGTGCCAGTTGAGGAAGTAAAAGCAGCATATGAAAAGCGATTGGCTGAAGTTGCGAAAAAAGCAAACATCAATGGTTTTCGTCCTGGTAAAGCGCCAACAAAAGTGATCGAGCAACGTTTTGGGAAAGGTGTCTTGGATGAGATTGCGGGTCAATTAATTCAAGCTAATTTTGCAAAAGCAGTTCAAGAAGACAAAGTTAAAGTAGTTGGTCAGCCCACCGTTACTGAAATGGATGTTAAAAAAGACCAACCATTAGAATTCAAAACTACCTTTGAAGTTTATCCAGAGATCGATTTAAAAACATTAGAAGGCGTTGAAGTAACGCGTAAAACATCTGAAATTAAAGATAACGACATTCAAAAAATGCTTGAAAAAATTCAAACACAACATGCTACATTTGATGTGGTTGAACGCGCTGCAAAAGATGGTGACCGTGTTTTGATTGACTTTGATGGCACTATCGATGGTGAAGTATTCGAAGGTGGTGCAGCTAATCAGCATACTTTAGTATTAGGTTCAAAATCGATGATTCCAGGATTTGAGTCAGGTATCGAAGGCATGAGCCCTGGTGACACTAAAGATGTTGAGGTTAAATTTCCAGAAGATTATCAAGCAGAAGAACTTAAAGGCAAAGATGCGGTATTTAAAATCACCCTACACAAAGTAGAAGCGCCAAAGTTACCCCCTGTTGATGATGAGCTTGCTAAAAAGATGCAAGTAGAAGGTGGTGTTGATGCACTTAAAGAGAAAGTGATTGAAGGCATGCAACGCGAGCTTAAAGAAAAGCTTAAAAGTGTGGTCAAAGAGCAAGTGATGGATAAACTGATTGAATTAAATGAATTCGAGGTGCCTGCTGCTTTAATTACTGCGGAAATACAACATCTTAAAAGATCAAACTTATCACGAATGGCTAGTCAATATGGTTTGGATGTAGCTCAACTTGAAAAAATCAATTTGCCAGATGGGCCTTACAAAGAGCAGGCAGAAAAGCGTGTGCGTTTAGGTTTATTATTAGCAGAAGTGATTGCAAAATTTGAACTCAAACTCGATGCTGAGCGTGTTGATGCGCAAATCAAAGAAACAGCCAATTACTATCAAAAGCCTGAAGAAGTAGAGCAGTGGTATCGTGATAATAAAGAAGCACGTTCTGAAATTGAAGCAGCTGTACTTGAAGATCAGGCAGTAGATGCATTGCTTGAAGCAGCAAAGATCGTTGAAAAAGATGAAGCGTATCAAGATGTCATGAACTAGGCGTAAGCGTATTCGCGTTTGACATAGATAATATAACGCGACATTTCCCCTCGATATTTTTAACAAAAAATTGGGTGGTTTTTTCTACTTACTATATTTGAGGTTGGTGAGGGTTCGAGTTAATTTTATCCATTCCTTAACACCTTCGGGTTGTCATACTGCATTACATCACAACAGGTTCAATCGGTAAACCCCCCCCCGGTGTGGCTAATTTACGCTGCTTTCAAGGTTAAGGATAACCTGCTAAAATAATTAGTAACTTTTACCCAATTAATAAAGGAAGTCTTTATGAGTAGTTCTATTATTGAGCCTAGTGCTAATTTAGTTCCCATGGTTGTTGAGCAAAGTTCTCGTGGTGAGCGTGCTTATGATATTTATTCACGACTCCTAAAAGAGCGGATTATTTTTTTAGTCGGCGGTGTTGAAGAACACATGGCTAATTTGGTTATTGCTCAAATGTTATTTTTGGAGTCTGAGAACCCTAATAAGGATATCTATCTGTACATTAACTCACCCGGCGGTGCGGTGACAGCTGGCCTTGCCATTTATGATACGATGCAATTTATTAAGCCTGATGTGAGTACCTTATGTATTGGTATGGCAGCAAGTATGGGTGCGGTACTGCTGGCAGGTGGTGCTAAAGGTAAGCGTCATTGTCTGCCACATTCAACGGTGATGATTCACCAGGTACTGGGTGGTTACCAAGGGCAGGGGACAGATATCCAGATCCATGCTAAAGAGACGCAACGTGTGAGTGATACACTCAACCACATTTTAGCAAAACATACCGGTAAGTCATTTGAGGTAGTTGAGAGCGATACGAACCGCGATTATTTTATGCCAGCTGAAGAAGCCAAAGAGTATGGTTTGATCGATTCGGTCTTTAGAGAGCGTGAATAATCACTCATGATCATATATTGATCTAAATGAATACCGTAGTAGTTTCTTGGGTTTGTTTATTGTTTTCAATTATTTATTGATGGTATCATTGAAAAAGGTGCATTTAGCCCCAATTTACTAAGTTGAAGATGTAAAAAAGAGGTGGTCCCGTGACGACTCAAGATACCAAACAAACGCTCTACTGCTCATTTTGCGGAAAAAGCCAGCATGAAGTTAAAAAATTGATTGCTGGTCCATCAGTATTTGTCTGTAATGAGTGTATTGAACTATGTAATGATATTATCAGTGAGGAAGCGCAAGCAGCATCAAGCGTTGGTAATCTTGAGAGTGGTCGTTTACCCAGCCCTAAAGAATTACATGACCTGCTCAACCAATATGTTGTTGGCCAGGAGCATGCAAAGAAAGTGTTATCTGTTGCAGTTTACAATCATTACAAACGTCTCAATCACAAACCACGCGAGGGTGATGTCGAGTTAGCAAAAAGTAATATTCTGCTGATTGGCCCAACAGGTTCAGGTAAAACCTTGTTGGCACAAACATTGGCGCGTATCTTAAATGTGCCGTTTGCGATTGCCGATGCGACGACGTTGACAGAAGCAGGTTATGTGGGTGAAGACGTCGAAAATATCATCCAAAAGCTGCTGCAAAAATGTAACTATAATGTTGAGAAGGCACAAACGGGTATTGTTTATATTGATGAAATCGATAAGATTGCTCGTAAAAGTGAAGGTCCTTCATTAACGCGTGATGTTTCGGGTGAAGGTGTGCAGCAAGCACTTCTTAAGCTGATTGAAGGTACGACTGCCTCTATTCCACCACAAGGTGGACGTAAGCATCCGCAACAAGAATATTTGCAAGTAGATACATCGAATATCCTCTTTATCTGTGGTGGTGCATTTGCTGATATTACACGTATTATTCAGCAGCGTACTGACAAGTCAGGCATAGGCTTTGGTGCAGAAGTACGTGATGTGAAAAAACTTGCTGTTGATGCCAAACTTTTAAAACAAATTGAACCAGAAGATTTAACACGTTTTGGTTTGATCCCTGAATTTATTGGTCGATTGCCAGTTATTGCTACCTTAAATGAATTAGATGAAGATGCCTTAATCAACATTTTAGTTGAACCTAAAAATGCACTGATCAAGCAGTATAGTAAGCTGTTTGAGTTAGAGGGTGTTGAGATTGATGTGCGTCCCGCGGGGCTAAAAGCGATTGCACAAAAAGCAATTGAGCGTAAAGCTGGCGCACGAGGATTGCGATCGATTGTAGAGCATACGCTGATGGATCTGATGTATGAAATTCCCTCCATGATTGGCTTGCAGAAAGTGGTGATTGATGAAAATGTTATAAACAACGATGCAAAACCTTTATTTATATTTGAGAATGATGGGGTTAATGACTCTGCTGCATAAGTACAAAACTAACCTAAAGGAAATATATGACTAAGGCAACTGAAATCAAATCGACCTATCCACTTTTGCCATTGCGTGATGTTGTGGTATTTCCACATATGGTGATTCCATTATTTGTTGGTCGTACCGAGTCTATCAAGGCATTAGAAGCGGCAATGGATGATGATAAGCATATCTTTTTAACTGCACAAAAAGATCCCAATATCGATATTCCTAAAGGACAAGATCTATATGACATCGGTATGGTCGCAACAATATTGCAAATGCTGCGTTTGCCTGATGGTACAGTTAAAGTGTTAATCGAGGGCGCGCAGCGCGCACGAGTGATTAGCATGCAAAAATGTGAAGATTATTTTACTGTCGATGTTGAAGCAAAAGAAGATGATGGTGATCGTAATGCACCCGAAGTGCAGGCGATGATGCGTAGCGTGTTCTCACGTTTTGAACAATTAGTTAAGGTTAATAAAAAAATTCCAACTGAATTAGTATCCTCATTAGAACGTATCGAAGATCCTGGTCGTTTGGCAGATAGTATTGCAGCGCATATGACAATTAAGCTTGAAGATCGCCAAGAAGTATTGATGTCACTTGATATTAATAAGCGCCTTGAGCTCATTCATGAGTTACTGACGAAAGAACTCGATTTAATGGAAGTTGAAAAACGCCTTCAAGGCCGGGTTAAAAAACAAGTTGAAAAAAGCCAGCGCCAATATTATTTAAGCGAAAAAATCAAAGCGATTCAGCAAGAGCTGGGAGATTTGGATGAATCTGGTGTACCGCTCGATGAGATTGAACAGCTCGCTGAAAAGATTAAAAGTTCAGGTATGTCTAAAGAAGCGATGGAAAAGGCAGACGCTGAACTTAACAAATTAAAAATGATGCCGCCGATGTCTGCTGAAGCAACGGTGTGCCGTAATTATCTTGAAACGATGTTAGGTATTCCATGGAAAAAACGTAGCAAAGTACGTATGGATATCGACCAGGCTGAGGAGATTTTAGATGAGGATCATTATGGCCTTAAAGAAGTTAAAGAGCGTATTTTAGAATACTTAGCTGTGCAACAACGAGTTAAAAAATTAAAGGGTCCAATTTTATGCTTAGTAGGGCCACCTGGTGTGGGTAAAACATCATTAGGCCAATCGATTGCAGATGCAACTGGACGTAAGTTTGCACGTATTTCCCTAGGTGGTGTGCGTGATGAAGCAGAAATTCGTGGACACCGTCGTACCTATATTGGTGCCATGCCAGGTAAAGTAATTCAAAAACTATCGAAAGTAAAAGTGCGTAATCCTCTTTTTATGTTAGATGAGGTCGATAAAATGGCGATGGACTTTCGTGGTGACCCAGCGTCAGCTTTACTAGAGGTACTCGATCCCGAGCAAAATGATACCTTTAGCGATCATTATCTCGAAGTCGACTATGATTTGTCAGAGGTGATGTTTGTTGCAACGGCTAACTCGATGGATATTCCAGCAGCGTTGTTAGATCGTATGGAAATTATTCGTATTCCAGGTTATACCGAATTTGAAAAACTGAATATTGCTAAAAAATATTTATTGCCAAAGTCGATGGAAGCAGCGGGCCTTGAAGAAGATGAGTTACAAGTCAGTGACGCAGCGTTGACGGAAGTAATCCGTTGTTACACGCGTGAAGCGGGAGTACGTAATCTCGAGCGACAGATTGCGAAGATTTGCCGTAAAGTAGTACGCGACCTGGTGAGTAACAAAGCATCTAAAAAGAAAGGTAAGGCCAAAAGTATTAAAGTTTCTGTGAAACAACTTGAAAAATATCTTGGTGTACAAAAATTCCGTTTTGGTTTAGCCGAAGAAAAAGATCAAATTGGTCAAGTGACGGGCCTTGCGTGGACTGAAGTTGGTGGTGAGCTTTTAACGATTGAAGCGCAAGTACTACATGGTAAAGGTAAATCGCTTTATACTGGTCAGTTAGGTGAAGTGATGCAAGAATCTATTCATGCAGCGATGACAGTAGTGCGTAGTCGTGCTGAAGTGTTAGGTATCGAAGATGATTTTTTCCAAGAGCATGATTTTCATGTGCATGTGCCCGAAGGCGCGACGCCTAAAGACGGACCATCGGCAGGTATTGGTATGTGTACCGCGCTTATTTCTGCTGTGACCAAAATCCCGGTGCGTGCCGATGTAGCGATGACTGGTGAAATTACCTTACGTGGCGAAGTGTTACCGATTGGTGGCCTTAAAGAAAAATTGCTTGCAGCTAAGCGTGGTGGTATCAAGCGTGTGATTATCCCAGAAGATAATGAGCGTGACTTGAAAGAGGTGCCGGATGAAATCTTAGAAGGTTTAAAAATTACGCCAGTTAAGTGGATTGATCAAGTCATCGATATTGCCTTAACTGCGCAGCCAGATCCATTGGCGTCGACTAAGGCTAAGCCTCTACCTGGAGCGAAGCGTAAATCAAGCGGTAAACGTAAGCGTACACACTAATGAATAAATCATCACTGCAAGATCTAGTTTCTCATGGTATCGACTATGCGATACAATCTGGTGCAGATCAGGCAGATGCTTTAATCTCCTATGAACAGGGTTTTGGTGTTTCAGCGCGAAAAGGCTTGCTCGAAGAAATCGAGTATCATCAAGAGCAAGGATTTTCAATTTCACTCTATCAGCAGCAGCGCACTGCGTCGGTAAGTACTACCGAATTGGAAACAGCTGCGATAAAAAAAGCGATCGATAAAGCGATGAGTATTATTCAGTATACCCATCCCGATCAGTATGTTGGATTACCAGAGCGTGATCGCTTGGCATTTCAATATCCCGATCTCGATTTATATCATCAATGGGATATCACGCCACATCAAGCAGGTGAATTAGCAATAGAAGTTGATACAACTGCACGTGATTATGATCCCCGTATTACCGACTCTGAAGGTGCGAGCGTGTCGAGCTACTCGGGGTTGCGTGTATTTGCTAATA